>NZ_CP075587.1:1200000-1879229 GCF_019453995.1 Candidatus Rhabdochlamydia oedothoracis | reverse complement strand
TATCATGAAGGCTATATAGTTGATTGCGCGTCTTTCTTGGGTCTGGTAATTTCGAAAAATGCATCATAATAGATGAAGAATGAATGAATCCTTCCATTTTATACTCCTTATGAAAAAGGAGCCAGAATCATTTTTTATCTCTCAATTATCAAGAAAAATCTTCATGCGTTGGCCCTGTTATTTTCCTAAGGATAGTTTTACTGTAGAACATACTTCCTATATTAAAAAATAGTGCTCCTTCCCAAAATCTTAAGGTTAACTTAAAATAAATATTTAATTGATTTTCAATTTTCGATTGAAAAATAAATATTTAATTGATATCTGGTTTTATTGCTTGAAAACGACCTTTTAATCAAAAAAATAGGAAGGTAAGTATGTCTATTTCAGCTTTTCAAGACGTTTGCCGCATACATAACATTTCTACATCTGCTTGTAATGGAACAGCAGACAATTTTTATCCAGAATGCCCTGAAACAAAAAAGATGGTTATACGATTTTGGGAAAATAATGGAGCAAAATTTAACATTAATAAAGCTAACCAAGACGGATCTGTTGTATTTGACCCTCTTAATAGGGAAATAACATTCCCAAATGAAACACAGCTTCAAAAATTAGATCAAGCAGTTCAAGATTGTGTTTCTAAGCTCTTTGATTGTTTAAAAGAAGAAACTCTTCCTATAACAAAAGAACGAGTCATGATCATAATTGGTGACACAGTTGCTAAACCTCAAGTAGAAGAGAGTTCTTCTTTTTCCCAAGTAATCTAAACGCTATATTGCATGCAGGAATTAAACATTCTTGCATGCTTGCAAAGGCATCTATAGTGGTTCCGATTCAATCGTATAGAAAAATATTTTGTTTTGTGTTAAGCTATTGAGTATGAAAAAACTGATCCCTAGCCAGAGAGCTGACTTAGAACACAAGTTAAAGCATCCAAAAGACTATTCTGAACGGAATAGGCTTTGTGTAATTTTGGGCTATGATGAGGGTATCTCAACAAAAAATCTTGCTAAAACACTCCGGATAAGCCCTATCACTGTTCAGAAATACCTCAGAGAATATGATTCCGAAAATAAAACTGGAAGTAGCCCTCGAGGCGGTAGCAAATCAAAACTTTCACAAGACCAAAAAGAGTCTCTACTAAAACACCTACAGGAAAAGACCTATCTTAAAGTCAAAGGGATCATAGCTTATGTGCATGAGCAATATGGGATAAAATATTCCCGAAGTGGCATGACAGATTGGCTCATACAGCACGGATTTGTTTATAAACGTCCTAAAAAGATTCCTGGGAAATTAGATCCTGAAAAACAACGAATTTTCATAGAACAATATAGGGCTTTAAAGGAGACCTTAAACCCTGATGAAGAGATCTATTTCATAGATGCTGTGCATCCTGAACATCAGTCCCAAGCCGTATGTGGATGGATCAAAAAAGGCGTTCAAAAGACTTTGCAGACATCCGGGAAACAATTGCGATTGCATTTTGCTGGAGCTCTTTGCCTGACAGGAATGAAGATTTTTACAGAGGAATATAAGACAGTTGATGCCGATGCAATGCTCGATTTTTTCAAGAAGCTAGAAAAACAGACAGAGGCTCGAATTATTCATGTAATTTTGGATAATGCAAGATCAAACAAAAATAAGAAACTAGAAGAGTTTCTGATGTCTTCTAGGATTAAAGTGCACTATCTCCCTCCTTATTCGCCGAATTTGAATCCTATTGAACGCTTGTGGAAGATCTTAAAGGAAAAGACGGTATACAATCGATATTACGAAACGTCGGTGACTTTTTTTCAGGCAATTAGAGGATTCTTCTTAGAAGAGATACCGAAAATAACAGATATTTTGAAATGTAGGATAAACGACAAGTTTCAAGTCGTTGACTTAAATCCCATTAAGCTAGCCGTTTGAATCGGCACTAGTATATATTGGTTCCGATTCAATCGTATAGAAAAATATAGGATTAACGACAAGTTTCAAGTCGTTGACTTGAACCCCGTTAAGCTAGCCGTTTGAATTGGCACTGCTATATATAATTTTTTTTTAATTTACATCAAAAAACTGTTAAGAATGTTTTTATCCTTATGGACCTCAGTTTTGGGTTTTAGTCAATAGATTTCTTGCATAACCCCTTATTTTAAAGCTTTCATTTATAGATTCCTAATCTTAACAAAAGCATTTCCAGCTATATCGCTCAAACAATCATATCTCCTGGATTAAAATACTTTAAAATTTTAGATTGCTTATTGGTTATGCAAGAGATCTAATAAATAATCCCCAATTACTCTACACAAGAAATATTTCTAAGAGCCTGTTTAAAATCTTTTCAGTAAGGTATAATGTTTTAGCAGATGGAGGATGTTCTGGAGAAAAATTTGCAAAGAGTGTGCAGGAGATATTAGGATGTATAGTAGAAATAGCCAAAAGAAATACACTTCATACTTTTACAGTTAGTCTTTTCAAGTTTGAAGTGCACAGAAGAATTAAAAAAAGAATAGGCAGGCGATGAAAGAATCTCTATTGTGATTTTTAACAATCAAACACAAGGAGAGACCTTGCCTAAAGGCTACCATCACCTAACCTATGACCAAAGATGTCAGATTTATATTTTAAAAGCTAGAGGAGATACATCTAGCTCAATAGCAAACATTCTAAAAGTTCATCATAGCACTATTAGTAGGGAACTTAAGAGAAATAAAGGGCAACGAGGATACCGTCATCAGCAAGCTCAAGAAAAAGCATTTCTTAGAAAAAATTCTCAGCCCAATAAAAAAATGACTCCTCAAATAGTTACCCGTATTGAAGAAAAAATCAAGTTGCAATGGAGCCCTATACAAATATCCGGATGGCTTAAAAGACATGGTAAAGAACATGTTAGTCATGAGACCATCTATAATCATATCTGGAAAGATAAACGACAGGGAGGACAGCTTTATAGAGAGCTCCGTCATCGAGGGAAAAAATATAACAAGCAGAGAAAGGGAGCTTCTGGAAGAGGGAACATGCCTGGTCGTATAGATATTAAGCAACGGCCTTGTATTGTAGAAAAAAAGACTCGTTTAGGAGACTGGGAACTAGATACAGTCATAGGGGCAGGACATAAAGGCGTAATTGTATCAATGGTAGAAAGAACTTCCAAGCTAACTAAGCTCGCCAAAGTTTCTCATAAAACTGCAGAGGAAGTAAGTCAAGCGTTAATTGAACAACTTAAACCTATCAAAGATTTTGTACACACATTAACAGCAGACAACGGAAAAGAATTTGCCTATCACCAAATGGTTAGTTTCGAGCTAGAGACAGACTTCTACTTTGCAACGCCCTACCATTCTTGGGAAAGAGGCTTAAATGAGCATACAAACGGACTAGTTAGGCAATATTTTCCTAAAACACAAAGCTTTTTAGATACGACTTCCAAGGATATAGAAAGGGTGGAAACTTTACTAAATAACAGACCTAGAAAGGCTCTCAACTTCGAAACTCCACTAGAAGTGTTTACGAGATTATCTACAAACATGCTATGCTCGGGTGCACAATAGATGTTTTTTCAAGTATTTATATGTTCTTTTTTGTGCACTTCAAGGTTGAAAGGGCCCTTTTTAAAAAGTGGTTGTCAGTGGCGTATGTTACCCATAGGTTATCCTAAATGGGAATGATGTGATTATTATTTCCATCTTTGGAATAAAATTGCTAAAGAAAACTACATACAAGCCTGATATATGGTGGTTCTCGCTTTTATTGCTCTATTTTTGAAAAGATTTTAAACAGTCTCTAATATTTCCTGCACACTCTTTGCAAATTTTTCTCTAGAATATCCTCCATCTGCTAAAACATTTTTTACACCAAACAAATGGTTTTTATGTAGTGAAAATGCTTCTATACACCCATTTCTGTCAGTGATATTAGCGGTGGTAATGTGAATCGCATGAGGAAGCCCTTGGGTATCGACTGCTATATGTCTTTTTATTCCTGATATTTTTTTCCCTGCATCATATCCTTTCTTCTCCGCTGTATCAGTATTTTTAACACTTTGAGCATCAATAATTACAAAGCTTGTTTTCTCTTTCCGACCACTGCTTTTTCTGACCTCGCCAACCAATTTTTTTTAAAACTATTTCAAGAATACTCTTAGAATTTTTATTATCTTTTTTATTCCAAAGAGGGAAATAATAATCACATAATTCCCATTTAGGATATCCTATGGGTAACATACGCCACTGGCAACCACTTTTTAAAATGTACAAAATTCCACAAAAAATATCATAATACCTTAATGAGAAGATTTTAAACAGGCGCTTAGAGCTAATAAATGGTCTCCAAAAAAATTAAACGATTTCTGTATTTTTGGTTCTGCTCTTTATAGTCCTTGTGATGGAAATATTAGATCTCTTGCATAACCAATAAGCAATCTAAAATTTTAAAGTATTTTAATCCAGGAGATATAATTGTTTGAGCGATATAGCTGGAAATGCTTTTGTTAAGATTAGGAATCTATAAATGAAAGCTTTGAAATAAGGGGTTATGCAAGAAATCTAATCTCTAGATCAATTTGAAGATCTTGAGCCCATGATCATGGATATAAAAAATCCAGCCGGGAATTACTTGGCTATTCATAAAAGTGAAAATGAAATCATTGTTATTTTAGCAAATTTGATGAAGGGATCTCTTCTGGTTAAAAGAGGAGATGTAGTTAAAAAAGGTCAACTCATTGCTAGAGTCGGGAACTCCGGTCTTACATCAGAGCCCTATCTACATATTCATGCGGTATTAAATCATATAGGAGACTTTTTATTTATGGGAGAAGGCATTCCTATAACATTTAATCAGCGATTTCTTGTTCGTAATGATCTCATTTGCTAGGTTCCATGGATGTAATTGACGCAATAAAAAAGAGCGGGATACGCCGCAGAAAAAGAAAATAAGAAGTTATTCAGCCCCATGAAAATTGCATTGAATACATGAAAGAGAAATCCAATGGCAAAGAATAGGATCGTATACATCGGATGAAAAAAGAGCACTGTAAAAAATAGCATTTCAAATAAGAATACAAACCAGCTTAAGAAAGTGGTCAACAGATGCTTGCAGCTAATGAGTTGAAAAAAGAAACCATGACCATAACATTTTGTGCTAAAAATTCCATGTAGAGCGGATGATGTACGCCACATGGGAGAGATTAGTTTATTAAATCCAGCTATGAAATAAGAGGTGAGAAGCTCGCCTGCTATAAACAGTAGGCACGCTGTTGAAATGGAAGAATCCACTCCAAATAAGCTCCCTATGGATAGCGCAAATAAAATCACTAGAGTCATTTGATATGATCCATCCAAACCGTAAGGAGTTCTAAAATTCATTAATAAGTTCAAAAAAAAGACAGAGCAAATAAGAGTAGGAGAGATAATGTTTAACAAAGAAAATATGAATAATAAGAGAGAAGCAAATGCTCTTAAATAGATAGAGCATTTGAAGACATGATCTTGTAATAGTACATTAAAGAGTCTTTGCCTTAAGTCTTTTGCACGCCATTTGAAGCTAAGTTTTGCTACTTTCCAACTAAGCAATCCCGTTGGCTGGAAAATAGACCAACTTTTCAAATCTTCCAAAGATGCAATGAATAAACCCATCGATAAAATACATAAAGTAACTTGATAGGTAAAAGCAATATTTTTAAACGCTAAATAAGGATTCATGGATTACCTTTTGCTTATAGGATGCACATCGGATAGAAACATAACTTTGTAATCATGTACCCTGGAATTGGTGAGAATGAGAAATTGCATTTTCTCGGAAGAGGGCTTGTGATCTAGAGAATCTACGTAATTTAAGATTTGTAAGTAAGAGAGACTAATATATACTTGTCTTTTATCTTGTGCTGCATGACTGAAATTAATAAGATCTACTGCAAGGTCTACAAAAGCTTTGGTAAATCTGTGCTCTGGGTTCCAGAAGAAAGAATAGATAGAGCGTTTTTCTTTCAGGATATAGAGATCTTGCCATTCTTCTACTTCTTGGTTGTTAATCTCTCGATATAATAAGTGATAATCAAATGTATTTGGAGTAGGAGCGAAAAAACTCCAGCCGGGAATAAGCTGTGTACACATAGGGAAGCGGTTCCATAGGAAACTCAGTTTTTTAAACCCTCTTAAGAAACTTAATAGAAGAATAAAACAAAAAATACCTTTGATAAATACAATCATTTGATGACCTACTCATTTTTGAGATATTTTATAAATATCCCCGGTTAAGGGGATATCGTTTATAGGTTCTTATTTGTTAAGAATATTTTGTCTCATGTCTAACAATTGGTTTACATCTAACTTTGATGTTGGAGTATTTTCGGGATCTATAGGAAGCTGAAAATTCTCAGCGTCTCTTCCGGATTTTGTGATTAAAAAGAGAGTTACAATAGCTATTGCTACTGCTGCAGGAGCATACTTGGTGTTATCAGCTGCGAAATAGGGAGCTAATTCTTCCTTACCTACTAAATGCTTAGCAGCAAAATTAGGTTGATTTGTTTTAAGGGATCTTCTGTTTCCTATGATGGGGTTTTTCTCTAAGAAGAAGTTGCTAATTTTAGATGATATTCCATCTACAACAACAGGTTTTTCTGTATCTGTTATTGCTAATGTGTGACTTAGGTTAGTTATTCTCTGTTGAATTTCCATGTTAATACCTCTGCTTAAAATCTTTGAAAGATACATATTTACATTTGTGAAGCACATTTCCATGTATTCTTCATAAAGATTTATCTTTCAAATGATAAAGGCATGTTAAATTTTAATTAGACTTATTTGCAAATAAAAAAGTATAGGGATGCTTTGTATGTAATCTAGAAAAAATGGTTTTCCCTTGAGGATTTTTAAAGAGAGAAATTAATCATTTTTCCATTATAGAAAACTTGTTGTGCGTCTAGATATGTTTTGAGAAAAGAACTTTTCTAGGGGAACAATCACTGGATAAAGGGTTTGTAAATGTTTTTTAATAGCAGTAACTAATGTCTGTAAATCTGGGTAGTAGTCGGAGAGCTTACAGATAAACTCATGATGGGCTCTACCAGCGCGATAAGAGGGTGTTTTTTTAGGATGTAATAAGCAATCCATATAGTTAGGATTGTAATCCCATAAAAAACTGGTGTGATGTAGCCAACGCTCTTTTCTTACATATTGTGCGTTGCCTCCAAATTTTTTATCTCCTAAGACATAGTCATTTTCTTTTAAGCAAAAATCAGCATTAGCAAAAATAGGACGATAAAAGCCTTCGCTCCAACGCATAATCGGTTCTGGGTAGGCAGGAAAAGAATGTGTGTTTTTGGAGAAGACAAAGGTAACAAAAAGAGTGTTGTGATCTACTACAACAGTCCCTCCTCCGCTGAATCTTTTAATAAGGGGAATATGATAAGAAGTGGCTTTTTCTATGTGGACCAATTCCTCTTTTTTACCCGAAATTCCAAGCACAATAGCGGCAGAAGAGCCGTGATTAATCAGGCAAAAATCTTCTGTGTGGTCTCTTAAAAGAGATTCTTCTAAAAGCAGTTGATCAAAAATGGGGGTATTTTTTAGCTCTAGTAGATGAATAGGCATTAAGGCCTAGCTTTTAGAGAGACTAAGAGAACGGAAATATCTGCTGCGGAAACCCCTGAAATTCGAGAGGCTTGACCTAAAGTAATAGGATGCACGCGGTGTAGTTTTTCTCTAGCTTCATTGCTAAGGCCTGTAACGTTTAGAAAGTTAAATTCTTTGGAGATAGCAATTTGTTCGATTTTTTCCAATTTTTCCGCTTCTAGAGATTGTCTTTGAATATAGCCTGCGTATTTGAGCTGCAATTCGACTTGTGTATTTATTTCTGTTCCTAAATCCATTGCGATAGCAGGGAATTGCTGAATGAGGGTTTGATAGGTAAATTCCGGACGGCAAAGAAGCTGCGCAAGGCTGCTGCTTTTGTCTCGGATAGTGTGATGGTTTTGGGATAGAATAGAAATTTGTTTTTCAATCGCTGCTTTTTTTTCTAAGAGACGTTGATACTGCTTTTGATCGATCAGACCCAAAGAATGCCCATATTCGCGCAAACGAAGATCGGCGTTATCTTGTCTTAGCAAAAGACGATACTCCGCTCTACTTGTAAACATGCGATAGGGTTCATCGAGCTCTTGAGAAATCAGTTCGTCAATCATAACTCCAATATAGGCTTCTGATCTTTTTAAAATAAATGCAGGCTGGTTTTTCACTTGCGTAGCAGCGTTAATCCCTGCAATCAATCCTTGCGCTGCAGCTTCTTCATATCCAGTTGTTCCGTTAATTTGGCCAGCGAAAAACAAACCTTTGATTTTTTTCGTTTCTAAAGTAGGGTATAGTTGACCACTTTTTACAAAATCATATTCAATGGCATAAGCAGGGCGCATGATTTCGGCTTTTTCAAGACCTGCAATGGTGTGTAGCATCTTGATTTGTATATCAAAGGGAAGCGAGGAAGAGATGCCATTTACATAAATTTCTTCTGTTTCTAAACCCTCTGGTTCTAAAAAGATTTGATGGCGTTCTTTATCGGGGAAACGAACGATTTTATCTTCAATCGATGGGCAATACCGTGGCCCAATGCCTTGAATAATTCCAGAATACATCGGAGATAGATGTAAATTATCGCGAACAAGCTTTTTGGTTTCTTCGTTGGTATATGAGATCCAACAAGGGATTTGGGTCAGCCCAGGTATTTCAGGAGGGTCATAAGAAAAATATACATTTTCATCACCCTCTTGTGGTTCAAGCTGAGAGAAATCAACACTGCGTTTATTGATACGAGGAGGAGTCCCTGTTTTTAGGCGACCTAATACAAAGCCAAGCTCTTCTAAGGTTTTAGAAAGACCCATCGAAGATTGATCACCAGCTCTTCCTCCTGGGATTTGCGTATGACCAATATGAATCAATCCTCGCATAAAGGTGCCAGAAGAGATAATTACGGTTTTTCCATAAAAAGCGATCCCTTCTAAAGTGGTAACCCCTAGGATGTGATCTTCTTCAACAAGGAGTGTTTCAATGCTGCCTTGTTTAATTTCTAGGAAGGGGGTTTTTTCCAGGCGATGCTTCATAAGAGATGCATAGGCAAACCTATCGCATTGAGCTCTAGGAGACCAAACAGCAGGCCCTTTTGATGCATTGAGCATACGACGTTGGATAGCTGTTTGATCAGCTATCTTGCCCATAATGCCACCTATTGCATCGATTTCTCGAACCATTTGTCCTTTTGCTGTACCTCCAATAGCTGGATTACAACTCATTTTAGCAACCGTATCGAGCTGCATGGTAATGAGTAATGTCTTTACTCCCATGCAAGCAGAAACATGAGCAGCCTCACAGCCCGCATGTCCTGCTCCAACAACGATTACATCAAATATTTCAGGATATTTCCACATAGTTGATGGTATCTTAAATTTTAGATACTTTTAAGATTTTTTATGACGATCGCGACGTCTTCTTTTTTTTCTTTTGTGCTTAGCAATTTTTGCGCGGCGCTTTTTCTTTACAGATGCCATAAAAAGAGATTTTCTCCCGTTTTTTTAATCCATTTAATTAAAAAATAAAGACTTATCCTACAGCAGAGAGTGAAAAAAAGTAAAGCTCTAAAGTTTTTGTAAAGTGTTTTTTAAGAGTTGTTGAAAAAAAAGTTTTTAATTTGGGTTAAATGCAGCAAAGGCTTCTGCGTTGTCTGAGAAATCAGAATCAGCCTGTAAAGGGGAATAATTGACAAATTGTGCTAATTCTTTACGGTAAGTTAAATTTATATTACCAATAGCTCCATGCCGATTTTTAGCAACAATTAGCTCTGCTTGGCCAGGTTTGTCATAAGGGTCATAGTACTCACGGCGTAATAAAAACATCACAATATCGCTGTCTTGTTCAATACTGCCAGATTCTCTTAAATCACTCATCATAGGTCTATGCCCTGTTCTTTCTTCTACCTTACGAGAGAGTTGCGATAGACAAAGAATAGGCAGAGAAAGTTCTCGTGCAAGTGTTTTCATCATACGAGAGATTTCAGAGATTTCATTTTGACGGTTTTCTTGACTTCGGGAAAGACCAGATCCAGTAATGAGTTGTAAATAGTCAACAACCAAAAACTGGATATTATGACTCTCTTTCATACGACGAGCTCTAGCTCTTAAGTCTGTAATCTTTAACCCAGGTTGATCGTCTATGATAACAGTCGCTTCCATCATAGAATTTACAGCAGCAACAATTCTTTGGTATTCTATGCCATTTAAAGAACCTGTGCGAATCTTATCAGAGGCTACTTCAGATTGGCTACAAATCATGCGATGTAATAATTGTTCAGCGGTCATTTCTAAAGAAAATACACCAACGGGCAGCCCGGTTTTAAAAGCAACATTTTCTGCTATATTTAAAGCAAGTGCTGTTTTTCCCATGGCAGGCCTTGCAGCTAAAATCATCAGATTTGAAGCGGTTAAACCATTAATCATTTTATCTAAATCTATAAAATGAGAAGGGATGCCTGTGATTCCTAGATCTTCGGGTCCTTTTTGTTGATATTTCTCTTGCTTTTCTTGTAATGCTTTTAGATAAGGGAGCTGCACTTCAGAGCGCACGCCTGAAAGCAGATCTTTAATAGAAACCCCAGCGCATGGACTAGCTGATTGACTGATTAAAAAAAATTTACCCTGAGCTTCATCTAATAAGATGCTAACATCACTGGGTTCATTTAAAGCTGCTTTTTCCACCTCTTGTGCAGCTACGACCATTCTTCTTAAGGTGGATTTGCTGCGAACAAGATCTACATATTCTTCAATATAAGCAGAGCTACCAGCGTATTGAGCTAATACTGTTAAATGGGCAATTCCACCTACATAGGAGAGTTTTTGCTGTCTTTTAAGCTCTTCTGCAATTAAGTGGATATCAGCTGGTTTATCATTACGGTATGCGGTCTTTAGGGCTTGAAAGATGATTTTGTGTTCTGTGAAATAAAAATCTGCTTCGTCAAGGCCGTCAGCTGCTACATTGAGACTATTAATATTGGTTAACATAGAGCCTAGCACCATCATCTCTGATTCTTTAGAGTGAGGGGCTGATTTTATTTTGGGCGATGACTTTGACATAAAAAACCTCAAACTGCAGTATCTTTTATTTAGCAATATAAGAAAAGGCTGTGTTTTAAGAAACGCAGCCAAAGATCGGAAAGAGTGGGATTTGAACCCACGGTACCCGTGAGGGTACGCGTCCTTAGCAGGGACGTGCCTTCGGCCACTCAGCCATCTTTCCTTAAGATGATGCTAGCTAGTTTATATGCAAATAGATTTACAAGCAACTCTCAATCTATCCCATTTGATTCTAACGGTTTTCCATTGAGGGCATTCCAATGGCTGGTATGCAAGGAACCATCGGGATTTTGTACAACAATACAATGAACCGGAAGGTAGACAGAAGCGGTTTTTCGAATAGCAAAGTCTTCACCAAAAGCTGAGCTAGTAATTCTTTCAATTTGTGAAAGAGAATAACGCCTAGATACGCAAAGAGCTTGGCGGTAGGGTTGAGTGACTAAACGCTCTTCAATGAGAGTAGAGGGAGTAATTTTTAATTTAGGATTTTCTAAATGCAGTCGATAACGCCCTCCGTGTTGTACAATCAATTGCTTACGACGACAGGTTTCAATCAGTGCATCGATTACCTCTGTTTCTACATGAATATTTTTACGTAAATCCTCTCGATGGATCACGCCTCCTTTTTGAGCGATTGCATTGATGATTTTGAACTCACGACGATCTACATTTGCATTAATGCAATCAGCGAACCCATGTGTTTTATCCCAATCCTTAGCATTAATTACCATTTCTCCATCGGTTAAATCCCATAATATAATCCCTTCTTTTGTTTTCGCATCAGATGCGCTGTATTTAACTTCTAAAAGTAAATAAGGATAGAATTTCAAAGAAGGTTCGAGATATTGATGTTTAGCATCTTTAAGCAAAATCTTTTGTTGAGACTCCATGATTTGTTCTGCTGTATAGCGAATCTCTAGTGTATGAAAATGTCCTATGTTTAGTACATCTTCTACTTTATTTTTCCAATCGGGTTTGTTATAAGAGGCCCACCATAGACCATAGCCAAGAGCTCCTAGGCTAAATAAACTAAATAAAAGACGCATCTATTCTCCTTGTCTGCCCGTTTGTTAATGATATATCAAATTTTAGAAAATGATGTAACTAATTGGATGATTTTCATCCATTATGAGGGTAAGTTGAATAGTTTTCTAGATCCAAACCGTTTATGAGTTTATTAGGACAAACAAATATTCTGTTTAGAAAGTAGCAAGATCATAAGAAGAATGGTTTAGGAAATGCATTACTTCTAGATCGCTAACAGGATCAAAGACATGATAAAAATTAGAGATTTTTCCAAAAAAGGAAGGGGAAAACAAACACGTGATTTGTTCATTTGAGATTTTTGCAACGGACTAGTTAGGTAATATTTTCCTAAGAGCCTGTTTAAAATCTTTTCAAAAGTAGAGCAATAAAAGCAAGAACCACCATATTCAGGCTTGTATGTAGTTTTCTTTCGCAATTTTTCCATAGCCTGCGACGTTTTTCTATCCACGCAAAAGAACGCTCTACAACCCATCTTTTGGGAATAACTGTAAAAGTATGAAGTGTATTTCTTTATATCTCCTGCACGCTCTTTGCAAATTTCTCTCCAGAATATCCTCCATCTGCTAAAACATTTTTTGCACCGAACAAATTGTTTTTATGTAGTGAAAATGCTTCTATACACCCATTTCTGTCAGTGATATTAGCGGTGGTAATGTGAATCGCATGAGGAAGCCCTTGGGTATCGACTGCTATATGTCTTTTTATTCCTGATATTTTTTTCCCTGCATCATATCCTTATCTTCTCCGCTGTATCAGTATTTTTAACACTTTGAGCATCAATAATTACAAAGCTTGTTTTCTCTTTCCGACCACTGCTTTTTCTGACCTCGCCAACCAATTTTTTTTAAAACTATTTCAAGAATACTCTTAGAATTTTTATCATCTTTTTTATTCCAAAGAGGGAAATAATAATAACATAATTCCCATTTAGGATAATCTATGGGTAACATACGCCACTGGCAACCACTTGTTAAAATGTACAAAATTCCACAAAAAATATCATATAGATCAACTCTTCGTGGACGTGTTTTTTTGCGTGTAGACTCAAGTATTAGATGGATTTTGTTAAATTGTTTACGAGAAATATCGCTTGGATAAGAGCGGGTCATAACTACCTCCAAAGGTTTTATGAAAACTATCATTATACCTTAATGAAAAGATTTTAAACAGGCTCTTAGATACGACTTCCAAGGATATGGAAAGGGTGGAAACTTATACTAAATAACAGACCTAGAAAGGCTCTCAACTTCGAAACTCCACTAGAAGTGTTTAGGAGATTAGATCTCTTGCATAACCAATAAGCAATCTAAAATTTTAAAGTGGCCCTTTCAACCTTGAAGTGCACAAAAAAGAACATATAAATACTTGAAAAAACATCTATTGTGCACCCGAGCATAGCATGTTTGTAGATAATCTCGTAAACACTTCTAGTGGAGTTTCGAAGTTGAGAGCCTTTCTAGGTCTGTTATTTAGTAAAGTTTCCACCCTTTCTATATCCTTGGAAGTCGTATCTAAAAAGCTTTGTGTTTTAGGAAAATATTGCCTAACTAGTCCGTTTGTATGCTCATTTAAGCCTCTTTCCCAAGAATGGTAGGGCGTTGCAAAGTAGAAGTCTGTCTCTAGCTCGAAACTAACCATTTGGTGATAGGCAAATTCTTTTCCGTTGTCTGCTGTTAATGTGTGTACAAAATCTTTGATAGGTTTAAGTTGTTCAATTAACGCTTGACTTACTTCCTCTGCAGTTTTATGAGAAACTTTGGCGAGCTTAGTTAGCTTGGAAGTTCTTTCTACCATTGATACAATTACGCCTTTATGTCCTGCCCCTATGACTGTATCTAGTTCCCAGTCTCCTAAACGAGTCTTTTTTTCTACAATACAAGGCCGTTGCTTAATATCTATACGACCAGGCATGTTCCCTCTTCCAGAAGCTCCCTTTCTCTGCTTGTTATATTTTTTCCCTCGATGACGGAGCTCTCTATAAAGCTGTCCTCCCTGTCGTTTATCTTTCCAGATATGATTATAGATGGTCTCATGACTAACATGTTCTTTACCATGTCTTTTAAGCCATCCGGATATTTGTATAGGGCTCCATTGCAACTTGATTTTTTCTTCAATACGGGTAACTATTTGAGGAGTCATTTTTTTATTGGGCTGAGAATTTTTTCTAAGAAATGCTTTTTCTTGAGCTTGCTGATGACGGTATCCTCGTTGCCCTTTATTTCTCTTAAGTTCCCTACTAATAGTGCTATGATGAACTTTTAGAATGTTTGCTATTGAGCTAGATGTATCTCCTCTAGCTTTTAAAATATAAATCTGACATCTTTGGTCATAGGTTAGGTGATGGTAGCCTTTAGGCAAGGTCTCTCCTTGTGTTTGATTGTTAAAAATCACAATAGAGATTCTTTCATCGCCTGCCTATTCTTTTTTTAATTCTTCTGTGCACTTCAAACTTGAAAAGACTAGTATTTTAATCCAGGAGATATGATTGTTTGAGCGATATAGCTGGAAATGCTTTTGTTAAGATTAGGAATCTATAAATGAAAGCTTTAAAATAAGGGGTTATGCAAGAAATCTATTATCTACAAACATGCTATGCTCGGGTGCACAATAGATGTTTTTTCAAGTATTTATATGTTCTTTTTTGTGCACTTCGAGGTTGAAAGGGCCCTATTTCCATGCAAGTCAAATTTAGCTTAAACTAAAAAATCTTTAGTTTAGATTTAATTTTTCTTGGGAAAGTAACCAGCTAAGATCTTGTTGTAGAAATTCATCAAAATTAGAACAGAGCTTTTGATAAGAGGTTTGATCATTTCTGCGGTAAATATAACCGATGCAATGAGTATCGTAGATGCTTACTTGAGTATGACATAGATCGGAAGGAGGAATGCAGAGTTTATTGACGAGGTGCCCTATTTTTTCTTTAATAACTGTAAAGGGGGAAGCAACCATAATTAAAAAGAATTCATCTTTAGTTTGAGTTTTATAAAAAATAGGGGTGTGGGTATAGTCTGCGTTAATTGCTTTAAGCATCATGTTAAAAAGCATCTTTAGTATAGAAGGCATAATTAAGGTTTGGCTTAAAGGAGGAGTAAGTGAATAGAAGAAATTTTCTAGTAAAAAATTTTCATGGGAAGAGAGCTCTTTAAAAGAGCTACAAAGCTCGTGGAAAACCTCTTGTTGTTTAGAAAGAATACCTCCATTGAAGTCGCGAATGCCCCCTTTGAAAATACGATTGAGTTCAGAAGAAAGAAATTGACGGGCTTTAAACAGATCAATAGAAAACCTACGCAGGAATGGAGTTTTACTAAGAGCTACATAGAAGATATTTGCTTCCTTTTGATATTTCTTTCTAACTAATCCCGCAGATTTAACCTCTAACCGCTCAATTTTAAGGGAGGTGTTCGCTTTGCTGAATAACTGGATAATATCTGGGGAAGAATCATTAAGAACTCTTAGCAAAATAACGGTAAATATGAGCTGATGTTTTGTTTGGGTATTAAAAGAGATAGTGACCTGAGGTAGATCATTAATATATTTTAGTTGGCGGCTGAGCAATACAATGCTTCGTATGATTTCTTCTTCATTACGAGGCATTAAAACAGGATGAATTATACTTTCTATATTTTCTTTTAATTCTCGATTTAAACTTTTACGTAACTCTTTAATTTCATCCATCCTAAATGGAGTGTTGTCTCTTTTCTCAATTTCTAGATAGAAAAGACGAATAGGATCATGGGTTCTACGATCAAGAACAAAAGAATTTTCTACTTTGGAAACATTAGGTAAACAATGGCGAATAGCTTCTAATATGTGACGCTCTTCAAATAGCTCGCTTTCTTTTAATACATTAATACCACCAATAATACCTAGTACAGGCTTATGCTCTTGAGTAGAGTTAGAGAAGAGATAAGCGCGGAAAATTTTTAAAATTAAGTGTCTTTTTTCAGGGTTTTTAGCAAGTTGATAGAGTAAATTTTTCCTAAATAAATACTGAAAGGAAACTAAACGAATGAGATGCCGGATTTCTCTTGCCGCGGTAAATCGGCTGCCAAATAAAAAAGAATAATATCTAATCTCTTCAAAGATATCTCGATCAAAAATTTTTGCTTTCTGTCTTAAAGAAGGATTAAATTTAGGTTGTATACGAGAAATCTTTTTTTCAGCGTTAAGTTGCAAAAACAAACTATGCATCAAATTAAACATACTGCTATCGAGCTCTTTAGTAGAGCGATTCAAAGAAGAGGCGATATTCTCTTTAATCATAAAACGTTTTTGTTCAGCGGATAGGTTTTTAATTGAAATCACTCGACGAGCATATCTCACTGCTAAAATATTCAGATAAATCTCTTTTTGAAGGCTAGATATATTGCTTTTTAAAAGCATCAGATCATTGCTGTCTAATATATCTATGTAAATTTGATGAAAATAAAAGGATTGCTTAGGAGAGCAATGAAAAGCAATATTTGCTCCACAAGAGCAAGAGATGTTTAAAAGCTTTCCAGGGATTAACCATTGACTTAAAATATCGCAAAAATATCTTCCTATACCTGTGGTAAATTCAGAAGCACAGATTAGACTCATTTTAATGGAGCAAGGAGCTTTATAAGGATCATCCCATGAGATAAGAGGTTGTTTTTTCCTAAGTTCTAAAACCATAGAACGCATTTTTTCTTGAGAGGGATTTGTTAGAAAATCTTTCATAAATTCATCGGGTAAAACCTTTTCCAAAGATTTACTAATAAATTTTGAAAAGAGATCAAGGTTTTCTATATCTTTTTCGTCAGCAGCGATTACAATTTTTATATAATCACTCAAATTGCAAGGTTTTTTCATAGAATCAGAATCTGGATACATAAGCATATTCATTTCTTTCTACTTTTTTTATCTTTAGAAGGTATCGGCAGTAATAATCGATCTCCCCACAACGGTATATTCAAGCGTGGATTTACAATGTAAACAAAGTCCATATGATATAGAGGGATGAGAGGCATTTCTTTTAAGAAAAGCTCCTCTGCTTGTTCTAGAGTGCGAAAGCGTGTTTTGCCTTGCTCATAAAAAGAACGATCGAGTAGTTGAATGTATTCTGCATTTTCCCAATTTGTAAAATTTTTCGCATAGGTTCTATATTTGAATCTCTCAAGAATACTCATGGGATCGTGATACATCGCGCTCCAAAGAGTATAACACATGAAATAATCTCCACTTGTTAGCCTATCCACAACAATTCTATAGTCCAAAGATTCTATTTTAATAAAGATGCCTAAAGCATCTAACCACTGCTGTTGGATGGTTTGCATGACTTTGCTTGTTGTAGAAGAGAGAGATTGATAATATAAGGTAACCCCATCAAAGGCATCTTTAGTAATGCCTAGTTCTTCCATTGCTTCTTCTAGTAAGATCTTAGCTTGGCTTACATCATTGTCTTTAAAAAAAGAACGGTTGCGATTTTGTTTTAAAAAAGGAGGAATCATATTTGTTGCAATGGAACTTGCTTGATAGACGATATTATCTACTAGTTCTTGACGATTAAGGCTTAAGCTAAAAGCTCTACGGATTTTAGAATGGTGAAAAGGAGCTTTATCAGTATTGAAAGCAATGATCATAGTAGTAGGAGTTGATTCTCTAGAAATTTTCCATTTTTTCTCTAGATCGGGAATGGCTTCTAAAGGAATAGAGGTTAGAGAATCTCCAATGATGTCCACTAAACCCTTTTCAAACATTTGTAAAGTGGTTGCTTCATTTTCAACGATGTGGAAGATAATTTTTTCTGAATGCACATCTTCTGTTTTTCTATAATGAGGATTAGAGGTAGCAATAATTTCATCCCCATATTCCCATTTTTCTAATACAAAAGGACCATTGCATATAAAGTTAGGGCCTGCAGAGTGAGCCCAATTAGGATTTTCTCTATCATTTTTGATATTGACAGGCGAAAAAACACAAAAAGAAAGCAAATTAATCAAATAAGGGGTAGGCTTTTCTAAAGTAATCACAAGGGTTTTTGTATCTACTGCTTTAATTCCTACTTCATCAAGAGAAATAAGTCCTTTTTTTGCTAAATCTGCGTTTTTTATCGGATAAAATAATTGGGCATTCATGGAGGGAAAATTAGGATTTAAAATATCTTTCCAAGACTGCTCAAAATCATAGGCCGTAACGGGAGTGTTATTAGACCAAACCGTATCTCTTAAGTGAAAAGTATAGATGAGATAATCCTCTGATACTTCGTACGATTCGGCTTGAGCTAGTTTAAAGCATTGGTCTGGATAGAGTTTTACAAGTCCTTCAAAAAATAGAGAATGCATTTGCGAGGAATACCAATCTCCTCCTTTACGAGGATCCATTGTTTTTGGCTCTGCTTTCATATGTAAATGAAGTTTTTGAGTTTGTCGCTCTAGATTTTGACGTTTAATGAAAAAAAAAGTAGAAACAATAAGAAATAGAAAAAATATCATCTTTTTCATAGGAGATATCCTTAGATTGACGTATCAAAAAAAGGGCGAGCATAATCTTTTATAAGATTATTTGTAAATCATAAAGATGTAATTTAATTTTAACTAAGGATGGTTTCAAAATGGGAAAGTTAATTTTATTTTCTTAAGTTTTTTTAAACAGTCTTTTCAAGTTTGAAGTGCACAGAAGAATTAAAAAAAGAATAGGCAGGCGATGAAAGAATCTCTATTGTGATTTTTAACAATCAAACACAAGGAGAGACCTTGCCTAAAGGCTACCATCACCTAACCTATGACCAAAGATGTCAGATTTATATTTTAAAAGCTAGAGGAGATACATCTAGCTCAATAGCAAACATTCTAAAAGTTCATCATAGCACTATTAGTAGGGAACTTAAGAGAAATAAAGGGCAACGAGGATACCGTCATCAGCAAGCTCAAGAAAAAGCATTTCTTAGAAAAAATTCTCAGCCCAATAAAAAAATGACTCCTCAAATAGTTACCCGTATTGAAGAAAAAATCAAGTTGCAATGGAGCCCTATACAAATATCCGGATGGCTTAAAAGACATGGTAAAGAACATGTTAGTCATGAGACCATCTATAATCATATCTGGAAAGATAAACGACAGGGAGGACAGCTTTATAGAGAGCTCCGTCATCGAGGGAAAAAATATAACAAGCAGAGAAAGGGAGCTTCTGGAAGAGGGAACATGCCTGGTCGTATAGATATTAAGCAACGGCCTTGTATTGTAGAAAAAAAGACTCGTTTAGGAGACTGGGAACTAGATACAGTCATAGGGGCAGGACATAAAGGCGTAATTGTATCAATGGTAGAAAGAACTTCCAAGCTAACTAAGCTCGCCAAAGTTTCTCATAAAACTGCAGAGGAAGTAAGTCAAGCGTTAATTGAACAACTTAAACCTATCAAAGATTTTGTACACACATTAACAGCAGACAACGGAAAAGAATTTGCCTATCACCAAATGGTTAGTTTCGAGCTAGAGACAGACTTCTACTTTGCAACGCCCTACCATTCTTGGGAAAGAGGCTTAAATGAGCATACAAACGGACTAGTTAGGCAATATTTTCCTAAAACACAAAGCTTTTTAGATACGACTTCCAAGGATATAGAAAGGGTGGAAACTTTACTAAATAACAGACCTAGAAAGGCTCTCAACTTCGAAACTCCACTAGAAGTGTTTACGAGATTATCTACAAACATGCTATGCTCGGGTGCACAATAGATGTTTTTTCAAGTATTTATATGTTCTTTTTTGTGCACTTCAAGGTTGAAAGGGCCAACCAAGAAAGTTTTTAGAAATCTAGCCGGAGATCTTTAAGTGAAATATTTATAGAAAAGAAACTTTTTTTAGATTTATACAATTAGAATAGAGTTCTTTGAAGGGCCCTTTCAACCTCGAAGTGCACAAAAAAGAACATATAAATACTTGAAAAAACATCTATTGTGCAACCGAGCATAGCATGTTTGTAGATAATCTCCTAAACACTTCTAGTGGAGTTTCGAAGTTGAGAGCCTTTCTAGGTCTGTTATTTAGTATAAGTTTCCACCCTTTCCATATCCTTGGAAGTCGTATCTAAGAGCCTGTTTAAAATCTTTTCATTAAGGTATAATGATAGTTTTCATAAAACCTTTGGAGGTAGTTATGACCCGCTCTTATCCAAGCGATATTTCTCGTAAACAATTTAGCAAAATCCATCTAATACTTGAGTCTACACGCAAAAAAACACGTCCACGAAGAGTTGATCTATATGATATTTTTTGTGGAATTTTGTACATTTTAACAAGTGGTTGCCAGTGGCGTATGTTACCCATAGATTATCCTAAATGGGAATTATGTTATTATTATTTCCATCTTTGGAATAAAAAAGATGATAAAAATTCTAAGAGTATTCTTGAAATAGTTTTAAAAAAAATTGGTTGGCGAGGTCAGAAAAAGCAGTGGTCGGAAAGAGAAAACAAGCTTTGTAATTATTGATGCTCAAAGTGTTAAAAATACTGATACAGCGGAGAAGATAAGGATATGATGCAGGGAAAAAATATCAGGAATAAAAAGACATATAGCAGTCGATACCCAAGGGCTTCCTCATGCGATTCACATTACCACCGCTAATATCACTGACAGAAATGGATGTATAGAAGCATTTTCACTACATAAAAACCATTTGTTCGGTGTAAAAAATGTTTTAGCAGATGGAGGATATTCTGGAGAAAAATTTGCAAAGAGTGTGCAGGAGATATTAGGATGTATAGTAGAAATAGCCAAAAGAAATACACTTCATACTTTTACAGTTATTCCCAAAAGATGGGTTGTAGAGCGTTCTTTTGCGTGGATAGAAAAATGTCGCAGGCTATGGAAAAATTGCGAAAGAAAACTACATACAAGCCTGAATAGGTGGTTCTTGCTTTTATTGCTCTACTTTTGAAAAGAGTTTAAACAGGCTCTAAAAAGCTTTGTGTTTTAGGAAAATATTGCCTAACTAAGTCCGTTTGTATGCTCATTTAAGCCTCTTTCCCAAGAATGGTAGGGCGTTGCAAAGTAGAAGTCTGTCTCTAGCTCGAAACTAAACATTTGGTGATAGGCAAATTCTTTTCCGTTGTCTGCTGTTAGTGTGTGTGCAAAATCTTTGATATGTTACCAATTATTGTACAATAAGGTTGACTTAGCAATCTATTCATTTTGTTTCTATTTCATGATATTCAAGCACGAGAACTAGGATCAGGCGCACAAACTAGATTAGAGATAGCTAAGAATTTGGGCATAACTTATAATCTGATCTGTTCCTTCATAGCATGTGCTATCGCTAGTGATTGGTTTACTTCCAAAAGTTTCATGTTGCTATTTCATCTTATCTATTTGAAAAACAAAGAGATAAACTCAACATTGAGGTTTGTAGGAAGAAAGGAACCGTCCTCTGAAAAAGAAGAAAAGTACCTAAGAGAAATCTGCGAATATCAGTATTGCAGTTTCTCAAGGGGCACCCCTTATATGGTTTTCTATAACCTAAAAGATCACAGTGTTGAAGCACAAAAAAACAAACACATCTTAATAAGGAATTAAGATGTGTAATTTAAAGGAAAATTATTCTTTCATGGTGAGAAGAAACTCAGCATTGCTACCGGTTTTCTTAAGACGGCCAAGCAGCAAGTTCATAGCATCTAAAGGAGCTAGATCTGCTAATGCTTGGCGCATAACATAAATTTTTTCAAGCTCTTCTGGATGATATAAAAGTTCTTCTTTACGAGTTCCGCTTTTAATCAGGTCAATAGCTGGCCATACTCGACGATCCGCTAAGCGTCGATCTAGAACTAACTCCATATTTCCAGTTCCTTTGAATTCTTCAAAGATTACCTCATCCATACGAGATCCGGTATCAATCAATGCAGTTGCAATAATTGTTAAAGAGCCACCCTCTTCTATATTTCTTGCTGCGCCAAAGAATCTTTTCGGTTTATGCAAAGCATTTGCATCGATTCCTCCTGTTAAAATTTTACCAGAATGAGGCTGAACGGTGTTATAAGCACGCGCTAGACGGGTTAAAGAATCTAAGAGAATCAGTACATCATGGCCATATTCAACAAGACGCCTTGCTTTTTCAATCACCATTTCAGCTATTTGAACGTGTCTTTCGGGAGGCTCATCAAAAGTAGAGGAAATAACCTCTCCTTTGACGCTACGGATCATATCAGTGACCTCTTCTGGGCGCTCATCAATTAATAAGACCATGAGAAATACTTCTGGATGATTGACAGCAATAGAATTAGCAATGGTCTGTAAAATCATTGTTTTCCCCGTACGAGGAGGGGCTACAATAAGCCCTCTTTGTCCTTTTCCAAAAGGAGCTGTTAAATCAAGAACTCGCGGGCTGAGTTTTTCCTTACCACATTCCATCACAAGGCGAGCATCGGGATAAAGAGGGGTAAGGTTTTCAAATAAAATACGGTCTCTTGCTTTTTCAGGGGGTTTATTGTTAATCTTTTCTACTTTTAACAGAGCAAAGTATTTTTCCTTTTCTTTAGGAGAGCGGATGGTTCCATACACCGTATCTCCTTTCTTTAAATCAAAACGACGAATCTGTGCTGGCGAAACGTAGATATCTTCAGCAGAAGGAAGATAGTTATAATTAGGAGAACGTAAGAAGCCAAATCCATCTGGCAGAATTTCAAGAACTCCTTCTCCTACCAAAACCTCTTGAGGTTTTTCAGATAAAAACTTTACGATTTCGAAAACCATCTGAGATTTTGTGAGCGCACCCAGATTTTTCAGACCAATATTGCGTGCAAAAAGGGTAAGTTGGTCCATATTCATTCTTTGAAGATCTGCTATTTTCGTAATCGACTCGACGGGAGTGGTCATGAAAAGGGAAGAATTATTTTGTTCTGGGTCCTGGAACCCTTGAGTGGTGTCTTCGTTTGTCATTGAAGTTAAGGCTCCTTCGTTTAAATTGCCCATAAATTTTTATTGAGTGGTTAGCAAGGAATACAATTTGGTCACTTGGTCTTTTAAGTAGGCTAAACTTCCATTGTTTTTAATCACATAGTCAGACTTTTTTGCTTTACTTTCAGGATCGATTTGTTGAGCCATGCGTTGCTCAAATTCTCTTATTGTTTGATGTGTTTGTTTGATGAATCGCTTTTGGCATATGGATAGATCAGCTGTAACTGTAATGACAATATCAAATTCGTCTTGTTTAAATAGCTCATAAAGTAAGGGAATCTCAGCTATAAATAAAGGGTATTTACCAGCCTGCCTAGCATGTTGATATTCTTTTTCAATTTCAGTATACACAACAGGATGAATTAATGCTTCTAAGACTTTTAAAAGCCTTATATCAATAAAAGCTTGTTGTGCAATTTTTTTTCTATTTAAATAATTATTTTCAGCAATGCTTGGACCAAATAATTGGACAAGCTTCTGACCAATTATGCTGTCCGGTACTAGTAAATTATGGACAATCTCATCAGCACTTACAACAAAGGCACCCAAGTCTTTAAATAAATGGCACACAGTTGTTTTTCCAGAGGATAGCCCACCAGTTATAGCTAGCTTTTTCAATTTTAGCATTCACTCCAATTTTTTCCAATAGCAATATCTACTACTAAAGGAACTTTTAAAGACATGACACTCTCCATAATCTGTTTTACTTCTTTTCCCAGTAATAAAATGTCTTGGTCGGGAGCTTCAAATAAGAGCTCGTCATGAACTTGCAGAAGCATTTTAGCTTTTTTAGAAGACTGTTTTAAATAATTATCTACTCGGATCATCGCTATTTTAATTAAATCCGCAGCACTTCCTTGAAGAGGGGTATTAATAGCTAATCTTTTTGCAAATGCTCGAATAGAGGGATTTTTATTATGAATCTCTGCAATAGGGCGCTGACGACCGGTAATGGTTACAACTTTACCTGTTTTTCGAGCGGTTTCTTCACAAAATTCAATAAAATCTTTTACTTTTTGATAACGCTGAAAATACGTTACAATAAAGATTTCTGCCTCTTTGTAGGAAATATTAAGATCTTGAGATAAGCTAAAAGCTTGTTTCCCATATAAGATTCCAAAATTAACCGCTTTTGCTTGATAGCGCATGGTAGGAGTTACTTCCAAAAGAGGCACTCCAAAGACCAAGGACGCGGTATAGCTATGGATATCTTCTTGATTGTTGAATGCTCGAATTAAAGCAGGGTCTTCTGAGAGATGGGCTAAGATTCTTAGCTCGATTTGTGAATAATCAGCGGATAAAAAACTATAATCGAGTTCTTGAGGCTCGAATGCTTGGCGGATCTTTTTCCCCTCTTCTGTTCGAACCGGAATATTTTGTAAATTGGGATTTTGACAAGATAGACGCCCTGTTGCTGCTGTAGATTGATTGAATGTGCAGTGAACCCGTTTTGTTACAGGATTTACTTGCAGAGGTAATGAATCGGCATAAGTAGAGCGCAGTTTTTCAAGAGTTCGGTATTCTATAATTTTTTTAACGATGGGATATTCTTTTTTAAGTGTATCTAGCACATCTATAGATGTAGAGTAACCAGTTGTTGTCTTCTTAGGAGGTTTGATTTGTAGTTTTTCAAATAGAACAGAGCTTAATTGTTTAGGTGAATTTACATTGAATTTCTGACCTGATAGTTCATAAATTTGTTGCTCAAGATGTAAAATTTTAGAAGACAGAGCAAGAGATGTCTTTTCTAAAGTGTTTACATTTATATAAATACCATTGCGTTCCATTTCTGCAAGAACAAAAATTAAAGGAATCTCTACTTCTGTAAATAAAGTAAATAAGCCTTGTTCTTGTAGTTTTGGCTCCAATTGTTCTTTTAATTGCAGAGTGCAATCTACATCTTCACAACAATAATCCTTTATCAGATCAAGAGAGACGTCTAACATAGATGTTTGTTTTTTCCCCTTACCTATTAAGCTCTCAATAGATATTTTTTCTCTGCCTAATCGTTTTAGAGATAGTTCATCGAGACTATGTCTCTGTGTATTAGGATGTAACAAATAAGAGGCTAGAATGGTATCAAAGTGAATCGATTGCAGAGAAATAGTCTCGTTTTTTAATACATGCAGATCATATTTAATATTATGGCCTATAAAACCAATTTCTTTTTTTTCTAAAAGGGGTTTGATTTTTTTAATGACAACTTCTTTACTTAAAAATCCATTTAAAGGGACGTACCAAGCATGTCCTGCTTGAACAGCAAATCCAATCCCTACCAGTTGGGCTAACATAGGATGTAAATGAGTTGCTTCTGTATCTATGCAGATCTTTGTTTCTCGTTCTAATTTTTTAAGAAGCTGTTCTAAGGATTCTACATCATTGACTAGGGAATAGTTTTCCTGGGATGCCTCTGTATTAAGAGGAAGCTCTTTTAATAAAGAAAGAAAATCCATCTCTTGAAAAAATTGCTTAATTTTTGCAGTATCGGGGTTCTTAAGTTGAAAAAAAGATGGTTGCGTGGGGGTTTCAATATGTATATCAATTCTTGCGAGTTGTTTGCTCATCAAAGCGATTTCTTCTTGTTTAAGCAGGATTTCTCCTTTTTTCCCTTTGATCTTGCTAACGTTTGCTAAAATTCCTTCTAGAGAACCATATTGATTGAGCAACAAGGATGCTGTTTTTGGTCCAAAACCCTCTAATCCAGGAATATTATCGGAGGAATCCCCTGTTATAGCCAGAAAATCAACGATTTTTGATGGTTCAACTCCATATTGATCTTTTACTTTTTGTTCATCGATTAGTAGGTTATCTTTGTGTAGGTGAATGATATGGATTTTATCTGAAATAAGTTGGCACAAATCTTTGTCACTGGAACAAATGAATACTTCAGAGCCTTCTTTTTCAGCCCATTTTGCAATACTTCCCATTGTATCATCCGCTTCTATTCCCTCTATTGACAGGAAAGGGATCCCTGCGATTTCACAAAAGTATAGAGACCTTTGTAATTGCTCTACCAAATCTAGCGGCATAGAAGTACGATGGCTTTTATATTCGCTGTAGATCTTGGTTCGTGATTTTTTATTATCTGGACCATCAAAGACACAGATTACATATTCAGGGGAAAAATCTTTGATTAATTTATAGAGAGAGCGAATAAACCCATATAACGCATGAGTGGATTCTCCTTTTAAATTGGTCATAGGAGAAATGGCGTAATAGGCTCGAAACAAAAGATTAACTGCGTCGACAATATAAATTTTATTCATGAATATAAAAAACCCTCCCTACTTTTAGGGAGGAAAAAGCAGGGTTAGAGAAGTTGTCCTGGTTGATAAAGATAAAGAAACTTACCTTCTAATTCTGGATGAAGAGAATGAGGTCTAGGGGAAAATAAATGACTCATTTTTTCTATGAAAGAACATCTAGCCTGGGATAATTCTGATAGAAAATTATGAGCGAGTTGGATAGTCATCACTTGATACGATTCTAAGTTTGCTCGGCTGGCAAGTGCTTCTAGCGTTTCATTATAGCTGCTATTTGCTACATCTATGTAACCATACTCCAACGCTTCTTCAGATATAAATACATGAGCACCATAATCGGAAATGAGTTTTTGTTTGTTCAAAGCAGGACGTGCTGATGTAACAAGATTTACAAATTGCTGATACATGGCGGAGGTTAAGTTGCGATAGGAGAGGTCTTCATCTTCTTTCCAAGGTCTAAAAGGATTTAACGCATCCTTATCTTTACCTTGTGTGATTGTCAAAGCCTCTACTCCGTAGCATTGCATCAAAGTAGAGAAATTAAAAGCCGGACCAAAACGCACTCCGACAGACCCTATAACACTATTAGAAGAGGCAAACACTTTATCTGCAGCACAGGCAATATACATACCACCTGATGCACACATGCCATCTACATACGCATAAACAGATAATTTATGCTTTGTTTTAAAGTTCATTATAGCGCGATAAATCCCATCGGAATCCGTTACAGTTCCTCCTGGTGTATTTATGTAAAGCACAACCGCCTTTACTCGATCGTTTTTCAATACACCTTCTTGGGCATCGATTAATAAAGAAGTGATTTTTTCTGTGGTAAGATTTTTTATGCCTATTATTCCAGAGATATCCAACTTCAATATGACATCGGAAGTAGGGCCTATTAGTTGTCTTTGACCCTTGGCATCTGGGCTGAGCAAAAGCGTACTTTTTTCTGGTTGTATATAGGGAGAAGAAAGACTGATTAAACCAAATAAGATAAGCATAAGGGCTGTAAAAAAACCGATAAAAACAGCAAAAGAACGAAAAAAAGAACGAATAGTAGAAGTTATAATCGATTCTCTAGGGTAGTGCATATTTCTTATCTCCAATAGATATTATGGGTTCTTGAATCTTAGAGAAGTATAGTTTTTTGATCCAGCTTTTTACCTTGTCTAAGAAAATCGCATAGAGTATATAGTAGTGCCAATTCAAACGGCTAGCTTAATGGGGTTCAAGTCAACGACTTGAAACTTGTCGTTAATCCTGTATTTTTCTATCCGATTGAATCGGAACCACTATATACTAGGATTTACTTTTTTATAGAGCAATAGACATGATCAGTTTTTCTTTTACAGATTTGCAACGGTTTTGGTGGTTAAAAATTGTATTTTATCTTGGGCTGCTAATTTTTATCAGTTTTTTTCTCAAGAAAATCCTTAGGAAGATAGCAAGACGTTTTCCTTTAGATTGTTGGAAAGGCAGGATCGATACTATTTTTTATTTACCCAGTTTTCTTTTTCTATGGATTTGTGCTATTTGTTTGATCACTTCTCTTGTTGCAGTTCATTTTCGACTCCCTCTTATCTACGAATATAGTCATTCTTTTTTTAAAACAATCGTTATTTTTACCTTAGTTTGGGTGTTTTTGCGTTGGAAAAAAGAAATAGAGAAAGATTTTATTTACTTTAAGCAGACCAAAAAAAAAATCGATATGCCACATGTTTTCATGATAGGTCGATTAATTTCCATTGTTGTTATTTGTATATTTTCGTTGATCATTTTACAAATTTGGGGATTAGATATAGTTCCTCTAATTGCCTTTGGAGGTGTAGGTGCAGCAGCTTTGGGATTTGCAGCTAAAGAGGTTATTGCCAATTTTTTTGGAGGCATGATGCTTTGGATCAATCGTCCTTTTGTGTTAGGCGATTCCATTTCCTTACCTGATCGTGGAGGTTTAGAGGGGATTGTAGAGGAACTAGGTTGGTATTTAACTGTAATAAGAGATAGAGATAAACGCTTGGCCTATTTACCTAATGCCATTTTTTCTACGATCCATGTCATTAATATATCGAGAATGAGTCATCGACGTATTCAAATTACGGTGGGTATTAGAAAAGAGGATTTTGCGAAGTTAGGAGAGTTGACACAAACCTTAAAAGAAGTATTTGAAAAGCATCTATCGGTAGATGCTTATTTACCGATTAATGTGATTTTCTCTTCTTTTGGAATGTATTCATTAGAGTTATTTGTAGAAATCTATACCAAACAGACAAGATACGAACAGTATTTACTAGTAAAACAAGAAATTCTGTGTCTTTTATATAAAACAATTCAGCAAATGGGCATTCAGGTGCCAAACCCTATAATGGTTATTGAAAAATGATTTAAGATTTATTTTGCTTAACAACTAATAGTTGTCTTTTAAAGAGCTCTATAAAAGCTAGAAGGCCAAGCGTTATAAATAGCAAATATAAATAAGCAGAGAATCGATATCTCATAGCTAACCCGATTAAAATAAAAAATTGCAACGCTGTAGATACTTTGCCCCATCGAATCGATTCAAAACGGTATCCCGACCAGGCTGATCGAAAACTTAAATAGATCCCAAATAAACACAAGAAAAAATCACGTGAAACAATTGCACAAGCTTGCCAGATAGGCAATCTTTTTTCCATTAGCAAAATAGATAAAATAAAAAATACAAAGAATTTATCCATGGCAGGATCTAAAATAGCTCCAAGCCTTGTAACAGCTCGACGCTTGCGTGCTAAGTAACCGTCTACGATATCGGTTATCATGGCTAGAATAATAGCAGTGATACGTACAGGAATACTTTCATACAGAAATAAAAATGCTAAAGGAGCGCGCAAAAGTGATAAGCTATTTGATAAACCAATCATATTAGTTTTTGACTCATTTTGATTTAAAAGCTAGTTCTAGTTTATAGAAGGATTTGCCTTTTGGACCCTTTTCCATTGCTTATACCAAATTCCTGCAATTACCGTCACACCGAAAACTATCAATACAAAAATATTGGCGGTTTTAAAGTGTTGCCATATGACCTTATAAAATTGACTAAAGCTGTAAAATAAATAAAAGTAGACCCCGCTCCAAATAAGACATGCAAAAGCGTCCATAAAGATAAATCGAAGAAAATTAAATCGACTCATTCCAGAAGACATAAAAATGCAGTTACGTACTCCAAAGGGGATAAAGCGTCCAATAAGAAGGGTTAAAAATCCATATCTTTCATAAAAATTTTTGATTTTTTTCATCCGGTTTACATGAAAGATCGATTGAAACCACTTAAAACGAGACAGCTGTAAGCCAAAAAGACGGCCCATCCAATAAGCACACCAAGCGGAAAAGTAACAGCCAAGGATAACACTTATCAATAAATGCCAGGTGTGTTCTGGTAGAATAGTAGCAGCGATAAAAGCACTGAGCAAAATCAACAGGTCTGTGCTTAACGGTATATTAAAACCAGCTAAAATAATCCCTCCAAATACATACCAATGTGCGTTATGGGCATGGCGCGTAATCAGTTCCAACAAACATTCCATATGCTTTCCCTTATATCACACTTTCCATTAATTGGATATTTGTTCAAACAAAATATCCATTAAAAACTCGGAGCTAAGCTTGTATAAAAAAACTTTTTATTATATCCTAGTAAGGAATATACTTTAAAAGAGGGGAGTATGCTTTTTAAAAAAAATAAAAACCTTATTGCTTTAAGCGCTACTATTCTCATTTCTTGTTTTTTATTATTGGCCATTTATGGAAAGGTTTTTTACCCCTCTGAAAAAATCAAAAAGTTAGAGCATTGGGTTAGTTTTTTTGAAATATGTTTTATCATAGCTCTTTTTATCTACAGAAATCATTGGCCCATGTGGGTGATTACAGCTGTGATGTTTGCTTCATTCGCTGGGTATTCTATTTTTTGGTATAGCATTAAACTTCCCTGTGCTTGTATGGGAACACTCATTCCGCACGCTTCTTCACTGTATTTTTTTTTAGATCTTATCTTTTTTGTTCTTGGTTTAAGCATGACTTATCTTTTACAGATAAAACATTCTGCTCTCTATTTTTGGGGTTTTTTGGGAGGGGCTTTTTTTTTAATAGGCTACGCTTTTGCAGAGAAAATTTACCAAAAATTTATTTTATTATAAGAGAACTATGGAAGAATTAGCGACGTTTGCAGGAGGGTGTTTTTGGTGTATACAACATGATTTTGATCATTTGTCAGGTGTTTTACAAACACAGGTTGGTTATACAGGAGGGGATATAAAAAATCCCAGCTATAAAGAGGTTTGCTCAGAAAAAACAGGACATGTAGAAGCTGTTCAAATACTCTATGATCCAAGGCAGATTAGTTATGAAAAACTTCTAGATTTTTATTGGCATCATATTGATCCTACAAGATCCGATGGCCAATTTTGTGATATTGGTTCGCAATATCGACCAACGATTTTTTATCACAACGCACAACAAAAAGAGTTAGCAGAGTGCTCTAAAAACGAGCTACCCTTATCCTGCTTAGTACAAATTTTGCCAATGCAAACCTTTTATCCGGCAGAGCTATATCACCAACAGTTTTATAAAAAAGATCCTGCAAGATATGAATCCTATTCTTTCTATTCAGGTAGAAAACAGAGATTAAAAGATTTGTGGAAAGAATAAAACATTATAATAGATGGACCTTTCAACCTTCATAGGTTAGCTTGGAAGTTCTTTCTACCATTGATACAATTATGCCTTTATGTCCTGTCCCTATGAACCTCAGTTTTGGGTTTTCTAGAAAATAACTAGTTCTAAACTTTCCTTATCAGACATCTTAGAGCCTGTTTAAAATCTTTTCAAAAGTAGAGCAATAAAAGCAAGAGCCACCATATTCAGGCTTGTATGTAGTTTTCTTTCGCAATTTTTCCATAGCCTGCGACATTTTTCTATCCACGCAAAAGAACGCTCTACAACCCATCTTTTGGGGATAACTGTAAAAGTGTGAAGTGCATTTCTTTTGGCTATTTCTAATATACATCCTAATATTTCCTGCACACTCTTTGCAAATCTTTCTCCAGAATATCCTCCATCTGCTAAAACACTTTTTACAACGAACAAATGGTTTTTATGTAGTGAAAATGCTTCTATACACCCATTTCTGTCAGTGATATTAGCGGTGGTAATGTGAATCGCATGAGGAAGCCCTTGGGTATCGACTGCTATATGTCTTTTTATTCCTGATATTTTTTTCCCTGCATCATATCCTTATCTTCTCCGCTGTATCAGTATTTTTAACACTTTGAGCATCAATAATTACAAAGCTTGTTTTCTCTTTCCGACCACTGCTTTTTCTGACCTCGCCAACTAATTTTTTTTAAAACTATTTCAAGAATACTCTTAGAATTTTTATCATCTTTTTTATTCCAAAGAGGGAAATAATAATCACATAATTCCCATTTAGGATATTCTATGGGTAACATACGCCACTGGCAACCACTTGTTAAAATGTACAAAATTCCACAAAAAATATCATATAGATCAACTCTTCGTGGACGTGTTTTTTTGCGTGTAGACTCAAGTATTAGATGGATTTTGCTAAATTGTTTACGAGAAATATCGCTTGGATAAGAGCGGGTCATAACTACCTCCAAAGGTTTTATGAAAACTATCATTATACCTTAATGAGAAGATTTTAAACAGGCTCTAAAGGGATTGACACCATTTGAACATATTATCAAAAGTTGGCAAAAAAAACCAAAAAGTTTTAGAACTAACCCACTCCATCACACTTTGGAACTAAACATCTAAGAGATTTGAGTTCTCTAATTGCACATAAGGGGAATATAACCTACATTCCCAGCCCTAGGGCATTTTTTTGGAATTAGCCCATAGATTTGAATTATCGTTTCTCCAAACAAGCAAATGACTTTCTTTCGAATTGCGTTAATGTTGCTAATAACCTCTCTAACAACCTGCAAGAGTGATTCATCATAAAAACGGACAAGACCAATCCCTTATAAGAATAACTAAATAAAAGATATTGTTCAAATATTCTAATAGAAAAGACGCTTGTTAAGTATTGCTAGATTCAGCAAGCACAGGTTCTGTAGATAGTTCCTCATAGGGATCTTTTAATGTCTCTTGATGGGCAATGAGGTTATCAAATTGGTGGCCTAAAGAACGAACGGAGACCATCCAGGCGCTGATTACTCCTAAGAGAATGATAGCAACATAAGGGGTGCTGAGAGCAACGGTTCCGAAGAACATAAGAAGGGTTTGATGGATGAGGGCGCCTCCTGATTTTCCAAGACGAGAACCCACACCATCAATAGCTGCTTTCCCTTTTTGTTTACATTCTTTGCTTAAAGGGGTAAAGGCCATTTCTTTGGTGACATCGAATAAGGTGTACTTAGAAGCTCTAGCTAAACAGTTTTGCAGGGAACCAAAAAAGACACAAAGCGCCAGAGGGGTAATTCCTAAGAAAGCAGAGATAGAAGCAAAACCTACATCTTTAAAGAAAAAGCAGGCAAAGAAAGCGACTCCGGTAAATAAAAGAATAAAAGGAGAAGCTAAAGCACTAAAAGTCCAACTGAACCGCCTAATGATCACGCTGGAAATAAAGATGCTGGTTACCGTAGCAACAATGCCGATCCACTTAAGGATTTGCCCCATATAGGCATTAAAGTCAGCAGGGTTGGGATAGAGTTGTTTCACTTGATCCTTCCATACCACTTCAATTAAGTTAATCGCGATATTATAGGTTATCACAATGACAGCAATACAGATAAGATAGGGAGACTTAGCTAGGTAGCCAAAATTTTTACGCATACCCATTTTAATTTTTTCATTTCCATTCTGAGCAAAGTAACTTTCTGAGTTATAGCCTTGTTTCTTTTTATGCATATAGCGGAAAATCAACATGCATAAAATCCCGTTTATAATTACTAAAGAGGTAAGAAAAAAGACTGCTTGGTCCCAAGCGTTATTACCAAAAGGCAGGAAGGGGTGATAATTTAAGCGAGACATCGAGGTAGCGACTTGACCAGCAACGATTCCCGATATATTAATTCCAATTCCAAGTAGACCATAATAGCGTTTAGCATCATCAACAGAGGTCACGTCATTAGCAAATCCCCAGAGCAAGACCGTCATAATAATTGTGCTCCACATCTCTGACATGACGTAGAATAAGGTGAATGTCCAATTGCGAAATAAAGCGATAAAGCCTTGAAAGCCCATAGGTAGGGATTGTTGTATGCGATCGCCTAAATGGTGTGGATGCAGTGTGTCTTGGAAAGGATATAGAAAGAAGAGAAATATCGTAAAAAACCCGATAAAGATGCTCATCATAGCATAGAAGGTTTTTTCTCTAGAGAGACGATTCGATACTCTAGTAAATAAGAAGGTAAATAGAAAGGCCATGGGAACAATGGCCCAGACCTTAATAAAAGGGAGGGCTTCAGCACCAGAGGAAGGGGCTGTTATGACAAGAGCGTCTTTTGTTGCTCTTAAGAGACTGTAATTGAATCCAATAAGAAAGAATAAACACAAAAGAGGCACAAACTTGAGCAGCTCATGGCGGTAGATTGGCCATATACAAGCGCGTAACTTGCTAAATTTTGCTGCCGCAAACATATTCCTGCCTTGAAGTTGCCTTAAATTATAACCTTTTTTACTTATTTTTCAATAATAAAAAAAAAAAGCAGATAAAAGGCAATTGTTTAAAATATTTTATTTAACTATCTGATAATCCATCTATTCCAGGCAGATGCCCAAACTCTAGGTATTCTAGAGAGGCTCCGCCTCCTGTTGAGATATGCGAAAAAGAGCTAGCAAGGTGCAGTTGATTGATAGCAGCAACTGAATCTCCACCGCCTACTACTGAAAGGGCTTTTGAAGAAGCAATCCATCGAGCAATTGCTTCTGTTCCTTTTGCAAACGCAGGAAATTCAAAAACTCCTAGAGGCCCATTCCAAAATATAGTAGAAGCTTTTGTAAGAGCTTTTTCCCAAATAGCAATGGTTTCTTCTCCTATATCCATTCCTTCCCAACCATCTGGGATTCCTTGATTAACTTGGATGTATTTGCTGTTTGCCTCTTTGGAAAAGTTATCTGCTATTAGCAAATCTACAGGCAGCCAAAGCGGTAGCTTTTGATCTTTACAGCTTTTGATCAGTTGCAGGGCCTCATCTAGCTGATTTTCTTCACAAATAGATTTTCCAATTTGATAATCTTGGGCTTTTAATAGAGTATAAGCCATCCCCCCTCCAATAAACAAGCCGTCTACTTTTTTTAAGAGAGACTTTAACACGCCCAGTTTACTTGAAATTTTTGCCCCACCAATGATTGCATAAAAAGGACGCTGTGGATTTTTTATTAAAGAACTTAAGGAATCGATTTCTTTTTGCATGAGAAATCCCATAGCGGATTTACCAGGAAAGTATTTTGTAATAGTTGTAGTCGAAGAATGTTCTCGATGCGCTGTTCCAAAGGCATCATTTACATATAAATCTCCAAAACTAGCTAGTTTTTTAGCAAATTCTGGATTGCTTGAAGGGTTTTCTTCTGCGGGATCAAATCGTAGATTTTCCAATAAAAGTATTTGATTTGGTTGTAGATGAGTAACTAAGTTTTGTGCGCTAGGACCTATACAGTCTTTAGCCATTAAAACAGGGCGTTTGAGTAAAAAGGCAAGAGCTTTGGCACAAGGCTCTAATGAGAGTTTTGGATCGGGTTTCCCCTTTGGTCTACCAAGATGGCTCATTAGGATGACAGATCCTTTATTTCTTAAGATATACTGGATGGAATTTAGTGCTTCTTTAATTCGCGTATCATCTGTAATGATTCCCTCTTCATTTATAGGGACATTTAAATCGACACGCAAGAGTACTTTTTTATTTTTTACATCAAGCTGTTTTAAGGAGAGTTTATTCATCAGAATACTTTTTATTTAAAGTGAAGAAAAAGGATTTGCTTCTTGACAAAAGCGTGTACCTTGTTTGCGTTTTTTTAGTTCGTGATGGATCGAAAAAAGCAAATCTTGATCAAAGTTTTGACGCGCAGCCCATCGTAGATACTCAAGAGGTATTTCAGAGAATTTACGTCTTTTATGTTTTCCAAGAGGCATGGTTTTTAATAAAATAGGTCTTTTTAAACGTTCAAGGATTTGCGTGACTGTTTTATAACGTTTAGCAAGAAATTTAAACACTTTAATATTTACTATAACATCATTCATAGCTCGATGGGCACCCTCTTCTGCGATGTTAAAATGTTTGCGTAACATTTCTAATGAGTTGGTAGGACTTTCTCCATATAAACGGGCTAATCGCAAGGTATCTACATAGCGGATAGAGGAAAGATTATTGGGAACAGCATATTTTTTTGCAGAGGCATTTAAGAAAGAAATATCGTTAGTAATGCCATGGCCAATAACAATATAATTGTCAATAAGCTCAAAAATGCGAGGTAGAATTTCTTGAATTTTTGGCTTTCCTTTTACCATTTGATCTGTAATATGGTGAATAGCTGTTGACTCTTCTGGTATAGAAAAAGAGGGTTCAATTAATGTTTCAAAAGAATCTATGATGGTATCAAAATTAAAGCGTGCAATAGCAAATTCAATAATTTCATCTTTGTCTGGATCCAGCCCAGTTGTTTCGCAGTCTAGGCAAACAAACACATCTTTGTGAAGTAAGGTCATGATTTTTCTTGGAGTAATGATTTGATCTTTTCGGTAAGAATTATTCTGTTTTGTGGCTCCTTAATAGAGCAAGTGAAAAATTCAAAAGACTGCATGGGGAAAACAGATGAGAGTGTTTTGGAAGCAGCATGGATTTGCTTTTTTATTTCTTGGATTTTCAGTTTATCGCTTTTGGTAAAAATAATTAACAAGTTTTTATGATAAAAATGAGCCCATTTGATGAAGCTCAAATCATCTTCAGTAAAAGATCGTCGAATATCTACTAAAAATAAAATCAAACGTAAACTCGAACGTGTTTTTAAATAGAGATCGATTAATTCGCTCCATTTTTCTTTGGTTTTTTTGTCTACTCTTGCATAACCATAACCAGGAAGATCTACTAGAAGAAATTGCTGATCAACAGTAAAAAAATTAATGGTTTGTGTTTTTCCTGGTTTTGAAGATGTTTTAGCAATCGTATAATTATTAAGAAGGTAGTTGATTAGAGAGGATTTGCCTACATTAGATTTTCCTACAATAGCAACTTCTTTAAGGGGGAGCTTTTGGGGATTGTTAATATGGGGGAAGTCAGAAACGCAAGCAGCGGCTGTGATAAATTGTGCATTGTAAAAAAAAGATTTTTTAGACATGCAACCCCATTACTACAATTTGCCTTTGTGCCTCATTAAGATGGGTCATGTAGATGCGAATGGTTTCTTTAGGTAGCAAGGAATCAATTTTTTCAGCCCATTCCAAACAACAGAGCCCTTTTAAGTAAAAGAAATCATCAAATCCAGCAGATACAAACTGGGTTGCATCGAGAAGGCGATAGAGATCAAAATGATACACAGATGAAAGTTTTCCTTGATAAATATTGAGATAGTTAAATGTTGGACTACAAACATCTTGGGAATCAATCCCTGCAGCACCGTAAATAATTCCTTTAAGCAGCGTTGTTTTCCCCGCTCCTAAATCCCCAAATAATCCAATTATCGGATGTAGGTCAATAAGAAGTGATCCGATTTTCTGTCCGATGCAGAGCGTTTCTTGAGCGGACCTACTAATAAAACTCTGCTCCATCAAAAATCTCTTTTTAAGTCTCTTCCCTCTCTTCTTCTAGCCATAAGTCTACAAAGGCAGAAAATTCATCGTAATTAGCAAGGGTTTCTACAAAAGCATTAATTTTTCCTTCTTCTAAATGAGTCTGAATAAAAGACATGAAGTGCTCTTCAATCTGATAGCGATTTTGACTGGGCACTTCTTCTAAAGGAATATTTTTTAGCTGGTTTTGAACAAAGTCTTGAATTACCGCTTCTTTACTGTTAAATAATTTACCAGTAACAGCAGAGGAAAAGACAATTTTTTTAATGGGTTCTTTGCGCTTGACAATATAGTTTTTTATCACGTCGAAGTCTTCTGAAACCAAGAATCTTTTTGCTTTCAATCCACCGACCCGTTCGGTATTTTCAGGGCATTTGGAAACCCAATCGTAGATGGCATCTTGCGGGTTAGGGTGTGTATTATCTGCAAATACCTTTCCTGTAAATGGACATATATAGATTTTTTTACTCTGTTCGTTAACACTTTCCTGTCCATATTGAATTTTAATTTCTGTTTCACGCCAAAGCTTACCCGCTTCTTCCAATCTATGAATAAGATCTTCTCTGCTCTGATAGATCATTTTATCTCGTATGAAGAGTACGGGCTTTAAGTTAAATTTTTTTTCTAAAAAAAAGAGATAAGTTGTGATTAAATCCGCTTTTTTATTCTTTTTTAAGAATCTAAGCATTTCGCTTTTAATAGTTTCTGGAATTGCAATAACCGACATTTTTCCCTCTTACAGTCAAATCATTAAATTTGTGGAAAAGAAAAGAGTATCTTAGGATCTATTTAATGTTCAAGTTAATAGATCTCTTGCATAACCAATAAGCAATCTAAAATTTTAAAGTATTTTAATCCATGAGATATGATTGTTTAAGCGATATAGCTGGAAATGCTTTTGTTAAGATAGGAATCTATAAATGAAAGCTTTAAAATAAGGGGTTATGCAAGAAATCTAATGTTCGAGAACTATTGCCTCTCTAAACATAATTGTGTTTGTTCATTGCTAAGGCTCTTAACAAATAAATAATTTGTAGATAATCATTTCTGTTTATGTTATCATGCCGTGAAAATGTTTATTTTAGCAGAAATTGTAAACAAAAAAAATTATTTTAACGTCTTGTTTTACTTTAAAGGTATAAAAAACCTCTGTTAGCTATTTTAGGAGGCATCTAATGGCCCAAGCCTGTGAAAAAACGCTTACTTTAGAAGAAATTTCGGTTTCTGGTTATGAAAAAATAATTAGAGTGCTAAATCCAGAAGTGGGACTACATGCAATTATTTGTATACACTCTAGCGTTATAGGACCCACTTTAGGTGGTATACGCATTTATCCCTATCCCAATGAAGAAATAGCTTTAAAAGATGTAATGCGCCTTGCAAAAGCCATGACTTATAAGTCTCTTCTGTCTGAGTGTTCCTGGGGGGGAGGAAAAGCTGTTATTATAGCAGATCCTAAAGTGGATAAGACAAAAGAACTACTCTCTGCTTTTGCAGAAGCAGTACATCAACTTAAAGGAGAATACATTTGTGCAGAAGATGTAGGTTGTTCTCCTGAAGATGTTCTGCTTATTAGCAAAACCACTCCTTATGTAGTAGGTCTGCCTCATGAAAAAAGCAGTGGAAATCCTGCTATTTTTACAGCTTGGGGAACTTTTAGAGGGATACAATCCGCCCTCAAGAAAATATACAATTCTTCTGATTTAGAAGGTCGTAAGATAGCAATTCAAGGTATAGGTACGGTAGGTTTTGAATTGGCTAGGTTGCTCTTTTGGGCTGGAGCCCATCTCATCATTAGCGATCTGGATCAAAAAAGATGTTTAGAGCTTCAGCAGCTCACCGGTGCTGTTATTCTCTCTACAGAAGAAATCTTAAAAGCAGAATGCGATGTGCTAGCGCCTTGTGCTATGGGTGGGATATTAAACTCTCGCACCATTCCTCTTTTGCGCTGTTTAGCTGTTGCTGGTTGTGCTAATAACCAACTACTTAATGATAGCGATGCTGATGAGTTAGCTAGTCGTGGCATTTTGTATGCTCCTGATTTTATTATCAATGCAGGAGGATTAATCAATGTATCGCTAGAGCTAGAGGCAGAAGGGTATAGTCCGATTCGAGCTCGTAATCGCGTAAATCGCATTTATGACCAGCTCATGGTTATTTATAAAATTGCCGAGCAAAATCGCTTCTCCACTCATAGGGCAGCGCTTTCTTTTGGCGATTATCGTCTAAAGTATCAAATTGGTAAGCGCATAGAACCTCCTTATTTTCATCATGCATCCATGTAATTTATGACTCATTTAATTAGTTTAATAGAGGAAAAAGCAACGCAGGCGATTGCTAACCGTTTTTCTACTGAAATGGTAGACCCCATGCTTTTGCAAGCAGAAATTACAGAGAGCACACAGCCTCAATTTGGGCATTACCAATGTAATAGCGCTTTAAAAATTGCTAAAATAGTAAAGGGGAATCCTAGGCAGATTGCAAAGCAGATTGTGGATGTAATAGATCTTTACGACCCAGCAGGTCATAAAATGATTGAAAAAATAGAGATTGCAGGTGCTGGCTTTATTAATATCTTTCTATCTCCAGATTTTTTAGCTAAGCGAATCGAATCTATGCTTTCAGATGAGCGCTTAGGGGTTCCTTTAGCAAAAAGAGAAAAAATTATTGTAGAATTCTCTTCTCCTAATATTGCAAAAGAGCTGCATGTTGGGCATTTGCGATCGACAATTATCGGTGATGCTCTCGCTAGACTATTTGAGTTTTTAGGTTATGAGGTATTGCGTTTAAACCATATAGGGGACTTTGGCACGCAATTTGGCATGCTAATTGCTTATATTCAAAAATATGAATTGAATACTTTTCAAGATGCGATCGATCTTTCCACTTTAATGAGCTGGTATAAAAAAGCAAAACACCATTTTGATCAAGATCCGGAATTTAAAAAACTATCTCAACTAGAAGTGGTGAAATTACAACAAGGAAATAAAAGCTCTTTTCAGATTTGGGAGAGAATTTGTGAGGTTTCCAAGGCTGCTTTTCGAGAAATTTATCGGCTTTTAAATGTTCGTTTAATAGAAAGAGGAGAGTCTTTTTATAGTCCTTATCTTGCGCAAATAGTTGCGGATTTAGAGCAAAAAGGGTTAGTTGCGATATCTAATGGAGCAAAATGTATCTTCTTAGATGGTTTTATAGGAAGAGATAACGCTCCCTTGCCTATGATCGTGCAAAAATCAGATGGGGGCTACAATTATGAAACCACAGATATGGCAGCGCTTTATCATCGGGTGCAAAAAGAAAAAGCGACTCGGATTATTATTATAACCGATGCAGGGCAAAGTTTGCATTTTGCCATGATTTTTAAAGCAGCTGAAAAAGCCGATTATTTTGATCCCAAACAATTACAATTAGATCATGTCCCTTTTGGTGTTGTATTAGGCCCTGATGGGAAAAAATTTAAAACTAGATCTGGTGAGACGGAAAAACTGATCGATCTATTAATGGGTGCTATTCAAAGAGCTAAACAAATTCTAGAGACAAGACTTCCCTTTCTATCAGAAGAAGAATTAGAAAAGAGCGCTAAAATTTTAGGCATAGATGCCGTAAAATATGCAGATCTTTGTTGCCATAGAATCAAAGATTATGTTTTTAGCTATGATCGGATGTTAAGATTTGAAGGAAATACCGCTGCGTTTTTATTATATGCTTATGTACGTATTCAAGGCATTAAGCGTAAAATAGGGAAAGAAGTTGTAAAAGGGCCTATTGTACTTTCTCATCCTTCTGAAGTGGCGATGGCTTTTCATTTATGCCTTTTTCCAGAAACGCTACAAAGGATGTCGCAAGATCTTTTACCAAACCGTTTATGTGATTATCTGTACGCCTTGGCAGAAAAGTTTCATGCTTTTTTCCGTGATTGTAGGGTAGAAGGTAGTAGTGAAGAAAACAGCCGGTTATTGCTATCAGAGGCAACGGCTCAGGTTTTAAAAAAAGGGTTGTCTATTTTAGGTTTGCGAACTTTGGAAAGAATGTAGATCGACTACAGTCTTATTCGGTTGGTTGGGGATTTCTTGTACATACTTGGGGATACAATACCCAGGAAGTCTAGCAGAGAGTTGTTTGATTAATTCCCGTCCCTTTTCTATAGATGCTTCAAAATGTTGTGTGCCTTTTACACGATCGAGCTGATGTAAGTAATAAGGTAGAATGCCATGGTTACTAAGCATAGTAAATAAATCGGCTAATACTTTTAGATCGTCATTTATTTGATGCAATAAAACCGTTTGGCAAAGTAGGGGAATTCCCAGCTTTTGAATCCGTTTTAGTGCTGTAAAAATAGCATTATCTAGTTCTTTTGGGTGATTGGAATGTATGACAAAAATCACTTGTTTATCCAAACAAGAAAGCAGAGAAATCAATTCAGCATCGATTCTCTCAGGAATTCCAATCGGAAAACGCGTGTGAAAGCGAATCTTCTGAATGTGGGGGATTTGATTTAATCCTTCCAATAAATGTTTAAGTTTTGCATTGCTTAGCGAAAGAGGATCTCCTCCACTTAGGATAATCTCTGTTAAGCTTACATCTTGTGCTAATTCTTCAAGCTCTTTATTAAAATCAAGGGTTTCTTTTTCATAAGCGAAGTTTTGTCGAAAACAATATCTACAATGCATAGCGCAAGCGCTTGTGCACAGAAGTAAAGCTCTTCCTGTATATTTATGAAGAAGCTTAGAGGTTTTTGTAAAAGAGCTATCTAAAACAGGATCGGATACAAATAATGGGTGATCCTGGAGTTCTTGTTTAAGGGGAAGAAACTGCAGTAATAAAGGATCTTTCCAATCACCCTTTTTTATTTTTTTCGCTAATCGATAAGGAAGATTGAGTACAAAATGAGAAGAAATCAGTACTTTTTTTTCCGCTTCTTCTAAAGGAAGTTTTAAATAGGAAAGTAAAGACTTCCAATTGGTAAAACTCTTTTTTTGTATAGCTCTCCAGCAAGATGTTTTTGACATGGGTTAAAACATGGGTAATTTTCTAAGACATTCTATGGGCTTATCGATTTAGAATCAATTTATTACCATAAAAACTAGATTTAAGGTTTTTAAAATGCTATGCAATAAAACAGTTTAATCCTAAAATTAAAACCTTCTTTCCTAAAAGATATAATAAAGGTTTTTATGCCCAAATCCCTTACTCGAGTGCTCATTATCTCTATTTGGATTTTTTTATTAGCATGTTTTTTATATGGGCCTAAATTTTCTTCTGCTTCTAAAGACTCGATTAATGTTTTTACATGGGGTGGTATTTTAAATGAGGAGATCATTCAAAGCTTCGAGAAAAAAACAGGCATTAGAGTGAATGTTAATAACTATTCCTCTAATGAAGAATTGATTCTGAAGCTAAAAGCAACAGAAGGGCAAGGCTATGATCTGGTCATACCTTCTGATTATGCAGTGAGTATTTTGGTTAAAAATCAATTAATCAAAGAATTAGATCGAAAGAAACTTCCCTTCTTTCATCAGCTCCTTCCCGAATTATTAGGGCATTTCTTTGATCCGGAAAATCATTATTCTATTCCACTTTTTTGGGAGGTTTATGGCTTAGGAATCGATAGAGATTTTTTTACCAAACTTTTTATACCCTCTTGGAGCATGATTTTTGACCCAAAATTAGTAGATTATCGCATTGTTATGGTGAATGATCCCATTGAAGCCATTGAAATAGCTGCATTTTACCTATGTGGCCCCATTTCTTCTCTCTCCAAAAATCAAGCCGAAAAAGTAAAAGACCTTTTGTTACAACAAAAGCCATGGGTAGCAGCCTATGCAACCTCGCGAGCAGATTACTTTCTAGCTACTAAAAACTCCCCCCTAGCAGTGGCTTCTAGCTCCTATATTTTTCGCTCAAAACGCAATTTTGACTTTATTGATTTTGTTGTTCCTAAAGAAGGATCTTTTATTTCTATTGAAAATCTCTGTATCCCTAAAACGTGCGATAAAGAGATTTTAGTCTATCAATTTATCAATCACCTCTACCAAAAAGAATCCATACGCGTATACTGGGATTCCTTTAGACTTTTCCCTGCCTTAGACGATAAGCAGGATCTGGATTTTGATCTTCAAGCACATAAGATTTTTTATGGTTTAGCAGAGGATTTTAAAAAGTATCATTTTTTTAAAAATCTTCTTCCTCAACAGAAAATGCGAGATATTTGGGTGGAGATTAAAGTCAACTAACCTAGAGGGTTTTTTCTAGGTAAGAACCTCAGTTTTGGGTTTTAGTTCTCTAATTGCACACAAGGGGAATATAAATTCTCTTAGAGCCTGTTTAAAATCTTTTCAAAAGTAGAGCAATAAAAGCGAGAACCACCATATTCAGACTTGTATGTAGTTTTCTTTCGCAATTTTTCCATAGCCTGCGACATTTTTCTATCCACGCAAAAGAACGCTCTACAACCCATCTTCTTTGACGCCTATAAATCAAAAATTAGGTTAATGAATGTTCTAGTTTGTCAAAAACTAAACAAAATTTACTTAAAAATGAGATGATTTTTTTTAATATAGCTTCAATAATAAGGGCTGCGGAAAATAAGGAATGGACAATTTCCAGAAAAATTCAAATTACTCTTTTAATGTCCTGTACCCTGCAGGACATTAAAAGAGTAATTTGAATTTTTGTAGAAATCAGCCCTATTGTTTCTTTTGCGAAAAAAACAATATGGATCTCTTCATGAATAAAAAACGATTACCACCCAGGCACATTCAAAAACATTCAGGAGTGACTCCTCAGCCTGATCTTAAACTTATTCAAACTCTTGATACCATTACTGATCCTAGAGGAGCATCCTGCAATTTTATTCATCCTCTTATAACGATACTTTTTATCACAATCGTTTGTTCTTTGTGTGGTGCTGATGATTGGGAAGCTATTGTGTTACAGGCCCATTCAATCAAAGAATGGTTGAATCAGTTTGTAGATATGACAAACGGAGTCCTATGCATAAGAACTTTTAAACGTGTTTTTTCCATATTGGATCCAAGTGAGTTTGAGAAAATACAGCAAACTTTATCTGATTTTATAAAAGAAAAAAAATCTGGAGAAATCGTTAGTTTTGATGGGAAAACTATGCAAGGTACCTCATATTCAGGAAAAGGTCAGTCTTTTCAAGTTTGAAGTGCACAGAAGAATTAAAAAAAGAATAGGCAAGCGATGAAAGAATCTCTATTGTGATTTTTAACAATCAAACACAAAAAGAGACCTTGCTTAAAGGCTACCATCACCTAACCTATGACCAAAGATGTCAGATTTATATTTTACAAGCTAGAGGAGATACATCTAGCTCAATAGCAACCATTCTAAAAGTTCATCATGAACCTATCTTGAATTGAATATAAATTTTCGCTATGATACCAGATCTTTTTATTTTTTAACTAAAGACAGATGACATGAGCAAGCAAGGATTAAATGAAGAACAGTTTAAAATACTCGAACCTCAAATGGAAAAATGGGTAAATCGTAACCATTATGGAAGAAAATTAGCGCCATGGAGACCTGTAGTGAATACTATTTTCTGGGTGCTTCGGACAGGAGCTCCTTGGAAAGATGCACCTAGAAACAAGGAGTTTTCTCATCCCTCAACAGCACACGCATGGCTTGGAAGAATGCAATCTGCTGGATTTTTAGATCAATTTTTAGAAGAGCTGCTTAAGCTTGCCGAACAGCTGGGGTGTATTGATGCCCAGAGACTCTCTGTAGATGGTTTTTTTTTCCAGCGGACGCGGAGGAGGAGAGCAAGTTGATTATGGCTACAAAGGTAAAGGCGTGACATCGCATTTACTGGTAGAAAAATCAGGAAAGCCTCTTGCAATCACTTTTACATCAGCATCCGGGGATGAGAAAAAACAAGTGATCCCTCTGCTTAGGAAAGTCATTCCCTTCATTAAAAAAGCATGGAATCAGGGAAAAGTACCCATACTTGAAGCAGATAAAGGTTATGACTCAGAGCAAACACGTATCGATGTTCTTTCCCATGAGGTTTTTCCTCTGATAGCTCGGAAAAGAAACACTAAGGGATATAAGATAAAAGGCATTTGCTACCTTGAAAAGCAACGTTGGGTCGTTGAGAGAACGATTTCTTGGTTAAAGACATGCTTCCGTCGTCTTACAGTGCGCTGGGAAAGAAAGGCAATATATTGGAACGGACTATTAATGTTTGGACTACTGGGATATTGGATGAATTTCTTAAGTCGGCAAGTATCTTTAAAACAGTAAATTTAATTCAAGATAGGTTCATAGCACTATTAGTAGGGAACTTAAGAGAAATAAAGGGCAACGAGGATACCGTCATCAGCAAGCTAAAGAAAAAGCATTTCTTAGAGCCTGTTTAAAATCTTCTCATTAAGGTATCTTGATTTTTTCTTCTTCCTTAAAATCTTCGCTTGTATATTGGGATCCGCGATCGGAATGTAGAATCAAACTATGAAGAAAGTGATAAAAATTGCTTCTAGACACCTCATCAAGGGATATCGATGTCATGGATTTCTCGCTTTCTCTATATTACGTTATTATATTTAACTTAAATTCTCGATCATATTTTTTTGGTTTTTCATAAGAACCTTTTTAATAAATTTGTTTTAATTTATTCGGGTTCTTCATTTCCAATTTATTTTAGCAAGATCGAATATCTTTATTCGGAGCCACAACGACAGAACCAACTTAAATTTTTCTTTTGTGGTTGTAGAATATGTTGTTTTATCGCAAAATAAGTCTTTATAAAATTTATAATTATCCTTTAAGGGACCTTATGATATGATGTGCAAAAAGTTGAATAGAATTTTAGCGTTTTTTTCTTGTATCATTAAAAAACTAAGAAAGCCTTTTATCCAAAAAACACTGATTATTGTGTTTGTTACTTTCTGTATTGCCGCGCTAACTTCTTCAGCTTTATTAAAACATGGTTTGCCTATGCTCAATTTAAATATGAAAACATCTCCTAAGACCTTCGATCCTCGTAAAGCTGGCGATGTTTTTTCTTGTCAAATTATTCTCTTGCTTTTTGAAGGTCTTGTCAAACGATATCCTGATGGATCGATTCAACTAGCTCAAGCCAAGTCTTATAAAGTATCAGATGATAAGCTTACATATACATTTATTTTAGGAGATAACCTTTGGTCTAATGGCAAGCCCGTTACTGCTTATGATTTTGAGAAGTCGTGGAAAGATATTCTCAATCCAAAGTTTCCTTCAATGGGAGATTATTTATTTGCTCCTATTAAAAATGCGGAAAGCGCTAAAAAAGGACTTATTTCCTTAGATCAAGTTGGTATTAAAGCTCTCGATGAAAAAACCCTTGTAATTAAACTAGAGCACCCGACTCCTCATCTTCTTAAACTGCTTACAAATCCTAGATTTTATCCTGTAAATATTGAGCAAGATCGAAAAAATCCTAATTGGGCAATCCAAACAGGCACTCAATTTTTGTGTAATGGACCTTTTATATTGGAAAGCTTTAAGCAAGGGGATCAAATCGTTCTAAATGCTAATCCTCAATATAGAAAAACAGAGGATAAGCACCCAGAAAAAATCGTATTTAATATCATCGAAAGTGATCATGTAACATTAGAAATGTTTAAGAAAGGAAAAGTTGATATGATTGGTGACTCTTTAACGGATATTCCTTTAGAAGAGGTATCTAAGCTAGAAAAAAAATGGACCTTTAACTCAGAGCCACAACCTTATTCTGTATTTATTTATCTCAATACAACCAAGCAACCTTTTAATAATGCGAAGATTCGAAAAGCTTTTGCTTTAGCCATTAATCGCCAAGAATTACTAGGAATTTTGGGGAAAGGATGTAAGAAAAATATTAAAACGAATTCCATTAATCCAGCTTACAAAGTGGGCTTGTCTGCAACAAATCTAGTAGCGCCTTGCTTAAAAGGAAATCGATTCTCCGAGTTTTTCAAAGATAACGATGTAATCCAAGCTAATATTCTGCTCAATGAAGGAATGGCTGAGCTGGGTATTACCAAAGAGGCTTTTAAATCACTGACTTTCCTTTATTACTCCCGGGTTTATGGAGCGAATGAGATGATACAAGTCATCCAACAGCAATGGGCAAAAGCTTTTGGAATCTTTATTAAGCTAGAAAAGCTGGATTTTAGCGTTGCTTTAGATAAGCTATATAATAAAGATTATTCTATGTGTCTTTCATGCGCCCTTGCTTCTTATGATGATCCTATGGACGTTCTTCAAAGATTTAAGTATAAAAATTATACAAGGAATTGCACGGGTTGGGAAAATCCCAAATTTATCGAATTAATCAACCGCTCTAACTATGAGGAAGGAGATAAGCGCCTATTAACCCTGGAAAAGGCCGAAAAAGTACTGATCGAAGATATGCCAGTTATTCCATTATATCACAGAAATTATGTATATCTTATGAATCCAGAACTAGAATTTAATGTCTCTTTGTGGGGAGATAGGTTACTATTTCCCATGTCTCCCGTGCAAAAAGAGAACAAACATTCTTGTATAAAGCAAAAATCTAAAAATCCGTCAGTAAAAAAATAATGTGTAAAAGCCTGATAAAACACTTTTTACACCGAACAAATTGTTTTTATGTAGTGAAAATGCTTCTATACACCCATTTCTATCACTGATATTAGCGGTGGTAATATGAATCGCATGAGGAAGCCTTTGGGTATCGACTTCTTTTAGGATCAGAAAAAAAGTCTACCCAAGCCCAGAAACAACACAAAAGACTGATCTAGATTTAGATGAATTAAATACTGATCTAAACAGGAAAAACAAAATATATGATCAAGAATTTAAGCAAAAAGTTGTAGATGCAGTTAATAATGGTTTGAAAAAAAAAGAAGCTGTAAAACGGTTTAAAGTTCCTTGTAGCACATTGCGCGACTGGACCCAGCATATAAAGTCTGATCTAAACAGGAAAAACAAAATATATAGTAATTCTCTAATTGCACACAAGGGGAATATAAATTCTCTTAATTCTTCATAAGCTCTCCGAGCCGATATTTTGCTTGCAAAATAAAAGGCGTTTTTTAAGATCTTAGGACAGCAAAGTTTAATGCGGGAGATAAGTCCAGGGTTCTCTGCGGAGTCTTTTTGAAGAAAACTATTTTAGATTCTTCGCTCCATTATGCTATCCGATTTACCTATTTCTTCGGTTTTCTCCTGCAAAAAATTTTAGTCACTTTTCCTAATGTTTTTATTTCTAAAAAAATGCGTTTTTAAGCTGCCTTTGGCTCACCGTAAATAAATTCTTTTTGTTCAATCAGCATCTTATGCATAATTACGGATAACTTTCTACCTACTGCTAAGGCGGCTTTCTTCATTCCTTTTTTTCTCATGATTTTTAATCCCCAAGCTTTTAGCTTGCTCCATTTCTTACTTCGTGTCAGCATTACTATTCCGGCTTCAACTAATAGAGATCTAAGTTCACTGGATCCACATTTTGAAATTCTTCCCTGTCTTTGCACCTCTCCGGAGGCATACTGTTTAGGCGTCATACCAAGATAGGCTCCTACTGATTTAGAATCGTTAAAACGAGTGGGATCAAAAATTTCTGTTTTATAGGTTAATGCTGTTACAGGTCCTACGCCAGGGATTGTCATAAGCCGTTGTACTTCTTTATCTTGACTGACCAGCTTAAGCATTTCTTTATCCAGTTTTTCTACTTCCTCAACTACCTTATCAAAGGTATTTAATAGAGAGGTTATGCTCAGAACAATACTTTTTTCCTGTTTTTCTATCTGCTTTACAACCACAGACGAAAATCTTTTGGATCCCACAGATCCCAATCGTATTCCGTAACTTTTAAGCAAGCCCCTTACAGTATTTTTTAACTGCGTTTGCTGTTTAATTAGCGCTCTTCTGGAAACTAACAAAATGCTTTTTTCTACTGAATCTTGGGGCTTACAGTGTACTCGTGTATACATACCTGATCGAAGGGCTTCTGCGATTCCTCGTGCATCATTTTTGTCTGTCTTATTTATTTTCAAAGCAAGAATCGTACTCAGCTTCCTTGCATCCATACATAGGGGATCTATAGCTCTTTTTCTAAATCCTGTGACTAGGTAATGAGATAAACATCCACTTTCAAAGCCAACAACGATTTCTTGAAAATCTCTTTTGGAAAAATAATCTGCTAGTAAATCAGGATCTGTTTTTTCTGAACCTTCATGGACAATCTTACCTTGTTCATTTAATACACAGATAAAAGTTCTTTTCATTGATACATCTAATCCAATATAATGCTTCATAGGTTGCTCCTCATTTTACGGCTATCTTAATGGGGTTCAAGTCAACGACTTGAAACTTGTCGTTAATCCTATATTTTTCTATACGATTGAATCGGAACCACTATATACGCTAGGGGGTAGGAATGTAGGTTATTGGTTATGCAAGAGATCTATTCTTTCATCGCCTGCCTATTCTTTTTTTTAATTCTTTTGTGCACTTCAAACTTGAAAAGACTTAACATGAAGTAAGTTAGTCTGGCTATTTTTTTTAAATAAGTATTTATATGAAAATAGCTTTTAGTAAATAGAAAATAAGAACACTAGTTATTGCACTAGCAGGAAGAGTAATTACCCAAGATAGTGCAATGTAGCGAAGCATTCTAAGGTTTAAGGCGCGGATTCCACGAGCTAATCCTACCCCTAGAACAGCACCGACTAAGCAGTGTGTAGTAGAGACGGGGAGGCCTAGTTTGGAAGCTAAAAGGATGGTAATAGCGGTGCCAAATTCAGCAGAGAAGCCACGGGTGGGGGTAAGTTCAGTGATTTTTTTGCCAATGGTAGCAATGACGCGCCAACCCCAGGTTGCAAGACCTGTTACAATTCCTAAGCCTCCAAATACAAGTAGCCAAGAAGGAACCGTTGTTGCTTGAGAAACAATACCTCTATTAATGATATCTAGAACAGCTGCAACAGGGCCTATAGCGTTAGCAACATCATTAGCCCCGTGACCAAAAGCAACAAAAGAGGCACTTAGAATTTGCAAATAACCAAACATTTTTTCTACAGAAGTATATTCAGAAGTACGTTCTAAAAAGTTTGTTTCTTGCCTTAGCTGTTGAGAGAGCGATTGTACTTCTTCTACTAATTGTCCTATTTTTGCATGGGTTTCATCATAAGATACCACATGAACGCGCTGTAGGTGCTTAAGTGCTTTTTCTAGACTGATAACCGTTTGAGGGGAATAACGAGAAATAGGGTTTGATTCATTGGAAGAATACACTCTACGAACTAATAGAAAGGCGATAAAAGAAGCAATGCTACCAATGACGAAGGCAAAAGCTAGTACTTGGATAAAAGAAAAATGCCAATTCAAACGAGTAAGCCCATTGAACAGTAAACTTAGAGTAAATACACCAAGAACAATGAAGGTTAATAAGGGGATAAATTTTCTTGCTGCTTCTAAAGGGTTCATTGCATATAAAATATTGCGTTGCAACATATTAAATACAAAATAAGAGATCATACCTGCTAAAACAGGCGAGCTAACCCAACTAGCTGCAATGGAATTCACCGCACTCCATTGAATAGCGTTGATTCCCATAATCACGCCAGCAAAGCCTAAAATAGCTCCTACAATCGCATGCGTTGTAGAAACAGGCCATCCAAAAAAAGAAGCTATTTGTAACCAGACCCCAGTTCCGCATAGTGCAGCGCACATTCCTAAGACTAAGATCAAGGGATCTTCTGCAAACAATTGAGTGTGAATCAATCCTTTTTGCATAGTTTCTGAGACATGAGATCCAAGGAAGAAAGCTCCACTAAACTCTAGAACAGCTGCTAGAATAACCGCTTTTCTTAAGGTAAGAGCACCTGAGCCAACAGATGTCCCCATAGCATTAGAAACATCATTGGCTCCAATATTCCAAGCCATATAAAAACCAATGGCTATAACAAGCAGTGTAAGTATTGTTGCAGTGTCCATCGTTTATTTTAGTTCTAGGACCATTCTAATGCGGTTTGCTAAGCTCTCGGAAAGATGAGAGATTTTTGCTATTTCTTCAATCAAGCTTACCCATAAATAGAAACCTGCATTAGAAAGAGAATGAGCTTTAGTGAACAACTCTTTTGTGAGTACATGCTGCATTTTGCTTGCTTCATGTTCGAGATAGGCGGTTTCTTCTACCATTGTTTTTACTTTTTCTGCTTCAATTCCCCCAAAAGAAGATTCCAGTAATTCATCGATCTCCTCAATGATACGCTTAGAATGCTTAAACACTTCTTCATTTTTATAAAAAAAGTTTTGTACTTGTGGAAGAAATCCATTGCATTCTTCTAGAGGGCTTAAAGTAAGTAGGGTAGCAATGTCTTCTGCCTTATCGGATATATCATCTTGGATAGATAAAATATCGAGGAATTGTGCCCGATCAATAGGTAAAAAGATACTCTTGGGAAGATGGTTACGGATATCATTTTTGGCTAGATCAGCTTCGTGTTCAAGACGAGAAATTTCATGGGCTGCTTTTGCAATCTTTTCTGCATCTTTTTTTCCTAAATTAGCAAACATCTGTGAGAGCTTTTCCACACAGTGAGCTACTTTTTTCATGTGGGTTTGCAGGGGAGCGAAGGGAGACTTGCCAAAAAGGCGTGCGATGTTAAGCATACAATCCTGTTATAAAATACTCAAATCTCATATCGGAATCTAGCTTTAAAGCCAATTGAATACAACTCTTTTTCAAAGATCAGAAGATTGAAAAATAATCTGCTTTTCTGTTTCTGACATGGACCGAAAATCGCCTTCGGCAATGGAGCCTAGGAGCAACCCACCGATGCGAATGCGACATAATTCTAAAATCTCAAGATTTGCTGCTTGTACAAGCAAGCGAACCTCTCGCTTCTTTCCTTCTTTAACTACAATTTTTAATGTGCCCTTACGTACTTTTACCACTCGTATAGGTTTTATAAAGGACCCTTCTATAAAAATTCCTTTAGAGATTTGCTTTAGATGCAAATCGGTCACTTCTTGTAGTGTTTTGATTAAATATTCTTTTTGAATATTAGAAGATGGATGGATCACCTTATTTGCAAAATGTCCATCATTAGTCACTAATAAGAGCCCGGTTGTATCTCTATCTAATCGTCCAATGGTAAATAGACGATAAGGAAGATGAGCGAATAAATCGACAACTCTTTTTTTTGTTCCTAAAGGAGCATTGGAACAAATAAAGCCATGGGGTTTGTTTAAAAGGTAATAAACTTTTTTCCCTTCAGCTTGGATTGGCTCATTATCCACACAAATTTGATCTTTTTGCGCGCAAACAAGGGTTTGAGGAACAAGTATGACCTCGTCATTAACGGTCACTCTACCTTTAAAAATTAATTCTTCCGAAGCTCTTCGAGAAGCTACTCCAGCTGCAGCAAGGACCTTGCTTAAACGTTTTTTATCTTCCATAAGGGCAGGATTATATAAGGGATAACAGTAAATTTCAATGATTTAAATTTAAGTCTTTTCAAGTTTGAAGTGCACAGAAGAATTAAAAAAAAGAATAGGCAGGCGATAAAAGAATCTCTATTGTGATTTTTAACAATCAAACACAAAAAGAGACCTTGGCTAAAGGCTACCATCACCTACAGGGCACAGGACATTAAAAGAGTAATTTGAGTTTTTGTAGAAATCAGCCATATTGTTTCTTTTGCGAAAAAAACAATATGGATCTCTTCATGAATAAAAAACGATTACCACTCAGGCACATTCAAAAACATTCAGGATTGACTCCTCAGCCTGATCTTAAACTTATTCAAAGTCTTGATACCATTACTGATCCTAGAGGAGTATCCTGCAATTTTATTCATCCTTTTATAACGATACTTTTTATCACAATCGTTTGTTCTTTGTGTGGTGCTGATGATTGGGAAGCTATTGTGTTACAGGACCATTCAATGAAAGAATAGTTGAATCAGTCGCGGTCAATGGGGAATAGAAAATTTATTACATTGGGTCTTGGATGTTATACTAGATTGATTTCAAATTAAGAATTGCATAACTAGGTTTTTTTGAAAAAACTGCTCTATCTTGCAAGAAGATATTATCTTTTGTATAAAAATTTTTATATATTCAAGCTCTTAATTTGAATGTAAACGAGTTCTCTAATTGCACACAAGGGGAATATAAATTCTCTTAATTCTTCATAAGCTCTCCGAGCCGATATTTTGCTTGCAAAATAAAAGGCGTTTTTTAAGATCTTAGGACAGCAAAGTTTAATGCGGGAGATAAGTTCAGGGTTTTCTGCGGAGTCTTTTTGAAGAAAACTATTTTAGATTCTTCGCTCCATTATGCTATCCGAAATGAAATGGGCAAGACAATGTATATTACGGCTTCTAAGAGCCAACTCATTTGTCGTCTTTACCTATTTCTTCGGTTTTCTCCTGCAAAAAATTTTAGTCACTTTTCCTAATGTTTTTATTTCTAAAAAAATGCGTTTTTAAGCTGCCTTTGGCTCACCGTAAATAAATTCTTTTTGTTCAATCAGCATCTTATGCATAATTACGGATAACTTTCTACCTACTGCTAAGGCGGCTTTCTTCATTCCTTTTTTTCTCATGATTTTTAATCCCCAAGCTTTTAGCTTGCTCCATTTCTTACTTCGTGTCAGCATTACTATTCCGGCTTCAACTAATAGAGATCTAAGTTCACTGGATCCACATTTTGAAATTCTTCCCTGTCTTTGCACCTCTCCGGAGGCATACTGTTTAGGCGTCATACCAAGATAGGCTCCTACTGATTTAGAATCGTTAAAACGAGTGGGATCAAAAATTTCTGTTTTATAGGTTAATGCTGTTACAGGTCCTACGCCAGGGATTGTCATAAGCCGTTGTACTTCTTTATCTTGACTGACCAGCTTAAGCATTTCTTTATCCAGTTTTTCTACTTCCTCAACTACCTTATCATTGGAGAGTTTAACCTACTCCGTTTAAGGAGCAACCCCTTCTTTGTGTGCAATTATGGCATGTATATTATCAAAAGTTGGCAAAAAAAACCAAAAAGTTTTAGAATTAATCCACTCCATCCCACTTTGGGACTAAACATCTAAGAGGTTGAATGTAAAGTTTATCAAGGATCTCTCCAGAATGAGTCGGTGTTCTTTTTCTTCCCATTTAAATTTTTGTTTCGTTTTTTGATTTTTTCTAGTTTTTGCTAATATGATTCTAATAGAGATACTTTAAAAGGAAGATATATGTCAAAAAAAGCTACTTTAATCATGATGCGTCATGGACAATCGGAATGGAATAAGCACAATTTATTTACTGGATGGGTGGATATTCCTTTAAGCCAGAAGGGAATTGAAGAGGCAATTGAAGCTGGTAAAAAAATTGCTCATATTCCTATCGATTATATTTTTACTTCTACGTTGTTTAGGGCACAAATGACTGCGACGATTTCGATGGCGTATCATCAATCGGGTAAAGTTCCTTATTTTATAGAGCCAGAAAAAAATAAACCGGAAGAATGGTCTCAAATCCACGATGAAAATGTAAAAAAGCATTGTATACCCGTTGTAAAGGCGTGGCAATTAAATGAGAGAATGTACGGAGACTTACAGGGCTTAAATAAGCAAAAAACGATTGAGCAGTTTGGAAAAGAACAAGTACAAAAATGGCGCAGAAGTTTTGATATTCCCCCTCCAGAAGGGGAGAGTTTAGCTATGACAGCTGAGCGCACAATACCTTATTTTAAAAAACACATGTTACCTATCTTGGAACAAGGGAAAAACGTTTTAATTGCAGCTCATGGAAATTCTTTACGTTCGATTGTGATGTATCTAGATCATTTGTCTAAAGAGCAGGTAGTGGAATTGGAGCTTGCTACAGGGGAACCTCTCTTTTATACTTTTATGCATAATACTTGGGAAAAAAATGATATATCTTGATCATCATAGCGCTACAAAGCCTTCTCTATCCGCTATTGAAAGAATGCTCGTATTTTTTAAAAATGATTGGGGAGACCCTTTGGCACCTCATTTCATGGGACAGCAGATGGTAGTTTCTATGAAGAAGAATACTAAACGTTTTGCTGATTTATTAGGATTAAACCCCCAAGACCGCATTTTTTGTTTTCAAAACCGTCTAGAAGCGCTATCTCATTTGGCATTTTCTCATTACCGAAATACGGTTTATCAGACCGGTAAAAACCAAATTTTAACGACTAATATAGAAGATAGGGGGTCTTTAGAAATTTGGCGGGAGTTAGAAAATATAGGGTGTATATGTAGACAAATTGAGGTCAATGAGCAAGGACAAATCACTCAAGAGATATTAGATAAAGCTTTACTTCCTAAAGTTTCTATTTTAAGTTTATCCTGGGCAAATTCTATGACTGGTGTCATCCACCCAGTGGCTGATTTAGCGGAGCTGTGTAAAGAAAGAGGCATTCTTTTGCATGTGGATGCAAGCTCTGTATTAGGGAAGGTTCATCTTTGTTTGCGCGATCTTCCTATTGATTTTTTGACTTTAGAAGGATCTTTGATCCAGGCACCTCGAGGAACTTCTGTCATGATTGTTAAAGAGCATGCTTTATTTTCCTGCTCACAGCAACCAATGCCCGCTTCCTTAGCTTGTTTAGTAGCGGCTGTTGAAGAAAATATTGCTCTTTTTGAATCTATTTGCTTAGAAACCGCAAGACTGCGCGATGAATTTGAAGAAAAGATCTCTCTGCAAATCAGCGATGCCAAAATTCTCTTTACCCATGTAGAGCGACTACCTAATTGCTCTGTTATTGCCTTTCCAGCCATCCATGCAGAAGCGCTTTTGTATTTGCTAAACCGTAAAGGGATATTTGCTTCTATAGGATCCGGGCAGTATCAATCGCTTTCTCAAATACTGATTAAATGTCATATTGCACCTGATTCAGCTTATACGGCAATCAGCTTTAGCCTTTCTTATGAAACAACAGAAGAGCAAATACAAGTAGCTGTTTGTATCATTGTAGACTGTGTAAGGCAATTAAAAAAAATGACTCTTTTAGGAGATGCCTTATGATAGAAAGTCATCTCTGGATGCAATATAGTAAACGTCTTGCGCAAAAAATTGAAAAGCCTTTGCATGTAGGCGCATTTTCTCTTGTAGAAGCACAATCTAAAGGGATGAGATTAGCTGTCGGAACACAGGGTAATTATCAACTAGGACAGTGGATTAAAATTTACTTGCTTGTAGATGAGAGCGATGGTGTTATTGCTGATGCAAAATTTCAGATGTTTGGTCCTTCTTGCTTAATTGGTGCTCTAGAAGCTGCCTGTGAAGTTTTAATGCGCAAAAATTACGATCAGGCAGCTCTTTTAAACGCGGATTTAATTGATAAGCAAGTACGCGATAAGAGTCAGATTCCTGCTTTTCCTGAATCTGCTTTTTCTTATTTAAAGTTTGTCATTGATGCAATTGCAGATGCAGTACAGTCTTGTAGAGATATTGTTCTTCCAGATAATTATGTACCAACCCCTTTGACTTCCCTTTTACATAATCAAGAGGAATACCCTGGATGGAAAGAGCTTAGTCATGAGCAAAAAATAGCTATATTAGAAATGGTAATTGCAAATGATATTCGCCCTTACATAGAATTAGACGCAGGTGGAATTGAGATTAAGGAACTCAGTTTGGATAATCAAGTGATTATTGCTTATCAAGGGGCTTGTACTTCTTGTCCTTCTGCAATAGGATCAACATTGCAAGCTATTGAAGAAATTTTGCAAGCAAAGGTATATTCTGGTTTATCGGTTAAACCAGATCTTTCCTTATTAAATTATTAAAGGTCTTAGAGCCTGTTTAAAATCTTTTCAAAAGTAGAGCAATAAAAGCAAGAACCACCATATTCAGGCTTGTATGTAGTTTTTTTTCGCAATTTTTCCATAGCCTGCGACATTTTTCTATCCACGCAAAAGAACGCTCTACAACCCATCTTTTGGGAATAACTGTAAAAGTATGAAGTGTATTTCTTTTGGCTATTTCTACTATACATCCTAATATCTCCTGCACGCTCTTTGCAAATTTCTCTCCAGAATATCCTCCATCTGCTAAAACATTTTTTACACCGAACAAATGGTTTTTATGTAGTGAAAATGCTTCTATACACCCATTTCTGTCAGTGATATTAGCGGTGGTAATGTGAATCGCATGAGGAAGCCCTTGGGTGTCGACTGCTATATGTCTTTTTATTCCTGATATTTTTTTCCCTGCATCATATCCTTTCTTCTCCGCTGTATTTGAGCATCTTTATTCCAAAGAGGGAAATAATAATCACATCATTCCCATTTAGGATATTCTATAGTTATTTAAAATATTATTGATAAAGTTGTATATTTTTCTCCAACAAAATATATGGAGGTAGAGAAATGCCTAAACCTTATTCAATGGATCTAAGAAAACGAGTGCTTCAATACCTAGAAGAAAATAACGACAAAATGAAGGCCAGCCAGCTATTTCAAGTTGGGATTGCAACTGTCTACCGATGGGTAAAGCGTAAGAAACAAAGAGGAAACGTAGAACCTCTAAAAAAGAAAAGCACTTATAAGAAAATTGATGATCAGAGATTAATCGCTTATGTAGAAAAAAACCCCGATCATTTTTTATCAGAGATTGCAAAGCATTTTGGTTTGACTTTGCAAGCAATCTTTTACGCTTTGAAAAGACTCAAGATCACAAGAAAAAAAAGATTGCGTTTTATAAGGAAAGGAATGCGGAAGCAAGAGCGGAATATCTAAAAAAGATAGAAGCAATTTCTCCTGAAAAAAGGGTCTATTTGGATCAGAGCGGAATCAGTCAATATGTGCATAGGCAATATGCGAGGAGCGCGAGGGGAAAACAAATATTTGGAGGAATTTCAGGAAAACGATTTGGTAGACAGAGTGTAATTTCGGCACTACAAGGGAAGAAATTGCTGGCACCGATGTGTTTTGAAGGAACTTGCAATACGGATCTATTTAATGTATGGCTAAAACAGGAATTGATTCCAAATTTGACTCATGGCCAAGTTTTGATTCTCGATAACGCGAGCTTTCATAAATCAAAGACAACTAGAACATTGATAGAGGAAAGTGGATACGAAATGCTCTTTCTCCCGCCTTATTCACCGGACTTAAATCCTATCGAAAAATATTGGGCCAATATGAAAACGAAAATCCGAGAACTTTTACCTACTGTAGCTAATTTATCCGAAGCCTTAGATCAAGCTGTTTTATCAATGTCGATTTAAATAACTATATGGGTAACATACGCCACTGGCAACCACTTTTTAAAATGTACAAAATTCCACAAAAAATATCATATAGATCAACTATTCGTGGATGTGTTTTTTTGCGTGTAGACTCAAGTATTAGATGGATTTTGCTAAATTGGTTACGAGAAATATCGCTTGGACAAGAGCGGGTCATAACTACCTCCAAAGGTTTTATGAAAACTATCATTATGCCTTATTGAAAAGATTTTAAACAGGATCTTAGATACTACTTCCAAGGATATGGAAAGGGTGGAAACTTATACTAAATAACAGACCTAGAAAGGCTCTCAACTTCGAAACTCCACTAGAAGTGTTTAGGAGATTATCTACAAACATGCTATGCTCGGGTGCACAATAGATGTTTTTTCAAGTATTTGTATGTTCTTTTTTGTGCACTTCGCGGTTGAAAGGGCCAGGTATTTAAGAAGTAGAGATTTCTGCAGCATTAAGAGAGATCATAGAACCAGAAGGGAGTTGCAAGTTCAGCGTGCCATCAGGGTTTATGGAATGACAGATTCCTTGTATTTTTTGATTCCTTAATTGGCAGACAATCTCTTTACCTTGAAAAGCGAGCAGTTTTTGGTAAATGGGTTGAAAATGAGTAAATCCAGAAGAAGAAAGTAGTCTGAGATAGTTATAAAATGTATATAAAATAGGATTTAAAATACTACTTAGTCCCCATGTTTTTTTACTAAAGAGCATTAAAGAGGTAGCTTTTTGATCTACATTTTTCAAATGCTCTTTGTTCATGTTTACATTAAGGCCCATTCCAAGTACAATTTCCAGCTTTTCAGAACGAAGGATCTCTACTAAAATGCCTGCTATTTTTTTTCCCCCGAGCAAGAGGTCATTTGGCCATTTAAGTTGTAGAGGGAATTCTTTGCTTTCTAAAACATGGTTGCAAGCTAATGCTAAAATTTGCCCTAGATTTATAAGATAAGAGTAATCTAAAGGAAGTGTAAAAAATAAGGTTGCATAGATATTTCCAGGAGGAGAAATCCAGTCGCGTTTAAATCTGCCGTACCCTTTCGTCTGTTGATTAGCGGTAATGACAGTTATGTGATTCTGATTTAAAAGAGCCGTATTTTTTTTAGTCCAGCTGCTTGTAGAATCAATTGTTGCAAAATGGATATAGTCAAATTTTGGCTTAACAGATAGATCCATGGGAGTTATCCTAGACAAAAATTAGATCAAGTACGTAATTTGTGTCCAATAGGTATATTTAAAGAAGCTAATTATGTGGGATCATCGGTATTTAAGTCGCCTTGATTTTAGAATGATTCCCATTATATTGGTTTTAATGGTAATTAGCGTTCTGGTTATTGCTTCTATGACCGGTGCTAATTTTGATGAAGAAGAGACTACTGTATTTACCATACGGGTCATGAAGCAAATACGATTTTTTATTATCGGCTGGATTGTCTATTTTATAATTGCTGCATTAGACTATCGTAAATTTAAGGAATGGGTATGGCTTTTTTATTTAGCAATACTCATCCTACTGATAGGACTTTTTTTTATTCCTAAGATACATAATGTGCAAAGATGGTATAGAATTCCCGGTATTCCTTTTGATGTACAGCCATCTGAAGGAGCAAAATTGGTGGTGATAATGGCTTTGAGTTTATATTTGGAGAATCATAAGAGGCATATCCAATATATATGTATTCCTTACCAAGCTTTATTAATTGTCCTTGTTCCTTTTTTTTTGATTTTAAAACAACCCGATTTAGGCACAGCTCTTGTTTTATATCCTATTGCAATTATTTTATTTTATTTAGGAGGAGTGCGAAAAAAAGTGATTAAAGTTATGTCTTATTTGGCATTATTTGCTTTGGGTTGTGTGAGTTTGGTTTTTTTTAATATTTTATCCCATGAGCAGATCCGTCCTTATGCAACTAAGGTTTTAAAGGAATATCAATATGAAAGACTTAATCCAAATACCTATCATCAGAGAGCTTCTCAAACAGCAACTGCATTAGGATCTTGGACTGGTAGTGGTTGGCGTAATAGCGATTTTTCTGGCAAACAGTGGCTACCCGCTGCTCATACAGATTCTGTATTTGCTGCTTTTTCTGAAGAATTTGGTGTAATAGGAGTATTTTTCTTGCTGCTCTTTTTTTCTGGATTGATCTATTTTGGATTTCAGGTAACTGCAATAGCAAATGATGATTTTGGACGCTTGCTATCTGCAGGAATTACAGCTTATTTAGCTATACATATGATTATTAATATGGGGATGATGTGTGGCTTTTTACCTATTACCGGAGTGCCTTTGCTATTGATTACTTACGGTGGATCATCGGTAATTTCGACAATGGCAGCTTTAGGAATCTTACAAAGTATTTATAGCAGAAGGTTTATGTTTTAATGAATCAACATTCATTTCTTTTTAATGCAGGTATTTGGTTAGGGCAAGGAACGATTCAACTAAATATGGTGGCAGAAGAACTTGCTTTTTTTACCCGTTGGAATATAGAAAATAAAGATAACTCAAATAAGATTGCTTGCGAACAAGAAATACAAATCAAGGGTTTTACCGATATGATGCGTAATCAATTTTGTATTTCTAATATGGAACACGGAGAATTTATCATCGGTTTAGAAAATCAAGCAGTAGGTAAAATTCAAGGTAAGGGTTTAATCAATGATAAAATCATTGCTTGGGAATTTCGAGTCAATGAAATCGGCTTTGAGGGCTTTGAGGTTTATGAAAAACAAGAAAACCGGAGTTATTTACTGCGAGCAGAATATGCAACAGCAGATCAATTTCGTACTATTATTCAAGGATGTGTATGGCAAAAAGTCAATTAGTAGCTATTACTTATATAGCATTATTAACAGGATGCTGTTCTTCTTATTTTGCAATGACGGATAGAAGTTTTTGTAAAATTGAAGTGGGTATTTCTATTCATGAAATACAGTGTCAGGTAGGAAATCCTTACGCGGTTTGCCTACGCGAAGATGGAGCAGAGGAATATCAATATATAGAGAGGATTGACTTAGGCAATGGCCTTGTTATGGAAAAGCATTATTTTTTACTTGTAAAAGATGACAGGGTAATTAGCAAGCGTCTGGTACGTAGAGTCCCTCCTTCTTAGAGCCTGTTTAAACTCTTTTCAAAAGTAGAGCAATAAAAGCAAGAACCACCATATTCAGGCTTGTATGTAGTTTTCTTTCGCAATTTTTCCATAGCCGGCGACATTTTTCTATCCACGCAAAAGAACGCTCTACAACCCATCTTTTGGGAATAACTGTAAAAGTATGAAGTGTATTTCTTTTGGCTATTTCTACTATACATCCTAATATCTCCTGCACACTCTTTGCAAATTTTTTTCCAGAATATCCTCCATCTGCTAAAACATTTTTTACACCGAACAAATGGTTTTTATGTAGTGAAAATGCTTCTATACATCCATTTCTGTCAGTGATATTAGCGGTGGTAATGTGAATCGCATGAGGAAGCCCTTGGGTATCGACTGCTATATGTCTTTTTATTCCTGATATTTTTTCCCTGCATCATATCCTTTCTTCTCCGCTGTATCAGTATTTTTAACACTTTGAGTATCAATAATTACAAAGCTTGTTTTCTCTTTCCGACCACTGCTTTTTCTGACCTCGCCAACCAATTTTTTTTAAAACTATTTCAAGAATACTCTTAGAATTTTTATTATCTTTTTTATTCCAAAGAGGGAAATAATAATCACATAATTCCCATTTAGGATATTCTATGGGTAACATACGCCACTGGCAACCACTTTTTAAAATGTACAAAATTCCACAAAAAATATCATATAGATCAACTCTTTGTGGACGTGTTTTTTTGCGTGTAGACTCAAGTATTAGATGGATTTTGTTAAATTGCTTACGAGAGATATCGCTTGGATAAGAGCGGGTCATAATTACCTCCAAAGGTTTTATGAAAACTATCATTATACCTTACTAAAAATATTTTAAACAGGCTCTTATAATCTCCTTTATGAAACAGAACCTAACTATCCGTTATATTAGATCTCTTGCATAACCAATAAGCAATCTAAAATTTTAAAGTATTTTAATCCATGAGATATGATTGTTTGAGCGATATAGCTGGAAATGCTTTTGTTAAGATAGGAATCTATAAATGAAAGAGTCTTTTCAAGTTTGAAGTGCACAGAAGAATTAAAAAAAGAATAGGCAGGCGATGAAAGAATCTCTATTGTGATTTTTAACAATCAAACACAAGGAGAGACCTTGCCTAAAGGCTACCATCACCTAACCTATGACCAAAGATGTCAGATTTATATTTTAAAAGCTAGAGGAGATACATCTAGCTCAATAGCAAACATTCTAAAAGTTCATCATAGCACTATTAGTAGGGAACTTAAGAGAAATAAAGGGCAACGAGGATACCGTCATCAGCAAGCTCAAGAAAAAGCATTTCTTAGAAAAAATTCTCAGCCCAATAAAAAAATGACTCCTCAAATAGTTACCCGTATTGAAGAAAAAATCAAGTTGCAATGGAGCCCTATACAAATATCCGGATGGCTTAAAAGACATGGTAAAGAACATGTTAGTCATGAGACCATCTATAATCATATCTGGAAAGATAAACGACAGGGAGGACAGCTTTATAGAGAGCTCCGTCATCGAGGGAAAAAATATAACAAGCAGAGAAAGGGAGCTTCTGGAAGAGGGAACATGCCTGGTCGTATAGATATTAAGCAACGGCCTTGTATTGTAGAAAAAAAGACTCGTTTAGGAGACTGGGAACTAGATACAGTCATAGGGGCAGGACATAAAGGCGTAATTGTATCAATGGTAGAAAGAACTTCCAAGCTAACTAAGCTCGCCAAAGTTTCTCATAAAACTGCAGAGGAAGTAAGTCAAGCGTTAATTGAACAACTTAAACCTATCAAAGATTTTGTACACACATTAACAGCAGACAACGGAAAAGAATTTGCCTATCACCAAATGGTTAGTTTCGAGCTAGAGACAGACTTCTACTTTGCAACGCCCTACCATTCTTGGGAAAGAGGCTTAAATGAGCATACAAACGGACTAGTTAGGCAATATTTTCCTAAAACACAAAGCTTTTTAGATACGACTTCCAAGGATATAGAAAGGGTGGAAACTTTACTAAATAACAGACCTAGAAAGGCTCTCAACTTCGAAACTCCACTAGAAGTGTTTACGAGATTATCTACAAACATGCTATGCTCGGGTGCACAATAGATGTTTTTTCAAGTATTTATATGTTCTTTTTTGTGCACTTCAAGGTTGAAAGGGCCAAGCTTTAAAATAAGGGGTTATGCAAGAAATCTACTTTCAATAAAGTACTGACTGTCAACTCAAGTTCTGTCTAAAACACTTGTTAAAAGTGCCATATCAATTTTTTTTATTTGAAATTTTCCTGTAGCTTCTAGAGCTTTAATAAATCCTGTTTTACCTACAAGATGACCAGCTCCTACGGCTATAGAAATAGGCTTTTCCATATTTTCCAGTCTTTCTATCACGTTAATGGTAGGCTCTGAAAGCCATTTTTTGTTTCTTTCTTTAAAAGCTACTTGTTTAGCCGCTGGCCCAACTAGTTTAGTAGTTATTAGTTTCAGTTCATCTATATTACCATGTTGCCACGCTTCTATTGATTCATATATTTGTTGAATCGAAGTATGATTATATCTATCTAACAAATAGGGGGAAAAATTTTTAGGGTAGTCCGTTAATTGAGTGAGTTTTTGCGTAGGCGAGAAAAAACTTTTTTGCCATTCTAATGTCTCAAAGCCCAGTAAGTCTGTCTTATTTTCTATTGCTAACTCAGATAAACCTATGTCCATTGTAGGTCGTATGCATTCTAATTCATCTATTGGAAGGTTTTGATAACTAGTTCCTATTTCAGTAATCAATTCGCTAGAATCTTTGATTCTTTCGAGTAACCAAGGTGCATTTGTTTCAAGATAAGAAAAATTGAGGAAATGTATAGTTCCAATTAAATACCCAGTAAAGCCTTTTTCATTTATGATTTCATATATAATGCCTTTGGGCATTGAATACTTTTCCATATTATTTTGCATGGATTCCAAACATTTATTTAAAAAATCTGCTTCTATATCCTGATCATTATTTTTAAACTTGAGACTTTGATCTGCAAGTTTTCGGTAATTACCCTCATATGCTTTTGCTGTTTTAGAAACCAAAAGTTCGATTAAACTTTCATAAGAAGAGACTATAGAAGAAAGTTCTTTCTCAGAATTTCTCTCTCTAAAGCACTTATTTATTTGTTGAAAAGCGGGTATAATAATTTCTAAAGAAACTTCCGCTTCAATACTTTTAATTTCTGTAATAGTTCTTTGAAAAAGATCAGATAAGATTAGTTTATCTGATTTGTTTTTTGTATATTCTAATTGATCGTTAAAGTAGTTTCCTTCTAATTTTGCCCATTTTTCTATTATCATAATAGTCCTAAGTTGGTTTATTATTATTAATAATATTGATTATACATATTAATTGCAAAACTTAATTGACAGCGTCAATTTGATATAATGTGTCTAGCATTTTCATTAGAAATGATGAATGGGAATTTCGTAATGACCTTTAAATCTTAAGAAAATATTATTTTATAGAGAAATAAATAAGCAATAGAGGGATACAACGAATGTTATATCCTTCCTTAAAAATAAAAAGCGATATTCATCGTTTTTTATTATTTTTTAAGCAGCTTTGGCCGGTTTGCCTGTAGAAGATAATTGTTTAACTGTAATATGTACCCCAGCTGCAACAGGAAGCACTTTTAGTTTGTCAAGTGTATCTAATGTTGGATCCAGGATTTCTAACATACGGCTACAGGTGCGTATTTCAAACTGCTCGTGAGATTTACGATCGCCATGAGGAGATCTTAATACAGTATACCCTTGCTTTTTAGTAGGTAGAGGAATGGGGCCTGCTACCCTAGCTCCGGTGCGTTTTGCTGTCTCGACAATGTCAATTACAGCACGGTCTAAAACGCGTTGGTCATAGCCTTTAAGGCAAATGCGTATTTTCTTCTTTTCTTTTTTAGCCATATATACTTGTTTGTTTTTATTTTTTCACAATTGTATCTTGAATTTTTTGAGGAACGCGCTCGAAATGAGAAGGCTCCATTACATAATTGGCACGTCCTGAACTAATAGAACGAAGCTGTGTAGAATATCCAAACATTTCACTTAAAGGGACCTCTGATTCAATGAGAATTATCCCTTTTTGCGTAATTTGATTGAGGATTTTACCACGGCGACGATTAATATCACCTATAACATCTCCCATAAACTGTTCTGGGGTAGATACCGCGACCTTCATTATTGGTTCGAGTAAAATAGGGGAACCCTTGCGCGCAGCTTCCTTAACAGCCATTGATCCACAGATTTTAAAAGCCATTTCACTTGAGTCAACTTCATGATAAGAGCCATAAACAATGGAAACTCTTACATCGACAAGGCCATAACCCGCTAAGACACCTGTTGTAAGTCCTTCGTTAACCCCTTTAATAACCGCTGGAATGTATTCTTTAGGAATAACGCCACCGACGATTTTGCTAACGACTTCATTGCCTTTACCTTGTTCATTAGGTTCGACTTCCAAGACAACGTGTGCGTATTGACCACGTCCACCAGATTGTTTAACGTATTTTGTTTCTGTTTTACAAGGTTTTGTAATAGTTTCTTTATAGGCAACTTCTGGCTTACCCACATTTGCTTCCACAGAAAATTCGCGGCACATGCGATCTCGAAGAATTTCTAGGTGTAATTCTCCCATTCCTGCAATAATTGTTTGACCTGTTTCTTCATTGGTAAATACGCGAAACGTAGGATCTTCTTCAGAGAGCGCTCCTAAAGCCACGGAGAGTCTTTCTCTATTCTCTTTTGATTTTGGCTCAATTGCCATAGAGATTACAGGTTCTGGAAACTCCATTTTTTCCAATAAAAGAGGGGAGTTTTCGCTACACAAGGTATCCCCTGTACTAGTATATTTTAGGCCAATACAAGCTGCGATATCTCCTGTAAAGAAATCGTCACGATCTTTGCGTTGATTCGCGTGCATTTCTAATAGACGTGAGATTCTTTCTTTTTTGCCTTTTGTTGTATTCATTAAAGTACTTCCTTTAGAAAGAACGCCTGAATAAATGCGTACAAAAGTCAATCTCCCTACATAAGGATCAGTTGCAATTTTAAATGCTAAAGCAGCTAGGGGCCCATCGTCTTTGGGCTCTAAAGTCATTTGTTCATCTGTGACAGCATTAATTCCTTTAATTAACCCTCGATCAATGGGAGAGGGCATCCAGTTAACAATTGCATCCAGTAAAGGTTGTACCCCTTTATTTTTAAATGCTGTTCCACACAAAACTGGATTTAATCGATTTTGACAAACCGCCTTACGAATAGCTATATGAATTTCATTTTCTGTTAGGATGTCTGGGTTTTCTAACACCTTTGTCATAAATTCTTCATTTTCATCAACAGTTGCTAGTTCTTCGAGCAATTGTTGACGCATCTCTTGACATTTAGAGAGTAGATCCTTTGGGATCTCTGCTATTTCATATTTAGCACCTAAAGTCTCATCTAAAAAGAGATATGCTTTCATTTTGATTAAATCAACCATCCCTTTAAAATTACCTTCTGCCCCAATGGGGCATTGAACAGGGATAGCATTAGCACCTAGTTTATCTTTCATAGAATCAACAGCCATGAAGAAGTCAGCTCCCACGCGATCCATTTTATTAATAAATGCAATACGCGGAACTTGATAACGCTCTGCTTGACGCCAAACGGTCTCTGATTGAGGTTGTACTCCCGCTACTGCGTCGAATACCGCAACAGCGCCATCTAGAACTCTAAGTGAACGCTCTACTTCTACTGTAAAATCGACGTGCCCTGGGGTGTCTATAATATTGATTTTACAATCTTCCCCATCTTTATCCGGCCAATATACAGTGGTAGATGCCGAAGTAATGGTAATGCCTCTTTCGCGTTCTTGTTCCATGAAATCCATAGTTGCAGCACCTTCATGTACTTCACCAATGCGGTGAGAGCGTCCAGAATAGTAGAGGATACGTTCAGTTGTAGTCGTTTTACCAGCATCAATATGCGCCATGATACCAACATTGCGTACCCTTTCTAACTTATCTTTTTCCGGTCGTTGACTCATATAACTCCTTTACCATTTATAGTGGGCAAATGCACGATTTGATTCTGCCATGCGGTGTGTATCATCTTTTTTCTTAATAGTGGCACCTTGATTGTTGTAACAATCCACAAGTTCGGCACAAAGAGCTTCTTCCATTGACCTTCCGGCTTTAGCACGAGAATAGTTGATAATCCAAGTCATGGCCATTGAAGTTCGACGATCGGCAGGGATTTCAATAGGAACTTGATAAGTAGCTCCACCAATGCGGCGAGATTTTACTTCTAAAGAAGGTTTTGCATTCTCTAGAGCTTGTAAAAAATCATTTAAAGTGTCGGTAGATTTAATTTTCTTTGCAAAAGCTTCAATAGCATTATATACAATACGGCGAGCAGTAGATTTTTTACCGCTAATCATAGTCTTATTAATCAATTTAGCCACAACTTCGCTTTTATAATGTGGGTCTGGCTCAGGTTGTCTTTTAGTAGCACGATGTCTTCTTGACATAATTTTCCTTCTTTCAAAATAATGATCTTCACTTGAGCTGCTTTGCTCGGCCCACGATTGACTCTTTTATCTTAAAAAAAGAGACAGTTGAGGGCCAGGATCTCCATATGTTGGATATCCTAAGATTACTTTACTTAGGGCGCTTTGCGCCATATTTAGATCTGGATTGCTTTCGATCTTTTACCGCAGCACAATCAAGAGCTCCTCTTACAATATGGTAACGTACACCGGGGAGGTCTTTTACTTTTCCGCCGCGGACCAGTACGATGCTATGCTCTTGCAGGTTATGGCCTTCTCCTCCGATATAAGCAATGATTTCTTTTCCATTAGATAGGCGTATCCATGCAACCTTTCTTAAAGCAGAATTTGGCTTTTTTGGAGTTTTTGTCTTTACCTGAACACAAACACCGCGCTTTTGCGGGCAATTTTGTAGAGCAGGCGACTTCTCTCTTTTTCTTTTTGACTTGCGTCCAAAACGCACTAATTGATTAATTGTTGGCATCTTTGCCCTTCTCCTTGAGCGAGTTAATTAAAAAAAGAAGCCTTAGGAAAAAGCTTCTGCTACTTCTTAGCATACAACATGGAAGAAAATATAACTGGGAACAACATTTCTTGCAAAAAGATTATCAAAAACCTAGTTTAAAAAATTTTTAAGCTAGGCTTCTTAAGCATTTATTGAGAAATTTAATTTTAAAAATTAGACTTATCATATAATTAAAGATAAACAAGGGTTATATAGGATGAAGATATTTAAAAATTTTTTAATAAGTTTACTCGGTCTGGTTTTAGTATCCGGTAATACGGGGACTTTTAAAAAACCAAGTATAGCAGTTTTTTCTATCCGTAATAACATGGAAGAGATGCTGCGTTACCATGTAGAGCATAAAGAATTTAATGAGTTGCTTGCTAAACGTAGTTTAAGAATTTATATCGAGCAGTTTGATAACAATAAAAATTATTTACTTTTTGATGAAATTGATGCTTATCTTAACCCATCCCACGAATTGTTAACTCAAATGGTAGAGCAATATAAACAAGGTTATTTCACAGTTTTTCAAGAATTAAACAACATAATTAAAAATGCTATTAAAAGAGAACGTGCTTATCGAGTATTGATACAAAAAGAGCTTATAAAAACAGGCGAAGAATTCACAAATCACAAAGCTCATTCCGATTATCCTCGTAGTAAAGATGAACTGCAAGCAAGGATTAAAAGCCATTTACAAAAAATCATTGCATTTGAGAGGAAACAAAACCCAAATAGAAAATTTGATGGTGCTTATATTCAAAAGGTATTTGCTCTGTGGGAAAAGCGTTTATCTCGTTTAGAGAATGCTTATCTGGATGTAGACGCTCAGGGTAAAAAGCTGACTAAAAATGTTTTAGAAGAACAGATGTCTATGCATGTTCTTAAAGCTATGGCAAAGAGTTTAGATGCACATACCTGCTATTTTAGTCCTAAAGAAGCTATAGAAATGCGCACTTGTCTAGAAAAACAATTCGAAGGAATTGGTGTAGTATTAACCGAATCTGTTGAAGGGGTTGTCATTAGCGATTTAGTTAAAGGAGGGCCTGCTTATCGCACAGGAAAAATTATGCCGGGAGATGTGCTTATATCCATTGATGGGAAATCTACTTCTCAGCTCTCTTATGAACAGGTCTTAGACAGCCTACAAAATGGGAGCAAACGCAAGATTGAATTAGAGTTAAAAAGAATACAAGATAAGCAAGAGACGAGTTATTTTGTAGCGCTACAAAAAGAAAAAATCATTATGGAGCAAGATCGTTTGAAATATGCTTTTGAGCCATTTGGGGATGGAATTATTGGAAAGCTTACCCTTCCTTCTTTTTATGAAAGTAAAGACAGCTCAAGTTGTGAAGCAGATATTCGATCTGCTTTAAGAGAGTTAAAAAAACAAGGTAAGCTGCATGGTTTGGTGTTAGATTTAAGGGATAATTCTGGTGGGTTTTTAACGCAAGCAGTTAAAGTTGCAGGTCTTTTCATTTCTAATGGGGTGATCGTTGTTTCTAAATATGCCCAAGAAGAAATACAATATTTGCGGGAATTAGATGGAAGGAATTATTACGATGGTCCCTTGGTTATTTTGACCTCAAAACTTTCAGCTTCTGCTGCTGAAATTGTCGCACAAGCATTGCAAGACTATGGTGTTGCCTTAGTAATAGGGGATGAGAGAACTTATGGAAAAGGTACGATTCAATTTCAAACTGTGACAAGGGAAAAGGCGCCTTCTTTTTTTAAAGTAACCGTCGGTAGATATTACACTGTTTCAGGAGCTTCTACGCAAATCGAAGGAGTAAAAGCTAACATTGTAGTTCCTACCCGGTATTTTATCTATGATGTAGGAGAGCGATTTTTGCAATACCCTCTAAAATGCGATCGAATTCCATCGGTGTATGCAGATCCTTTAGTAGATATAAATCCTCAACAGATTAATTGGTTTCAAAAACATTATTTGCCAAATCTGCAGAAAAAGGTTTCTATCTGGAATCAAATGGAATCGCTTTTAACAATAAATAGTAGTCAAAGGCTTAGTCGTGATAAAAATTTTTCTCTATTTTTAGATATTAAAAAACAAGAAAAAGAAGGAAAACAAAATGCTTTAACAGCAAATCGCAATTGGGGAATAGAAGATCTGCAAATGTCTGAGGCATTAAATATTTTAAAGGATATGGCGTTATTAGAAAGCAGTGCTCAAAACTTTAATAAAAGATAAACAATCTATTGCAAAAAATCATCTGGCTTTATATCTTTCTTGATTCACATCCGTATGGCCAGATAGCTCAGTCGGTAGAGCAGAGGCCTGAAAAGCCTTGTGTCGCCGGTTCAAATCCGGCTCTGGCCACATCTCTTGAGCTATAGTACTAGATTCCCTGAGGTAAGTTTTTTAAAAAATTGATCTTTGAAATTCTTAAGAGATCGAACTTTGAAGTTTTCTGCTATTTTTCTATACGATTGAATCGAAACCACTATATTCTAATATTTCCTGTACACTCTTTGCAAATCTTTCTCCAGAATATCCTCACTTTTGAAAAGATTTTAAACAGGCTCTAAGAAAAAATAAATTTAATTTTCTATTTCTTGCACTCTAGCGTATTCCTTGATCTCTAGAATAAAGGTATCTTTATTCACAAGGACATGCTCATTGCAAAATTGATTAGCAGCTTCTATCAAGTCTTTAAATTTATCAATCTCCTGATGAGCTTTTATGTTAAAGAACATCTCCATAGCCGCCTCGGTTGTAATTGAAATAACATCCCCTTCAATATTGACTCCTGGAAGGCGTCCTTGAAGTACAGCAACTACCAATCTTTGTGTTTTTCCTTGATTACACACTCTTGTATTACAGTCATTATATGAGTCGCTCAATGCAGAAATCATACTGGTTAGCGCATTTATTTGTTCATTCTCAGGTAGTTTCGATATAAAAATCCTAAGGCGACCAATTAGATCTGCTCCTGACATTTGTAATCCCAGTATAGTGAAGCCCTCATCATTAATAAGAGGACCAAAATCTTGATTATTCTTTCTTGGTTCTAGAAGAGCTCGTTGTGCTAGCGCTTTTTTTTCGCTATCGATTGAGCATTTCTTAAGATAGGCAACAAAGTTATCCTTAGCCTCATGAATCTCGGCAATTGTTATATCTTTTTGACGATCAAACAACAATTCGATGGCTGCTTTCATTCGCTGATCACGATCGTTTTCGTGTACGTTCATTCCTATACGGGGTGGAACTCTGATCACTTCTTCTCTCTCATTCGCAACGATAGCAGCTACTTCCCGAAGTATTCTGACTCTGTCATATGTATTCATTTCCGGAGTGATTAGTAAGCGAGATCTTCTGATCACTTCTTCTTTCTGATTCACAGGGATAGCAGCTACTTCCCGAAGTATTGAGGCTATCTCATTTGCTATCATTTTCGAAGTGATTAGTAAGAAAGAGGCAGCTACTTCCCGAAGCATTCTGGCTCTGTCATATGCTGTCATTTCCGGGGTCATTAGTAAGCGAGAGATTCTGATCACTTCTTCTCTATCATTCACAGGGATAGAAGCTACTTTCTTCTGAGTAATTTCTATATTTTTAGAAGAGTACATTTCGATAGTGACAAATGGAAGAATACTTCTCACTAACTTACCTTCATCGTTTGTAAGACTTTCTGCCACAGTTTTAATAAATGTGTTTTTGATATTTTGATCTATTTGAGGTGAGATAAGCTCAAGTATATTGCAAGTAAAGTCTGCTCTTTTATCAAGAGGCATTTCTAGTATGATGCGAATGAGCATTATTCTAGGGTCAAGCCTTATTGCCATTTTCTCTGGAAGAAGTGCAATAACTCTATCTCTGAGTTGACGCCAGCTTTCTGAAATAATGCGCAGACCCAATTGGAAGAAGCTAGACACTGCAGCAGTTACACGACGTGCAACAGCTCTAATCTCTCCATGGCGTAATTCCCAAAAGGACCTTGGGTCTTGTGATTGAACGGCTGGCAATTCGATCATATTATATTTTCCTTGTATAAAAATGTTAATATATTCAGGCTCTTAGAGCCTGTTTAAACTCTTTTCAAAATTAGAGCAATAAAAGCAAGAACCACCATATTCAGGCTTGTATGTAGTTTTCTTTCGCAATTTTTCCATAGCCTGCGACATTTTTCTATCCACGCAAAAGAACGCTCTACAACCCATCTTTTGGGAATAACTGTAAAAGTATGAAGTGTATTTCTTTCTGACCTCGCCAACCAATTTTTTTTAAAACTATTTCAAGAATACTCTTAGAATTTTTATCATCTTTTTTATTCCAAAGATGGAAATAATAATATACTAGTTTGATTTCAAATTAAGAATTGCATAAATAGATTTTATTGCACACAAGGGGAATATAAATTCTCTTAATTCTTCATAAGCTCTCCGAGCCGATATTTTGCTTGCAAAATAAAAGGCGTTTTTTAAGATCTTAGGACAGCAAAGTTTAATGCGGGAGATAAGTCCAGGGTTCTCTGCGGAGTCTTTTTGAAGAAAACTATTTTAGATTCTTCGCTCCATTATGCTATCCGAAATGAAATGGGCAAGACAATGTATATTACGGCTTCTAAGAGCCAACTCATTTGTCGTCTTTACCTATTTCTTCGTTTTTCTCCTGCAAAAAATTTTAGTCACTTTTCCTAATGTTTTTATTTCTAAAAAAATGCGTTTTTAAGCTGCCTTTGGCTCACCGTAAATAAATTCTTTTTGTTCAATCAGCATCTTATGCATAATTACGGATAACTTTCTACCTACTGCTAAGGCGGCTTTCTTCATTCCTTTTTTTCTCATGATTTTTAATCCCCAAGCTTTTAGCTTGCTCCATTTCTTACTTCGTGTCAGCATTACTATTCCGGCTTCAACTAATAGAGATCTAAGTTCACTGGATCCACATTTTGAAATTCTTCCCTGTCTTTGCACCTCTCCGGAGGCATACTGTTTAGGCGTCATACCAAGATAGGCTCCTACTGATTTAGAATCGTTAAAACGAGTGGGATCAAAAATTTCTGTTTTATAGGTTAATGCTGTTACAGGTCCTACGCCAGGGATTGTCATAAGCCGTTGTACTTCTTTATCTTGACTGACCAGCTTAAGCATTTCTTTATCCAGTTTTTCTACTTCCTCAACTACCTTATCAAAGGTATTTAATAGAGAGGTTATGCTCAGAACAATACTTTTTTCCTGTTTTTCTATCTGCTTTACAACCACAGACGAAAATCTTTTGGATCCCACAGATCCCAATCGTATTCCGTAACTTTTAAGCAAGCCCCTTACAGTATTTTTTAACTGCGTTTGCTGTTTAATTAGCGCTCTTCTGGAAACTAACAAAATACTTTTTTCTACTGAATCTTGGGGCTTACAGTGTACTCGTGTATACATACCTGATCGAAGAGCTTCTGCGATTCCTCGTGCATCATTTTTGTCTGTCTTATTTATTTTCAAAGCAAGAATCGTACTCAGCTTCCTTGCATCCATACATAGGGGATCTATAGCTCTTTTTCTAAATCCTGTGACTAGGTAATGAGATAAACATCCACTTTCAAAGCCAACAACGATTTCTTGAAAATCTCTTTTGGAAAAATAATCTGCTAGTAAATCAGGATCTGTTTTTTCTGAACCTTCATGGACAATCTTACCTTGTTCATTTAATACACAAGTCTTTTCAAGTTTGAAGTGCACAGAAGAATTAAAAAAAGAATAGGCAGGCGATGAAAGAATCTCTATTGTGATTTTTAACAATCAAACACAAGGAGAGACCTTGCCTAAAGGCTACCATCACCTAACCTATGACCAAAGATGTCAGATTTATATTTTAAAAGCTAGAGGAGATACATCTAGCTCAATAGCAAACATTCTAAAAGTTCATCATAGCACTATTAGTAGGGAACTTAAGAGAAATAAAGGGCAACGAGGATACCGTCATCAGCAAGCTCAAGAAAAAGCATTTCTTAGAAAAAATTCTCAGCCCAATAAAAAAATGACTCCTCAAATAGTTACCCGTATTGAAGAAAAAATCAAGTTGCAATGGAGCCCTATACAAATATCCGGATGGCTTAAAAGACATGGTAAAGAACATGTTAGTCATGAGACCATCTATAATCATATCTGGAAAGATAAACGACAGGGAGGACAGCTTTATAGAGAGCTCCGTCATCGAGGGAAAAAATATAACAAGCAGAGAAAGGGAGCTTCTGGAAGAGGGAACATGCCTGGTCGTATAGATATTAAGCAACGGCCTTGTATTGTAGAAAAAAAGACTCGTTTAGGAGACTGGGAACTAGATACAGTCATAGGGGCAGGACATAAAGGCGTAATTGTATCAATGGTAGAAAGAACTTCCAAGCTAACTAAGCTCGCCAAAGTTTCTCATAAAACTGCAGAGGAAGTAAGTCAAGCGTTAATTGAACAACTTAAACCTATCAAAGATTTTGTACACACATTAACAGCAGACAACGGAAAAGAATTTGCCTATCACCAAATGGTTAGTTTCGAGCTAGAGACAGACTTCTACTTTGCAACGCCCTACCATTCTTGGGAAAGAGGCTTAAATGAGCATACAAACGGACTAGTTAGGCAATATTTTCCTAAAACACAAAGCTTTTTAGATACGACTTCCAAGGATATAGAAAGGGTGGAAACTTTACTAAATAACAGACCTAGAAAGGCTCTCAACTTCGAAACTCCACTAGAAGTGTTTAGGAGATTATCTACAAACATGCTATGCTCGGGTGCACAATAGATGTTTTTTCAAGTATTTATATGTTCTTTTTTGTGCACTTCAAGGTTGAAAGGGCCTTCTAATATTTCCTGTACACTCTTTGCAAATCTTTCTCCAGAATATCCTCACTTTTGAAAAGATTTTAAATAGGCTCTAATAAAATCTGATTGCTTATTAAAGTACATGCCATAATTGCACACAAAGAAGGGGTTGCTCCTTAAACGGAGTAGGTTAAACTCTCCAATATAAACGAGATTTTTTCAAATCTCAAAACCGCTCATTAAAGAGCAAAAAAATGAGGAGCAACCCATGAAGCATTATATTGGATTAGATGTATCAATGAAAAGAACTTTTATCTGTGGCCCTTTCAACCTCGAAGTGCAAAATAGATATTTTTTCAAGTATTTATATGTTCTTTTTTGTGCACTTCGAGGTTAAAAGGGCCTTTTCGCTTCAACTAAAACTTACGGGGAACAAGCTGTTGCATAGCTTTAAGAAGAGCTTCAATGCCTTCTCTATGCATAGCAGAAATAGGAAAGAGTGTTGTCTTTGAGTAGGGGTATTTTTGTGTAAATGTCTCTAGATTTTGCATGGCTGTTTCGCAGTCTATTTTGTTTAATACAACAAGAAAGGGTTTGTCTAATAATTCTTTTCGATAAGTCTTTATCTCGTTTTGTAAAATTTGAAAATCTTTAAATGGATCTCTTTCTTCTATCCCAGAAATATCGATTAAATAGACCAAAACAGAAGAGCGTTCAATATGTTTGAGAAAAGATAAGCCCAACCCACGATCGAGGTGGGCTCCTTCTATAATGCCCGGAATGTCTGCAATTAAAATCCTGGAGAAATCTTCAAACTGAATATAACTTAGGTTTGGGTATAGTGTTGTAAAAGGATAAGCTCCAATTTTAACAGGGCAATGAGTAGTTTGTTTTAAAAGAGTGGATTTGCCTGCATTGGGCATGCCAATAAAGCCAATATCAGCGATTAATTTTAACTCGAGTTGAACCTCATGTATTTCACCTTCATAGCCAGGAGTACATATGTTGGGGGCTTGGTTAGTAGGAGATTTAAAACAAGCATTTCCTTTGCCTCCTTTACCTCCTTTGCATAAAACATACTCTTGGTTTTTATCAGTAAAGTCGACTAATACTTCTTGTGTTTTAGTATTTTTAACAATAGTGCCACAGGGGATGTGTAAAATAAGGTGTTTGCCATTACGTCCTCTTTGAAGGTTTCTTCCTCCTGAAATGCCATTTTCTGCATTGATTAAACGGCGATTGCGAAATCCCTCTAAAGAGAGGACGTTCTCATTGGTTTTTAGAATGATAGAGCCGCCTTGGCCTCCATTTCCACCAACAGGGCCTCCTTTGGGAATAAACTTTTCTCTTCGCCAGGCAACGACGCCATTACCGCCTTTTCCAGCGCGCAGCGTAACTATAACTGAATCGATAAACATATATTTTACAAGCCCTCTGGCTTAGTTGAGGGCTACGAAGTATTAAAGAGCGGGTTGAACGGAAACATATGTGCGATTGGTTTTGCGATAAGAAACAACACCGTCAACTAAAGCGTATATCGTATCATCGCGTCCACGTCCTACATTTTTTGCTGGATGCCATTTTGTGCCTCTTTGACGCACAATAATGCTACCAGCGGTGACAAACTGTCCTCCAGCTGCTTTAATTCCAAGGCGTTGCGAATGAGAATCGCGACCATTTCGGCTAGATCCTTGACCTTTCTTATGTGCCATTGTTGCTCCTTATCCAATAATATCTGTAATCTTGAGTCGGGTATAGCGTTGGCGATGGCCCACTTTACGACGAATCGGTTTGCGTCTTTTGTATTTGAATGCAACCACTTTTGGCCCTTTAGCATCTTGTTTTATAAGCTTTGCTTGTACAACAGTATCAGCGAGATAAGGGGCTCCAATCTTAACATTTCCTGCTTCACTAATAAGTAAAACATTTTTAAACTCTACAACATTGTCCTCTATATCTAGCAGTTCTACATCAATGGTGTCATTTTTTTCAACACGGTATTGCTTACCGCCTGTTTCGATAATCGCGTACATCTGGTCTCCTAAAATAAACTTTAAAGATTCGCATGCAGAAAAAAACATGATAGGACAGTCTTGAATCAAAGTCAACTTGAAAAGATGTAAATGTAAACAAGGATAGAAAGAGAGGGTTTTTAATTCATTTTTTATTAAAAAATAAAAAATTAATTATTTGATTAATAATTAAATTATACATAGTATGAAAAGTAAGAGCATAAATGAATAGGGATGGTTATGAAGGGGCTTAGAAAAAGAATAAATACACTTAAGTCCTCAAAAATTACTCTGAGAAAACATCATAACCGTGCATTTTTTAAAGAGCAGGAAAGTGAGTCTAAAATTAAGTTAGAACAAGATAAAAAAGCTTAAGGAGGGTTTATGCCTAAAAAGCATAATAGTGGCGAGAGCGTCCAGAATAGTAAAAAAGCATCAGCAAAAAGAAAAACAAATCATAGAACGCATAAGAAATCAGCCTGGAAGCAATTCTGGAACCGTTATTGCTCCATGTAATCTCAAGGCTTCTTTTTGAATAAAAGTGCGCCCGCATAGCAGGAAGAAGAAACAAGTGAGATAGTGGCCCCTGGGGGCCAGTTTAATTGATAAGCAAGCAGGATGCCGGTAAATGTGAGCGTAAGACCGCATGCTGTTGCTAAAGCCATCATTTGCAATAAACTGCGGGTAAAAATAGCAGCAATGGCAGCGGGTATCGCTAGCATAGTTACAACCAAGATGGCCCCAACTATTTGGGTTAATAACACAATCGAGACAGCTACTAAACCTAGTAGTAGAAAATAAAAGGTTTGTACTGGAAGCTTTTTTAGTGTAGCTTGTTCTTCATCAAAACAAATGGCTAAAAGCGGTTTATAAAATCTAGCAATTATAGATAAAATGAGCGCATTTAAAGCAAATAGTAAAAAAATATCACTGCTGCTAACCCATAGAATGTTTCCAAATAAAAAATCGATTAGCTCTGTGTTATAGCCCGGGGTAATAGCAATGAAAATGACTCCGATAGACATTCCGATAGCCCAAATAGCAGCAATCGCTGTGTCTTCTCTTTCTTTGTATTTTAAATGAATCCAGCCCATTAAAAATGCAGAAATCAATCCAGCTGTTAATGCCCCAATGAATGGGGTGAGAAAGGTAAGCCCAAATCTGATTTTTAACCATAGACAAAGGCCCATTCCCCCAAGTACGGAGTGGGCAATACTACCGCTAATAGAAACAATTCTTTTAACTACTACATAGGAACCGATAATGCCGCCGGTTAACGCAGCCCCACAACCTGCTAATAACGTATGTAAGAGAAAAGGATTATCAAACATATTAAAAAGAAAAGTGTTGAGGGTTTGTTAAAGGAGTGTGATAAAGACCTAAAGCAAAATGCTCACATACTTCTTTAGCCTGAAGAGAGGTTGCTTGGCGATTTACGCAAATGAGTCGACTGGCTTTATCAATAATTGTTTGTAAATCATGAGATACCATTAATATAGTCATATCAGCATTTAACTCTTTTAACAGCTGGTAAATAGACTGTTCCGCTTGAGAATCTACATTAGCTGTTGGTTCATCGAGTAGTAGGATTTTAGGATGGTCGACAATTGCTCTTGCAATAAGAGCTCTTTGTGTTTCTCCACCTGATAGAGAACCAAAGGGAGCTTTTGCTTTATGCAAAAGGTTCACTTTTTCCAAGGCCTGTAGACCTAATTTACGCATTGCCTTAGGAAATCTTCCCCAGCAAGTCAATTCAGCAAGGCATCCCATCATCACTACATCTAAAACACAAATCGGAAAATTGCGATCTACTTGTTGCATTTGAGGGACATATCCCATTAAATGCCTAATGTGTTTAGGGTGCTTATTTAAAACTTTCACCCAACCTTTTTTAGGTTGTAAAAGCCCTAAGATTAATTTAAAAAAAGTGGTTTTTCCGCCGCCATTAGGGCCAAAAACGACAATAAATTCATTCGGTTGCACAGTTATATTGACATCTTCAAGAATACTTTGATGATTATAACTAAAAAACAATTGGTGAATAGAGATGATATCAGTCATGAATGATATTTTTAACCACTTCTGCCATCTGTTTTAAATTCTCTATATAATCTTCAGAATAAGGATCGATGAGGTAAGTAGGTATCGCTAGATTTTGAGCAAGCAGCTTAGCTGCTTTGCTGCCGTGTTGAGGTTCTATAATTATGCCGCCTATACCTAGCGTTTTTATCTTATGCAGCAGTTCTGGAATATATTGAGGCAAACAGTCCTTGCCCTCTTCTTCAAGAGATAATTGCTCAAGGTTATAGTCTCTACAAAAATAAGCAAAAGCCGGATGAGAGACTAAAATGGCTTTGCCTTGTTTGTTTTTAAGTAGGATAGCTAATTCTTGATCAACTTGCTCTAGTTCTTTGAGTAACTTATTTGAGTTGCTTTGGTACAATTCTGTATGTATGGGGAATAGCTGAATTAAGGCTTGTGTAATTTTTTTTGCTTGCGCTTGCATTATTTTTGGGCTGAGCCAAATATGTAGATCTTTGGTGCTATGCTGAGTACAACAATGATTTTTTGTATCTTTGTAAGATAAAAGCGCAAGATCCTCTGTCAAATTAAGGACCAGAGGTGGGGTTTTCATTTCTTGAAAGACCCTTTGAGCTTTTTGATCTGCTTTTTCTCCTAATTTTAACCACAATACGGCTTGTTTTTGCAATTGAACTTGTTTGGGGGTAGGTTCATATAAATGAGGATTTGCTCCAGAAGGAATAAGGGACTGAGCTGAGACGGTGTTCTCTGCGATTTTTTTTACAAAATAAAGATAAGGGGGAACGCTAACCAAAACAACAGGAGCTTGTGGATAACCCAAAATAGGAATAATACAAAAAAAACTAATAAATAAACAAAGAAACATTTTTTAAAAACCTGATAAAGCTACAATTGAGGATCATAATTTTTTAAGCGATTTTGGAAAAGAAATAACTCTCTATTAAACTTCAAACACAAGATATAGTAAGTAATTTATTTAAAGTTAAGCCATAATAGCTCTTTGGATTTTTTCTTGTAAGATAAAGTGTAGTTAAGGTAACCTCAGACACGCTTAAAGGCTTTTTGGAGGAGTGTCCGAGCGGCCGATGGAGCACGCTTGGAAAGCGTGTATACGTGTAAACGTATCGTGGGTTCGAATCCCACCTCCTCCGTTCTTCCTAAAATGATACTGCCTTAGAGCCTGTTTAAAATCTTCTCATTAAGGTATAATGATAGTTTTCATAAAACCTTTGGAGGTAATTATGACCCGCTCTTATCCAAGCGATATCTCTCGTAAACAATTTAGCAAAATCCATCTAATACTTGAGTCTACACGCAAAAAAACACGTCCACGAAGAGTTGATCTATATGATATTTTTTGTGGAATTTTGTACATTTTAAAAAGTGGTTGCCAGTGGCGTATGTTACCCATAGAATATCCTAAATGGGAATTGTGTTATTATTATTTCCATCTTTGGAATAAAAAAGAGGATAAAAATTCTAAGAGTATTCTTGAAATAGTTTTAAAAAAAATTGGTTGGCGAGGCCAGAAAAAGCAGTGGTCGGAAAGAGAAAACAAGCTTTGTAATTATTGATGCTCAAAGTGTTAAAAATACTGATACAGCGGAGAAGACAGGATATGATGCAGGGAAAAAAATATCAGGAATAAAAAGACATATAGCAGTCGATAGCCAAGGGCTTCCTCATGCGATTCACATTACCACCGCTAATATCACTGACAGAAATGGGTGTATAGAAGCATTTTCACTACATAAAAACCATTTATTCGGTGTAAAAAATGTTTTAGCAGATGGAGGATATTCTGGAGAAAAATTTGCAAAGAGTGTGCAGGAGATATTAGGATGTATAGTAGAAATAGCCAAAAGAAATACACTTCATACTTTTACAGTTATTTCCAAAAGATGGGTTGTAGAGCGTTCTTTTGCGTGGATAGAAAAATGTCGCAGGCTATGGAAAAATTGCGAAAGAAAACTATATACAAGCCTGAATATGGTGGTTCTTGCTTTTATTGCTCTACTTTTGAAAAGATTTTAAACAGGCTCTTAGCAGAAAAAAAGAGCATTTCCTCCTAAGAAAGAAACGGTAAATCTTCATGTGTGAACTTTTTCTTTAAGAAAAGACGGTTTTGTTAACATGATTAAGAGCTGTCTGAACCATCTTAAAGGAGGTTGAACTTAATCCTAAATCTTTTGCAAAGTTTCTCCATTTTGCCATTGCCATTTTTACTTCATCAATGATTTGTAAAGCTTTTTGTTTTTTAATATTGCTTATCTCTGCAAGCTTTAGTAAATGGGAAAGTGTTGGATTTTTGCCTTCTTTCATGATCATGCTACAGTGCTCTCCGCTAGGGCCCGATGAAAAAGTCAGATCATAAGCAGGTGAGACTCGCCATACGCCCTTTTCATCCATCAAAAAAGAAAAATTTTTGGAATGATCATCGCGGTTGTGACTCAAGACATTAAAAACAGTTGCTCTAAATTGCTTTTCACCTTCTTGGGAATCTTTAGTAAGCCACAACGTTGCTTTCATAATAGTTTCGTAGTCAAGACTTGGAAAGCGATAGTCTGCATGGACTAAGCCGCTAATTGTATGCATATGTACCCTTCTACCATCTACGCGATCGAATCGCTTTACACCAAAATACCCCGGTCCTTTTTTAGATGGGAAAAGCTTTGCTTCTGAGACACAAAGATGAGCTGTTTTAGCCATTAAATGATAGGCGTATTCAATAGATCTCTTGCATAACCAATAAGCAATCTAAAATTTTAAAGTATTTTAATCCAGGAGATATGATTGTTTGAGCGATATAGCTGGAAATGCTTTTGTTAAGATTAGGAATCTATAAATGAAAGCTTTAAAATAAGGGGTTATGCAAGAAATCTAATGAGTCCAATATCTTTTAGATCTGAGGAGGAGCGAAACTTAATGATCCAGTCTTCTTTGCTTATGGTGGTGACAATTTTAGGACGAGCGCCAGCGGATGAGCCGTTCATAGCTAATAAATCATCAATAAAAAGATCGTCATCCTTCTCTTGAAATTGCACCACCTTATCAGCAATCTCATCTAAATTCTCGTGATAAAATGGCTTTATTCCTTCTATTTCTGATTCATACACAAGGGCGCCCATTCCATTTTTACCTACATAGCATAAACGGTTTAAAGGTGAAAGGTCGCCAGGATTGAGACGCAGACTCATTAACTTACGATCTAAAAGCAATTTTCCCCATCCATCAGGTAAGCTATCGTTAAATACACCAAATAAACCTTCAAAAACTCTATCCTCACACATGATAATACCTGGCTGAAGAGGTAGTTTAAGAGGAGATAATTCTAATCCTGTTTTAATGAATTCAAGAGTGTATTCAAAAAATATTCTTCGATCTTTTAAAACAAGTCTTCCCATGGAAAGCTTCTTTTGTCCACATATAAAATATACATGGACTACAGATGTATTTTGAAAGGTCATTTTCGACCTCTTTTACGTTTTTTGCTTTTAAGCAGCTCATCGAGTGATGTTAAATGCTCTAGTTTTGTTTGTTTAAACAAATCCTTAAACTCTTCAAGAACCTATCTTGAATTGAATATAAATTTTCGCTATGATACCAGATCTTTTTATTTTTTAACTAAAGACAGATGACATGAGCAAGCAAGGATTAAATGAAGAACAGTTTAAAATACTCGAACCTCAAATGGAAAAATGGGTAAATCGTAACCATTATGGAAGAAAATTAGCGCCATGGAGACCTGTAGTGAATACTATTTTCTGGGTGCTTCGGACAGGAGCTCCTTGGAAAGATGCACCTAGAAACAAGGAGTTTTCTCATCCCTCAACAGCACACGCATGGCTTGGAAGAATGCAATCTGCTGGATTTTTAGATCAATTTTTAGAAGAGCTGCTTAAGCTTGCCGAACAACTGGAGTGTATTGATGTCCAGAGACTCTCTGTAGATGGTTTTTTTTTCCAGCGGACGCGGAGGAGGAGAGCAAGTTGATTATGGCTACAAAGGTAAAGGCGTGACATCGCATTTACTGGTAGAAAAATCAGGAAAGCCTCTTGCAATCACTTTTACATCAGCATCCGGGGATGAGAAAAAACAAGTGATCCCTCTGCTTAGGAAAGTCATTCCCTTCATTAAAAAAGCATGGAATCAGGGAAAAGTACCCATACTTGAAGCAGATAAAGGTTATGACTCAGAGCAAACACGTATCGATGTTCTTTCCCATGAGGTTTTTCCTCTGATAGCTCGGAAAAGAAACACCAAGGGATATAAGATAAAAGGCATTTGCTAACTTGAAAAGCAACGTTGGGTCGTTGAGAGAACGATTTCTTGGTTAAAGACATGCTTCCGTCGTCTTACAGTGCGCTGGGAAAGAAAGGCAATATATTGGAACGGACTATTAATGTTTGGACTACTGGGATATTGGATGAATTTCTTAAGTCGGCAAGTATCTTTAAAACAGTAAATTTAATTCAAGATAGGTTCAAGTGTTCCTAACACAAGTGCAATTTTAAGAAGGGACTCAAGAGATATCTTTCCTGTCTGTTCAAACTTTTTCAGCACCCCAAAACTGACTCCAGAGCGGTCTGATAAGGTTTGCTGACTAAAGTTAAGAGATAAGCGCTTTTCTTGTGCTTGTTTTGCAATGTGTTTTTGAATTTCCCATGGTGTTAACATAAATACAGTCATTATTATATCCTTTATAAAGAAAAACATCTTATAATGATTATAATAATATCCTTAATAAATTAAATCAAGAGTGATTTCCTAATTTCAGTAGAAGAAGTTTTTATCTTAGGAGCCTGAAAGAGAATGAACGCAAGTTCTTCTAGCGACAGAAAATGGATATCTCAATCGAGATTTAAATTAATAGAAAATACTTTACCTGTTTACACAATTAAGTAGTTCTGACTAGTGTGCTCTTATAGATAGTATGGGATATGAATGCCGTTTATATATCGAGCTTAAAATAAAAAATGATTGTTGAGGTTTCTAGCTAATTACTGAATAGTTCTCTGTCTTAACTAAGAGATTTTTATAATTAAATGAAATTACGGTTCATATCTATACTATTTTTTAATAAATAATTTTACTTTAGGTATAAAAAAATGAATTCTACAAATCTTCTTTTAAATATAAGTACAATGCATGGAATGAATTTTCTTCATGCAAACAGTAATAACAATCAGTCGATGGTTTTCCTTGATCAAAATCAAACAATAGAAAAAGTAGATGAAGTAGTTAAAATGAGAAATTTTACAGCTTCAAAGCACAGCTTTCGTACAAAGCGTTCTCTTTCAACAGTTCCTCCTAGTAGATTTGAGAAATTGATGAAGCTTGTCAATATAAATGATCACCCAGCCGGTACTCATAACGATCCTCAAGATAATAGCCCCAAATCTCTTGAAGGGTTAGGAGAAAATGAATTCTACCCAGGGGTTTTAACCGATGCTAAAAAGACAATCGATCAAATTCTGCTAAAGCCAGAATTGCTCCACCAGAGCGAAGGGAAAAAAGAAAGGGAAGATTCGACCAAAGCGCAATGGGAAGATTTGACCAAAGCGCTCAAAGTTATTTATGAATATCAGTGCAGTACACATTTTGATTCTAAAAATATGGAAATAATGAAAGGTACTTTAGAAAAGGTTGGTAATTTTTTCTCAAGAACTCCCATTACAACTGAAATGCGGTTTTTATGTTTTAAAAATTGGGTTGGCGTATCCTCCTTCAATTTAAAAAATCTTATTGGTTTTAACGATCTTAGCCAAGCTAAAATTTACCTAATCAAATTAAAGGAAATCCTGTCGAGTTCTAACGAAGAGATACAAAATATTGTGTACAAATATGCTAATGCGTTATTTAAATATCAATTTATTGAAAAATGTTTAGATGACGGGTGTATAGTCAAACAGGACTTGTTTGCGGTAATAGAAAAAACTTTTAACTTATGTAAAGAATCAAAAGAAAAAAGCGAATATTATTTTATCAGAAACGCTTTGATGTCTTTTGAAGACATACTACACGCCACTAAAGACACCGCATTCAAAGATGAGATTGTTGATAAACTAAAACAAGGTTTTGACAGCCTTTTTAAAGGATTAACGTCCAAAGAGGAAAGAATTGTAAAACAATTATCTTATTTAATAATCAAATCGATTAGAGAAAAAAATCTTGTGTCTTTATTTCCATTTTGCAAAAAAACCACCGTTAAAGATATATATCCCTATCAAAAAGAGATCTCTATAAAACCTATAAAGGTTAATGTCACCTCTGCTGTAGATTGGAACCATGATCTAATGAAACAGATTCACGGCAAGCTCCAAGATACTTACTCTCATTTTATAAAAGAGTTTGGATCCGTATTAGATATCAATTCTCAAGAGATTAAATGCAATTTATATGTTGCAAGTAGTAATCGTTTATATGAGATTTTTAATTATGTTTTGCTTGAAAAATCTACAGGAAACGGAGGTGTAACCGAATGTTCTTACGTGGGGCCCTTATGCATTCCAACCGCTGCTATCTATGTAAAAAACAATGAACTTTGGAATTTAGAGCATGAATTTAACCATATCTTGCTTCATTTGCATGCTGGTCTTAAAGTGAATCATCCAATGGATAAATTTGGAAAATATGGGAGACTTGACTGGTTGAATGAAGGTCTTTCGTATGTATTAATTCCCAAGAATTTTTTGGCGGAAAGTGTTAAAAGAACCCTAATAGAGAAGGGACTCGTTCGTATAAAAGATATTATAGAAGCAACTAGACAAAACTATCAGATCTCTTATTCTTTTGTAGAGTATCTTTTAACTAAACAAAAACCAACTCTTAATAAAATATTGATTTATACAAAAAATGAAAAGGAAGACCTGCTGAAAAAAGAGCTTGAAAAGCTTAATTCTTTGGAGCGTGATTATCACACTTATCTAATGACCCGTTGGACCCTTCCAGAAAATACACGTAAATCAACAACAGTAGAACTACAGATGCTGGCAACTGTCAATATACAATCGATAAGTTTGGATCCTTTATTAAATCAGACTACAAAATATCTAGAGGAAAAATGGACTCCGGAGAAAGGAAGAGAAGCGGTTAGAAAAATTACATATGGATCTGTAATAACGTTTGGATTAGCATCCGCATGTTTAGCCTATATGTCTAAGCAGAAAGGTGGAAAGGGAAAAGGTGGTTGCAATCGTTTGAAAGCGATAAGAGATCGAAAAGGTAATCAGTTTATGGAAAAACCTCCGGAAATAAGACTTCGAAATAACAGGAGAAATGAATTTTTCCGTAATGACTCAAAGTCTTTACAAAGAAAAGGCAATACTTAAGATGTGATCAATAGAGCTCTTTCAAAACTAGGAAATAAAAAAGCCCTTGTATAAAATAATGCCCTTAAAAATACGTAAGGGCATGATGAAATTTGAAAAAGCAAAAAGTTTAGACAACGAGAAATTCCGAAGATTAACCGGAGTAAAACGTAGGACATTTGATCAAATGAGCTTGATTTTGGAGATAAGTCACAAAGAGAAAAAAGCCCGAGGAGGCCGCGTCAATAAATTAAAAATAGAAGACATGTTACTGATGACCTTAGAGTATCTAAGAGAGTATAGAACCTATTTTCACATAAGCCAGAGCTATAATATCAGTGAAAGTACAGCTTATAAAACAATAAAATGGGTAGAATACACCCTGATAAAACATCCCCTATTTGCACTGCTTGGACGTAAAGAGCTATTAAAAAGCGATATGGAATATGATGTTATTTTAATAGATGCCACAGAAACACCCATAGAGCGCCCTAAAAAAAACAAAAACATTTTTACTCAGGGAAGAAGAAAAGGCACACCTTAAAGACGCAGCTTGTAATGAGCAAGGACACAAAAAAGATTATTTGTACCTTTTTTTCCAAAGGTAGAAGACATGATTTTAGGATATTTAAGGATTCTAAAATCAAGTTTCATTCCGAAATAAACCTTCTAAGAGCCTGTTTAAAATCTTTTCAAAATTAGAGCAATAAAAGCAAGAACCACCATATTCAGGCTTGTATGTAGTTTTCTTTCGCAATTTTTCCATAGCCTGCGACATTTTTCTATCCACGCAAAAGAACGCTCTACAACCCATCTTCTAGAAATGACTTTAAAAGTATGAAGTGCATTTCTTTTTGCTATTTCTACTATATATACTAGTGCCGATTCAAACGGCTAGCTTAATGGGATTTAAGTCAACGACTTGAAACTTGTCGTTTATCCTACATTTCAAAATATCTGTTATTTTCGGTATCTCTTCTAAGAAGAATCCTCTAATTGCCTGAAAAAAAGTCACCGACGTTTCGTAATATCGATTGTATACCTTCTTTTCCTTTAAGATCTTCCACAAGCGTTCAATAGGATTCAAATTCGGCGAATAAGGAGGGAGATAGTGCACTTTAATCCTAGAAGACATCAGAAACTCTTCTAGTTTCTTATTTTTGTTTGATCTTGCATTATCCAAAATTACATGAATAATTCGAGCCTCTGTCTGTTTTTCTAGCTTCTTGAAAAAATCGAGCATTGCATCGGCATCAACTGTCTTATATTCCTCTGTAAAAATCTTCATTCCTGTCAGGCAAAGAGCTCCAGCAAAATGCAATCGCAATTGTTTCCCGGATGTCTGCAAAGTCTTTTGAACGCCTTTTTTGATCCATCCACATACGGCTTGGGACTGATGTTCAGGATGCACAGCATCTATGAAATAGATCTCTTCATCAGGGTTTAAGGTCTCCTTTAAAGCCCTATATTGTTCTATGAAAATTCGTTGTTTTTCAGGATCTAATTTCCCAGGAATCTTTTTAGGACGTTTATAAACAAATCCGTGCTGTATGAGCCAATCTGTCATGCCACTTCGGGAATATTTTATCCCATATTGCTCATGCACATAAGCTATGATCCCTTTGACTTTAAGATAGGTCTTTTCATGTAGGTGTTTTAGTAGAGACTCTTTTTGGTCTTGTGAAAGTTTTGATTTGCTACCGCCTCGAGGGCTACTTCCAGTTTTATTTTCGGAATCATATTCTCTGAGGTATTTCTGAACAGTGATAGGGCTTATCCGGAGTGTTTTAGCAAGATTTTTTGTTGAGATACCCTCATCATAGCCCAAAATTACACAAAGCCTATTCCGTTCAGAATAGTCTTTTGGATGCTTTAACTTGTGTTCTAAGTCAGCTCTCTGGCTAGGGATCAGTTTTTTCATACTCAATAGCTTAACACAAAACAAAATATTTTTCTATACGATTGAATCGGAACCACTATATACTAGTGCCGATTCAAACGGCTAGCTTAATGGGATTTAAGTCAACGACTTGAAACTTGTCGTTTATCCTACATTTCAAAATATCTGTTATTTTCGGTATCTCTTCTAAGAAGAATCCTCTAATTGCCTGAAAAAAAGTCACCGACGTTTCGTAATATCGATTGTATACCTTCTTTTCCTTTAAGATCTTCCACAAGCGTTCAATAGGATTCAAATTCGGCGAATAAGGAGGGAGATAGTGCACTTTAATCCTAGAAGACATCAGAAACTCTTCTAGTTTCTTATTTTTGTTTGATCTTGCATTATCCAAAATTACATGAATAATTCGAGCCTCTGTCTGTTTTTCTAGCTTCTTGAAAAAATCGAGCATTGCATCGGCATCAACTGTCTTATATTCCTCTGTAACAATCTTCATTCCTGTCAGGCAAAGAGCTCCAGCAAAATGCAATCGCAATTGTTTCCCGGATGTCTGCAAAGTCTTTTGAACGCCTTTTTTGATCCATCCACATACGGCTTGGGACTGATGTTCAGGATGCACAGCATCTATGAAATAGATCTCTTCATCAGGGTTTAATGTCTCCTTTAAAGCCCTATATTGTTCTATGAAAATTCGTTGTTTTTCAGGAGCTAATTTCCCAGGAATCTTTTTAGGACGTTTATAAACAAATCCGTGCTGTATGAGCCAATCTGTCATGCCACTTCGGGAATATTTTATCCCATATTGCTCATGCACATAAGCTATGATCCCTTTGACTTTAAGATAGGTCTTTTCCTGTAGGTGTTTTAGTAGAGACTCTGTTTGGTCTTGTGAAAGTTTTGATTTGCTACCGCCTCGAGGGCTACTTCCAGTTTTATTTTCGGAATCATATTTTTCATACTCAATAGCTTAACACAAAACAAAATATTTTTCTATACGATTGAATCGGAACCACTATATTCTAATATTTCCTGCACACTCTTTGTAAATCTTTCTCCAGAATATCCTCACTTTTGAAAAGATTTTAAACAGGCTCTAACAGATGGAGGGTATCTAGGACTTAAAAAGCTTCATGCTAAAACCCAAATGCCTAAAAGAAGAAGCAAGAAAAATCCTTTAACAAAACAAGACAAAAAAATAATCAATTCCTTTCCAAAGAACGTGTAATTAATGAAAATGCTATTGGTCTGCTTAAGCCATTCAAAATTTTAGCTGATCGTTATAGAAATAGACGAAAAAGGTTTGGTCTTCGGTTCAATCTAATTGCGGGCATTTATAATCTGGAGCTAAATGGGTTTTGAAAGAGGTCTAATGCTTTACTGCAAAAAAAGCTGGATGGGTTTTTTCATCCAGCTTTTTCCCTTCTTTAACTCCCCATGCGCATAACCTTATCCTGGTAAGGTAATTCCCCATGATGAGAGGGGCTCTTTTGGGCAAGCACAACTTGTAAGACCTGCATTTGTTATTCTGTCGTAGATGAACCCTCCGATAGGCATTCCCATGCTAAGGCCTATTACAAGCGTAGCTGCTGTTATAAGAAGGGGTTTTTTGTTTTCTAGAATAGAAGTGATCAAAGAGGGTTTATACGGTATAGAAATTCTCACAGTGTGTGTGTCTGTACTGACTGTTGTCATAAATCCTTCCTTGCTTATAAATTATAAAATTTAAATTTATTAGGTTAATTTGTATGTTTTCTAAAGACAAAGGGTTTTTTACACGTAACTTGTTTACATATAATTTAATACAATTAAAAAACAAGATTAAAATTAAATTGAGAATAGTTTAAACAATTTATAGAAATTTTTCCGGTCTCATAAAATTCTCTAAATAAAAGCTTGTTTTAAAAGCAATTTGTATGTTTAGAAGGATTAAATATTTAAAAAACGCAAAAAACAGGCTGATTGGAATCTGTTTTTGGGATAAAATAGAGCTTTAGATAATAGGTAAAAAAATAAAAAAACTTGTTATGTATATAAAAGCATTAGAATAGGTAAAATTTTTCTAGGCTCTATAAAAAATTTAAGCGTGATATAACATATGCATTGTCCATTTTGTGCTTGTGAAGAATTAAAAGTTACTGATTCTCGAAATGTAGCGGAGAGCAATGCTGTTCGTAGAAGAAGAGAATGTTTGTACTGTTTACGACGTTTTACCACTTTTGAAACAGTAGACTTAACAATTCAAGTGAAAAAAAGAGATGGGCGATATGAAGATTTTTGCCAGGATAAGCTTATTAAAGGTTTAGATGCAGCTTGTCGCCATACGCGCATCAGTCATGATCAGTTAAGAACTTTGGCTTACAAAATTACCTCTGATTTAATGGAGCGTCAAATTAGAGAGGTCACTACTGCAGAATTAGGGGGGAGTGTAATGCAACATTTACAAGAACTAGATAGCATTGCCTACATTCGATTTGCTTGTGTTTATCGGCGATTTAAAGATGTCAATGAATTAATCGATGCCATTGAGGATGTTAGCCCCAAAGATACGATTCACTCAACAGAAACATAAAAAGAGGATGTTTATGGTATTAACTAAGGAACAAATTACTAAATTTAAAAATCGTCTAGAGGAGTTAAAAGCTCAAATGACGCATCTGATTCGTGATACGATAGAAGATGTAAGAGCAACTGATGAAATTAAAGGATATTCTCAACATCAAGCGGATGAAGGAACCGATGATTTTAATCGAACAATTAATCTGCAGCTAAGCGGAAATGAGCGAGAGATTTTGCAGAAGATTGAAATTGCTTTAGATAAAATTGATCAAGGAACTTATGGGACTTGCGATCTTACGGGCGAGGAAATCCCCTTAAAGAGATTAGAAGCAATTCCTTATGCAAACACAACTGTGAAAGCTCAAGAGATGCTTGAAAAAGGATTATTGTAAATGGCTTTTAAGATGAGTTGGAAGTTAAGTCTTTTAGCAATATCTATTTTTCTATTCGATGCGCTTTTAAAAATGTATGTGCATTACTTTGTGACACCCATGAACTTCTGTTATTTTCCTTATGGAGGAATAGGGGTTTTTCATGCACTGGGTATAGAATTTGTAATTACACATGTAATCAATAAAGGCGCTATGTGGGGGCTTTTTGCTAACTGCCAGTTTTTATTAGTCTCTATTCGGATTTTTATTATCGCAGCCCTTGGATATTATTTGTATGTAAAGCAGATAAGTAATTACCGTACAGTCTGTTTGATGCTGATCTTAGCAGGAGCTGTGGGAAATGTTTTCGACTGTATTATTTACGGTCATGTTATCGATATGTTTTGCTTTATTTTTTGGGGATATGTCTATCCTGTTTTCAATATCGCAGACGCTGCTATTTTTTGTGGAATTTTAATGATGCTATTAGAGACTACCTGCTTTAAAACGGTTGCGAGCTCTTTAAAATGACCATTTTTCGTATCAGCTCTCCTATTCAAGAAGGTCTTCTTCAGGTTTCCAAATGGATTAAAGTACAAGTTCTTTTAGATCAAGAAGAGATCGTAGATTTATTCAAGCAGCTAGATCCTTTTTATCTTGTAGCAGTTAGCAAACCTGTAAAAGAACAAAGCGCTCTTTTAGCACAAAATGATTTTCTGCAAGTTTACTTAGAGTATGTTCAATTATTAAAAAAAAGTAAGTTTGTTCAAGGTAGTTATTTTAGAGAATGTTTTTCCTGTGCAATGACGCGTTCTAAAGAAGTATTTTATGCAATGCCCGTATCAGAAAAGCGACTTTTAATCAAACCAGTTTTGCCAGTTATTCAAATGCAAATGCATCAGTTTTTATTCTCTTTTACGGAGAAAATATTTTATCCTATGGTTTTGGGCCAGAACACCGTTAGCTGGGGGATTCAATTTTCTTATCCACAATTTTATCAAGATCCTAAGACAAAAGAAATCACACGAGTTATTAAGAAAGACTTATTTCCTAATACGGAATTATTTGCTCTTTTAATGAAATGGGTGAGACAATTCACTATTCCTACTCCCTTTTTGGTAGGAGAAGAGAGAATCAATGCTACTATTCGAATAGGCAAAAAATGTATGAGTTGGATTCATTCGCATCCACAACTACAACAGTTAGGGATTAAAGTGCTATGTCTGGATTGAAGATTGAAATTATTACTATTGGCAAAGAGCTTTTGGATGGCCGTATTGTAAATAGAAACGCAGCATTTATCAGCGCTCGTTTGTTTAAATTCGGTTATACAGTGGAGCGTCATACAACATTTTCAGATGATCTTCAAATACTAAGGAAAGGACTACAAGAAGCTTATGAGCGCTCAGATCTTGTAATCATTACAGGGGGATTAGGGCCCACTTTAGATGATTTAACTAGAATAGTCGTAGCTGAAATGTTTCATTGTAAGTTGTCTGTGAATGCTCTAGTAATAACTGATCTACAGAAGCGTTTTGGAAAAGAATTAGATATGCTACAAAACCAAGCTACAATTCCAGATAAAGCTCAACCTTTGCTCAATTCTGTAGGAATAGCTCCCGGATTACTTTTTCTTACAAATGATAAGATGGTGGTTTGCTTTCCCGGCATGCCTGCAGAAATGCAGCCTATGTTTGTGAATACATTTCTTCCTGTTCTTCAAGAAAGACACCCTCCTTTGCATAAACATGAGGTCTATTTGTATGCATGCTTCTTTAAAGAAAGTCAGATTGATCCCATTTTAAGGGAGTTACAAGCTCAATTACCGGAATTGGAAATGGGTATTTATCCTTCTTATTCTCATGTTACTATTATGTTGTCTAGTGAAAATAAAGCTTCATTGGAATATGCAGAAGAACTGCTCAAAGTCCAGCTAGATTCTTTTTTATATACAGCAGCAACAGGTAAAATTGAAGAGGCGATTCATAACTGGTTTATCAAAGAAAAAAAAACACTTGTTTTAGCAGAGTCCTGTACGGGAGGAACCATGGCTAGTTTGCTCACAGCTATTAAAGGGGCATCCGAATTTTTTTTAGGCTCTTTTGTAACCTACTCTTCTGCTCTTAAACAGCACATACTAGATGTACCTAAAAAAATCCTAGAAACAAAAGGCACCATTAGTGCCGAATGCGTTCTTGCCATGCTAAATGGCGCCTTAGAAAAAAGCCAAGCAGATGTAGGATTGGCTATTTCAGGCATAGCAGGCCCTACCAGTGACAGCTCTCATGAGAAGATAGGGACTATGTGGGCCGCTATGCAAGAAAAAGGGAGCAGTCCTTATGTTTTTAGATTGCAAATTACAGGAGATCGTCAAACAATTATTTTAAAAACAGCTTATTCCTTATTTGGTATTTTATGGCGTAAATTGGCTAAAAATATACCTCCACCTCAGGGTACAGGACATTAAAAGAGTAATTTGAATTTTTCTGGAAATTGTCCATTCCTTATTTTCCGCAGTCCTTATTATTGAAGCTATATTAAAAAAAATCATCTCATTTTTAAGTAAATTTTGTTTAGTTTTTGACAAACTAGAACATTCATTAACCTAATTTTTGATTTATAGGCGTTAAACCGTACTCAAACACCCTAAAAACTTAAAAATCTACTAATACAATTTCCCTAATAAAGGACTATCGATCCTGTATATCGAGAGAAGATTTTAAAATTACTCTTTTAATGTCCTGTGCCCTGCCTACTCCCTAGGGCACTTTTTTGGAATTAGCTAAGCCTTTTGTGCTATTATATCTTTTTTGAACAAAGAGGTGCGATATGGTAGAGGTTTCAGAAGGAGAAATTCAAACAACAGTAATGGATCATCATGGCTTAGTGGCTGCCATTTGTCAGGACTTAAAAATTGCTGAAAGGATTGACAATCGTCTGCCATCAGGCCCTCAAAGGAAAGTTAGTCCAGGAATAGCAGCGGTGGCTATGATCATCAATGGTCTGGGCTTTACGAATAGAACATTGTATTTAGCTCATCAGTTTTTTGCATCCGAGCCAATAGAAAGGCTCCTAGAAGTTGGTCTTAAGGCCAAAGATAGTACCGATCATGAGCTAGGCTGTGCTCTCGATAATATTGCAGAGTATGGTGCAAGCAAATTATTTTCTGAAGTAGCTTTTGGGATCGCTTTGGATAATCATTTATTGGATGGAATAAATCACATAGAGACGATGATCCCAAAATTATAGAGGTTACACATGGATTTTCCAAAGACCACAGGCCAGATTTGAAGCAGGTCTTTTTATCATTGGTTGTAAATGGTCCGAGTTCTATTCCTTTGTGGATGGATCCTTTAGATGGGAATAGCTCTGACAAAGTGTCTTTCCACGAAACCATCAAAAACGTAGAGAATTTTCGTTCTTAAATAGATCTAGATAAGCCCTCCAGGTGGATAGCAGATTCGGCTCTGTACAAGAAGGAGAGGCTACTGAAAAATAATGACTATTTGTGGGTGACACGAGTTCCTGAGACAATTACTGAAGTAAAAAGAATGGTGGAAAAGCCATCAGAAGACATACCTTGGATCGAAGCAGGAAATGGATACAGAATAGCAAGATTTAACTCTTCATATGGAGGGATTATGCAGCAATGCTTACTGGTTTTTTCGGAGCAAGCTTATTATCGAGAGTAGAGGACGCTTAGGCTCCATAAACCAATAAACATGCCATAATTGCACATAAAGAAGGGGTTATACTCGTTTATCTTTAAATTAAGATTTAACTAAGTAAAATTTCTTAGATAAAAGAGGCTGCAGTTCTTCCCGATATTTAGGAATATTTTCAAAAAAAGCACAAATCGCCTTCTTAAAATCTAAGAATTTTTCATAATATCGATTATTGCGGACTTTTTTATTTATGAATCGCCAAAGGCGTTCAATCAGATTGAGATCGGGAGAATAAGGAGGCAAGAATTTGATTTCTACTCTAGATGTTTTTAGGTAATTTGCAACGATTTTTGACCTATAGTAAGCAGCTTCAGAAAATAATTTGCTTGCACCATACTCTGCAATATTATCGAGAGCACAGCCTAGCTCATGATCGGTACTATCTTTTCGTAAAGCCCAGACCATGGATGATCATAGCCACCGCTGCTATTCCTGGACTAACTTTCCTTTGAGCACCTGAAGGCAGACGATTGTCAATCCTTTCAGCAATTTTTAAGTCCTGACAAATGGCAGCCACTAAGCCATGATGATCCATTACTGTCGTTTGAATTTCTCCTTCTGAAACCTCTACCATACCGCACCTCTTTGTTCAAAAAAGACATAATAGCACAAAAGGCTTAGCTAATTCCAAAAATATACGCTAGGGGGTAGGAATGTAGGTTACATTATTATAAATACGCAAATCGAAAACCGAAAAAGAAGTCTGTATTTTATGTTTATGATTGATTTGCCAATCATCAGAACATTAGATTCTATGTTATTTTTTCTCACTAAGCCAAAAAAATTTGTAAAATTACTTCTTTTTTTTAACTAATAGTAAAGAATCCCTTAAGTATGCTAAAATACTAGCTTAACTAAAAAAGTTTTTCCATTTATGTCTTATTCTCTAATTGATAGCGGTAATCAACAAAAGTTAGAGCGTTTTGGCGCTTTTACTTTGATTAGGCCCTGCTCTCAAGCAATTTGGAAACCTTCTCTTAAAAAATGGGAAGCGGATGCTATTTTTTCTCGAGACGAAGGAAATCGTTGGGAATATCAGAGATCTTTGCCTAAGGATTGGATAGTAATTATTGAGGATATACGTTTTAAGGTAGCTCCTACCGACTTTGGTCATGTAGGCGTTTTTCCTGAACACAGTCTTCTTTTTACCTATATGCAAAAGTTGCTTATCTCAAGAAAAGAGCCGAGAGTTCTCAATTTATTTGCTTATTCAGGAGGAGCTACTTTAGCCTGTGCAAAAGTAGGAGCTAAAGTCTGCCATGTTGATGCCTCAAAGGGAATGGTGAGTTGGGCTAGAGAGAATGCTATGTTAAATCATTTTTTAGATAAACCGATTCGTTGGATTATAGAAGATGTGAAAAAATTTATAAAAAGAGAGATCAAAAGGGGCTCTTTCTATGAAGCAATCATTTTAGATCCCCCTAGCTTTGGTAGAGGAAATAAGGGGGAAATTTTCAAAATTGAAGAAGGTCTTATAGAATTGCTAGACATGTGTAAAGACCTTTTAAGCAAAGATGCTCTTTTTTTGTTATTCACTACCCATACCTCTGGAATTACCCCGACTGTCATTCAAAATTTAATGAAACAATTATTACCTAAAGGGAAAATTGAGAGCGATGAGCTCTTATTGCCTTCTGAAAATGAGTTTGCTATTCCTTATGGAAGTTTTGCTTGGTGGCTGCCATGATAGAAAAAATCACAAGCATGCAAAATCCTAAAATTAAGTTAGCAATGCAACTAGCAAATCGCAGAACGCGCAATCAAACAAATCTTTTTCTCATTGAGGGATATCGGGAGTTGTCTAGGGCTGTGCAAGCCAGGGTAAAGATTGTCTCTTTATTTATTTGCCCGACTTTATTTTTAGGAATAAATGAAAAAACCCTAATTGAGCAAATTGAACAAGATCAAGCTTTTATCTACCATTGTTCTGAATCTGTTTTCAAAAAAATCTCTTACAGAGATCGTCCTGATGGGCTTGTAGCTATAGCAGAGCAAATGCACTATCCACTTCATTCTATTTCGTTTAGTCCTATAGCTTTTGTAGTCATTGCTGAGGCGATTGAAAAACCAGGAAATCTAGGCACTATTTTGCGCTCGGCAGATGCAGCAGGAGTAGATGCGGTGATGATATGCGATCGCTGTACAGATATCTATAATCCCAATGTTGTACGCGCTAGTGTAGGAACATTATTTACCACTTCAGTAATAGAAGCTACAAGTCAAGAGGTTTTAAGTCTGATGCGTGAGCATAAAATTAAAGTTGTTGCAGCAACCCCCTCTGCTTCCCAAGATTTTACCCAATTAGATCTAACAGGTCCTGTGGCAATTGCTGTTGGCACTGAACAATTGGGGTTATCCGATTTTTGGATGAAGCAAGCTGATATCTGTGTTCGTATTCCTATGCATGGCATAGCGGATTCTTTGAATGTAGCAACAGCTACTACACTTTTGTTATACGAAGTTGTTCGACAACGCAAAGGAAAAAATGCAGATCATTTTCTCAGATAACCATGTTTTAATAGTTGTGAAACCTGCTGGTTTAAGTACGCAGCCTCACTATCCTATAAAAGATAACTTAACCGATTTAACAAAAACTTGGGTTAAAAAAGAATATAAAAAACCAGGCGGGGTTTATCTAGAATGTATTCATCGTTTAGATAAACCGGTTAGCGGTTTGGTTTTATTTGCAAGAACATCTAAAGCGCTTACTCGGCTGCAGCAAAGTATGCGTGAAAAGAAAATGAGTAAAACCTATTTAGCCTGGGTAGAAAGAGGTGAAAATCTAAAAAACTCGGGAGTTCTCGAGCATACGTTAACTCATGTAAATCACCGTGCTAAAGTAGTAAAATCCAATCATATTCAAGGAAAATTAGCTCAGCTGGAGTATTCTGTTATGCTTGAAAAGGGAGATTTTTCACTGGTAAAAATAAAGCTGTATACAGGGCGTTATCATCAGGTCCGTGCACAGTTTTCCGCTATAGGCTCTCCTGTTGTAGGAGATGTCAAGTATGGAAGTAAGAAGCATTTACTCAAACAGAAGATTGCCTTACATCATGCGTGTATGAGTTTTCCTCACCCCATTACACAAGAAGTGATTGTATGTGAAGAAATTCTAGATTGGCAGAAATTGCTTTGATTCAAAGAAGGTGTTCTGCAATTTGTATCGTATTTAAAGCAGCTCCTTTCAGTATTTGGTCCCCTACTACCCACAGATCTAAAGTATTAGCATAGGAAAGATCTTTTCTGATTCTTCCGCAGTACACATCGTTTTGCCCTGCAACATCAATTGGCATAGGGAAACGATTCTTTAAGCGGTCTTCATGTACTTTTATACCAGGAGCTTTTTCTAAAAGTTCATAAGCCTTTTCTGGACAGATTTCTTGAGTAAAGGTGACATTTAAAGCTTGAGAATGTGCTCGTAAAACAGGAACGCGTACACAGGTTGCATTTACCCGAATATGAGGATTGGAAAGAATTTTTCGAGTTTCTTGTAGCATTTTTAATTCTTCGTCAACATAGCCATCTGCGTTTAATGTAGAGTTATGCAAGAATAGGTTAAATGCAGATGGAAAAGGTAGCGCTTTTGGCGTATAAGCCTTTTTTTCTAATACAGCTTGTGTAGCAGAAATTAACTCTTGCATAGCGTGAAATCCAGCACCGCTAACCGCTTGGTAAGTAGCTACCTGAATTCTTTGAATGGGAATGTACTGATGCAAGGGAAAAAGAGCCATTAACATGATCGAAGCAGAGCAATTAGGAGAAGCAATAATGTAATTATGGTTGGCTAGCTCTGCTAAATTAATCTCTGGGATGATAAGAGGTACATGTGGATCAAGCCTAAAAGCAGCGCTGTTATCGATTATAATGGTTTTTTGCCTAGCAAGATAGGGGATCCATTTACTAGAAACCTCTTTTTTTGTGCAAAAAATAGCTAGGTCGATGTTGTGTAATTTATCTTTGGAAAGGGTTTCTAATGGAATATTTTCTCCGGAGAATAGAATGGATTTATCTTTTGAATCTAAAGAAGCAAAACAGCGTAGTGTTTTGATCGGAAAATGACGTTTTTCTAAAAGACCCAATATTTCTCTTCCAACAATACCAGTAGCTCCGATAAGAGCGATTTTTACGGGGGGATATAATAAGATCATAATTATTAAAAAATGCTTTAAGTAGGTTTACTATAATACAAGGGTCCTTTTATAATTGCCTCATAAAAAGAGTAATTTATTATGCAAAAAGAAATCGAGCATGCAGTTGATGAAGCAATACGCGCTATTGTACTTTTAAAAGAAGAAAAAAGCATGAGCTTTATCGAAAATGCCAGTCAATTAATTGCTAAGTGTTTTACAAAAGGTGGTAAATTATTGATTGCAGGTAATGGAGGGAGTTTATGCGATGCCATGCATTTTGCAGAGGAGTTAACGGGGCAATTTCGTTATGCAAGAAAAGCTCTACCAGCTATTGCTTTAAGCGATCCAGGCCATTTAAGTTGTACAGCAAATGACATGGGATTTGACTTTGTTTTTGCAAGAGCAGTAGAAGCTTTTGCTAAACCAGAAGATCTTTTCATCGCTTTAACGACAAGTGGTAATTCCACAAATCTATTTAAAGCCATGTTAACGGCACGAAAAAGAGGTCTGAAAACAATCTCTTTTCTTGGTAAAACAGGAGGTAAGTTAAAAGGGGTGGCTGATCTGGAATGGATCGTTTCCGGGTTTGAGTTTTCAGATCGGATTCAAGAAGCCCATATGACTGCCATTCATATTATTATAGAACAAGTAGAGGTATTGCTTTTTCAAACAGAGCCAAGAGCTATTTGTGTTTCTTCTTAAAAAGGTAAAACGGTATTTGTTTCGAGTTGTTCAAAAAGAAAAAAAACCTTTTTTTTTCATCCCCTTCTTTTTTTTAATAAGTGCTTTTTTTTCTTTAGGAGTGCGATTAAGACATTTAGCCTATGATAAGGGTTTGCTTAAAGTACATAAGCTTCCTACTTGTGTAGTCAGTATTGGGAATATTGCAGCTGGAGGAACCGGAAAAACACCACTGATTCAAAAGATGATAAAGCATCTTGATCCGAAAATCAGATTAGCTATTCTTACAAGAGGATTTCTTTCAAAGATTGAAACCTCTGGCAGAGTAGAAAAGATTTCTGATGGAAAAGGATGTACTCTACCCGTTCAGTATTGTGGAGATGAACCCTATCTTTTAGCAAAGACAACCTCAGTACCTATTTGGGTAGGCAAAAATCGTATTGAAAGTGGATATAGAGCCATTACGGAGAAAATGCAGTGTTTAATTCTAGACGATGGGATGCAATATCGAAGGTTAGCGCGGAATCTAGAAATTATTGTGATTGATGCAAAAGATCCTTTTGGTCAAAAAAAATTTTTGCCAAGTGGTTTATTACGTGATACTCCTTCCCGATTAGACCGAGCTGATTGGATTATTGCCAATCACATTGATTCAGCTTGTCAATATGAAGAATTAAAGAAAGAAATATCTTTATATACTTTAGCGCCAGTTATTGGCATGAACGTTGTTGTTTGTAATCCACAGGAAGTGACTGGAAAAAAAGTAGGGGTATTTTGTGCTTTGGGCAGGCCAGAGCGTTTTTTACAAACCGTAAGAGAGATAGGATGTGGTATTGTAGATTGTGTATTTCTACCAGATCACACGGCTTTTGGGCTAAATGAGCTTAATTTATTTGCTAAGAGATGTAAGGATAAAGCAGGAGAAATGATTGTATGTACAGAAAAGGATTGGGTTAAACTATCCTCTTTTAGATGTTGTATACCTGTAATTGCTTTGCGTGTAGAATTAGAGATTGTAGCCGGGCATGCTATCTGGCAAGAGATGTTAGCTAAAATAGAATTTTTTTCAAATAAAGGGCATCGATGAGCGGAGAAATAAAAGTACTATTACCTAAATTAGGAGAGAGCATTCACAGTGCTGTTATATTGCAGTGGTTTAAAAAAGTAGGAGATGTGGTTCAATTAGATGAGCCTTTATTAGAAGTTTCTACCGATAAACTTAGTAGCGAGATCCCTTCACCTATAGCAGGTATTTTACAAGAAATTTGTGCAGAAGTAGATCAAGAGGTTCAAATAGGAGATCTTTTAGCAATTATTTCTACAGAGGATAGGCAAACAAACAAAAATCTGGAAAAAAATAACCCTTCGCCGATTTCGATCAATGCTAAGAGGAATCAATATTTTTTTTCACCCGCTCTTTTACGATTAGCTAGAGAACATAAACTGAATTTAGAAGAGTTGCAAAAAATTACAGGAACAGGTTCTGGAGGGAGAGTCACTAAGCAAGACTTAGAGCTTTATCTAGAAAAAAGGACTGTAAAAGAAAAGGGCTCTTTGCAATCTATAGAAAGATTGCAAATGACTGGTATGCGCAAAGCGATAGCAGATAATATGGTGCGCTCTTTTTATGAAGCACCTCATGCTACGCTGATTACAGAAATAGATATTACAAATGTGGTGCAATGTATCCAAAAAGAAAAACAAATTTTTTTAGAGAAGTGCCAAGCAAAACTTACCTTAACCAGTTTTATTGCTAGAGCTTTAATTAAAGCCCTTCAAGAATTTCCTTTGTTAAATTCCTCTCTAGATAAAGATACCATTTTAATGAAGAGGTTCATTAATTTAGGGATTGCGGTAAGTGTTAAACAAGGGTTGCTTGTACCTGTTTTAAAAGGAGCTCAAGATTTGTCTCTTCCAAAAATTGCTCAAGGGATCAGCGCTCTATCTCATAAAGCTCGGATGGGAAAATTAGTACCTGATGATGTAACCGAAGGCACAATCACCATTACAAATTTTGGTATGTCTGGTGTGCAAATTGGAATTCCCATCATTAGATATCCCGAAGTTGCCATCATTGGTGTAGGGGCTAGTTATAGAAAAGTGATTCCTCGGGAAGATGATAGTCTTGCCATTTGCAGTATGATTAATCTTTCTTTAACCTTTGATCATCGCGTACTTGATGGTATGTATGGTTGTGCTTTTTTAAATGCGCTAAAGCATCATTTAGAAACGGATAAAGAACTCTAAGATGTTTAGTCCCAAAGTGTGATGGAATGGATTAATTCTAAAAATTTTTGGTTTTTTTTGCCAACTTTTGATAATATATAGTAGTGCCAATTCAAACGGCTAGCTTAATGGGATTCAAGTCAACGACTTGAAACTTGTCGTTAATCCTATATTTTTCTATGCGATTGAATCGGAACCACTATATTTAAAAGGTGTCAATCCCTTTAGAGCTTTCAATCTTTTCGCAAAGTTATAGGCATTTAAAAAATAGACTTCTTGCGTAATTAGATTTTTGCTATACTTCCTTCCTAAATGAAGGGAAAGGAAAAATTACTTAGAACTTCAATCACTCTCACCCGAGCAATTTAGAAGACTAACAGGAGTGAAACGAAAAACTTTTGAAGAAAAGGTCTTAATTTTATGGGAAGAGCAAAACAAAAGATAGAGAAAAGCTAGGAGAAAAGGCTTACTTAAGCCTAGAAGACAAGCTTTTAAAGACTTTAGAATATTTGAGAGAATATCGAACGTATTTTCACACAGGTTGTAGTTACGGTCTGAGAGAAAACGCATGTTATCGAGCCTGCAGATGGGTAGAAGACACATGGATTAAAAGCAAGAAGTTTTCACAGCCTGGGAAAAAAGCTCTTCTTAAGAGAGACATGGAATACGAAGTAATTCTTATAGATGCATCAGAAACACCTATAGAGCGTCCCCAAAAAAAGACAAAGATAAAAAGAGGATAAAAAATCGCAATAATAGACAGAAGCATTTTTACTCCGGAAAGAAGAAAAAGCATACGATCAAAATAGTCGTAGATAAGAAAACGAAAAAAGTTGTCAGAATAAACTTTTGTAATGGCAAAAAACATGATGTTAGACTGTTTGAAGAGAGTAGGGTGCGGAGGACAGATCAACGTTGTGGTATGACCGACAGTGGTTATACAGGCATAAAAAAGATTCAAAAAAACTCAAGACTACCAAAAAAATCCAGTAAGAAGAAGCCGTTAACAAAAGAAGAGAAAAAGCAGAATCAAGAGATTTCCTCTGAGCGAGTTGTTAATGAAAACGTGATTGGCAGTCTAAAAAGATGTAAAATTTTCAGTGGCAAATATAGGAACAGAAGAAAAAGGTTTGGTTTACGGTTCAATCTTATTGCTGGAATCTACAATTATGAAATTTTTATTTAACTACGCAAAAGGTCTATTTTTGTTTGATCTCGCATTATCCAAAATTACATGAATAATTCGAGCCTCTGTCTGTTTTTCTAGCTTCTTGAAAAAATCGAGCATTGCATCGGCATCAACTGTCTTATATTCCTCTGTAAAAATCTTCATTCCTGTCAGGCAAAGAGCTCCAGCAAAATGCAATCGCAATTGTTTCCCGGATGTCTGCAAAGTCTTTTGAACGCCTTTTTTGATCTATCCACATACGGCTTGAGACTGATGTTCAGGATGCACAGCATCTATGAAATAGATCTCTTCATCAAGGTTTAAGGTCTCCTTTAAAGCCCTATATTGTTCTATGAAAATTCGTTGTTTTTCAGGATCTAATTTCCCAGGAATCTTTTTAGGACGTTTATAAGCAAATCCGTGCTGTATGAGCCAATCTGTCATGCCACTTCGGGAATATTTTATCCCATATTGCTCATGCACATAAGCTATGATCCCTTTGACTTTAAGATAGGTCTTTTCCTGTAGGTGTTAGAGACTCTGTTTGGTCTTGTGAAAGTTTTGATTTGCTACCGCCTCGAGGGCTACTTCCAGTTTTATTTTCGGAATCATAATTCTCTGAGGTATTCCTGAACAGTGATAGGACTTATCCGGAGTGTTTTAGCAAGATTTTTTGTTGAGATACCCTCATCATAGCCCAAAATTACACAAAGCCTATTCCGTTCAGAATAGTCTTTTGGATGCTTTAACTTGTGTTCTAAGTCAGCTATCTGGCTAGCGGTCAGTTTTTTTCATGCTCAATAGCTTAACACAAAACAAAATATTTTTCTATCCGATTGAATCGGAACCACTATATCTTTGGCCTTAAGACCAACTCCTAGGAGCCTTTCTATTGGCTTGGATGCAAAAAATTGATGAGCTAAATACAATGTTCTATTCGTAAAACCCAGACCATTGATGATCATAACCACCGCTGCTATTCCTGGACTAACTTTCCTTTGAGGGCCTGATGGCAGACGATTGTCAATCCTTTCAGCAATTTTTAAGTCCTGACAAATGCCAGCCACTAAGCCATGGTGATCCATTACTGTCGTTTGAATTTCTCCTTCTGAAACCTCTACCATACCCCACCTCTTTGTTCAAAAAAGACGTAATAGCAAAAAAGGCTTAGCTAATTCCAAAAATATACGCTAGGGGGTAGGAATGTAGGTTTTAGAGGGGATAAAGATCAGAAATTGACAGAACTAACTTAAATTTTTTTTTTGTTGTTGTGGAATATGCATCTAAAAATTTATCTTTATAGATCTTACAATTAATCTTTAAGGATATTTAACATGAATCATAAGAATTCAAATAAAAACTTAACGGTTTTTTCTTGTATCATAAAAAAACTAAGACGTCTTGTCCTAAGAAATATATCCATTTTTGGGTTTATTACTGTTTGTATTGTCATGTTGACTTCTTCATTTACACTGATAAATAGGATTGTTATGCTTAATTTACATATGAAAACATCTCCTAAAACATTTGATCCCCGTAAAGCAGCAGATGTTTTTTCTTCTCAAGTGATTTTTTTGCTTTTTGAAGGACTTGTTAAACGATATCCTGATGGGTCCATTAAACTTGCTCAAGCTAAATCGTATAAAGTATCAGATAATAAGCTTACCCATACATTTACTTTAGGAGATAACCTTTGGTCTAATGGTGAGCCTGTTACCGCTTATGATTTTGAGCAGTCGTGGAAGGATACTCTTGATCCTAAGTTTCCTTCGATAGGATATCATCAATTTGAACCTATTAAAAATGCAAAAAAAGCTAAAGAAGGACTTGTTTCCCTAAACCAGGTAGGTATAAAAGCTCTAGATGAAAAAACCCTTGTGATTGAGCTAGAACACCCGACTCCTTATTTTCTTAAATTAATTTGTCTACCTTATTTTTATCCTGTAAATATTGAGCAAGATCGAAAAAATCCTAATTGGGTAATCCAAACAGGCACTCAATTTTTGTGTAATGGACCTTTTATATTGGAAAGCTTTAAGCAAGGGGATCAAATCGTTCTAAATGCTAATCCTCAATATAGAAAAATAGAGGATAACCACCCAGAAAAAATCGTATTTAATATCGTCGAAAGTGATCATGTAACATTAGAAATGTTTAAGAAAGGAAAAGTTGATATGATTGGTGACTCTTTAACGGATATTCCTTTAGAAGAGGTGTCTGAGCTAGAAAAAAAATGGACCTTTAACTCAGAGCCACAACCTTATTCTGTATTTATTTATCTCAATACAACCAAACAACCTTTTAATAATGCGAAGATTCGAAAAGCTTTTGCTTTAGCCATTAATCGCCAAGAATTACTAGGAATGTTGGGGAAAGGATATAAGAAAAATATTAAAACGAATTCCATCAATCTTGCTTATAAAACTGGTCTGTGCGCAACAGGTCTAGTAGCTCCTTGCTTAAAAGAAAATCGATGTTCCCAATTTTTCAAAGATAATGATGCGGCTCAAGCTAATATTTTGCTTAATGAAGGAATGGCTGAGCTGGGTATTACCAAAGAGGCTTTTAAATCACTGACTTTCCTTTATTGCTCCCGGGTTTATGGAGCAGACGAGATAGTACAAATTATTCAGCAGCAATTAGCAAAAACTTTTGGAATTTTTATAAAACTAGAAAAGCTAGATTTTAGCGTTGCTACAGATAGATTAAATAATGGTGACTATTCCATGTGCCTTGGTAGCTGGCTTGCTTTCTATGACGACCCAATAAATGTCCTTCAAAGGTTTAAGTATAAGAACTATAAAATGAATCGCACGGGTTGGGAAAATCCAAAATTTATCGAGCTAATCGATCGTTCTAATTATGAGGAAGGAGATAAGCGTTTACTGACTCTAGAAGAAGCAGAAAGAGTTATGATCAACGATATGCCAGTTATACCTTTGTACCACAGAAATTATATATATCTTATGAATCCAGAATTAGAGTTTAATGTCTCTCTATGGGGAGATAGATTGCTGTTTCCGCTATCCTCAGAACAAAAAGAAGTACAAAAAGAGAATAAACACGTAAAAAAGAAAAATTCTTATTTTTTTAAATTTACTAAGTAAAAGAGTTCTCTTGATAAATGACTTGATCCATGAATAGAAGGAATGCTTTTTATCTGTAAATAGTTTATCCATTTGAAGAAAATGTTCATTGAGGGCCGCTTGTAAGCGGGGCATTTTCCAAAAAAATGGGATCTCTTTTAAGAAGAATCACAACAAAAAAGTGGCCTTAAGGCCACTTTTGAAGTCTTAGAGTAAGCAGAGGGATCACTTGTTTTTTCTCATCCCCGGATGCTGATGTAAAAGTGATTGCAAGAGGCTTTCCTGATTTTTCTACCAGTAAATGCGATGTCACGCCTTTACCTTTGTAGCCATAATCAACTTGCTCTCCTCCTCCGCGTCCGCTGGAAAAAAAAACCATCTACAGAGAGTCTCTGGGCATCAATACACCCCAGCTGTTCGGCAAGCTTAAGCAGCTCTTCTAAAAATTGATCTAAAAATCCAGCAGATTGCATTCTTCCAAGCCATGCGTGTGCTGTTGAGGGATGAGAAAACTCCTTGTTTCTAGGTGCATCTTTCCAAGGAGCTCCTGTCCGAAGCACCCAGAAAATAGTATTCACTACAGGTCTCCATGGCGCTAATTTTCTTCCATAATGGTTACGATTTACCCATTTTTCCATTTGAGGTTCGAGTATTTTAAACTGTTCTTCATTTAATCCTTGCTTGCTCATGTCATCTGTCTTTAGTTAAAAAATAAAAAGATCTGGTATCATAGCGAAAATTTATATTCAATTCAAGATAGGTTCATCTAATCCAATATAATGCTTCATGGGTTGCTCCTCATTTTTTTGCTCTTTAATGAGCGGTTTTGAGATTTGAAAAAATCTCGTTTATATTGGAGAGTTTAACCTACTCCGTTTAAGGAGCAACCCCTTCTTTGTGTGCAATTATGGCATGTATATCATTATGCCTTAATGAGAAGATTTTAAACAGGCTCTTAGGAAAATCCAGGCTTTTTATCGAAAAGATACAGGTTTTCCGAGCCTGTGCTATCAAATCCTGCTTGAGATACTTCTTCTAAGATGGCAAGAACTCTCTCTTTTGCAATACATGAGTTGTCTTTAGATAAAAAGCGTAGACGCCATTGATCAATACAAAAGGTCTCTGACTGTCCATCGGGCCAGATTTTGACCCCTCTATTACTGATCGTTTGTAAGGCAAGCGCATTCCATTTATTGGCGGTAAGTGCTTTAGTGGGATTTTTATCAGCATAGGTGAAAACATCGACACCAACAAGCTCTCTTTGAACAGAAATAGAATGAGAATGAGCATGAACGGCTTGAAACTTATTCTTATTTTGATAGGTAACCGGGGTCAAATACTGTGGTTTCTCACCTAAGAATTTGATTACTTGTGAGGCAAATTCTTGTGTCCCCATTTTATGCTTACTAACCCCTTCTTTAAAGATGTCATATGTGTGAAAACCTTCTTCTATTGTTTTCAACCATGCATTATGGATCCTTTCTGCTAATAGAGTCTCTTCCAAGTAAAGCAGCATTAGGACGCTTCCTAAGAGAAGAGCAGAAGGATTTGCTACATTTTGTTCAGCTCTTCTTGGAGCAGAACCGTGAATTGCTTCAAACATCGCACCTCTATCACCGATATTTGCAGAGCCTGCAATGCCAATCGATCCAGAAATTTGAGCAGCTACATCAGAAAGGATATCTCCATAAAGATTGGGCATAACAATGACATCGAATATTTCCGGAGTATCAGCTAATTTAGCAGCCCCAATATCTACAATCCAATGCTCATTCTGAATGTGTGGATATTCTTTTGCAATTTCATCAAATACTTTATGAAATAATCCATCTGAGAATTTCATGATGTTATCTTTTGTAAAGCAGGTCACTTTTTTTCGATTGTGATGAGAGGCATATGCAAAAGCATAGCGAATGATTTTTTCTGAACCAGGACGAGAAATTATTTTAAGCGATTTATACACATCCGGCGTTTGACGATATTCAATGCCCGCATATAAATCCTCTTCATTCTCCCTTACAATAACTACATCCATCTTAGGGTGTTTTGTAGTGATAAAAGGTGCATAAGAAATGCATGGACGTATATTTGCATACAATCCTAAAGTAGTACGAATAGTTACGTTTAAGCTTTTAAAACCGCCTCCTTGTGGAGTAGTAATAGGTGCTTTTAAAAAAGCTTTTGTATGACGTAGTATTTCCCAGGAATTATATGCAATTCCTGTTAGAATACCTTTATTGTATACTTGTTCTCCTATTTCAATAGAATGGATATCTAAAGGAGCACCAGCTTCTTGTAGAATATGTAAGGTGGCTTTCATGATTTCAGGTCCAATTCCATCACCATGGGCTACTGCTATAGGAATTTTTTTGCTCATTCTTACCTCAATTAAAAAGCTTTCTTTTACGGCTTTTTTTTGAAGACTTCAAGCAAAAATAGGATTTGCATATACTATCAAATACACAAACACAAAAGTTTTTATGCAAGAAATACAAGAAATCCTTAGTCGGCAGAAACAATATTTAGCGCATTACTTTACCAATTTGCCTTTGGAGCAGCTGCAAAAAGTCATCAAGCAATGTAGCAAAGTGTCAGGGTTATTGGTCCTTACAGGCGTTGGAAAAAGTGGAATTATTGCTGAAAAAATTGCAATGACGCTTATTTCTACAGGAACAAAAGCATTGTACTTTCCTCCCACTAATTTTTTACATGGAGATATAGGGATCTTATCAGAGAAGGATCTGCTTTTATTATTTAGTCGCAGTGGAGAAACAGAAGAGTTACTACATTTGGTCCCTTTTGCTAAAAAAAGAAAAACTTTTATTGTAGCAGTTATTTCTCATCTAAACTCCCGCCTTTCTCGTTTAGCTGATTTATCTATTTATTTGCCTGTTGAAAAAGAATTATGCCCTTTTAATTTGGCTCCAACTACTTCTACAATGGTGCAATTATTATTCGGAGATCTTCTAGCTATTTCTTTGATGCATAAAAACCAATTTGATCTTATCAAGTATTCTCTTAACCATCCTGCTGGTTCGATTGGTAAAAAGGCGACATTAAAAGTAGGAGATTTGATGTTTCGCAATCAAGCTATCCCCTTAGCAGATCCTTCGGATAAACTCATTGATGTTTTATTTGAACTGTCTGATAAAAAATGTGGAGCGATTTTGATTGTAGATGAGAAAAAAAAACTGCTAGGTATCTTCACAGATGGAGATTTACGAAGGGCTTTGCAGGTAAGGGGCACTTCTGCTCTAGAGCAACCAGTGAGGGATTTAATGACAAACTCTATTGTAGTCGTAAATCAAGATCTGCTTGCTTGGGATGCGCTGGCTCTCATGCAAAAAGATCCAAAAAGGTATATCACGATTTTGCCTGTTGTGTTAGACGATCGTACCGTAATAGGTATTTTACGCATGCACGATATCGTTCAAGCAGGAATTGCTTAAAAATTATTAATTTTGTTTTATCAAGGAGCTTTAAGAAAATGGAATGTTTTCTGATTGTAGTTGTTTTTGCCTTGGGGTATTTAGCAATTATTTTAGAGTATTATATCAGGGTGAATAAAACAGCTGTTGGACTGCTTATCGGCGCTATTTGTTGGACGATTTATATGTCATGCAAAAATTCGTCCGACTTATATGATTTGGGCCATCACATCTCAGAAATTTCACAAATTATCTTCTTTTTAATCGGAGCTATGACGTTAGTGGAGCTTATTGATTCTCATCGTGGCTTTAAGATCATTACCGATAGATTAAGGACAAGATCTAAAAGAAAAATGTTATGGATCATTTCAGCCGCTTCGTTTTTTCTTTCCGCGGTTCTCGATAATTTAACTACAACTATTTTAATAGTCTCCTTGCTACGCAAATTAATCCCTGATAGAAAAGAGAGGTTTCTCATGGTTTGCATTGTCGTAGTTGCTGCAAATGCAGGGGGGGCCTGGACTCCAATTGGAGATGTTACAACCACAATGCTCTGGATCAATGGTCAACTTTCTAGCTTTGCTGTTATAAAAGCTTTAATTATCCCATCAATTATCTCATTATTCCTTCCTCTTATTTGGTATTCTCTAAAGTTAAAGGGAAAATTTGCTTCTGGTGATTTGCAAAAAGTAGAGCCTGATGAACCTGGCGCTAAAGTTGTTTTTTGTTTAGGAGTAGCAGGTTTAATTTTTGTGCCTATTTTTAAAGGACTAACAGGCCTTCCTCCTTTTATGGGAGTGATTTTAGCTTTGTCTGTTTTATGGATTGTTACAGATCTAATGCACTATCCACATGAAGAAAGAAAGCATTTGAGGGTACCTCATGTGCTTACTCGAGTAGATACTTCAGGGGTATTGTTTTTTTTAGGAATTTTGCTATCCGTAGCGGCTCTGCAATCTGCTGGGATGCTAAAAATTGTAGCGGAGTGGTTAAATAAAATAATTGACGAACCAGCTCTGATTGCTACTTTATTAGGCATTTTTTCTGCAATTATAGACAACGTTCCTTTAGTTGCAGCTACAATGGGCATGTATCCATTGGAAGTATTCCCAATGGATTCTTCCTTTTGGCATATGATTGCCTACGCAGCTGGAACAGGAGGTAGTATTTTAATCATTGGCTCATCAGCAGGTGTTGCCATTATGGGTATCGAAAAAATTGATTTTCTCTCTTATGCTAAAAAAATGAGTATTCCTGTGGGGGTTGGTTATCTAGTAGGCATGGCGAGTTATTTAATACTCAGACCTCTTTTAGCTTAAATTCAAAGACATTTATATTTTTTTTCTTTCTATGAAAAAGCAAAAAAAAGCGAGAAAAGGAATTGCGAAAAAAGGAGTATATTATGTATGTTGTTTACTTCCTTAGGCGCAAAGCGCAAAAGGAATAGAATCAACGAGATTGGTTCAAAAAATGTTTAACAGCAAAACAGAAGTGACGTGCAAGCAAAAAAGAGCTTGTGTAAATGGAATGAATAAAATCATTTTATTTGCCTGTTAATTTTTTAATATGAGCAAATTTTCAAGAAATATTTTTCTGAGAATTTGATCTTGGTTCAGATTGAATGCTGGCAGCGTGGATGAGGCATGCAAGTCGAACGAAACTAAAGGGCAACTTTTAGTTTAGTGGCGAAAGGGTTAGTAATACATGAATAACTTACCCTTTACCTGGGAATAACGACTGGAAACAGGCGCTAATACCGAATGAGGTACCGATAAAAAATTATTGGCTATCAAAGTGGGGGCCCTTGTAAAAAGGCCTTGCGGTAAAGGATAGGTTCATGGGATATCAGCTAGTTGGTGTGGTAAAAGCGCACCAAGGCAAAGACGTCTAGGCGGATTGAGAGATTGACCGCCAACATTGGGACTGAGACACTGCCCAAACTCCTACGGGAGGCTGCAGTCGAGAATCTTTCGCAATGGGCGAAAGCCTGACGAAGCGACGCTGCGTGAGTGATGAAGGCTTTCGGGTTGTAAAACTCTTTCGCGCAAGAGCAAAGTGTTTTAGTGAATAGCTAAGGCATGTGAGAGTACTGCGTAAAGAAGCACCGGCTAACTCCGTGCCAGCAGCTGCGGTAATACGGAGGGTGCAAGCATTAATCGGAATTATTGGGCGTAAAGGGCGCGTAGGCGGGATTAAAAGTCAGATGTGAAATTCCGAAGCTCAACTTCGGAGCCGCATTTGAAACTGCAATTCTTGAGGGATGGCGGAGGAAACGGAATTCCACGTGTAGCGGTGAAATGCGTAGATATGTGGAAGAACACCTGTGGCGAAAGCGGTTTCCTAGCTTTTACCTGACGCTGAGGCGCGAGAGCAAGGGGAGCAAACAGGATTAGATACCCTGGTAGTCCTTGCCGTAAACGATGTATACTTGATGTAGTTAGGCTCAACCCTGGCTGTGTCGTAGCTAACGCGATAAGTATACCGCCTGAGGAGTACGCTCGCAAGGGTGAAACTCAAAAGAATTGACGGGGGCCCGCACAAGCAGTGGAGCATGTGGTTTAATTCGATGCAACGCGAAGAACCTTACCCAGGCTCGAAATGCAAAGGACAGCAACAGAGATGATGCGTTCCGAAAGGATCTTTGTATAGGTGCTGCATGGCTGTCGTCAGCTCGTGCCGTGAGGTGTTGGGTTAAGTCCCGCAACGAGCGCAACCCTTATCATTAGTTGCCAACACGTAAAGGTGGGGACTCTAATGAGACTGCCTAGGTTAACTAGGAGGAAGGTGAGGATGACGTCAAGTCCGCATGGCCTTTATGTCTGGGGCTACACACGTGCTACAATGGTCGGTACAAAAGGCAGCAAGACCGTAAGGTGGAGCAAATCCCGAAAAGCCGATCTCAGTTCAGATTGTAGTCTGCAACTCGACTACATGAAGTTGGAATTGCTAGTAATGACGTGTCAGCAACAACGTCGTGAATACGTTCCCGGGCCTTGTACACACCGCCCGTCACATCATGGGAGTTGGTTTTACCCGAAGTCGCTGACTTAACCGCAAGGGAAGAGGCGCCTAAGGTAAGGCTGATGACTGGGATGAAGTCGTAACAAGGTAGCCCTACCGGAAGGTGGGGCTGGATCACCTCCTTTTAAGGACTAAAGTAGTTCTTTAAGGTTGAGACAAGCTCTATTTTGTCCACGTCACTTCTTTTTTGCTGTTAAGCAAAGTTATCTTGATAGAACTAAATTTAGTCAGAGAGAAATCTCAAATAAAGCGCAAAAGTAAAATAAGTGGAAAAGATTTCACTGATGTAAATTGGCGCTTGAGAATGAAAGAAAAATCAAAATTAGCAGCAAAAAAGTTTTGTAATCAAGCTGCTAAGAGCTGTTGGTGGATGCCTTGGCATCGAAAGGCGAAGAAGGACGTGTAACCTGCGAAAAGCTTCGGGGAGTCGGAAAAGGCGTAGAACCGAAGGTATCCGAATGGGGGAACCCGATAGAGAAGCCCTCTATCATCTTTAAATGAATACATAGTTTAAAGAAGCAAGACCTGCTGAAGTGACACATCTCAGTAAGCAGAGGAAAAGAAATCTAGAAGAGATTCCCATAGTAGCGGCGAGCGAAGTGGGAAGAGCCCAAACCAGGGATTAATTCCTGGGGTTGTAGGGCCTATTATAAAGCGAAGTTTAATCTAGCAAAATGGCATGGAAAGGCCAATGAAACAGGGTGAGAGTCCCGTATGCGAAAGATAAGATAAGCGAAATAGGAACCTGAGTAGGACCGGGCACGGGAAATCCGGTCTGAAACTGGGGGGACCACCCTCCAAGGCTAAATACTAAAACGATGACCGATAGTGAACAAGTACCGCGAGGGAAAGGTGAAAAGAACCCCTGTTAGGGGAGTGAAATAGAAACTGAAACCAGCAGCTTACAAACGGTCGAAGGCCTATGCACCGTAAGGTGAATGGCTGACGGCGTGCCTTTTGCATGATGAGCCAGCGAGTTAAGCTACATGGCGAGGTTAAAGAACAAACGTTCTGGAGCCGAAGCGAAAGCGAGTGTGAATAGCGCGTATAGTCGTGTGGCTTAGACACGAAACCAAGTGATCTATCCATGACCAGGATGAAGTTCGGGTAAAACCGATTGGAGGTCCGAACCAGTGTCTGTTGAAAAAGACTTGGATGAGTTGTGGATAGGGGTGAAAGGCCAATCAAACTTGGAGATATCTTGTTCTCTTCGAAATAACTTTAGGGTTAACCTCGGAAAAGCCGACTCGGGGGTAGAGCACTGAATCCACAAGGGAGGCTACCGCCTTACCGAAGGGAATCAAACTCCGAATACCGAGAAGGAAGCCGGGAGATAGACTATGTGGGATAAGCTACATAGTCAAAAGGGGAACAGCCCAGATCGCCGATTAAGGCCCCAAATTCTATGCTAAGTGAGTAAGGAAGTGAAGTTTCAAAGACAGTTGGGATGTTGGCTTAGAGGCAGCCATCATTTAAAGAGTGCGTAACAGCTCACCAATCGAGAAACTTTGCGCCGATAATAGACGGGACTAAAGCATAGAGCCGAAATCGCGGGTGTATCGATAAGATACGCGGTAGGAGAGCGTAGTATGTGCAGAGAAGATATACCGTGAGGAGTGTTGGAGCGCATACTAGTGAAGATGCATGGCATGAGTAAACGATAAAAGAGGTGAAAATCCTCTTCGCCGAAAACCTAAGGTTTCCAGGGTAAAGTTCGTCTTCCCTGGGTTAGCCGGTCCCTAAGCTAAGGCTGAAAAGCGTAGGCGATGGGAAGCAGGTTAAATATTCCTGCGCCGCTAAAGAGCAATGGTGATGAGATGACGGAGTAAGTTAAGCGTGCGGACGATTGGATGTCCGTGGAGCTGTGAAGAGGGTCTGAAGGAAAGCCCGCAGACAAAAATCTAGGCAGAGACTAAGGGGAACTGAAAAGGGAACCGATAACGTAGCGCGATGCTTCCAAGAAATAGTTTCTAACCGTAATTTAGCGACCGTACCAAAACCGACACAGGTGGGTGGGATGAATATTCTCAGGCGCGCGAGAGAACTCTCGTTAAGGAACTCTGCAAATTACCCTCGTAACTTCGGGAGAAGAGGGGCCAGGGTTCGTAATATTCTTCGCGAATAGAAGCGAAAACTGGTCGAAGAGAAATGGCCCAGGCGACTGTTTAACAAAAACACAGCACTATGCAAAGTCGTCTAAGACGACGTATATGGTGTGAAGCCTGCCCAATGCCAAAAGGTCAAAAGGAGATGTCAGTTGAGCAATCGACAAAGCATTGAATTAAAGCCCTGGTGAATGGCGGCCGTAACTATAACGGTCCTAAGGTAGCGAAATTCCTTGTCGGGTAAGTTCCGACCTGCACGAATGGCCTAACGATCTGGGCACTGTCTCAACGAGAGACTCGGTGAAATTGTAGTAGCGGTGAAGATGCCGTTTACCCGCAACAAGACGGAAAGACCCCGTGAACCTTTACTATACTCTGATATTGGCTTTTGACTTTTCATGTGTAGGATAACCGGAAGACATTGAAGTTTGCTCGTTAGGGCAAATGGAGTCGACCTTGAAATACCGGTCTTGAAAGGTTGAAAATCTAACAATATTCCGTGAAACCGGGAGTTGGACATTGTCAGACGGGTAGTTTGACTGGGGCGGTATCCTCCTAAAGAGTAACGGAGGAGTTCAAAGCTTCCCTCATCGTGGTTGGCAATCACGAATAGAGCGTAAAGGTATAAGGGAGGTTAACTGCGAGACCAACAAGTCGAGCAGATACGAAAGTAGGACTTAGTGATCCGGCGGTAGAAAGTGGAATCGCCGTCGCTTAACGGATAAAAGGTACTCCGGGGATAACAGGCTTATCGCCACCAAGAGTTCATATCGACGTGGCGGTTTGGCACCTCGATGTCGACTCATCGCATCCTGGGGCTGGAGAAGGTCCCAAGGGTTTGGCTGTTCGCCAATTAAAGCGGTACGCGAGTTGGGTTCAAAACGTCGTGAGACAGTTTGGTCCCTATCTGTTGTGGGCGTAGGATATTTGAGAAGAGCTGCTTCTAGTACGAGAGGACCGAAGTGGACGAACCAATGGTGTGCCGGTTGTACTGCCAAGTGCATAGCCGGGTAGCTATGTTCGGAAAGGATAAGCGTTGAAAGCATCTAAACGCCAAGCCTCCTTCAAGATAAGATATCCCAACGAGACCCCCTGAAGATGACAGGGTTGATAGGTTGGATGTGTAAGCATAGTAATGTGTTGAGCTAACCAATACTAATAGGTCCATTGGCTTGATTACTTTTTTTTCATCGTCACTATTTTCCTTAAAATAAGGAGAATACTGAAGATGCAGCTAAAAAAGCTGTTTTGGAAACTAACAAACTCAAGCGTCAATTTGCATTAGTGAGAGATCTGACAAAATTTAGTCTTGGTGGCAATAGAGAAGAGGAAATACCTGATCCCATCCCGAACTCAGAAGTCAAGGTCTTCATCGCCGATGGTACTATACTCAAGAGTATGGAAGAGTAGGTCGCCGCCAAGTTTTTTTTATCCACCCTAGTTAGCTAGATCTAACTAGGGTTTTTTTATGCCTAGAGATAATAGACATGCCATAATTGGCTGTCTTATTTCAAAGCAACAGCTTTTGCTTCAAGAATTATAAATTCACCGTCTTTCATGACGCCCGATGAAGCATCTGCGTATTCATAAGGAGAGCAACTGCCTAATGATTCAAGAGAGCTTTTTTTATCGCTTAAGTCATCTCGTTGATTAAGCGTATATAGCTCAAGACCTAAGGCTTTTGCACGGGTGTTTGCTAAGCTATTTAAAAGCTTTTCATATTCTGGAGCGGAGAAAGGATAGATCCTCTCTTGAAAAAGAACTGGTGTGTTTTCTTTTGGATCCCATAAAAGACGGAGGATACAGCGAGCTAAAATTTTTCCGCTGGCGAGATCTTTAATGGCGAGAAGTCGATTTTTACCATCTAAAACATATGCCATAAGACATACGTTGAGAGAAGGAATCCCATCAATTCTTTGACAGCTCCCTAATACTTCTGTTCCAGAAAGAAAAAGATCTTGCCAATCATCCGTATCAACAATAAGGACATTTTTTTGACTAGTTGTTGTTAAACCTACAATCAAAGCTTTAATATCATTTTTGAATTCACACTCATATAATACATTTAATAGCTTCTTAAGAAGCTCGAGTTTCTTTTGAAAGACTATGGAAGAATTACACAGATCCTTGCATAAAAGAAAAATTTCTTGGTCTGTCTTACTCAAATTATCAATAGGAAGCGACTTTTCAGCATCCTGGAGATATTGTATTAACTGTTGAGGAGCAACAGTAAAATGCTTGTCTGTAAGAATCTTTTCTTGTAAAAAAGCATAGAAATTAATAGATCTCTTTTTGCTATTACTTACAACTTTCTCCTCTGGAATCTGTGTCTTTTGCCAATCGTTAAATAGTTTAGGGTTTTCCTTTTCAATACGTTGTAGATGAGGATTGTTTTTTGTTTGGTAACGCTCTTTTTGGATAGTACCTTCAAAAATGTTTATTACTAACCTTTGAAGTTCCTCAGAAACTCTGGGCTCTTGATGAGACTTTACATTGCTCGCATATTTGACTAGTCCTAAGGGGACACGCAGGCTATTTTCAACTTGTAAGTATTTTTCATGAAAATCGCTAATTTGTGTATTAAAAGCAAAAATCTCTGTTTGTAACTTTTCATTGAATTGCTCTGTAATATCTTTAAACTCGTAATTTTCGTCTAGTTTTTCAAGAATATTTGGCAACAAATTTGTATCTCCAAGAACACGCACAATATCTAAAGATTGCTTACAAGATTTTTCCCAATGGGGTTTTTCTAAAGAGGAAGAGAAACACTGTTTAAGGAGATAGAGTTTTTTTTCTGAGGAAACGCTAGAATAAGAAGATAGAGCTATTAATGCTTGGAGCAGATTAGGTAGGAACCCTTTAGCATCTCTAAGACTAGCTCTTTGAGCGCTTCCTGCAAGAAATTCACGAATTTTCTGAGCATTTTGTAAAGAATCTTCTTTTTGATCAGACTCGGTAACTATCTGATTAATAATAATCATGGGAAGAATCAAATGTTCTATTTTTTTGTTCTCCTTAGAAATGAGTAATTGATAGTTAGAAAAATACGAGGGTTTGTTAAGGTTTTCCATAAGAACTTGGATTAAAAAACAAGCTTCTTTTGGGTTGCGATGTTTCAAAATTTTAATAAAAAAATCTTGTATATCTGACTCTAGAACAATGCTTTTCTCTTTACAAAACCTTGCTATTAAGGAAAACCTTTCTTGCGTTCTTTGTTTTTCCTTTTTTAATTTTTCTTGTTTGAGCTCTTCTGTAGCTTTAAGAATTTCCCCGCCCAGCTCCTCTAATTTTTTTTGGAAATTAGGAAATAAATCAAGCTCTTCAATCTCTGCATAATGCTGTTTTATAAAGCCTTCGATTGTAGCATTAGTCTTATTGCCTAACAAGCTATAGTAACAAGCGCACAGTAGTTGAAGACTATTCAGATGTATATTTGTATCTGAAATATCATACTTAGGTAAATATTCCCAAATCTCAGATATTGTATTGCTCGCAATAGACTTTCTAATGCTTAATTGAGCAATTTCAACTAGAGAGTCCTTGTCTATAATATCATAGCTATTAATGAATAGAGAATTTGCAACTCCATTATTCTGAGCAGCAAATTTAGCAATGTCTACTCGCGCTTCCTCTCTTTTAATCTTATAGCTCTTAATGAACATAGAAGCTCTAGCATCCTTCTGAACCGCGTCTTTAGCAATTGCTATTAAGGCGTCTTGGTCTGTAATCTTATAGTTCCCAATAAATTCAGAAGTTGTACCTGCATCTTTCTGAACAGCAAGCTTGGCAAGATCTATTCGATCTTTTTCGCTTACAATTTTATAATTTTGAATAAATTTAGAAAATTCCCTATCTTTCTTAACACAAGGTTCAGCAACTGTCATTAAAAATTTTTGATCTTTAATTCCGTAATTCTGAATAAATTCAGAAATTTCCCTTATATTATTTTGAGCAGCAAGCTTTGCAATCTCTATTAGAGTTTCCGGATCTGTAATCCCATATTCCTTAATGTATTGCGATGTTCCTCCTCCATCACTCTGAGCAGCAAGCTTTGCAATCTCTACCAAGTCCTCTGGCTCGGTAATGCGGTATTCCTTAATGTATTGCGATGTTCCTTCTCCATCACTCCGAGCAGCAAGCTTAGCTATCTCTATTAGAGTTTCATGACCTGTAATCCCATATTCCTTAATGTATTGCGATGTTCCTCCTCCATCACACTGAGCAGCAAGCTTTGCAATCTCTATTAGAGTTTCCTGACCTGTAATCCCATATTCCTTAATGTATTGCGATGTTCCTCCTCCATCACACTGAGCAGCAAGCTTTGCAATCTCTATTAGAGTTTCCTGATCTGTAATCCCATATTCCTTAATGTGTTGCGATGTTCCTCCTCCATCACACTGAGCAGCAAGCTTTGCAATCTCTATTAGAGTTTCCTGATCTGTAATCCCATATTCCTTAATGTGTTGCGATGTTCCTCCTCCATCACACTGAGCAGCAAGCGCTGCAATCTGTACTAGGGAGTTCTGGTCTTTAATTCTATAGTTCTTGATGTACTGAGAAATTTTCCCTCTAAAATTGCGAGCAGCATATAGAGCAATATGTATTCGGATGTTTTCGTCTGCAATCCCATATTCCTTAATGTATTGCGATGTTCCTTCTCCATTATTCTGAGCAGCAAGCTTTGCAAGCTCTGTTAGAGCCTCCTGATCTGTAATCTTATATCTGTTAATGTATTAAGAAACTCCTTTTCCATCCCTCTGAGCAGCAAGCTTTGCAATTTCAATTAGAGCTTTCTGATCTGTAATCTCATATCTCTTAATGTATTGAGAAATTCCTTTCCCATCCCTCTGAGCGGCAAGCGTTGCAAGTTCTACTCGTATTTTCTCATCTTTGATCTTATAGTTCTGAATAAATTCAGAAGCTTTATATGGATTATTTTGTATAGCAAGCTTAGCAAGCTCTATTCGGATGTCCTCATTTTCAATCGCATAATTTTGAATATATTGAGAAATTTTACCTTCGTCATCCTGAATGGAAAAGGCACCGCGATTCTGAATAAGCCTATTAGCAAGATTTATTAGGGATTCTGAGTCTTTAATCTCATATTCGTGAGTATTTTGAGAGGTTGTAGATTGTTGAGTGGAAATTGTAACAAAAAAAGATTCAATACTATTCGCTACTTTATCCTTGTTATGTAAAAAATTATTACAAGATTCAATACGAAAATTGTCACCTATTGGAGAAGTCATTTAAACATCCAAGTTAAAGATCTGTAAACAAGTTAAAGATCTGTAAATATTAATAGTATAATTGCTTCCATTATAATAGAATACACAAGATAATTAAAAATAAATTAATATGTTTTAATATTTAAACATATTTATAAGCATAAGTTTATTATGCAAGTATACTAGTTTGATTTCAAATTAAGAATTGCATAACTAGGTTTTTTTGAAAAAACTGGTCTATCTTGCAAGGAGATGTTATCTTTTTATATAAAAATGTTTATATATTCAAACTCTTAATTTGAATTTAAACGAGTATGGAAGACTGATAGGAGTGAAACGAAAAACTTTTGAAGAAATGCTCTTAATTTTATTGGAAGAGCAAAACAAAAGATATAGAAAGGTTTGGTTTACGGTTCAATCTTATTGCTGGAATCTACAATTATGAAATTTTTATTTAACTACGCAAGAGGTCTATTAAAGCTTTGATCGTAGGTTTAACAACAACTAGTCAAAAAAATGTCCTTATTGTTGATACGGATGATTGGCAAGATCTTTTTCTTTCTGGAACAGAAGTATTAGGGAGCTGTCAAAGAATTGATGGGATTCCTTCTCTCAACGTTATGTCTTATGGTATATGTTTTAGATGGTAAAAATCGACTGTTGGTTTGAACTGACCCCTAGCCAGATAGCTGACTTAGAACACAAGTTAAAGCATCCAAAAGACTATTCTGAACGGAATAGGCTTTGTGTAATTTTGGGCTATGATGAGGGTATCTCAACAAAAAATCTTGCTAAAACACTCCGGATAAGCCCTATCACTGTTCAGGAACACCTCAGAGAATTATGATTCCGAAAATAACACTAGAAGTAGCCCTCGAGGCGGTAGCAAATCAAAACTTTCACAAAACCAAACAGAGTCTCTACTAAAACACCTACAGGAAAAGACCTATCTTAAAGTCAATAGACCTCTTTCAAAACCCATTAACATAGCTCCAGATTATAAATGCCCGCAATTAGATTGAACCGAAGACCAAACCTTTTTCGTCTATTTCTATAACGATCAGCTAAAATTTTGAATCGCTTAAGCAGACCAATAGCATTTTCATTAATTACACGTTCTTTGGAAAGGAATTGATTATTTTTTTTGTCTTGTTTTGTTAAAGGATTTTTCTTGCTTCTTCTTTTAGAGCCTGTTTAAAATCTTTTCAAAAGTAGAGCAATAAAAGCAAGAACCACCATATTCAGGCTTGTATGTAGTTTTCTTTCTCAATTTTTCCATAGCCTGCGACATTTTTCTATCCACGCAAAAGAACGCTTTACAATCCATCTTCTAGAAATGACTGTAAAAGTATGAAGTGCATTTCTTTTTGCTATTTCTACTATATATTCTAATATTTCCTGTACATTCTTTGCAAATCTTTCTCCAGAATATCCTCACTTTTGAAAAGATTTTAAACAGGCTCTTAGGCATTTGGGTTTTAGTATGAAGCTTTTTAAGTCCTAGATACCCTCCATCTATTAGAAGGTTTATTTCGGAATGAAACTTGATTTTAGAATCCTTAAATATCCTAAAATCATGTCTTCTACCTTTGGAAAAAAAGGTACAAATAATCTTTTTTGTGTCCTTGCTCATTACAAGCTGCGTCTTTAAGGTGTGCCTTTTCTTCTTCCCTGAGTAAAAATGTTTTTGTTTTTTTTAGGGCGTTCTATGGGTGTTTCTGTGGCATCTATTAAAATAACATCGTATTCCATATCGCTTTTTAATAGCTCTTTACGTCCAGGCAGTGCAAATAGGGGATGTTTTATCAGGGTGTATTCTACCCATTTTATTGTTTTATAAGCTGTACTTTCACTGATATTATAGCTCTGGCTTATGTGAAAATAGGTTCTATACTCTCTTAGATACTCTAAGGTCATCAGGAACATGTCTTCTATTTTTAATTTATTGACGCGGCCTCCTCGGGCTTTTTTCTCTTTGTGACTTATCTCCAAAATCAAGCTCATTTGATCAAATGTGCTACGTTTTACTCCGGTTAATCTTCGGAATTTCTCGTTGTCTAAACTTTTTGCTTTTTCAAATTTCATCATGCCCTTACGTATTTTTAAGGGCATTATTTTATACAAGGGCTTTTTTATTTCCTAGTTTTGAAAGAGCTCTAATTTGTTCGGTGTAAAAAGTGTTTTAGCAGATGGAGGATATTCTGGAGAAAGATTTACAAAGAGTGCGCAGGAGATATTAGGATGTATACTCGTTTGTTTTTAAATTAAGATTTAACTAAGCAAAATTTCCTAGATAAAAGAGGTTGCAGTTCTTCCCGATATTTAGGAATATTTTCAAAAAAAGCACAAATTGCCTTCTTAAAATCTAAGAATTTTTCATAATATCGATTATTGCGGACTTTTTTATTCATGAATCGCCAAAGGCGTTCAATCAGATTGAGATCGGGAGAATAAGGAGGCAAGAATTTGATTTCTACTCTGGATGTTTTTAGGTAATTTGCAACGATTTTTGACCTATAGTAGGCAGCGTTATCGCATATAACCACGATTCTTTGTGCAAAAGGATACTTTTCTTCCCATTTTTTAAACAAATCAAGAGTAGATTGCGCATTGATAGAGTCGGAAGAAAGAGTTGTAACTTCTAAGCGCTTTACATCTAAGGCTCCATTGATATTGATACGTTTACGTCCTGTATTTGTTAGCAATATAGCCTTAGATCCTTTTTCATACCATCCATAAGAGGGTTTGGAATTGTGTTGAGGATGAACCCCATCTAAATAAAGCAGTTGATCTGTTTGAGCGAGTTCTTTTTCTAGATTTTGCAATTCTTGTGAAAAAAGCTCTTTAGCTTTCTCATTCACTTTTCCAGGAATCAGCTTAGGCTTTTTATAGGTAAAGTTTAACCGATGCAATAAAGAAACCATAGCTGATGGTGTATAACATATTCCAAAGTGGTCTTTGGCAAAATTGACAACTTGTTTAGCTGAACTGGGAGCTTCTTCTTTTACATAGATTTTTAGTTGTTTAAGTTGGCCTTGATTGAGCCGGCATGCCTTTCCTGCATAGTTCAAATTCAGCAATGCTTCTTTGCCACCTTCTAAATAAGTTTTATAGTAACGCCTTATCGTATCCTCATCTAAGAGTAAAGCATGTGCTACTTGTGGGTATGTCCACCCTTCATCTAACAATAAAATAGATTTGATTCTATCGCATAGCCTTTTATCCCGTTCATGGCGATGACGAGCCTTGAGGATGTCTTTTTGGTTTCTTGTTAAAAAGTTCGCTTCAGGTTGCATAGATGTAAGATTTATAACTCAATCAATGAGAAAAATTCAATGAATTTAGTGTTTGAAAAGTCTTTTTTCTAATGCATTTCAGTATATAGTAGAAATAGCCAAAAAAAATGCACTTCATACTTTTACAGTTATTCCCAAAAGATGGGTTGTAGAGCGTTCTTTTGCGTGGATAGAAAAATGTCGCGGGCTATGGAAAAATTGCGAAAGAAAACTACATACAAGCCTGAATATGGTAGTTCTCGCTTTTATTGCTCTACTTTTGAAAAGATTTTAAACAGGCTCTTAGAAGAGATACCGAAAATAACAGATGTTTTGAAATGTAGGATTAACGACAAGTTTCAAGTCGTTGACTTGAAACCTATTAAGCTAGCCGTTTGAATCGGCACTACTATATAAACATTTTTATGCAAAAGATAACATCTTCTTGCAAGATAGAGCAGTTTTTTCAAAAAAACTTAGTTATGCAATTCTTAATTTGAAATCAAACTAGTATAAATAACAGACCTAGAAAGGCTCTCAACTTCGAAACTCCACTAGAAGTGTTTAGGAGATTATCTACAAACATGCTATGCTCGGGTGCACAATAGATGTTTTTTCAAGTATTTATTACGTTATTTTTTGTGCACTTCAAGGTTGAAAGGGCCTATGATTAAATATTGCGAATCTACTTATAAGACAAAGAGGTGGAAAACACGCGAGGTTATGGTGGGTAAAGTAGGGGTTGGGGGAAACAATCCTATACGTATTCAATCTATGACCACCTCTAGCACACGTGATGTCCAAGCTACCATAGATCAGATTATTCGACTTGCTGATGCAGGTTGTGAAATTGCTAGGGTAACGGTTCAAGGGATGAAAGAAGCTGATGCTTGTGAGGGTATTAAAAGTGGACTTCTTCAGCGTGGTTATACAATTCCTCTTGTTGCAGATATACATTTTTTCCCTCCTGCTGCGATGCGTGTTGTGGATTTTGTTGATAAAGTGAGGGTAAATCCTGGTAATTACGTAGATAGAAGAGCTTCATTTAAAACGAGAGAATACGATGATGCATCTTATGCAAAAGAAATAGAAAAAATTGAAGAAAAATTTACTTCTCTTGTAGAAAAATGCAAATCTTTGAAGAGAGCCATGCGTATAGGTACAAATCATGGTTCTTTGTCTGACCGTATTATGAACCGTTATGGCGATACACCACAAGGAATGGTGGAGTCAGCATTGGAATTTGCAAGAGTTTGTCGTAAGAACGATTTTCATGATTTTATGTTTTCGATGAAGTCATCTAATCCACAGGTAATGATTTTAGCCTATCGGCTTTTAGTTGCTGAAATGATGTCTTTGGGATGGGATTATCCTCTGCATTTAGGAGTTACAGAGGCAGGAGAGGGAGAAGATGGCCGAGTTAAATCAGCTATGGGGATTGGCTCACTTTTGCTAGATGGAATAGGCAATACCATTCGTATTTCTCTAACAGAAGATCCTTGGCATGAAATCGACCCTTGTCAACGCCTTGTTGCATTGGCTTCTACATATGAAAAAAAGCAGGGGATGCCTCCTTTTGAAGAGATCTATCGTAATATCGAAAAGATAGAGCGACGCACAGTTAATTTACCAAGAAATATTTCTTTGCATAGAGATGGAACAGTCTTTATCAGTGTCAATAAGAGTGATGTAGAAGATTGCGATTTTTATAAAAAATTAGGATGTGATATTCAGCTAAGCCTTCCTAAACTTAAAAGAACTAGTGCTGATTGTATTGTTTTAGATAAGGATGTTAATTTTAATACTCCTATTCTCAAGCATTTGCAAGAAATGGGAATGAGCGTGTTTTCCTATAATCCCATTGAAGGCGGAGTTAAGCTTATTTCTTTATCAGAACTTGATAAGCTAGCTCCTGCACCATCTTTATTAGCTGTTATCATAAAAAACGAATCCTCTACAGAATGGGAAAAACTTTTAAAGACACAACCAGCGCTTATTGTTTTAGCGCCAGAAGATCATCGATTGCATTACTGTAGGCAGTTTTTTTATTGGCTTCAAATGCAAAAGCTACACCTTCCTGTGATTTTGCACTTTAACTATAGCTGTATTCAAGAAGATTTTATTATTCAATCCTCTGCAGAGCTAGGAGCGCTTCTTTGCGATGGCTTAGGGGATGGAATCTGGCTAAAGGGTCCGTATGATTTTGATTTCTTAAGAAATTTAAGTTTTACTATCTTGCAATCTACAAGAATGCGCTCTTTCAAAACCGATTTTATCTCTTGTCCAAGTTGTGGTAGAACGCTTTTTGATCTTCAAGATGTTTCTAAGCGTATCCGTGCGCGTACTTCACATCTTCCTGGTGTGAAAATTGCTATCATGGGTTGTATTGTAAATGGCCCAGGAGAAATGGCAGATGCGGACTTTGGTTACGTTGGATCTAAGCCAGGGAAGATCGATCTCTATCTTGGGAAAACCTGTGTGGAGAAAGATATTGATTTTACTCATGCCGATAATCGCTTAATTGAACTTATCAAAAAACATGGGCAATGGATAGAACCAGAAATAGTAGAAGAATTTACTTAAAATCTTGTTATATTCTAACGGTGGTAATTATAACAATGGATCTTGTCACCTTTTTTTAGACAGCAAAAACACGAATGCTTTGCTGATTCATCCATCTTGTTTCAAATTCTTGAGGAGACATCCTACATTTCCACCCCCTAGGGCACTTTTTTGGAATTAGCCCATAGATTTGAATTGCCGTATTCTAATAAGCTCAGATATTTTTGCATATTCTCCCATCCCAATTGTGTTGCTAAAATGCGGGAAAACCAAACGCAAGAGGTTTTCATCCAAGATTGTGGAGTTTTCCATGATTCTAAGAAATGATCATAACTTTCTTGAAACAACCAAGTTGGAGTCTTTTCGTCTTGTAAAACCCCTGCATCATATCCCATTAAGCTTAAAGCAATCTTAAATGTAGAGCAAGGAGTAATGCGCTCGTTGATATTGAGGACCTAGTTCTACTATTTTCTCGTTCGATATGCAATGGACTTAATTTTTTCAGTATTTTCACTAATGCTTGCATGATGTGTATCTATCTCTAAGTCGTATGTAGCACCAACATGTACTTTATTAAACTGTCCCCTTGCTGATCCTGGAATACGATTACCTCTTTCTTTTTCCCTCTGTTCCAAAACAGAGAGGGGAGCATTTACTCCAACCCATAAAACTGGGAAGTTTTTTAGAGTTTTCTTCCATTCGTCAAGCTGTTGTTTGCCGAAAGAGACATCATCAATAATAAGATGATGACCCATTTTGGCAAGGGCAAGGACTACCTCTTGGAATGTTTTGCCTATCTTTTGAGCGTACGGACCTACTTGTAGTTCCTGAATAGGATTGCCAGATGCATCTTCACTTTTCTTCCAACTGTATCCGATAGGAGCTTCTCCCCCTTTCCAATCATTGACTTTCTCTGGCATCTAGCCAATGATCTTATCGATCCCAATATGCAAAAAAGGTTCTTCAAATGCATGTTGTAATGCTTTTGCAAGAGTTGTCTTTCCGCTACTCGATGGCCCATTTAAATATATGATCTGCACAGGTTCTTGTGTCATACTAAGCACGCCAGTTTTCGTTTGTCAAAGAAGTTAGAAGGCCCTTTCAATCTCGAAGTGCACAAAAAAGAACATATAAATACTTGAAAAAACATCTATTGTGCAACTGAGCATAGCATGTTTGTAGATAATCTCCTAAACACTTCTATTGGAGTTTCGAAGTTGAGAGCCTTTCTGGGTCTGTTATTTAGTATAAGTTTCCACCCTTTCCATATCCTTGGAAGTCGTATCTAAAAAGCTTTGTGTTTTAAGAAAATATTGCCTAACTAGTCCGTTTGTATGCTCATTTAAGCCTCTTTCCCAAGAATGGTAGGGCGTTGCAAAGTAGAAAGTCTGACTCTAGCTCGAAACTAACCATTTGGTGATAGGCAAATTCTTTTCCGTTGTCTGCTGTTAATGTGTGTACAAAATCTTTGATAGGTTTAAATTGTTCAATTAACGCTTGACTTACTTCCTCTGCAGTTTTATGAGAAACTTTGGCGAGCTTAATTTAGCTTGGAAGTTCTTTCTACCATTGATACAATTACGCCTTTATGTCTTGCCCCTATGACTGTATCTAGTTCCCAGTCTCCTAAACGAGTCTTTTTTTCTACAATACAAGGCCGTTGCTTAATATCTATACGACCAGGGATGTTCCCTCTTCCAGAAGTTCCCTTTCTCTGCTTGTTATATTTTTTCCCTCGATGACGGAGCTCTCTATAAAGCTGTCCTCCCTGTCGTTTATCTTTCCAGATATGATTATATAGTGGTTCCGATTCAATCGTATAGAAAAATATTTTGTTTTGTGTTAAGCTATTGAGTATGAAAAAACTGACCCTTAGCCAGAGAGCTGACTTAGAACACAAGTTAAAGCATCCAAAAGACTATTCTGAACGGAATAGGCTTTGTGTAATTTTGGGCTATGATGAGGGTATCTCAACAAAAAATCTTGCTAAAGCACTTCGGATAAGCCCTATCACTGTTCAGAAATACCTCAGAGAATATACTGAAACGCATTAGAAAAAAGACTTTTCAAACACTAAATTCATTGAATTTTTCTCATTGATTGAGTTATAAATCTTACATCTATGCAACCTGAAGCGAACTTTTTAACAAGAAACCAAAAAGACATTAGAGCTCTTTCAAAACTAGGAAATAAAAAAGCCCTTGTATAAAATAATGCCCTTAAAAATACGTAAGGGCATGATGAAATTTGAAAAAGCAAAAAGTTTAGACAACGAGAAATTCCGAAGATTAACCGGAGTAAAACGTAGCACATTTGATCAAATGAGCTTGATTTTGGAGATAAGTCACAAAGAGAAAAAAGCCCGAGGAGGCCGCGTCAATAAATTAAAAATAGAAGACATGTTACTGATGACCTTAGAGTATCTAAGAGAGTATAGAACCTATTTTCACATAAACCAGAGCTATAGTATCAGTGAAAGTACAGCTTATAAAACAATAAAATGGGTAGAATACACCCTGATAAAACATCCCCTATTTGCACTGCCTGGACGTAAAGAGCTATTAAAAAGCGCTATGGAATATAGTCTTTTCAAGTTTGAAGTGCACAGAAGAATTAAAAAAAGAATAGGCAGGCGATGAAAGAATCTCTATTGTGATTTTTAACAATCAAACACAAGGAGAGACCTTGCCTAAAGGCTACCATCACCTAACCTATGACCAAAGATGTCAGATTTATATTTTAAAAGCTAGAGGAGATACATCTAGCTCAATAGCAAACATTCTAAAAGTTCATCATAGCACTATTAGTAGGGAACTTAAGAGAAATAAAGGGCAACGAGGATACCGTCATCAGCAAGCTCAAGAAAAAGCATTTCTTAGAAAAAATTCTCAGCCCAATAAAAAAATGACTCCTCAAATAGTTACCCGTATTGAAGAAAAAATCAAGTTGCAATGGAGCCCTATACAAATATCCGGATGGCTTAAAAGACATGGTAAAGAACATGTTAGTCATGAGACCATCTATAATCATATCTGGAAAGATAAACGACAGGGAGGACAGCTTTATAGAGAGCTCCGTCATCGAGGGAAAAAATATAACAAGCAGAGAAAGGGAGCTTCTGGAAGAGGGAACATGCCTGGTCGTATAGATATTAAGCAACGGCCTTGTATTGTAGAAAAAAAGACTCGTTTAGGAGACTGGGAACTAGATACAGTCATAGGGGCAGGACATAAAGGCGTAATTGTATCAATGGTAGAAAGAACTTCCAAGCTAACTAAGCTCGCCAAAGTTTCTCATAAAACTGCAGAGGAAGTAAGTCAAGCGTTAATTGAACAACTTAAACCTATCAAAGATTTTGTACACACATTAACAGCAGACAACGGAAAAGAATTTGCCTATCACCAAATGGTTAGTTTCGAGCTAGAGACAGACTTCTACTTTGCAACGCCCTACCATTCTTGGGAAAGAGGCTTAAATGAGCATACAAACGGACTAGTTAGGCAATATTTTCCTAAAACACAAAGCTTTTTAGATACGACTTCCAAGGATATAGAAAGGGTGGAAACTTTAAGTCTTTTCAAGTTTGAAGTGCACAGAAGAATTAAAAAAAGAATAGGCAGGCGATGAAAGAATCTCTATTGTGATTTTTAACAATCAAACACAAGGAGAGACCTTGCCTAAAGGCTACCATCACCTAACCTATGACCAAAGATGTCAGATTTATATTTTAAAAGCTAGAGGAGATACATCTAGCTCAATAGCAAACATTCTAAAAGTTCATCATAGCACTATTAGTAGGGAACTTAAGAGAAATAAAGGGCAACGAGGATACCGTCATCAGCAAGCTCAAGAAAAAGCATTTCTTAGAAAAAATTCTCAGCCCAATAAAAAAATGACTCCTCAAATAGTTACCCGTATTGAAGAAAAAATCAAGTTGCAATGGAGCCCTATACAAATATCCGGATGGCTTAAAAGACATGGTAAAGAACATGTTAGTCATGAGACCATCTATAATCATATCTGGAAAGATAAACGACAGGGAGGACAGCTTTATAGAGAGCTCCGTCATCGAGGGAAAAAATATAACAAGCAGAGAAAGGGAGCTTCTGGAAGAGGGAACATGCCTGGTCGTATAGATATTAAGCAACGGCCTTGTATTGTAGAAAAAAAGACTCGTTTAGGAGACTGGGAACTAGATACAGTCATAGGGGCAGGACATAAAGGCGTAATTGTATCAATGGTAGAAAGAACTTCCAAGCTAACTAAGCTCGCCAAAGTTTCTCATAAAACTGCAGAGGAAGTAAGTCAAGCGTTAATTGAACAACTTAAACCTATCAAAGATTTTGTACACACATTAACAGCAGACAACGGAAAAGAATTTGCCTATCACCAAATGGTTAGTTTCGAGCTAGAGACAGACTTCTACTTTGCAACGCCCTACCATTCTTGGGAAAGAGGCTTAAATGAGCATACAAACGGACTAGTTAGGCAATATTTTCCTAAAACACAAAGCTTTTTAGATACGACTTCCAAGGATATAGAAAGGGTGGAAACTTTACTAAATAACAGACCTAGAAAGGCTCTCAACTTCGAAACTCCACTAGAAGTGTTTACGAGATTATCTACAAACATGCTATGCTCGGGTGCACAATAGATGTTTTTTCAAGTATTTATATGTTCTTTTTTGTGCACTTCAAGGTTGAAAGGGCCCCTAAAAGAAGAAGCAAGAAAAATCCTTTAACAAAACAAGACAAAAAAAATAATCAATTCCTTTCCAAAGAACGTGTAATTAATGAAAATGCTATTGGTCTGCTTAAGCGATTCAAAATTTTAGCTGATCGTTATAGAAATAGACGAAAAAGGTTTGGTCTTCGGTTCAATCTAATTGCGGGCATTTATAATCTGGAGCTATGTTAATGGGTTTTGAAAGAGGTCTATTCTCAAGGCTCGTCATCGCCATGAACGGGATAAAAGGCTATGCGATAGAATCAAATCTATTTTATTGTTAGATGAACCTATCTTGAATTGAATATAAATTTTCGCTATGATACCTGATCTTTTTATTTTTTAACTAAAGACAGATGACATGAGCAAGCAAGGATTAAATGAAGAACAGTTTAAAATACTCGAACCTCAAATGGAAAAATGGGTAAATCGTAACCATTATGGAAGAAAATTAGCGCCATGGAGACCTGTAGTGAATACTATTTTCTGGGTGCTTCGGACAGGAGCTCCTTGGAAAGATGCACCTAGAAACAAGGAGTTTTCTCATCCCTCAACAGCACACGCATGGCTTGGAAGAATGCAATCTGCTGGATTTTTAGATCAATTTTTAGAAGAGCTGCTTAAGCTTGCCGAACAACTGGAGTGTATTGATGTCCAGAGACTCTCTGTAGATGGTTTTTTTTTCCAGCGGACGCGGAGGAGGAGAGCAAGTTGATTATGGCTACAAAGGTAAAGGCGTGACATCGCATTTACTGGTAGAAAAATCAGGAAAGCCTCTTGCAATCACTTTTACATCAGCATCCGGGGATGAGAAAAAACAAGTGATCCCTCTGCTTAGGAAAGTCATTCCCTTCATTAAAAAAGCATGGAATCAGGGAAAAGTACCCATACTTGAAGCAGATAAAGGTTATGACTCAGAGCAAACACGTATCGATGTTCTTTCCCATGAGGTTTTTCCTCTGATAGCTCGGAAAAGAAACACTAAGGGATATAAGATAAAAGGCATTTGCTACCTTGAAAAGCAACGTTGGGTCGTTGAGAGAACGATTTCTTGGTTAAAGGCATGCTTCCGTCGTCTTACAGTGCGCTGGGAAAGAAAGGCAATATATTGGAACGGACTATTAATGTTTGGACTACTGGGATATTGGATGAATTTCTTAAGTCGGCAAGTATCTTTAAAACAGTAAATTTAATTCAAGATAGGTTCATGAAGGACGGAAAAAAAGCCTTACTAAATTTGAACTATACATGCCATAATTGCACACAAAGAAGGGGTTGCTCCTTAAACGGAGTAGGTTAAACTCTCCAATATAAACGAGATTTTTTCAAATCTCAAAACCGCTCATTAAAGAGCAAAAAAAATGAGGAGCAACCTATGAAGCATTATATTGGATTAGATGTATCAATGAAAAGAACTTTTATCTGTGTATTAAATGAACAAGGTAAGATTGTCCATGAAGGTTCAGAAAAAACAGATCCTGATTTACTAGCAGATTATTTTTCCAAAAGAGATTTTCAAGAAATCGTTGTTGGCTTTGAAAGTGGATGTTTATCTCATTACCTAGTCACAGGATTTAGAAAAAGAGCTATAGATCCCCTATGTATGGATGCAAGGAAGCTGAGTACGATTCTTGCTTTGAAAATAAATAAGACAGACAAAAATGATGCACGAGGAATCGCAGAAGCCCTTCGATCAGGTATGTATACACGAGTACACAGACAAAAATGATGCACGAGGAATCGCAGAAGCCCTTCGATCAGGTATGTATACACGAGTACACTGTAAGCCCCAAGATTCAGTAGAAAAAAGCATTTTGTTAGTTTCCAGAAGAGCGCTAATTAAACAGCAAACGCAGTTAAAAAATACTGTAAGGGGCTTGCTTAAAAGTTACGGAATACGATTGGGATCTGTGGGATCCAAAAGATTTTCGTCTGTGGTTGTAAAACAGATAGAAAAACAGGAAAAAAGTATTGTTCTGAGCATAACCTCTCTATTAAATACCTTTGATAAGGTAGTTGAGGAAGTAGAAAAACTGGATAAAGAAATGCTTAAGCTGGTCAGTCAAGATAAAGAAGTACAACGGCTTATGACAATCCCTGGCGTAGGACCTGTAACAGCATTAACCTATAAAACAGAAATTTTTGATCCCACTCGTTTTAACGATTCTAAATCAGTAGGAGCCTATCTTGGTATGACGCCTAAACAGTATGCCTCCGGAGAGGTGCAAAGACAGGGAAGAATTTCAAAATGTGGATCCAGTGAACTTAGATCTCTATTAGTTGAAGCCGGAATAGTAATGCTGACACGAAGTAAGAAATGGAGCAAGCTAAAAGCTTGGGGATTAAAAATCATGAGAAAAAAAGGAATGAAGAAAGCCGCCTTAGCAGTAGGTAGAAAGTTATCCGTAATTATGCATAAGATGCTGATTGAACAAAAAGAATTTATTTACGGTGAGCCAAAGGCAGCTTAAAAACGCATTTTTTTAGAAATAAAAACATTAGGAAAAGTGACTAAAATTTTTTGCAGGAGAAAACCGAAGAAATAGGTAAAGACGACAAATGAGTTGGCTCTTAGAAGCCGTAATATACATTGTCTTGCCCATTTCATTTCGGATAGCATAATGGAGCGAAGAATCTAAAATAGTTTTCTTCAAAAAGACTCCGCAGAGAACCCTGGACTTATCTCCCGCATTAAACTTTGCTGTCCTAAGATCTTAAAAAACGCCTTTTATTTTGCAAGCAAAATATCGGCTCGGAGAGCTTATGAAGAATTAAGAGAATTTATATTCCCCTTGTGTGCAATTAGAGAACTCGTTTGTTTTTAAATTAAGATTTAACTAAGCAAAATTTCCTAGATAAAAGAGGTTGCAGTTCTTCCCGATATTTAGGAATATTTTCAAAAAAAGCACAAATTGCCTTCTTAAAATCTAAGAATTTTTCATAATATCGATTATTAAAGACATCCTCAAGGCTCGTCATCGCCATGAACGGGATAAAAGGCTATGCGATAGAATCAAATCTATTTTATTGTTAGATGAAGGGTGGACATACCCACAAGTAGCACATGCTTTACTCTTAGATGAGGATACGATAAGGCGTTACTATAAAACTTATTTAGAAGGTGGCAAAGAAGCATTGCTGAATTTGAACTATGCAGGAAAGGCATGCCGGCTCAATCAAGGCCAACTTAAACAACTAAAAATCTATGTAAAAGAAGAAGCTCCCAGTTCAGCTAAACAAGTTGTCAATTTTGCCAAAGACCACTTTGGAATATGTTATACACCATCAGCTATGGTTTCTTTATTGCATCGGTTAAACTTTACCTATAAAAAGCCTAAGCTGATTCCTGGAAAAGTGAATGAGAAAGCTAAAGAGCTTTTTTCACAAGAATTGCAAAATCTAGAAAAAGAACTCGCTCAAACAGATCAACTGCTTTATTTAGATGGGGTTCATCCTCAACACAATTCCAAACCCTCTTATGTCGGATAGCATAATGGAGCGAAGAATCTAAAATAGTTTTCTTCAAAAAGACTCCGCAGAGAACCCTGGACTTATCTCCCGCATTAAACTTTGCTGTCCTAAGATCTTAAAAAACGCCTTTTATTTTGCAAGCAAAATATCGGCTCGGAGAGCTTATGAAGAATTAAGAGAATTTATATTCCCCTTGTGTGCAATTAGAGAACTCGTTTGCATTCAAATTAAGAGTTTGAATATATAAACATTTTTATACAAAAAGATAACATCTTCTTGCAAGCTAGAGCAGTTTTTTCAAAAAAACCTAGTTATGCAATTCTTACTTTGAAATCAAACTAGTATAGTGCTATGATGAACTTTTAGAATGGTTGCTATTGAGCTAGATGTATCTCCTCTAGCTTGTAAAATATAAATCTGACATCTTTGGTCATAGGTTAGGTGATGGTAGCCTTTAGGCAAGGTTTCTTTTTGTGTTTGATTGTTAAAAATCACAATAGAGATTCTTTCATCGCCTGCCTATTCTTTTTTTAATTCTTCTGTGCACTTCAAACTTGAAAAGACTGATTCCTATCTTGACTCCTTAGGTAAATATTATTATGCTCCTATTAAAGCCAATAGAAACGTTAGTAAAACTTGTTCTTCTGAGCCTTATAAAGCTGTTAGCAAGTTGACGTTAGTCAATTTTTTTGAGGATGTGGCTTAAAGAGAAGATTTTCCTGCAATATAACCGGTTGTCCAAGCATTTTGAAAATTAAATCCACCTGTGATCCCATCAATATCAAGAATTTCTCCTGCAAAAAAAAGCCGAGGGCATATTTTACTTTGCATTGTTTTAAAATCTACTTCTTTTAAAGTGACTCCTCCACAAGTGACAAATTCTTGCTTATGAGTCGTTTTCCCTTCAACTTGATAGCGATCTCCGGTGAGTTTTTGAGCAAGATTTTTTAATTGTTGTAAAGAGATTTCTATAAGGCGTTTTTTATAAGAAATGCCTAATATTTCTAAAAAGGTCTTCCATAGATTTTTAGGTAAATCGAATAGGTTTTTTTGTAAAAGTGTTTTATGGGGAAAATGTGTCTTTGCTTCTTGTAATTTAACAAAAGTCTCTTCTTTGGAAAGAGCTACCCAGTTAATCATTAACCGAGTTTGATAGTTCTGTTCATGTAAATATTTGGATCCCCAAGCGGATAATTTTAAAATAGCAGGACCGCTAAAGCCAAAATGTGTGATTAAAATAGGGCCTTCTTGAAAGAGCTTTGTCCCTAGAATCTGTAGACGAACCGGATGAATAGAGACTCCACTTAAATGTTTTAAGGAAGAAGCAGGAACATTAAAAGTAAATAGCGAAGGAACCGGTTTTTGAATAGTATGGCCTAACTGTTCTGCCCATTGATAACCTTGACGGCTACTGCCTGTAGCTAGTAAAAGATTTGTGGTTTGATAGATCTCTTTTTTTGTACGTAGGGTGAAATAAGATGCATGATTTTCGAGTATTTCAATATGTTCTGTTAGCTTAATGAGCACCGCTAATCCATGGGCTTCTTGTAATAAAGCTTGAATGATTGTTTCCGATTGGTCTGTTTGAGGGAAAATACGTCCATCGGCCTCTGTCTTAAAAAGTACTCCTTTAGATTCAAACCATTTTATCGTATCAGCTGGTCCAAAAACATGAAAAGGACCAAGGAGTTCTTTTTCTCCTCTAGGATAATTTTTAATCAGTTGTTTGGGCTCAAAGCAAGCGTGAGTTACATTGCATCTCCCCCCTCCGGAAATGCGCACCTTTGTGAGTAAAACGGCGTTTTTTTCAAGTAGGAGAACATTTGCTGTTGGATGAGTTAGCTTAGCGTTAATGGCTGCAAAAATACCAGCAGCTCCTCCTCCTAGAATGATCAAATCATAGAGCATAAAAGATTATTTTTTACGATTGATAGGGCAGCTATTTTTCCCTAAAATCTGATACAGAATACACCAACTAAAAAGAGCCTCTAGTAGGGTAAATACACCAAATATTAGCAAAAGCCAACTGCTTTTCCAAATAGAGCAGGCAATGAGAATAAATGCCAAACCTAAACGAATAAAGCGATCTTTAGATCCTATATTTTTTTTCATATCCTTTAAGTTGTTGAATGCGTTGAAAATGCAATAACGTTTTTAATTTTTGAGAAAGAACCTCTATTAGGAATTTGATTTACAGTGTAACACAATTGTTCTAAGCAGGCATATCTGTTTTTTCTGAAGGCGTGAAAAGATAAATCAAGTGGTTGGTCGGAGAAATCGCTATCTGAAGGAATGGACATGTTTATTCTTTCTGTTCAAGTATTTGCCAGCGTAAGTAGAGCTGTTCAATTTGATTTTCCTTTAAACCAATTGTTGTGCAAATCTCTGCAAGATCATTTGTATCTGTTATTGTTTCTAGTAACTGATGAAACTGTTTAATTTCTTCTTCTAAAACCTCAATTTTTTTTTCAATTTGCTGATATTCTTTTTGTTCTAAATAAGAGAGTTTTGGTTTAGAAATAGGGGAGTGTTTGCTTTCTTTAGTTTTAAGAACCGGGCTTTTTTGGGCCGCTTTCCATTGAGCATAATCTGGATACAGGGTAGTTTGATTAAGATCTCCTAAACTAAGTAAGCAATTACAAACCCGATCAAGCATACAGCGATCATGGGTGATTAAGACAATAGCTCCAGGAAAATCAATTAAGCTTTCTTCTAACCTTTCTAAGGTGGGAATGTCTAGATCATTAGTTGGCTCATCTAGTAAAAGAATATCTGCTTGCTTAAGCATAAGATGGGCAATGGAGATTCGTGCTTTTTCCCCACCGGAAAGAGAGCCAATAGGCATGTTTAATAAATCAGGTGAGAATAAAAATCGTTTACACCATCCATTTACATGGATCGATTGCCCTCGAAAGGAAATATAATCTCCATTAGGAGAGAGAGCTTCTTTGAGAGTAATATGATCGGGAATTTGTATTTTATGTTGATCAAAGTATACGATTTTAATCTCATTGGCTTCTTTAATAGTTCCAAGCTCTGGAAGGAGCTCTTTTGCAAGAATGCGTAGAAGCGTTGTTTTCCCAGAACCATTAGGCCCCATTAAGCCAATACGAGTTTTAGGGCTCAAAGTAAAGTCTACGTGCTCAAAAAGAGTCTTATTTCCCATTTTTTTAGAGAGATTTTTTGCTACAAGCAGTTTCTTTGTTTCTCTTTGAGTTGTAGAAAAACGAATATCTGTTTTTTTTTGACGGTTTCTATTTTGAACAAGAGTTAAATTCTGGAACACTTCGGTTGCTGTATTTATTCTTGACTGTGCTTTGGTTGTACGTGCCTTAGGAGTTTGACGTAACCAATTTTTTTCTCTACGTGCTTTAGAAGCCAATGAACGCTCTTGTTGGATCTGGCCTTGTAAAAATTGCTCTTTTTTTTCTAAGAAATTAGCGTAAGAGCCACCAATGGCAAACATTCCTTTGGGATAAGTAGAATTGATTTCTATTAATCGATTGACTACATTTTGTAAAAAATATCGGTCGTGACTAACCAAAACATAAGAAGAAATTTCTTTCATAAGAAGCTTTTCTAGCCAGAGGATCCCTTCAAGATCTAAATGATTTGTCGGTTCGTCAAGGAGTAAAAGATCAGGGGATAAAATCAACTGTTGAACCACGCTAAGTCTTTTTTTCCAGCCTCCTGAGAGCAAAGCTGCTGTTGCTGGATGTTTTTTGTTAAATCCCATTTTGCTAAGCCAGGTTTCTACAAGTAGTTGTTTATCATAATCTGTAAGATTTTCTTTCGTCAAAGCATCCATTAAAACTTGTTCAACAGGTATTGAGGGAAACTCACAGGATTGTGGAACATAACCAATTTTTAATCCCTTCTTAGAAATAACTTCTCCAGAATCGGGGTTTTCTATCCCTATTAAAATTTTCAAAAAAGTGGATTTCCCAGAACCATTAGGACCAATTAGCCCTAGGCGATCTTTAGTAAAAATGCTAATGAACAGATCGGTGAACAGAGTCTTAGCCCCAAATGATTTAGAAAGAGACTGAGAATTTAAAAGAAGCGTCATGATAAAATTTAAGAAAAATATATATTATCTAGATCAGGAAAAGAAGAAGCCAAGAATTTTGAGTTCTTGGCTTAAAAAAACTTAACATACAAACTAACCGCGATCACGACGAGTACGGAAAGAACGATCGTTACCGAAAGAACGACCACTACCTGCTCGATCATCTCGGCGTGCGAAATTGGTTTTTTGTTCAGGACGTGCTTCATTTACAATCAGAGTGCGTCCCTCATATAGGGATCCGTTTAATGCTTCTGCAGCGCGTTGAGCATCTTCAGCGTTTTCCATTTCAACAAAACCAAAGCCTTTTGAGGCATCATTATTGGATCTATCTACTACAATACGAGCAGAAACGATAGTGCCATATGGGGCAAAAAGGTTATGTAACTCTTCTTCAGATGTTTTAAAAGGTAGGCTGCCTACATACAGCTTTTTTTTGTTATTTGATTCGTTCATAAATTCTCCAAGAATACATACAAATCGTTAAAATAAGTTTAACGATGTTAAAAATTAACACTGAAGTTGATTCGCGGAATCTAAAGCGCCGGCTAAAAAACGGGACGCGGATGACAACACACGGGACCAACACGAAAGTGTGGTGAAAAAAAACTCTTAAAATTAGAGTTTGCTCACTAGAATCTAGGATAGCGTAAGAGAAGATTCTCTGTCCATATTAAATAATAAAAAATTAATCAATTTATTTATTTACATTATGCCTTGGAATAGATAAAGCTGCCCATTCAGGTTGTTGGGTATATTTTTTAAAGGCTTGGATCAGCTCTTTTGTTTTTATTCCCACTTTTCCTGTTCCAATCGGATGATGATCGATTTTAACAATAGGCATAATTTCTTTATTACTAGAGGTTATAAAGGCCTCATCAACTGTAGGTAGTTCCTCATAAGTAATAGGAAAAAATTGAATAGGGAATTTAGAAGCTGCTAGTTTAAGAATAATCTCACGAGTAATGCCAAGCAATATTTCATCAGAGTTGCAGGTGTATAATGTATTTTTTTTAAAACAGAAGAAGTTACTAGTGGTTGCTTCTAATAATTCTCGGTCTTGATTTAAATAAATAGCCTCTTTTGCCTGATGGTTTGTATGTAGGGTGACAATTGCTGGAATATATTGGGTTGTTTTTAGTTTCGGAAAGCTGCGTGCTAAAGAAGTAGTAATTGCAGAAATTCCTTTTGTATAAAAGCATTTGGGGTACTTGGTTAGAGCAAAGACAAGAACAATTAAAGAAGCCGTTTGAGGAGTGAATTGATCGGGACTAATTCCTCCTGTTACAAGGATTTTAATCCCGGCTTCTTCTAAGTGATTTAATGCAATCAAAGAATCGATAATCTTTGCAATTTCCTCTAGGCTACAAGGAATTTTTAGCCTTAAGTTTTCAGCTGAGTAGCTTAATCTTTCGAGATGATCCCAAAGATGAAAAAGGCGTTTCTTATAAGTGCGTAAATAATCAAAAACACCAAATCCTCTTAGAATAGAGAGATCAAAAACAGAAAGCTTGGCTTCGCTTTCTGGTACATAGTTACCATTTATATAATAAATAGGTTGGTTCATGAGATTTAAGCTTTTTTAGATTAGCTTAACAAAGTCTTTCTTCTTAGTAAAGCTGTTTGGTTTTTTTAATATATAAACATATATGTAAAAATAGTTGCACAATTTCTAAAAACAGTTTATGAATCGTGAATGTAAAATAAACTTGAAAATGGGCTATCCTTAAGGAGGGAAGTTATGGCGTTAAAAGAGACAATTCAAAGATTACTACATCAAATTGCTGACATTCGGCATGATTTGGAAAAAGCAATGGAAGGTAATAAAGCAGCAGCTCAAAGAGCAAGAACGAACACAATTAGATTTTCTAAAACATCTAAAGTATTTCGTAAAGAGTCTGTGGCCGCTGCAAGATCTGGAATGAAAAAAGCAGCTAGAGCAGAAAAAGCAAAGGGCGCAAAAAGAGCTCCTGCTAAGAAGAAAGCGCCCGCTCGCAAGAAAAAAAGATAAGAATTTGCTAAAGGTTAATTTTTTTTCTCGTTATGATTTTAGATTCATAAAAGAGAAAAAAAATGAAAGAAAGCGTTTGTTGCATTCAAAGATTTCATAAAAAAGGCTATGGAACAGGGAAAAGTCCTGGGTTTTCAAAGCCACTTCACGTTATAGGTGGAGTTATAGGGGATGAATTAATTGTTGAAGTCAAAACAAAACAACGCGCTTTCATCAAGCAGATTACCCACTTGTCGCCCTATAGAACAGTTCCAAAGTGTTCTCATGCTCCCTCTTGCGGAGGATGTAGTTGGCAGCAAGTAGATTATTTGTTTCAATTAGAGCAGAAACAGCAACGAGTCCATGAGTTATTTGCTTGCTTTATCAAAGAGCAGTTTATTCTTAAATCGATTCTTAGCTGCGATCAGATTTGGCAATATCGCAATAAGATGGAGTTTAGTTTTTCTCAAGATCGATCTGGGCAACAATTCTTAGGACTCATCTTTGCTGGTAGCAGAGGTCATGTATTTAACCTACAAGAATGTTGGCTGGTATCCGTATGGTTTTCATCCGTTGTTGCTCAGGTTAGGCTGTGGTGGAAACAAAGCGGTCTTAGTGCTTATCGCTTAGATAATACAGGGTCTTTACGAACATTAATTGTACGCCAGTCCCTAAGCACATCTGATAGGCTTGTGATGCTTACTGTTTCCGGTAGGCCAGAATATGCTTTAAATAAGCAGCAGATCCAGCAATTTATTCAAAAGATCCTGCTTACAGCTCCTGAACCAGAAAAGGTCAGCATCTTTTTGCGCATTCAACAAGCAATCAAAGGGCAACCCACTCAGTTTTTTGAAATGCACTTGCATGGTCCAGATCATATGTTAGAGAAGCTTAACATAGAAGGTAAAACCCTAACTTTTAAAATTAGCCCCACTTCTTTTTTTCAGCCGAATCCAAGACAAGCGGAAAAGTTGTTTTCCTCTGCGCTTCAAGCTATACAAGGTCCTAAAAAACATATTCTTGATCTCTATGCAGGGACCGCTACTTTATCCATTGTTTTCGCTAAAATAGCTGATAGGGTAACTGCTATTGAACTAAACCCTCACGCTGTATTTGACGCTAAAGTAAATAAAGAGTTAAATCATATTAAGAACCTTGAAATTATCTGTGGAGATGTAGGGTCAAAAGTACAGGAATTAAAAAATGATCCTGACTTTATTTTCCCAGATTTAGTCATTGTTGATCCTCCTCGCACAGGATTAGATGGCAAAGCTATTAAAGCTCTTTTAGAATTACGTCCTCAAGAAATTCTTTACATTTCTTGTAATCCAGTTACTCAAGCACACGATATTCAATTGCTTATGCCAAAAGGATACCAATTAGTATTACTTCAACCAGTAGATCAATTTCCTCATACAGTGCACATTGAAACAATTGCCCTATTAAGACTTTTTTAAGCGTTTGAATTTTTCTTGATTTATCCAAGGTACTTGGGCATTCTAGAGCAAAAATATCTCAAATGATAAGGATAGAGTTATGAATAAAACATGTAAATTTACCATTCCAGCTCTTTGTGTAACAAGCTCTGTATTTGCTGATGCAGAAGCAACCGGTGGTAATAGTAACTTAATGCAAATGCTATTTATGATTGGATTTGCTGTGATTTTCTTCTATTTTATTATCTGGCGTCCCGACCAAAAACGTCGTAAACAGATGGAACAAATGAGAAGCTCCATTGCTAAAGGAGATCGTGTTACCGTCATGGGGATCCTTGGCACAATCGATAAAGTAGAAAAAGATACCGTGATTTTATCCCTTTACCAAGGTGGAAAAATGGAAGTGTTGAAAAATGCTATTACCGATATTCAACCCCCTGTTACCAAAGAGAAAGAAGTAGAACCTACAGAAATTAAATAAGAAGTTTAGCTATAAAAGACAGAAAAGAGCTCTTTTCTGTCTTTATAATTTTGTAATAGACAAGACTTAAATTGACACTTAGTGGTAAATAGCAAAGAAAAATAGCTTTTGCAACTAAGGCATCATGCCCTAATTGCAAAAGCAGAACCAAAGTGGTAATTTATTAATATAGTGGTTCCGATTCAATCGTATAGAAAAATATTTTGTTTTGTGTTAAGCTATTGAGTATGAAAAAACTGATCCCTAGCCAGAGAGCTGACTTAGAACACAAGTTAAAGCATCCAAAAGACTATTCTGAACGGAATAGGCTTTGTGTAATTTTGGGCTATGATGAGGGTATCTCAACAAAAAATCTTGCTAAAACACTCCGGATAAGCCCTATCACTGTTCAGAAATACCTCAGAGAATATGATTCCGAAAATAAAACTGGAAGTAGCCCTCGAGGCGGTAGCAAATCAAAACTTTCACAAGACCAAAAAGAGTCTCTACTAAAACACCTACAGGAAAAGACCTATCTTAAAGTCAAAGGGATCATAGCTTATGTGCATGAGCAATATGGGATAAAATATTCCCGAAGTGGCATGACAGATTGGCTCATACAGCACGGATTTGTTTATAAACGTCCTAAAAAGATTCCTGGGAAATTAGATCCTGAAAAACAACGAATTTTCATAGAACAATATAGGGCTTTAAAGGAGACCTTAAACCCTGATGAAGAGATCTATTTCATAGATGCTGTGCATCCTGAACATCAGTCCCAAGCCGTATGTGGATGGATCAAAAAAGGCGTTCAAAAGACTTTGCAGACATCCGGGAAACAATTGCGATTGCATTTTGCTGGAGCTCTTTGCCTGACAGGAATGAAGATTTTTACAGAGGAATATAAGACAGTTGATGCCGATGCAATGCTCGATTTTTTCAAGAAGCTAGAAAAACAGACAGAGGCTCGAATTATTCATGTAATTTTGGATAATGCAAGATCAAACAAAAATAAGAAACTAGAAGAGTTTCTGATGTCTTCTAGGATTAAAGTGCACTATCTCCCTCCTTATTCGCCGAATTTGAATCCTATTGAACGCTTGTGGAAGATCTTAAAGGAAAAGACGGTATACAATCGATATTACGAAACGTCGGTGACTTTTTTTCAGGCAATTAGAGGATTCTTCTTAGAAGAGATACCGAAAATAACAGATATTTTGAAATGTAGGATAAACGACAAGTTTCAAGTCGTTGACTTAAATCCCATTAAGCTAGCCGTTTGAATCGGCACTAGTATATACTAGTTTGATTTCAAATTAAGAATTGCATAACTAGGTTTTTTTGAAAAAGCTGCTCTATCTTGCAAGAAGATGTTATCTTTTGTATAAAAATGTTAATATATTCAAAGGCCCTTTCAACCTTGAAGTGCACAAAAAAGAACATATAAATACTTGAAAAAACATCTATTGTGCACCCGAGCATAGCATGTTTGTAGATAATCTCGTAAATACTTCTAGTGGAGTTTCGAAGTTGACAGCCTTTCTAGGTCTGTTATTTAGTAAAGTTTCCACCCTTTCTATATCCTTGGAAGTCGTATCTAAAAAGCTTTGTGTTTTAGGAAAATATTGCCTAACTAGTCCGTTTGTATGCTCATTTAAGCCTCTTTCCCAAGAATGGTAGGGCGTTGCAAAGTAGAAGTCTGTCTCTAGCTCGAAACTAACCATTTGGTGATAGGCAAATTCTTTTCCGTTGTCTGCTGTTAATGTGTGTACAAAATCTTTGATAGGTTTAAGTTGTTCAATTAACGCTTGACTTACTTCCTCTGCAGTTTTATGAGAAACTTTGGCGAGCTTAGTTAGCTTGGAAGTTCTTTCTACCATTGATACAATTACGCCTTTATGTCCTGCCCCTATGACTGTATCTAGTTCCCAGTCTCCTAAACGAGTCTTTTTTTCTACAATACAAGGCCGTTGCTTAATATCTATACGACCAGGCATGTTCCCTCTTCCAGAAGCTCCCTTTCTCTGCTTGTTATATTTTTTCCCTCGATGACGGAGCTCTCTATAAAGCTGTCCTCCCTGTCGTTTATCTTTCCAGATATGATTATAGATGGTCTCATGACTAACATGTTCTTTACCATGTCTTTTAAGCCATCCGGATATTTGTATAGGGCTCCATTGCAACTTGATTTTTTCTTCAATACGGGTAACTATTTGAGGAGTCATTTTTTTATTGGGCTGAGAATTTTTTCTAAGAAATGCTTTTTCTTGAGCTTGCTGATGACGGTATCCTCGTTGCCCTTTATTTCTCTTAAGTTCCCTACTAATAGTGCTATGATGAACTTTTAGAATGTTTGCTATTGAGCTAGATGTATCTCCTCTAGCTTTTAAAATATAAATCTGACATCTTTGGTCATAGGTTAGGTGATGGTAGCCTTTAGGCAAGGTCTCTCCTTGTGTTTGATTGTTAAAAATCACAATAGAGATTCTTTCATCGCCTGCCTATTCTTTTTTTAATTCTTCTGTGCACTTCAAACTTGAAAAGACTAAACTCTTAATTTGAATGTAAACGATTATAGCAGCGGTGGCTATGATCATCAATGGTCTGGGCTTTACGAATAGGACATTGTATTTAGCTCATCAATTTTTTGCATCCAAGCCAATAGAAAGGCTCCTAGGAGTTGGTCTTAAGGCCAAAGATAGTACCGATCATGAGCTAGGCTGTGCTCTCGATAATATTGCAGAGTATGGTGCAAGCAAATTATTTTCTTGAAGTAGCTTTTGGGATCGCTGTGGATAATCATTTATTGGATGGAATAAATCACATAGAGACGATGATCCCAAAATTATAGAGGGTACACATGGATTTTCCAAAGACCACAGGCCAGATTTGAAGCAGGTCTTTTTATCATTGGTTGTAAATGGTCCGAGTTCTATTCCTTTGTGGATGGATCCTTTAGATGGGAATAGCTCTGACAAAGTGTCTTTCCACGAAACCATCAAAAACGTAGAGAATTTTCGTTCTCAAATAGATCTAGATAAGCCCTCCAGGTGGATAGCAGATTCGGCTCTGTACACGAAGGAGAGGCTACTGAAAAATAATGACTATTTGTGGGTGACACGAGTTCCTGAGACAACTACTGAAGCAAAAAGAATGATGGAAAAGCCATCAGAAGACATACCTTGGATCGAAGCAGGAAATGGATACAGAATAGCAAGATTCAACTCTTCATATGGAGAGATTATGCAGCGATGGTTACTGGTTTTTTCGGAGCAAGCTTATTATCGAGAGCAGAGGACGCTGGAGAAGAAAATTACTAGGCAAGCAGAAAAGTTAAAACAAGCGCTTTGGCAACTCGGCAATCAAATATTTCATTGCAAAAAAGATGCAATCAAAGCCTTTGAAGCGGTCAAAAATGGACAATCTTACCTTGTTCATTTAATACACAGATAAAAGTTCTTTTCATTAGACCTCTTTCAAAACCCATTAACATAGCTCCAGATTATAAATGCCCGCAATTAGATTGAACCGAAGACCAAACCTTTTTCGTCTATTTCTATAACGATCAGCTAAAATTTTGAATCGCTTAAGCAGACCAATAGCATTTTCATTAATTACACGTTCTTTGGAAAGGAATTGATTATTTTTTTTGTCTTGTTTTGTTAAAGGATTTTTCTTGCTTCTTCTTTTAGAGCCTGTTTAAAATCTTTTCAAAAGTAGAGCAATAAAAGCAAGAAACACCATATTCAGGCTTGTATGTAGTTTTCTTTCTCAATTTTTCCATAGCCTGCGACATTTTTCTATCCACGCAAAAGAACGCTTTACAATCCATTTTCTAGAAATGACTGTAAAAGTATGAAGTGCATTTCTTTTTGCTATTTCTACTATATATTCTAATATTTCCTGTACACTCTTTGCAAAAAATGGATGTGGATAAATGGGTAAAAGAGTACAATGAAGAGCAAGTCTATTCTGGGAAATATTGTTATGGGAAGACACCATGGCAAACATTTCAGGATGCAAAGCATCTAGCACAAATGAAAATGCTAGACACATTAAACCAAATTGACACTGTCAATGAAGTGCTGTCTGTCAACTCAAGTTCTGTCTAGGACAAGGTAAGAATCTTCCATGTACTCGTCTAAACTAACACTTTCTTCAGATGCAAGGTCTTTTTCTTCGGAGTTTACTAAGTCTAATAAGGTTTTATACCCAGTTGTATCTAAGGCTTGTTCTATTGATTTAATTATGTTTTGCCCTATTCCCTCAGTAATAGACCCTGATTGTATATCTTTTACTAAAACCTCAGCTAGATTGAAACATGTATTTTGTTGTTGTTTTTGAAAGTTAATTATCTTTGCGTGTATACGCTCCATTTTCTCTAAAGCATTCTCATGATATAGATCTTTTAATTTTTCTAGCCGGTCTTCATAAGCTTGTTCTAATTTGGCTCTTTCTTTTTTTTCTGATGATAATTGTTCTTGTATTTTTTCTAAATTTTCTAAAAGATCATTATTTTCTTCTGAAGAAATGATTATTTCTTTTTGTTGTTCATTAAAGGTATCTTGAACTCTTTGTAGATCTTTTAACTGTGATTCTGATTTATTTAATCGAGATTCTAGGAATTTTTTCTCTTCTTCTAAGTTTTCAATGGTTTTTGTTTTTTCAGATAGTTCTAGTGTTAAATCCTTATTGGATTTTTCCATTTTTTCTATTTTTCTAGTAGTGTTGTATGCAATAGGTTTAATAGCTTCGAGTTCTTCTCGAAGGTCTTTTATTTCTGCTTGTAAAGTAGTTATTTCTGTGGCTGTTTCGAGGCTTTCTTCCAGATATGGCATTGCTAGAGTGTAATAATCAGAAGTAAGTGTTAATAGGTCTTCTGGAATAATGCTATTCTCTAGAGAAGAGAGATCTTGTTCCATTTTATTTTCTACTTCTTCTATGGTAGCATCTATTGAAGCTATCTCAGTACTTATTGCTGGTATAGCAGCTGTTTCTAAAATACTTAATATTTCTTTTTCGTCTTTTAGTTGGTTTTGTAATGTTTGATAGGCTTCAGATAAACGTTGAATTTCTTCATTTAGTTCAGAAATTTGCTCATCTTTGATAGAAAGTTGCATTTGTAAACTAGTTTTTTCATTTTGATGAGATTCCAAAAAGGCTGATTGATTTTGACTAGCTTGCTCTAATTGCTTTTTAAGTTTTATATGTTCTAACTCTAAGGCTTCTTTTTCTTGTTGTAGATTAGATAGGCTTTCAAGTTTTTCTTTTAGGGTTATGATCTCCTGCTTTTTGTCTTCTAAAAGTTGAGAAGTTTCCCTATAATTTTTTTCTATAAGAGTATTAGCCTGCTTGAGTGTATCTATCTCTTGTTGTAGCTGAGAAAGTTGTCTTTCTAGTCCTTGACGGGTGTTGTATGAGCGCTCTAATTGTTTAATTTTATTACTATAGTCTGTAGATAACTCAGTCTGAGTTTTCTTAGCTTGAATAAGTTGTCTTGTGAGATTTCCACGTTCTAAATCTAAAGCCTCTTTTTCTTGTTGTAGAAGAGATAGCTGTGATTGTAATTCAGGTAGGGCTTTGAGTTCTTGTTGTATGACTACAATTTCTTGTTCTCTTTGTATTAAGAGTAGAGAAGCTTCTTTATAAGATTCATTAGCTTGTTCTAAACCTGTTTTCTCTTGTTTTAATTTAGAGAGCTGATTTTGTAATTCTTGAAGTTCTTCAAGTTTAGGTAAGTTTTGAATCTTTATTTCTATTTGTGCAATTTGTGCATCTTTAGTAGAGAGTTGTGTTTGTAGATCTGTGTTCGAGTTCTCTAATTGTTTAATTTTATTATTATAGTCTATAGATAGCTCAGTATGTTCTAACTCTAAGGCTTCTTTTTCTTGTTGTAGATTAGATAGGCTTTCAAGTTTTTCTTTTAGGGTTATGATCTCCTGCTTTTTGTCTTCTAAAAGTTGAGAAGTTTCCCTATAATTTTTTTCTATAAGAGTATTAGCCTGCTTGAGTGTATCTATCTCTTGTTGTAGCTGAGAAAGTTGTCTTTCTAGTCCTTGACGGGTGTTGTATGAGCGCTCTAATTGTTTAATTTTATTACTATAGTCTGTAGATAACTCAGTCTGAGTTTTCTTAGCTTGAATAAGTTGTCTTGTGAGATTTCCACGTTCTAAATCTAAAGCCTCTTTTTCTTGTTGTAGAAGAGATAGCTGTGATTGTAATTCAGGTAGGGCTTTGAGTTCTTGTTGTATGACTACAATTTCTTGTTCTCTTTGTATTAAGAGTAGAGAAGCTTCTTTATAAGATTCATTAGCTTGTTCTAAACCTGTTTTCTCTTGTTTTAATTTAGAGAGCTGATTTTGTAATTCTTGAAGTTCTTCAAGTTTAGGTAAGTTTTGAATCTTTATTTCTATTTGTGCAATTTGTGCATCTTTAGTAGAGAGTTGTGTTTGTAGATCTGTGTTCGAGTTCTCTAATTGTTTAATTTTATTATTATAGTCTATAGATAGCTCAGTATGTTCTAACTCTAAGGCTTCTTTTTCTTGTTGTAGATTAGATAGGCTTTCAAGTTTTTCTTTTAGGGTTATGATCTCCTGCTTTTTGTCTTCTAAAAGTTGAGAAGTTTCCCTATAATTTTTTTCTATAAGAGTATTAGCCTGCTTGAGTGTATCTATCTCTTGTTGTAGCTGAGAAAGTTGTCTTTCTAGTCCTTGATGGGTATTGTCTGAGCTTTTGATTAGCTCGTTAATTTGTTCATCTTTAGCAGAAAGTTGTGTTTGTAAAAGCGCATTTGAGCTATTTAGTTCTTCAATTTTATTATTATAGTTTGTAGATAGCTTAATTTGACTTTCTTTAATTTGAGAAAGTTGCTCTGTAAGGGTCCCATATTCTGAATCTAAATTATTTTTTTCTCTTTGTAAATCAGATAGCTGCAATTGTAAGTTAGGCAAAGCTTCAAGTTTTTCTTGCAGGGTTGCAATTTCATGTTCTTTTTGTGCTAAGAGCAGAGAAGCTTTTTTATAAGATTGACCTGTAAGATCATTAGTTTGTTCTAACTCTGTTTTTTCTTTTTGTAGTTTAAGAAGCATTTCCTTAAGAGCTGAATTTTCAATCCCTTGAGCAGGAGGTGAAGTTAACGGAGTGATAGGGGATTGATTTAAATTTCTGGATAAAAGATCTAGTAATGCTCGGTAAATGTCTTGTTGGTTATCTACTAATTTATTAATCAGAGCATATTCTTCAGTATAGGGATAGGTAATGTTTTCTTGTTTAAGTGATAAGTTGTGAATAGCTTGGGTTAAGAATACAAGTTGTTCTTTTATTACTTTTAGTTCTTCAGAAGAAGGAGTTTTCTTATTTAGCTGATCTTGTAAATCCTCTATTTTAGCATGCAATTGTTGTATTTGAGAGTTTGATAGAGTAGCGTCAAAATGAATTTTAGAAGGAACTTGTTCTTTGTTTGTTTGTGAAGGGATAAATAAAGGGCGGACTTTAGATTTCAATCCAGCAGAAGAACCAAGAGAAAAGGATTCTTTAAATAAGGAGGCTGCTTTTGTAATAATTTTTTCTTTTCTTTCTTTAATTTCTTGGGAGAGTTCTGAGTCTTTTTTTGCTACTTTAGAATCTTCTAAGTTTTCTCTCCTCAACAGCTGGATCGTAATCCCATCTTTGGTAAGGTGGATGCGAAGTTTTATGTCTTTTGTGGGGTTAAAGTTAGAGATAAGAGCAAGAAATCCTTCTGCATTAAGAAGAGTTCCTACTTTTTCTGCGATCCCTGCTTGTATGGCTTCTTGCAAATCATTAGGGCAGGGTAAGAAAGACCCTTTCTGATCAAACATTTCTAAATTTGATATATTATGAATATTTATCATGATTTTTTCTTATTATTTTTATATTAAGTAGGTTGTTTGATTATATTTTATATATTAAAGGTAAATTTATGTTAAAGACAGGTATATAAAATTAACTATTTTTTACTTGCGATAAATTAATAAATATGATAATCCTCTTTTTAAGAGGTCTTATGCTTTTAATTACCAGTATTTTATGTTTTTTCTTTTGCTATTCCCAAAATGCAACCTACGATATATCTGTCCTGGGAAGCGGATTCATTCGGTGGAACTGTTTAACCTTGAGCCTAAAATACAGAATACGAGTTCAGCTTTGGCAAGAAGATTTATCGATTTAGGACTTTAGCCAATGGATATCCCTCTTTGTTTTGCTGTAGGTGGGGATGCTTATTATTACTTGGATTTGATGCGTAAAATGGCTTTGCAAATCGCAGCTAGATCACCGGATTTTGTCGTAGTAGGAGGCTATATACTGAAATGCATTAGAAAAAAGACTTTTCAAACACTAAATTCATTGAAATTTTCTAATGGATTGAGATATAAATTTTGCTCATATGCAACTAAAAGCGAACTTTTTAACAAGAAACCAAAAAGACATCCTCAAGGCTCGTCATCGCCATGAACGGGATAAAAGGCTATGCGATAGAATCAAATCTATTTTATTAGACCTCTTTCAAAACCCATTAACATAGCTCCAGATTATAAATGCCCGCAATTAGATTGAACTGAAGACCAAACCTTTTTCGTCTATTTCTATCGTGTAGACTCAAGTATTAGATGAATTTTGCTAAATTGTTTACGAGAAATTTAGAAAAAATAGCAAAAGTCAATTCCGTCTGTTTAGTGCGAATAGATCAAGAAAAAGCTGTGGTGGATGCTTTAGATATAAAGGGAAGAGTGATTGATTCGGTGACAATTATGCCTCAAGGAGCAGGATCTGCTCCTTGAGAAGGGTTTTTTAAGGGCAGAAATCTGCCATTTTTTCCAACACGCGATTAGAGCGCAAAATAAAAGACGATAGAGCCTCTGGTGCTAGTTCTTTTTGAGAAAGCAAGGAGAGCTCATAAATATGATGAATAAGTTCCTTAGCCAGTTCTGGTTCTTTTGTTTCTAATTGATAGGCTTTTTGTACAAGCTTATTATTGGTATTTACCACGAAAGTGTTTTTAGAAGGCAAATTGAAGGACTGTTTGGTTAAAGCCATTGTCTCACGCATCCTTCGCATATGCTCATCAATCACTAAAAGAGCTGGAACTGTGTCATTGACAAGACTTTTTGCTTCTACTTCAAGATGCTCTATTTGTAATTTGGAACGGATGAAGTCTGCTATTTTAGCAGCCTCTGTACGCCCTTCTGTATCAAGTAGAGTATGCTCTCTAGTTTTATCTAGAATAGTTTCATCCAGTGCTCCATCGATTCTTTGAAAGCTTATCTTATCTAATTTGCTCTCTAAAAAACTCATAAGATGGTTATCAATCGGTGAGGGGGCATATAAAACCTCCATACCTTTTGCTTGATATAGATCAAGAATATGGCTATGAGAATGCTCTTGAGAGACATAGAAGATCTTATTTTCATGAGACAAACGATTACGCTCTATGTATTCTTCTACTGTTGTCCAATCTTTGTTTGTTTGCTGCCAAATGAGCAAGCTTTTAAGACGCTCATACCACTTGTCATCTTGTAAAATCCCCAGTTTTATGATCCACTCAATGTCCGGCCATGTTTGAATAAACCGCTCGCGATTGGTGGTATATAAAGAGAGTAGGCGATCGCTTACTTTTTTAGAGATATGTTGAGAGAGTTGTCTTACCGTACGATCGACTTGCAAGGTACTACGCGATACATTTAAAGGAATATCAGGACTATCGATAGCGCCTCTTAGTATCATAAGGTAGTCAGGCAAAACATCTTTACAGTTATCTGATACATATACGCGATTGCAAAAGAGCTTAATGGTATTTTGATTCCAGTCAAAGCGACCTGTAATTTTAGGGAAGTAGAGGATCCCTTTTAGATTAAATGGATAATCTACATTTAAATGAATCCAAAAGATGGGATCTGGCTCTAGGGGATAGAGTTGGTGATAGAAATCGATGTATTCTTTATCTGTGCAGTCAGCAGAATTTTTCAACCAAAGAGGCTCTTTAGCGTTGATTTGCTTGCCGTTTAGGTAAATAGGAACCGGCAAAAATCCACAGTACTTTTGCAAAAGAGTGTTTATTCTTGTCTCTTCTAAGAACTCTTCTGCTTCTGAGGATATATGTAATGTAATCGCAGTTCCCCTAGAAGTTCTAGTTCCTTTCTCTAGTTCATAAGAAGAAGAACCATCACAAGACCAAAGAGCTGGCTCTGCTTCTGGAACGTAAGAGAGAGAATCAATACTAACCTTATCCGCAACCATATAGGCAGAATAAAATCCAAGGCCAAAATGTCCAATGATCTGATCTTGTTCTTTTTCGGTTTTATATTTGCTTAAAAACTCTTTAGCTCCTGAAAAGGCAAGCTGTGCAATATACTTTTCTATTTCCTCTGCACTCATACCAAGGCCAGTATCGCTAAAAGTCAGGGTTTTTTTCTCTTTATCGATTGTTAGATCAATTCGAAAAGAGCTATTTTCAATAGAGAGTTTTTCATGATCTTTTAACACTTTACATTTATGAATAGCGTCACACCCATTAGAAATAAGCTCTCGGAGAAAAATTTCTTTGTCTGAATAGAGCCACTGTTTAATGATCGGTAAAATATTTTCCGTGTCAATTTTTAAATTGCCGCATTTTTTCATTATATACCTCCTTTAATCGTATTAGATGGAATACGACAATAGTTTGAGAACAAATTAATATCAATTAATTTATCTTCTTCTAAAACAATCAGCAAGATCGCAAGGGGGAGCTAATCACCTAATCATCTATTTTTGGAATTAGCTAAGCTTTTTGTGCTATTATGTCTTTTTTGAACAAAGAGGTGCGGTATGGTAGAGGTTTCAGAAGGAGAAATTCAAACGACAGTAATGGATCATTATGGCTTAGTGGCTGTCATTTGTCAGGACTTAAAAATTGCTGAAAGGATTGACAATCGTCTGCCATCAGGCCCTCAAAGGAAAGTTAGTCCAGGAATAGCAGCGGTGGCTATGATCATCAATGGTCTGGGCTTTACGAATAGAACATTAGATTTCTTGCATAACCCCCTATTTTAAAGCTTTCATTTATAGATTCCTATCTTAATAAAAGCATTTCCAGCTATATACTAGTTTGGCTTCAAATTAAGAATTTGAACCATATAAAAATCTTTAAGCAAAGAACAATACCTTCTATGAAGGTAAAGAGATTTTTTTCAAAATACCAAGAGATAATCCTTAATTTGAAATTAAACTAGTATATCGCTCAAACAATCATATCTCCTGGATTAAAATACTTTAAAATTTTAGATTGCTTATTGGTTATGCAAGAGATCTATTGTTCTTCTTTTAATCCTTTCATTCTCATGACATCTATTCAAGATAGGTTCATATGCTGTTTGACAATGCTCTCATATCTGTTTCAGTATTTTTTGAAATCAGAGGAACAACTGGTTTTCGTGGATTAAACGTCAAGTATTGAGGCTAATTGATTAAATCGGCTATTTTGAAAAAAAGAGGTTAAGAAAGGATCTATGCGTATTTTTGTTTCTCAATTAAATCCAATTATTGGTGATTTAGAAGGAAACACAAAAAAAATACTTTATTCTTTAGAACAGGCGCGTTTAGCCCATGCAGAGCTTATTCTCTTCTCAGAACTTATTTTATCTGGCTACCCTCCAGAGGATTTATTATTACAAAGGTCTTTTGTTGAAGCGCATGCGTATTATTTGGAACAGGTCATTGCAGCATCTTCTGGTTTAATTGTTATTTTGGGATTGGTTCGTCAAAATAAAGAGAGGGCAGAAAAATCTCTGATAAATAGTGCTGCTGTTATTTACGATAGGAAACTTTTAGGCTTTCAAGACAAACAGTTGCTTCCTACCTACGATGTCTTTGATGAGAGGCGCTATTTTGAACCGGTTTTAAAAACCCGTATTTGGCCATTGAAAGGTAAAAGAATTGGTATTTTGATTTGTGAGGATATGTGGCAACATCTAGAAGGTAATTATGCACACGATCCTGTATTAGACCTGGTTGATTTGCAACCAGATCTTATCCTTAACTTATCCGCTTCTCCCTATGGATTTCAAACATTAGAGACTCGTATTGAAGTATGTCTTGCTTGTGCACGCACATTGAAATGTCCTGTTATACTTTGCTGTCAGGTGGGAGCTAATGATCAACTTGTATTTGCAGGCTATAGTACCTATGTAAATAAGCAAGCTGAACTGCAACAGTTAGCAAAGGGATTTGAAGAAGATACAATGCTTCTGGATACAGAAGCTGTATCTACACCCTATACCTTTATTATCGATCCGTTCAAGGATTTATATCAGGCACTGGTATTAGGCTTGAGGGATTACTTTGTTAAACTAGGATTTAAAAAAGCTTGTCTTGGGATATCAGGTGGAATTGATTCCGCTTTGGTAGCTTGCATAGCAGTGGATGCATTAGGTAGTGAAAATGTATTAGGCATTACCATGCCTTCTCGTTATAACTCAAAACAAAGCCTCTTGGATGCTATAGAATTAGCAGACAACTTAAAAATAACACTAAAGCAGATTCCCATTGAAAAACCATTTCAAGCATATCTTGAACTTTTACAACCTTATTTTGTAGACCAAAAATTCGATGCAACCGAGGAGAATTTGCAAGCTCGTATTAGAGGGGCCATTTTAATGGCTTTTTCCAATAAGTTTGGATGCTTAGTTTTAAGTACGGGTAATAAAAGTGAAATGGCAATGGGTTATTGCACTTTATATGGGGATATGTGTGGAGGTTTAAGTGTGCTATCAGATTTGACTAAACAGCAGGTGTATATCTTAGCCAATCTACATAAACAACGCATTCCTAAATCTACATTAAAAAAACCCCCTTCAGCTGAGCTTAAGTTCAATCAATTAGACAGTAATTCTCTTCCTCCTTATGATATTATAGATCAAGTATTACAAGGTTATATAGAGGAATATTTTTCTCCTGAAGAGATTTCTTATCAATATCAAATACCTCTTGATCTCGTGAAGCAATTAATTAAAAGAATGTATAACGCAGAGTATAAACGCCAACAAGCAGCTCCTGGAATTCGCGTGAGTCGCAGGGCTTTTCAAGCAGGAAGGCGATTTCCCATTGTACAAAAATGGGTTTAGGTTTCATCCCAGGAAAAAGGCAGAATGGGCTTTAGATTATTTAATCCATGCTTAAGAGCGAGCAGGCGATCAAACCCTAAGGCTACTCCACAGCAAGGAGGGAGCTCAAGATCTTGGAGAAATTTTTCATCAATAGGAAGAGCTTCTTTTCCCATTAAAAGGCGAGTTTGATTAGCTTTTTCGATACGTAGTTTGTTTTCTTGTGGGTCGGTTAACTCTTGATACCCATTGGCTATTTCTACTGTTTTATAATATACCTCAAAACGACATGCTACGAGCTTTTGATCGACTAAACGGGTTTTAGCAAGCGCTGCTTGTTCTATAGGGAAATCGGTAATCACAGTCAGATAATGAGGATCCAAAGTGGGCTCTACTACAGATCCCATTACTAATTGAATCAGAAAATCCCTATCCCAACTTGTATCGGATATTTGAATGTCATAGGCTTTTAGACAGTCAAATAACTCTTGTACATCACATGTATCACAATCGATTTCTGTAGCTTGAGTGAAAGCTTCTCGGTAGGTATAAGTATGAATAGGAAGATTACCCAAGGTCATCTGCAATAAATCCAAAGTTTCTCTAATGAGTTGTTCTAAGGACCAGTCTATTCGATACCATTCCAGCATGGTGAATTCTGGGTTGTGCCATCTACCGAATTCATGATTACGGAATACGTGACTGAGTTGATAAATATCTTTGATACCATAAGAGAGCAGTCGTTTCATGCGGTATTCTGGAGATGTATGCAAATAGCCTAATTTATTGCTTAAGCAAACTTTCATTACATCGATATGTGGATCTATGGAGGCTGTCAGAGATAATGCAGGGCAATCTACTTCTAAAACCTTTCTCTGCAAAAAAAAGTGGCGTATTTTAGTAAGTAGATCAGCTCTGCTATACAATAAAGAGAGATCTTTTTTAGACACGAGCGACGTAATCTCCCGTACGTGTGTCTATTTTAATCTTTTCTCCTTCTTCGATAAAGATGGGAATTTGTACTTTTGCACCACTCTCTGTAATCGCTGGTTTTAAAACTCGTCCAGAAGCGGTATCTCCACGTGCTCCCGGAGCTGTTTCAACAACACGCATTTCCATGAAAGTAGGAGGAGTAACATCAATCGGTTGTCCCTTATAGAAGGTTACATCATACAGGATCTCTTCAAGCAGCCACTGCTGTTTATCCTCTAATATGTAAAGAGGAATGGTAAATTGTTCAAAGGACTCATCGTCCATAAAAACAACTCCATCGGATTCTTTGTATAACATACGCATCTTTAGTTCTTCTACATCTGCCGTTGCTACCTTTTCGCCTGATTTAAAGGTTTTTTCTATAACACGCCCTGTTATTAAATGCTTGAGTTTAATACGATTGAAAGGTTGTCCTTTCCCCGGTTTAACAAACTCATTGCTAACCACGGTATAGGGTTCTTCTTCGATTTCTACTTTAAAACCACCTCTTAGATCACTTGTGCTGTATTGGGCCATGTCGTTCCTTTTTTAAAAAGACCATTTTGAATAACAGATGTTTAAAATGCAAGATTTCAAGCCTATTACAAGATTGGTGTTACTTTAAAATCCAAGAAAAATACATTTGCAAGATAGTTAAGTTTTATTTTATATCCATACAGTAAAAAACTCTTTTCTATTGCATAATGTTTGCAGAAATAGCTTTATGCTCATCTAATTTATTGATGAAAAGTTATTATTTACGGTTAAGAACCTATCTTGAATTGAATATAAATTTTCGCTATGATACCAGATCTTTTTATTTTTTAACTAAAGACAGATGACATGAGCAAGCAAGGATTAAATGAAGAACAGTTTAAAATACTCGAACCTCAAATGGAAAAATGGGTAAATCGTAACCATTATGGAAGAAAATTAGCGCCATGGAGACCTGTAGTGAATACTATTTTCTGGGTGCTTCGGACAGGAGCTCCTTGGAAAGATGCACCTAGAAACAAGGAGTTTTCTCATCCCTCAACAGCACACGCATGGCTTGGAAGAATGCAATCTGCTGGATTTTTAGATCAATTTTTAGAAGAGCTGCTTAAGCTTGCCGAACAGCTGGGGTGTATTGATGCCCAGAGACTCTCTGTAGATGGTTTTTTTTTCCAGCGGACGCGGAGGAGGAGAGCAAGTTGATTATGGCTACAAAGGTAAAGGCGTGACATCGCATTTACTGGTAGAAAAATCAGGAAAGCCTCTTGCAATCACTTTTACATCAGCATCCGGGGATGAGAAAAAACAAGTGATCCCTCTGCTTAGGAAAGTCATTCCCTTCATTAAAAAAGCATGGAATCAGGGAAAAGTACCCATACTTGAAGCAGATAAAGGTTATGACTCAGAGCAAACACGTATCGATGTTCTTTCCCATGAGGTTTTTCCTCTGATAGCTCGGAAAAGAAACACTAAGGGATATAAGATAAAAGGCATTTGCTACCTTGAAAAGCAACGTTGGGTCGTTGAGAGAACGATTTCTTGGTTAAAGACATGCTTCCGTCGTCTTACAGTGCGCTGGGAAAGAAAGGCAATATATTGGAACGGACTATTAATGTTTGGACTACTGGGATATTGGATGAATTTCTTAAGTCGGCAAGTATCTTTAAAACAGTAAATTTAATTCAAGATAGGTTCAAGTAGTGTAAGTTTAGCTCAGCATGTAATTTTTGTAAGCGATCAACTTGTAAAGCTAGGATGGATTTATCATCTTTTTGCTCTGATAAAAGAGCTCTGTATTCTAATAAAACAGATTGCAAATCAGAACGTATTTTTTGTAACTCACTAGAAACCTCAGATAGTTCTTGACGTGTTTCTTGCAAGCGAGTGTTTTCCAAGGTGTATTCTGTTCGCAAACTGAATAGTTGAGTAGATGTTTGCTCTGTTTTAACTTGTAAATCGTTATAACTTTTAAGAACATTTGCTAATTTATCATAGCTCCAAGAGATTTGTTGATGTAGATGGTTTAGCTCTTTGATTCTTTGTAGAGTCGTATCGCTTTTTTGCAAGGTTTGTAGCTGGTTAAGAATTTCTTTTTCGCTTTCTAATTGACCAGATTGTTCTGTTGATACTTTGGAAATTAACTCCATTAAGTATTTAGTTATTGTTTGTTGCTTTTCCATATTTACAGAAAAAGCACTGAGTTTTTTCTCTGCTTCTTGAATTCCTGTTGTAGTAGGTTTCAGATCTACAAGGTTGACACGTAATTCTTCAACAGAATCAAGCAGATCTTTGCTGGTTTGACTTAAATAATTTGTATGAATAATCAGCTTTGTCACTTCTGTTTTTAGATTTCCATTTTCTGTTGTGAAATCAACGACGATATCTCTTTGCTGGGTGACTAAAGAGCTTAATTCTTGATTATGAGCAGCAAGGTTTTGATTTTGTCTTTCTAGGTCTTCGACACATTCTCTCATTTTTTTTAAACTCTCATAATGGCGTATGAATAAAGCTCCTAAACTACACACCCCGGAGAGCGCTACAAATGCGCTGCAAATAAAGACCGTTTGTGTAAAAAAAGTGATCACAGCACAACAGACGGAAATAATAAGGCCTGCAAGCATGGTCTTTTCTTTCCAATCAGCTGTTTGCGTTATATTCAAGATTTTTTGATTAATGGGAGAGAAGATATAATTTGTAGCTGTTTGAATAGATGAAATAAGCACTTTTTTAGCTCCTTTATGATAAGATGAAGAAGAATCTAATAAAGATCAAAATAAAACATCTTATAAAGATTTTAAAATTGATTCTTTGTCAATAAAATGATCTAAGGTAAAAAGGGATGTAAGGAGATAATAAATGCGAGAAGAGATTACAGAAGAGCAGTTTGCGATAGAGACATTAGAGCGATATTCAGGATGTGAAGTTGCAAAATTTCAATCAAATCTATTGTTAACCAATTTCCCTAGATATGTAGAGTACTTTGCAAAAAGTAGATCTGTGTCGGTTATCGAAGGATCGATGTTTAAAGTGGCTCATTGCCCAGCAGAAGATATCAGCATTTTAGATTTTAAAATTGGCTCACCTGCTGCTGCCTTAGTGGTTGATTTGTGTTCCTTTTTACCGATTAAAGCAAGTTTGCTTTTAGGAATGTGTGGAGGCTTAAGAAGGCGTTATCAAATAGGGGACTATCTTGTTCCAGTAGCAAGCATTCGAGGGGAGGGAACGTCTGATTTCTATTTTCCTTCTGATGTGCCCGCTTTATCTAATTTTTTGATGCAAAAAGCGGTAACCGATGTATTGGAACTGCAAAAAGCGGTTTATCATATTGGCATCACCTATACGACAAATATGCGTTTTTGGGAGTTCAATGAAGAGTTTAAGAACTTACTCAAAGCCACAAAAGCACAAGCCATTGAAATGGAATGTGCCACATTATTTTCAGCAAGCTATAAGCGCAAGTTTACATTAGGAGCTCTTCTACTCGTTTCTGATCTACCACTAGCTAACTTTGGAGTAAAGACCAAAAAAAGTTCAGAGTCTGTTTATCAGCGCTATATGGCCGATCACGTTGAAAAAGGAATAGACATCATTAAACGCTCTCGAGAGATGCAAGAACAACGCATTAAAGGAGCCTATCATCGCAATATCGGAATGGGTGTCAAAAGTCACTCGCGTTAAAAAAAAGCAATCCACAATTGCTTTAGGTTAGCTCTTGTGGATTGCTAGTTTAAGCTTATTTATTAAAAATAAGTCCCAAATCTGCAAAGATAAGATCTTTTTTTGGGTCCATTTTAGGTTCTAGAGATCCTATGGAGTTGGAGTTGGAACAGTCCCGCAGCATATTGCCCAACACATAGGAGGAAATGCTCCACCCGTTGATGCTAAACAAGTCGACATACAAAGAGCAAAAAGACCAAACCCTGCATCAGCTGTTGGAATACTGCTCATTGCTTGTACAGATCCAAGTAAAAAACCTGCTTTGACAAGTTTACTAAGCGTTAATTTATTTGCGAGATAGGTTGCTCCTTCTTGCATAGCTTTAAATATAGGTTCTGCTATAGAATTTACTATGACAGGTTTATTGATCTCTAATAGACCAACGGCATGAAAAGGACCTTGTAAAGATTGTAATGGGAAATGCATTTGCATAAAGTTTCTCCTTTGGTTACATGCTAAAGCTCTAAAAATAAGAACAATGCTAAAAAACGGGCCCACTTTATAACTTGTATGAGAAAAAATGTCTATATTTTTTTAACAGGTAAAAATATTTTCCATTTAAGCTAAAGAATCTCTTGAGCTCTTAATCGGAAACTCTTTTTTTAGAGCAGCAATGACGCTCTCTTCGAGTTGCTTGGGGTGAGTAATTTTAGGTAGAGCTAATAGTTTCTTTAAGGTGGTTTTCCCGCTTTGTTGTTGTGTGGTAAGAGTCATCTTACTAAATTTGAGCAGCGTGAATTGATGGGCAGAGGCAAATATTCTTAAGCGTGTTAAATGATAGAGCCAAAGTATTTGCATAGGATAAGCGCCAAAGCGGTCTGTTAACTCTACAAGAAGAGTATCTAGTTCTTGAGAGGTAGTAGCATCTCCAAAACGGTGGTAAATTTCCATACGTAAAGTGGGCTCATTTATGTAGGTATCAGGAATGAGCGCGTCAAAAGAAAACTCCATTTTGGTTTCTGTAAAAGAGATGGCTTTATCGTTGCTTAGTGCATTTACCGCTTTTTTTAGCAATTTACAATAGAGATGAAATCCAATAGAAGAGACTTGTCCTGATTGTTGTGTGCCAAGTATGTCGCCTGCTCCTCTGATCTCTAAATCGCGCATAGCAACTTTCATGCCTCCTCCGTAGCCGGAGGATAAACTCAGAGCTTCTAAACGTTTCAAAGTAATTTCAGGAAGTTGTTTTTTAGTTGGGACTAAAAAATATGCATAGGCTGGTTTATTCCATCTGCCTACTCGGCCTCGCATCTGATAGAGATCAGCTATTCCAAATGTATCAGATCGGTCAATCAAAATGGTATTGGCATTGGGGATATCAATCCCATTTTCTACAATGGTAGTGGAGACTAAAATATCTGCTTCTCCTTGTTTAAAGGCATGAAAGACCGCATCGATTTCATCAGAAGACATTTGCCCATGTCCTACTACGATACGCGCTTCTGGGGCTAATTTTTGTATTTCTTTAGCGATTTGAAAAATAGTTTCAATGCGATTATGAATGAAGAACACTTGTCCATCGCGCAATAGCTCTCTGGCTATAGCATTTTGTATAACAGAGTGATTGCGCTCTGTGATTATCGATTTAATGGGCAGGCGATCTTGCGGAGGGGTATTGATCATCGAGATTTTCTTAATACCAATTAAGGAAAGATACAAAGTGCGAGGAATCGGTGTCGCAGAAAGGGTTAAGCAATCAACGCCTATTTTTGTGGTTTTTAAACGCTCTTTTGCGCGGACTCCAAACCGTTGTTCTTCATCGATAATGATGAGACCTAGGTTTTTAAACCGTACATCTTGACTAATTACCCGTTGGGTACCGATTAAGATATCAATGGCGCCCTCTTGGAGAGATTGAAGTGTTTTTTTTATTTGAGAAGAGGAGCAAAATCTACAAGCAAGTCCTATTTGGACGGGAAAGTTTGCCATTCTTTGGCAAAATGTCTCGTAGTGCTGCATGGCTAAAATAGTAGTAGGGACAAGAACTGCAACTTGTTTATGCCCATCACATACTGCCTTGAAAGCAGCGCGCATAGCTACTTCTGTTTTTCCATAACCGACATCTCCACAAATGAGACGATCCATAGCTATCTCTAATTGCATATCTTGTTTGATAGCTGTGATGGCATTGATTTGATCTTCTGTTTCTATGAAGGAAAAATCTTCTTCAAAAGCTACCATTATCTCAGAATCAGCTGGGTAGGCAAATCCTCCTTGGACTGTGCGCTCTGCCTGCATGCGTAGCAATTGATCAGCGTATCCCACAATGGCTTTTTGTGCCATTTGACGCGTTTTTTGCCACCTTGCCGATCCTAATTGACTAAATGTGGGGATTTTGTCCTTAGTTCCAATATATCGGCTAATTAAATGAGATTGGGAGAGCGGGATAAAAAGTTTACTCTTTTCTGCATACTCAATCACCATAAATTCTGATATATCTCCTAAATGATTCGTCCGTTTTTCTGTTCCTATATAGCGGCCTATTCCATTATGAAAGTGCACCACAATATCACCAGGAAGTAATTCATGAAATTCAGAGATGGGGACAGAATGGGACTGGCGCCATTTTTGACGTCTAGGTTTTAAGCGATGAGAGAGTTCTGCTGTGGTGATGAGCGATAGTTTTGCATCTTTCAAGACAAATCCACTAGATAGATAACCGATTTGAAAATCGGTTTTTTCGAGTGTCTTGGTTTTTTCTTCCCATAAAGTTTTTTGCGCAAGAGTAGAGCAAATAAAATGCACTTGCATGTGAGGATGTCGGTGCAGAGCTTGTAGAATTTCTTCTGCTTGGATGGATGTTTGATTATCTAAAGTAGAGAAGAACTCAGCCACTGGAATAAAGGGATGTCTACATCTTTTGGTTTGTATCTGTTGGTTAAACATTTCAAATTGCAAAGGCTGGAGGGAGATTTGTCCCATGTACACCATGGGTTTTTCTTGAACAAAGGAAAGAGATTCAGCGCTCTCATGGCTTAAGAAAATTTGCGATAGAGGCTGCACACAAGAAAAAAACTCTTGAAAAGAAAGGACTAAACGATTGTGTAAAACAGGCATTTTTGTAAGAGAAACCAAACGGTCTTCAATAGCTAGTAGATCGTTAAAAATGACAATGGTATTAGGGCCTAAATAATCTAAAAAAGAAGTAAGTTTTTGTGTTTTTTGTAGAAGGGTAAGTTCAGATGCAGGACAGAGCCAACATTGTGTATGTTTTTCCGTTGTGATTTGCGTTAAAGGATCAAAAGATCTAATCTCTTGAATTTCATTGCCAAAAAACTCGATCCGAAAGGGAGACAAAGCAGAAGGAGGAAAAAAGTCGATAATCCCTCCTCTTACAGCAAATTCTCCTTTATCGCTTACTATGTTTGCACGCTGATAGTTTAAGAGTTCCAGATGCTTAATAAATAAGGAAAAATCGAGAAACTGATGGACGCGGTATTTTTGAAAAAGCGTACGCATGGTTTCTTTACAAGGCAATTTTTGCAAAACAGCCTGCAGAGGAGCAAAAACTACATGAGGAGAATCATTTTCCAAAAGAGAGTCAAGCACTTCAAATCGCTTTCCCATTAAATCAGAACTAGGTGCAATTTCTTCACCGGGCAGGGTTTCCCAAGCAGGCAACTCACAAAGGTGAGGCAGAGAAAACAACTGCATATCTTCGAGTAAGCTATCTTGAGATCCGCTACTGATGATAAGTACATGTTTGTTTATAATCTGAGATAACACCCAAATGATAACAGCTTTGGGCCCATCCCAAAGCTGTTCTATCAAAATAGATGGTTCATGAACTATGGCATCAAGAAATTCTTGTAATAGAGGATGGGTGGTTAGAATTTCTTTTAGGCGTTTTGTAAGAGCCATTTTTGTACTTGTTCAAATGCTTGTAATAACCCTTCTGGATTTTTGCCTCCAGCTTGAGCACTTTCTTTTTTCCCCCCTCCACCACCTGAAATAATAGGGACAATTTCTTTAATTAAAGAAGAAGCCAAAATTCCTTTTTGGCTAAGATCTTTGGACACTCTAACCATCACTTGACAACGCTCTTTTGTTGTGTGGGCTAAAATTACGACATAAGAGCTAAGCGCCTGTGCAATTTGTTCGCTTAAGGCATTTAACTCTTCTGTATCTACGATTTGTGCCATAAAAGGAATAGATCCAACATATTGCACTTTAGTCAGAAGAGTTTGAGTAAGTTGTTTTAACTGTGAGCTTTTTAAGGCTTTTATTTCCGTATGAAGAATTTTGTTTTCTTCGATGAGATTTTGTGTTTTTTCTACAAGCTGCAAAGGAGAGCTTTTTAGAAGAGTCGCTGCTTTTTCAAGTCTATCCTCTTGCTCATAGATCCATTCTTCTGCTTTAACTCTTGTGTATGCTTCAATGCGTCTTACCCCAGAAGCAATACTACTTTCTTTGACAATCCTAAATGAGCCAATGGTAGAGACATTTTCAGCATGAGTACCACCGCATAGCTCTTTGGAATAATCGATATCAACTACCCTTACAATAGCTGCATATTTATCTCCAAAAAACTGCTTGATGTCAGGATCTTTTTGAGCTTTTTCAAAAGAAATTTCATAGGTTTGTACTCTTTGGCCTTCTCTGATTTTTTCTTGAATAAGCCTTTCGATTTGACGGATCTCTTCTTTGGAAAGCGCTTTGTGATGATTAAAATCAAAACGTAAATGATCTTCAGCTACAAGAGAACCTGCTTGTCTAATATGAGCTCCGACTACTTTTTGAAGAGCCCAATGCAATAAATGTGTAGCGGTATGATTATTTGCAATTTCTTGTCTTTTTTGTTTATCTACTTGAGCACTTAAAGGCTCACCTAAAAGTAGACATCCTTTTTCCAATTTACCTAGGTGAGCAATAATCCCTGGAAAAGGAGAGTGGCAATGAGTGACTTTAAAATGAGCTTCTTTATGGGTCAATGAGCCTGTATCGCCTACTTGTCCACCTTTTTCTGGATAAAAGGGGGTTTTATCGAGTAGAATATGACCATTTTGCCCTTCTTTTATCTCTTCGACAAATTTACCATCGATTAAAATTCCTATAATAGCAGCTTCTGCTTCGGTTTGCGTATAGCCTAAAAAACCGGTAGTTGGATGATGTTTGATATATTCTTTAAATACGTCATTTTCTTTTTGTGGAAAATGGATTGTTTGCGCTGCTTTAGAGCGTATTTTTGCTTGATTTTCTAGCACAAGATACGCATCTAAATCTACCTTTAAACCATTATCTTTAGCAATGAGTAGAATTTCTTCGAGAGGAAAACCATATGTGTCTTTGAGTTTAAATGCGTTTTTGCCTGAAATTTGTTTACTAGAGCTTGTTTTAGTCTGATCGATAATGGTGTTTAATATATTACCACCTCGTTTTAAGGTGCGTAGAAAAGTCTCTTCTTCTAAAGAGAGGATATCAGCAATTCTTGTTTGCGATTCTACAAGCTCTTTATAGTCACTTCCCATTGTATCTATCAAACAGGGGAGCATATCTGCTAAAAAGGGTTTTTGAAGTCCCAATATGCGACCATAGCGTACTGCTCGTCTCAAAAGTTTGCGTAAGATATAACCTCTTTCTGTATTACTGGGTTGAGCTCCATCTGCAATAGCAAAGCTAAGAGAGCGAACATGATCTGCGATTACATGGTAGGCAGGAGCCAATTGAGGATCCTCTTTTCGATAGGGTTTGTTACACAATCTTGCAACCTCTGCAATAAACGCTTGGAAAATGTCTATTTCAAATACGGAGTCAACCCCTAATTTTAAAGAGACAATGCGCTCAAGGCCAGCTCCTGTATCGATGGATTTCTTAGGAAGAGGGTGTTGTTTTAGAGAAGCATCTCTGTTAAATTGCATGAATACAAGATTCCAGAACTCTAAAAAACGCTCTCCATCGGGATCTTCTAAAGGAGAAAAAGCCCTGCCATAAGAGGGGCCACGATCAAAAAGCAGTTCAGAACAAGGTCCACAAGGACCTGTGTCTCCCATGGACCAAAAATTATCTTTTTCGCCCATTCGTACAATGCGTTTTTCTGGCAAATAGGCTTTCCATAGCTCAAAAGCCTCATCGTCCTCTTCAAATACAGTAGCCCAGATTTTTTCTGCATCAAAGCCGAATACAGTGGTCGATACTTCCCAAGCATATTGAATCGCTTGGGCTTTAAAATAATCACCAAAAGAAAAATTGCCTAACATTTCAAAAAAAGTTAAGTGACGCGAAGTATGGCCTACATTATCTAAATCATTATGTTTTCCACCAACACGAATACACTTTTGGCAAGTTGTAGCTTTGGTATAGCCTCGTTCATTTTTGCCTAAAAATACATCTTTGAATTGGTTCATTCCTGCATTGATAAATAATATTGTAGGATCATCATGAGGAATGACCGATGAAGAGGAAACAATTGTATGTCCTTTGTCTTTAAAATACTGAAGAAACTTAGTCCGAATTTGTTGAGAAAGCATAAAATTTGTATCTATTTACACGATTAAAAAGATCCACAGTAGCAAAACTAGTGCTAAAAGTCAAAAAGTGCAGGTAATAAAATGCAGTAATCTTGTATTTTTTAAAAAAAATCTAAGAGGTTATTGATAATGGCTATAGCAGCGGTTTTTCGATACGATATAAGCCTATTCCGTTCAGAATAGTCTTTTGGATGCTTTAACTTGTGTTCTAAGTCAGCTCTCTGGCTAGGGGTCAGTTTTTTCATGCTCAATAGCTTAACACAAAACAAAATATTTTTCTATACGATTGAATCGGAACCACTATATACTCGTTTGCATTCAAATTAAGAGTTTGAATGCATAAACATTTTTTATATAAAAAAATAACATCTTCTTGAAAGATAGAGTAGTTTTTTCAAAAAAACCTAATTATGCAATTCTTAATTTGAAATCAAACTAGTATATCTACTGGTTATTTTCCTACGACTCATTCCCTAGATTTTCTTAAAAAGAACACCTTTCGCTTTGCTTCTCTCTTAACCGAGCCTATATGTAAAGCTCATGAGCTTTTTAGAAGATTGTACCTAGTGGATGTACTGAATCCTAAAGCTAGTAAAACAAGCAATTGGGCCAGAAAATTTTTTCTAGGTATGGGGATTATTATTAGTTCTTTCTTATCTGTGGGCACTGCTCCCCCAGGGGTTGCTTTACGCGGTATAGCAAGTTGTCTATAAAAAGAACCCTTCATCTATTATCGAGGCAAGCTACCAGATAAGGCCTTAAAAGAGTTTTTTTCTCGGCCCTTTCAACCTTGAAGTGCACAAAAAAGAACATATAAATACTTGAAAAAACATCTATTGTGCACCCGAGCATAGCATGTTTGTAGATAATCTCGTAAACACTTCTAGTGGAGTTTCGAAGTTGAGAGCCTTTCTAGGTCTGTTATTTAGTAAAGTTTCCACCCTTTCTATATCCTTGGAAGTCGTATCTAAAAAGCTTTGTGTTTTAGGAAAATATTGCCTAACTAGTCCGTTTGTATGCTCATTTAAGCCTCTTTCCCAAGAATGGTAGGGCGTTGCAAAGTAGAAGTCTGTCTCTAGCTCGAAACTAACCATTTGGTGATAGGCAAATTCTTTTCCGTTGTCTGCTGTTAATGTGTGTACAAAATCTTTGATAGGTTTAAGTTGTTCAATTAACGCTTGACTTACTTCCTCTGCAGTTTTATGAGAAACTTTGGCGAGCTTAGTTAGCTTGGAAGTTCTTTCTACCATTGATACAATTACGCCTTTATGTCCTGCCCCTATGACTGTATCTAGTTCCCAGTCTCCTAAACGAGTCTTTTTTTCTACAATACAAGGCCGTTGCTTAATATCTATACGACCAGGCATGTTCCCTCTTCCAGAAGCTCCCTTTCTCTGCTTGTTATATTTTTTCCCTCGATGACGGAGCTCTCTATAAAGCTGTCCTCCCTGTCGTTTATCTTTCCAGATATGATTATAGATGGTCTCATGACTAACATGTTCTTTACCATGTCTTTTAAGCCATCCGGATATTTGTATAGGGCTCCATTGCAACTTGATTTTTTCTTCAATACGGGTAACTATTTGAGGAGTCATTTTTTTATTGGGCTGAGAATTTTTTCTAAGAAATGCTTTTTCTTGAGCTTGCTGATGACGGTATCCTCGTTGCCCTTTATTTCTCTTAAGTTCCCTACTAATAGTGCTATGATGAACTTTTAGAATGTTTGCTATTGAGCTAGATGTATCTCCTCTAGCTTTTAAAATATAAATCTGACATCTTTGGTCATAGGTTAGGTGATGGTAGCCTTTAGGCAAGGTCTCTCCTTGTGTTTGATTGTTAAAAATCACAATAGAGATTCTTTCATCGCCTGCCTATTCTTTTTTTAATTCTTCTGTGCACTTCAAACTTGAAAAGACTCTCTTTTATCCTGGAATATTTGTTGTGTAGGGGGAGGCTATTCTATTAGCGATGGGGGTGTAATGCCTTGGCATTTTAGAATAGATAAAATCATTGTGAAAATTCTTGAGGAAGATCCAGATATTCTTATCTTATATGAGGTTATGGATACAGCTGCTGGATTTTACCTATATGAAAAGTTGCAGGAAAAGTACGCTCATTTTTATTTCAATATAGGACCAAGAGCAATAGGGTGCTCTTCTGGGATATTTGTAGCCAGCAGAGCTGAAATAATCAGTCCTGAATTTACTCCTTTTCCCAAACAGATGCTATTTGGAAGAACCAAGATATCCGAAAAAGGCGTGTTTTCTTTTGACATGCAAATCGAAGGAAAAAATGTAAAAGTCTACGCAACGCATCTGCAGCATTCAGAACAGCCGCAATATCCGACTAAAAAAGAAATACAAGCTAGAGAAGCAGCGATGGACTTAATTATCGAAAAAGTAAATCAGGATACTAGCAATGTGATAGTAACTGGAGATCTTAATTTAGATATAGTTATTTAAATCGACATTGATAAAACAGCTTGATCTAAGGCTTCGGATAAATTAGCTACAGTAGGTAAAAGTTCTCGGATTTTCGTTTTCATATTGGCCCAATATTTTTCGATAGGATTTAAGTCCGGTGAATAAGGCGGGAGAAAGAGCATTTCGTATCCACTTTCCTCTATCAATGTTCTAGTTGTCTTTGATTTATGAAAGCTCGCGTTATCGAGAATCAAAACTTGGCCATGAGTCAAATTTGGAATCAATTCCTGTTTTAGCCATACATTAAATAGATCCGTATTGCAAGTTCCTTCAAAACACATCGGTGCCAGCAATTTCTTCCCTTGTAGTGCCGAAATTACACTCTGTCTACCAAATCGTTTTCCTGAAATTCCTCCAAATATTTGTTTTCCCCTCGCGCTCCTCGCATATTGCCTATGCACATATTGACTGATTCCGCTCTGATCCAAATAGACCCTTTTTTCAGGAGAAATTGCTTCTATCTTTTTTAGATATTCCGCTCTTGCTTCCGCATTCCTTTCCTTATAAAACGCAATCTTTTTTTTCTTGTGATCTTGAGTCTTTTCAAAGCGTAAAAGATTGCTTGCAAAGTCAAACCAAAATGCTTTGCAATCTCTGATAAAAAATGATCGGGGTTTTTTTCTACATAAGCGATTAATCTCTGATCATCAATTTTCTTATAAGTGCTTTTCTTTTTTAGAGGTTCTACGTTTCCTCTTTGTTTCTTACGCTTTACCCATCGGTAGACAGTTGCAATCCCAACTTGAAATAGCTGGCTGGCCTTCATTTTGTCGTTATTTTCTTCTAGGTATTGAAGCACTCGTTTTCTTAGATCCATTGAATAAGGTTTAGGCATTTCTCTACCTCCATATATTTTGTTGGAGAAAAATATACAACTTTATCAATAATATTTTAAATAACTATAATACAGAATATGCCAAATCTTCTTGGATAGGAACTTTTCAAGATGTGCCCTTTGATGAAAATGGTTCAAGAACATGGGGGTGACGAATTTTGTGCAAAAATGGTAGGGAAAAGAAATTCTGGCCCTTTAAACTTAGACTATACATTGATCACAAAAGACTCTGAGATGAATGCTGAAACCTTATTAATAGAAACCGGTTATGATGATACAACGTTTACCATAGATGCTCTTTCTAATCATGAACCTATCTTGAATTAAATTTACTGTTTTAAAGATACTTGCCGACTTAAGAAATTCATCCAATATCCCAGTAGTCCAAACATTAATAGTCCGTTCCAATATATTGCCTTTCTTTCCCAGCGCACTGTAAGACGACGGAAGCATGCCTTTAACCAAGAAATCGTTCTCTCAACGACCCAACGTTGCTTTTCAAGGTAGCAAATGCCTTTTATCTTATATCCCTTAGTGTTTCTTTTCCGAGCTATCAGAGGAAAAACCTCATGGGAAAGAACATCGATACGTGTTTGCTCTGAGTCATAACCTTTATCTGCTTCAAGTATGGGTACTTTTCCCTGATTCCATGCTTTTTTAATGAAGGGAATGACTTTCCTAAGCAGAGGGATCACTTGTTTTTTCTCATCCCCGGATGCTGATGTAAAAGTGATTGCAAGAGGCTTTCCTGATTTTTCTACCAGTAAATGCGATGTCACGCCTTTACCTTTGTAGCCATAATCAACTTGCTCTCCTCCTCCGCGTCCGCTGGAAAAAAAAACCATCTACAGAGAGTCTCTGGACATCAATACACTCCAGTTGTTCGGCAAGCTTAAGCAGCTCTTCTAAAAATTGATCTAAAAATCCAGCAGATTGCATTCTTCCAAGCCATGCGTGTGCTGTTGAGGGATGAGAAAACTCCTTGTTTCTAGGTGCATCTTTCCAAGGAGCTCCTGTCCGAAGCACCCAGAAAATAGTATTCACTACAGGTCTCCATGGCGCTAATTTTCTTCCATAATGGTTACGATTTACCCATTTTTCCATTTGAGGTTCGAGTATTTTAAACTGTTCTTCATTTAATCCTTGCTTGCTCATGTCATCTGTCTTTAGTTAAAAAATAAAAAGATCAGGTATCATAGCGAAAATTTATATTCAATTCAAGATAGGTTCATAGAGGCCTTTTAAGTCGGTTTGAAATATAAAAGTTAAATTGCAAAAGTTCGTTTAAACAACTCTGATTTATTAATGAGCATTTGAATTAGTGTCCATTCAACTCTTTGTAAAACTTCTTAAAATAAAAAGAAAATTGCAAGCATTTATTTCCACATTTTGGGTAGTCCTAAATAGGTAGTGATTTTAAATTATAGTTACAGTGATTTAATCTTATCTTATTTGAGTAAAGACTTTCCTAAACAATTCAATAAAGAAACTCTTACAGCTATAAAAGAACTATATGAAGGTCACGGGACTCGTTAGACCTCTTTCAAAACCCATTAACATAGCTCCAGATTATAAATGCCCGCAATTAGATTGAACCGAAGACCAAACCTTTTTCGTCTATTTCTATAACGATCAGCTAAAATTTTGAATCGCTTAAGCAGACCAATAGCATTTTCATTAATTACACGTTCTTTGGAAAGGAATTGATTATTTTTTTTGTCTTGTTTTGTTAAAGGATTTTTCTTGCTTCTTCTTTTAGGCATTTGGGTTTTAGCATGAAGCTTTTTAAGTCCTAGATACCCTACATCTGTTAGAAGGTTTATTTCGGAATGAAACTTGATTTTAGAATCCTTAAATATCCTAAAATCATGTCTTCTACCTTTGGCCCTTTCAACCTTGAAGTGCACAAAAAAGAACATATAAATACTTGAAAAAACATCTATTGTGCACCCGAGCATAGCATGTTTGTAGATAATCTCGTAAACACTTCTAGTGGAGTTTCGAAGTTGAGAGCCTTTCTAGGTCTGTTATTTAGTAAAGTTTCCACCCTTTCTATATCCTTGGAAGTCGTATCTAAAAAGCTTTGTGTTTTAGGAAAATATTGCCTAACTAGTCCGTTTGTATGCTCATTTAAGCCTCTTTCCCAAGAATGGTAGGGCGTTGCAAAGTAGAAGTCTGTCTCTAGCTCGAAACTAACCATTTGGTGATAGGCAAATTCTTTTCCGTTGTCTGCTGTTAATGTGTGTACAAAATCTTTGATAGGTTTAAGTTGTTCAATTAACGCTTGACTTACTTCCTCTGCAGTTTTATGAGAAACTTTGGCGAGCTTAGTTAGCTTGGAAGTTCTTTCTACCATTGATACAATTACGCCTTTATGTCCTGCCCCTATGACTGTATCTAGTTCCCAGTCTCCTAAACGAGTCTTTTTTTCTACAATACAAGGCCGTTGCTTAATATCTATACGACCAGGCATGTTCCCTCTTCCAGAAGCTCCCTTTCTCTGCTTGTTATATTTTTTCCCTCGATGACGGAGCTCTCTATAAAGCTGTCCTCCCTGTCGTTTATCTTTCCAGATATGATTATAGATGGTCTCATGACTAACATGTTCTTTACCATGTCTTTTAAGCCATCCGGATATTTGTATAGGGCTCCATTGCAACTTGATTTTTTCTTCAATACGGGTAACTATTTGAGGAGTCATTTTTTTATTGGGCTGAGAATTTTTTCTAAGAAATGCTTTTTCTTGAGCTTGCTGATGACGGTATCCTCGTTGCCCTTTATTTCTCTTAAGTTCCCTACTAATAGTGCTATGATGAACTTTTAGAATGTTTGCTATTGAGCTAGATGTATCTCCTCTAGCTTTTAAAATATAAATCTGACATCTTTGGTCATAGGTTAGGTGATGGTAGCCTTTAGGCAAGGTCTCTCCTTGTGTTTGATTGTTAAAAATCACAATAGAGATTCTTTCATCGCCTGCCTATTCTTTTTTTAATTCTTCTGTGCACTTCAAACTTGAAAAGACTTTTGGAAAAAAAGGTACAAATAATCTTTTTTGTGTCCTTGCTCATTACAAGCTGCGTCTTTAAGGTATGCCTTTTCTTCTTCCCTGAGTAAAAATGTTTTTGTTTTTTTTAGGGCGCTCTATGGGTGTTTCTGTGGCATCTATTAAAATAACATCATATTCCATATCGCTTTTTAATAGCCCTTTACGTCCAGGCAGTGCAAATAGGGGATGTTTTATCAGGGTGTATTCTACCCATTTTATTGTTTTATAAGCTGTACTTTCACTGATATTATAGCTCTGGCTTATGTGAAAATAGGTTCTATACTCTCTTAGATACTCTAAGAGCCTGTTTAAAATCTTTTCAAAAGTAGAGCAATAAAAGCAAGAACCACCATATTCAGGCTTGTATGTAGTTTTCTTTCGCAATTTTTCCATAGCCTGCGACTTTATAAAAATGTTTATACAATCAAACTCTTAATTTGAATGCAAATAAGTATACATCCATTGATGATTTCTGGAAACAAATGGGAATTAATCCAGATGCTTGACCTTGATTATAGCACTCGAATTAAAAAGGATTTAAAGAAATTTCAATATAAAAAAGAAGGCATAAAGCTGCTTTCAGCAAAAAAAGAAATTACCTAAAAAATATTTAGACCATCTTTTATCTGGAAGTTATTATGGATATAGGGAATGTCATGTTAAACCGGATGTATTACTCGTTTACAAACTAAATTTAGCTAAAAAAGTCCTTTATTTAGCTTGGGTAGGCTCTCATTCAGAACTTTTCTAATAAATAATTAATCTCTATAATCTCTTCCATCTTATCTTAAAAACCTTTTCTCACAGGTTTTTTATGGATTCCATAAATATAAGTAATTGATAATAAATTACTTAATTCTTCCTTAAGAAATATCTTAACCTTTTAAGCTTCAAAGAATTGTTTTTTTTATTTTTAAGTATTTTAAATTCAGTTATATAACATTTTTATAATTTATTATTAATATTATCTTAATTAGTTTGTGGGATAATTATAATAGATAAATAGAAGAAATAATAAACAATAACAAAATAGGAAGCCATGACAACACATCTAGAACAAGCAAAACAGTTCTTAGAATCTAATGCTAAATATAAAGAGACGCATTTAAGCGAGATCTTAGAGTTGATCAACGATTTAATGCTCAACTGGAAAAACGCTATTATTAAGGGCTCTAAAGAAGAACAGATGCAAGCTATGGAAAGATTAAACCAAGTCCGAGGTCTTTTGAAGGATTACTTTGAAAAGGTTAAAGAATCTTTAGACTTAAGCCCAGAAGAAATTGAGCAGCTTGTAGAATATGCAACAAAGAGAAATACCCCTAACCAAGAAAAAATCGTGAGCTTTAGCAAAGAGTTTAAAAAGCATTCCGATGAGATTGTAGAGATGGTAGGAAAGAAGGAAAAAAAGAAAAAAAGACGCGCTTCTAGAGCGAGTTGGATTTCATCTTAAGAGAGGATTTTATGGAAATTATAAGACAAGAACCCATACCACCGGTTTTTAGATTAGGAAGCTATCCTTCTTTTAGCGATTGGATCGAAAAACTCAAAAAAGAAGGCGTTACCTTGGAAATTCTCGTGCTTTTAGTGATGTCCAATAAGAAGAAAACGGGAGCGATGGATCGCACCTCTCAGAGTATTGCCGATATTGTAGAAGAATCAAACGAACTGAGTAAGTTGCAGGATGACTTGATTAAACTAAATGGGGACTTGAGTAAGCTAGAAGCTGGATTGGGCAATGTTCCAAGTGCTAGTGAGGAAGCTTGGAAAGCGAATAAAATGCAAGAGTTGATCCAGAAGATAGCGGATGATTATAAACAATTTATTAAAGATTTAGCAGAAGTAGAGAAAAAAGGAGAGAAAGACCCTGGTTTAAAGGCGCTTCTAACAACAGTAGAACAGTTTAAAGCAGACTTTGATACCAAAATAGGAGGAGAATCTTTTTCTGAAGCCATTGAGCAGTGGGTAAATGACACAGGTTATCACGGTAAAGACACAGGATTTCATCCTAATGCTCAGGGAAAAGATCCTACACGCTTGAATCGAATATTAGCTTATTTAGCAGAGCAGTACTATCAATCAAATCATAGTGGTGGAACAGGTAAACAAAGCGATTTGGCTAACTTTTGGATGGATGGAAGTGCCGCAGAGCACATGGTAACAGGACAATCTCAACAACAATCGATCCAAGTGCAAGCCTATATGCAAACATTAAACGGATACAATAACTCTGCTCAAGAAATGATTAAAGCAATGAATGAATTAAAATCTAAAATGGCTCAACTAGCCGTATAAAAAATACGTAATAAGGAGAAATAATATGATAGAAAAAATACAAATAAATAGCGTTAAAGTAGATGGAATTTTACCTTCTAACGACCTAAAACCTAAAAACTCTTCTGTAGTTTCAGAAGTAAAGAATAAAAAGCATAAAGGCATGCTTCCTGCGGATGCTATTAGATTAAATTATTTAGAAAAGGGAGAAGAGTCTCTTTTAAAAGAGAAAGTAAGAGCCATTTTAAGCGAAATGAAAACAGCTGTTAAAAAATCAGGTTTTGATCCACGAGTAACAAACATCTTAATGCTTTATATCGCATTTGCTCAAAATCAAATGGATCAAAACGACAAATTAGAAGCGGGTTGGATGGATCAGCAACACGTACAAAATCTTTTATTAGAAGATTCCGCTAAAGAACAGAAGAAAATTGCTAATGAATCTACGCAAGGGCGTCATGCAAATATCGGAGCGATTATCGGCTTTGCTCTTCTTGCTATCATTGGATTTGCCTTGCTCTTTACAGGAATTGGTACTGCAGCAGGAGCCGGGTTACTAGCCACAGAAGGAGCAGCTACAACTGGATTATTAGCTACGGAAGGAGCTATGGCAACAGCTAGTGGTTATACGCTAGCCGGAGCAGGTGCTTTTGCCGGAACAGGTGTCTCTTTAGGGTTTGTCGTTCCAGCTATGACTAATCCAGAAGGAGCTGGTTTAGGGCCTGTTACTCAAGAAGGCCCTGATCAAGCAAAACTTGCTCAGATCAGTATTTTGAATAGCTTTTGGAACCTGCTTGCACAAAAAGCTAACCAAAATATTCAAACCGGTACGCAGTTGAACATTGTAAATGCTTCAAGTAGCAATACACAACAAGGTCAGCAGGCTTCACAGATTATATCGGAATGGGGACAAATGTCTCGTTTTCAGTTAGCAAGGTAAAAGGAGGCTAACATGGCAATAGGTACTATAGCAAAAGCAAATCTGCTCTCTCAATTAATGAGTGAGCAGATAAGCGCACAGATCAGCCAAATGCAAGCTAGCCAGTCTTTCTCTAATGTAGAGTCTGATTTTGCACATGGTAGCGTAATAAGAGGCGATGAGATGCTTAAAGTGGTAAAAGCTATGGATTGGATCCAAATTCTAACCATCGTATTAACCCCACTTATTTTGGGTGTTGGCGTTGCCACTGCCGGATTAAGCGAAGGTTTAGCAACAGCAACTTCTTTCTCTTCTGCAGGCGCACAAGTAACATTAGGATCTGCAACAGCAGGAACACAAAGTTATAAAGCAGGCTTAGATAGCCAAATAGCTATCAATAAGGGCGGTGTGGAGTCAATAAATCACAATATTAAAACCAACTTTGATTCGCTCAAGCACGAAAGTGAAACGCAGATTAAAGTAGGGGGCGATATCGCTCAAATGATCTCTAATGAAGGTCAAATAGCAAATCAAAAAATAATAGGTAGATAATATGAGCAACACAATAAATAGTCAATTTGATCAAGGCTTAAACAGTATAGATTGGGTGAAATATCCTCAGCTTATGCAGAAAGTGGTGTCTGCGTTTATGGTTCAAATGTCAGATACTTTAAATAAGCTGAGAGAGGTTATTTCTTTAGCCCAAGCTAAAACCTCAGTGTCACAGCTTAAATTTGGATTTGATGCAGCAAGTAGCGTGCAAACAAGTGGCTTTATCCAAGCTGGTGTAGGTGCATTCCAAGTAGGAGGAGGGGGTTACCAAGTAAGCGCTGCTTTTAACACAGCTGGTGAAATGGGAGCGTTAAGAACTGCTTTTGAAGAAAATGATACTAACCTTGACAGCCAGATAAATAGCGCTAACACATCTATTGAACCTGTCCCAGTGATAAACGAAGTGGAAGAAGACGGAATTGTCGTACAAATTCAGCAAGTTGATGCCGTCCCTCAGGCTCCAATTAGCCAAGAGAGAATAGATGTAGATGCTCTACATGCCCAAAAAGATGCCTTAAAGCATAAATATGCTACCGACCGAGAAGACATAAGCCATAATCATCAGAAACACTATGGAATAGGTCAAGTTCTATCAGGATTAGGCGGTTTATTGCATATGATAGATGGCGGTACTCAGGCGCAAAAAGCTAGCAATGATGCTGCCAATGGGTCATTTGAGCATAACCATCAAACTCAAGAAGCAACTCGCCATAGTGTGAATCAAACAGTTGATAAACTCTTGAGCATTGATATGTACGCATTAAACGTAGCTTCTTCTAGAGCTTAAAGGAGAGACAATTGAGTTTAGAAATACAAGCGCAACTTCATTTAGCCTGTTTTGAGATCCTTGAATGTAATTGGGATCAGGATAAAGAGGAAGGCTATATTGAGGTAGATTTTGGAGAAGGTAGGATTTCTGGGTTTCATTGCCGTGCAAAAGAATTAAAATTTGCCCTGCAGCATATCCAAGCTTTTGGGGAAAGGTGTCAAGGGCTAGACCAGATAGATTTTAAAGACCAAATGAAAGATCTTTATCATCGTAGACTGTTTTGCGATTTGCATAAGGGAGATGCGCAAGAAAATTATGTGGTTATCTATAAATTTGATGACTTGAGAAAAAATTTAAAATGTATAGGACCTCAATTTAAAGTGCCGCTTACTAAAATGCATAGAAGTCGAATAGAAGAAGAGGTTTGGCGGTATTTAGAAGAATTTGCAGAAATACATGAAAAAGCTTTTTAATTGTCTGTTATTTGTAAAATGTGATATTTGATAAATTAAGTTAATTTGAAAATTTTGGTTTTTAATAAAATTTAATAAGTATAATAAATTAAGGTAATATTATGGTAGAAGCAATAAAAGGAAATGTCTTAGCTCTAGTAGCTGAGATGGAAAGTAAAGTAAGTGGTAATGCTGAAAAGGCATCCCATACAGATATAGAACAAGAGATGGTAAAAAAGGCGATTATTGAAGCCTTACAAGACATTGAAAACTCAGCAGCTGATCGTTTAAGTGGATTAAATGCGGTGAAGAATTTTTTAAGCCATTTAGCTACTCAAGATTTAGGTGCAGATGTAAATGACTATGTAAAAGGCGAACTAGAATCAGTTAATAGCTATAAACCAAACCAAGATCTGGTGAATAAGCTTAAGCAAGATGAAGAAAATTTGAAAGAGACTAGAGAAGGTATAAAGCAAGATACAAAGGCAATGGCTGATTTAGACAGCAAAATTGCAGCTTTAGTACAAAAGCTAGCTGCTACGGAAGATACCTTAAAACATGGTTCTTTCTTTGCGCGCATTGGGGCTTATTTTGAAATATTAGGCTTAGATATAGCTTTAGGAGCCTTAGAAATAGGCAAAGGTGTGGTATGGATAGATTTAAAGCTTAATCAAGGTCGTTTAAATGGTGAGAAAGAGTCGATAAATAAAGATCAACAAGCACTAAAAAATGATCCTAAGATTCTTAGCTGCTTAGATTTTCTTACTGCTAAAGATAAAGTGGTTACTAGCCAAGCTAATCAGAAGCTCAGTATGTATCGAACTTTGGTAAATGCTGTATCAGCAGCAGAAGATACCATTAGCGAAATGGTAAAATTATTTCATAGAGCTTAAAAGAAGCCTCTTATGCAAAAGCCTTTAGGTTTCTAAGGGCTTTTTTCTATTTATAAACCAAAGAAGAATATTTCATGACTCATATTATCAATGGGATTCCTTCTACTATTGCACATTCTAGCAATAGACAAGTATCTAAAGATACAAACATTAGCAAATCTCAATGGGAAGATCTTGTAGATCGAATGAAAGCAGATGGGGTTTCTATGACCCTCATTGTTTTAATCATTTATACTAAAGCTATGGACGATGTTTCTACAAGAATTTTACGCATTACTCACGAAACAGATAAGCTCAGCTCTGTTATGAGCGATTTGCTCTCCTTAAGTACCTCTCTTAGCAAGATACAAAATCAATTAGGACCTAAAAAAGAAGTAACCCAAGAAGATTGGAATAAATTTGATGGGAAACATCTCATCGAAATACAAAAGTCCTATAATAAGCTCGTAGAAGATTATGAAAACCTGAAAGATGCATCTAAAACTCAACCCGATTTTAGGCCCATTGTAACGGCTATAGAGGGGGTTATAGATGATTTTGACACTAAAATAGGAGACTTTAAATTTTCAGACGATATTAAAAAATGGCAAGGCGATACCTCCTTTCAGAAAGATCAAACAGGAACGCTACAAGGAGACGTTGTTTGGCTAGCCAAGCAATTCTATGAAAAGAATCACGATACCGATGATAAAGGTATTGTTGATTATTTAAGCATGTGGGTGCAAGATATCAATGCTGCGCAACAATTAGGACAGGGGATGTCGCAACAAAAAGTAGTTGAACTGCAAGCTCAAATGCAGTTTATTAGCTCCTTTAGTGCCTCTGGGCAGGAAAGCGCTAGGGCGGGTAAAGAAGAGCTTTCTGTAATGGTACAACATCAGACAAGATAAAAAAATAAAGGCAGGTCAGCCTGCCTTATTTTAACTGGTTTGCAAGCGAATTACTTTAGGCTTTTTCTGAGAAGTAATGCATTCTTCATCGACGATGATTTCTTTAATGGTTGGATCCGATGGAATATCAAACATTAACTCTAATAAAAGACTTTCTACAATCATTCTTAAAGCACGAGCTCCTGTTCCTGTTTTCTTTGCTTTTTCAGCCATAGCTCTTAGACCATCATCTGTAAATTTTAAAGAGACATTTTCTTCTGCAAACAGATATTGATATTGCTTGATAATAGCATTTTTCGGTTTAATCAGAATGTCAACAAGGTCTTGAATGGTTAACTCATTACAATTAGCAATGCTATTAAAGCGGCCTACAAATTCTGGGATCATGCCAAATTGAATGAGGTCCTCGGGTTCTACTTTGGAAAGCAGATAATTGATTTCATTGGTATCAAATACACGCGCTTCTCCTACATCGAAACCAATTGTACTCTTACCAAGCCTTTTAGCGATAATTTTTTCAAGATGCACAAAGGCACCACCCACAATAAACAGAATGTTTTGTGTATTTACACGAATATACTCTTGATTAGGATGTTTTCTTCCTCCTTTAGGAGGGACATTGGCAATGGTACCTTCTACAATTTTTAAAAGGGCTTGTTGCACTCCTTCTCCAGATACATCACGTGTAATAGAAACATTACCAGTTGTTTTGCGAACCTTATCGATTTCATCTACATAAATAATGCCCTGTTCAGCACGTGCAATATCATAATCTGCTGCTTGTACAAGACGTAAAATGATATTCTCTACATCCTCACCTACATAACCAGCTTCGGTTAAAGTAGTAGCATCTGCAATCGCAAAAGGTACATCTAGGATATTGGCCAAAGTACGCGCAATGAGAGTTTTTCCAGATCCCGTAGGCCCTAACAATAAAACATTGGATTTACTATATTCGATTTCACTCTCCTTTTGCAAAGAGCGAATCCTTTTATAATGATTATAAACAGCAACCGAAATGGTCTTTTTGGCTCTTTCTTGGCCAATGACATAAGCATCCAAAGAAGCTTTAATCTCTTTTGGTTTTAGTATCTTTAGCTCATGATGAATTGGCTTTTTATCGACAATTTCAATGCACAGGCGCACACATTTATCACAAATGTAGGATTCAGGACCAGATATCAGTTTCTCCACAGCTTCTTCTGGGCGGCCGCAAAAAGAGCAGTGGGCGCCATTTTTTTCTTTTTTTGTCATAACTCTTAAAAATCTCGGTTTTTATTCTTGTTTTGTCGCTGGAGTTTTTTGTGGTTGTGTAGCTATTTTGTCAATGAGACCATATTCTTTTGCTTCTTCTGGATTCATAAAAAAATCCCGTTCAGAGTCTTCAACGATTTTAGCAATATCTTGACCTGTAAGTTGTGCTAAAAGCTTAGAGCAAATTCTTTTAAGTTCAATAATTTCTTTAGCTTGAATAGCAATATCAGCAGAAGAACCACCAATACCACCCATAGGCTGGTGAATCATAATTCGACTGTGAGGTAATGCAAATCGTTTGCCTTTAGTGCCAGCAGCTAGAAGAAGAGCTGCCATAGAACAAGATTGTCCTATACAGTAAGTATTAATTTCATAATCCATAAACATCATGGTGTCATAAATTGCTAATCCAGCCGAGATATAACCGCCTGGAGAATTTATGTAGATACTTATAGCTTTTTTAGGGTCTTCAGCACGTAAAAAAAGCATTTGGGCAATGATTACATCAGCTACTTGATCTGTAATCTCTGTGCCTATAAAAACAATTCTGTCTTTTAATAAACGGGAAAAAATATCCATGGCGCGCTCGCCACGGCCTGTATCTTCAATCACATATGGAACATTCATACGATAGACCTCAAAAGCGGTTAATGTGAATTATCTAGTATTGCTCAATGAAAAGATAATCTGCAAGTTGAACTAGCTTAACTTAAAACTTTGCATATTTAATAATCCAGTCTTCTGCCTTTTCTAAGATCAAGCGAGAATATGCTTCCGCATGTTCAATTTCAGGATGATTAGAGTGATTAGTATTTTGGGGATTAAGTAAAATTTCAAGTGGGGTAGAGGCAGCAGAGGGGATGTCTTCTGCAGCAATCCGAATATTTGCTTCGTCTACAATTTTACGGCATAAATAAAACATTCGAACAGCTTTTTCCGATTGTTGTTGGATTGTTTCAAACATTTTTTTGCGCTCTTCTGCTTTCAAATTATCCCAATAGCTTTTAAAATCAGCATTTTGAGCTAACTGCTGAATTCTAAATTCGACTTCTTTCTGAACCAGCGTCACAGGTAAATCAAAAGGAAATTGCTTTAATAAAATCTCTGTTACTTGTTCACGCAGAGCTTCTTGAACGTGTGCATCAGCCTGCTTATTTAATAATTCTTCTACTCGTTGATGTAGTTCTTCAACAGAAGAGACCCCAAGTAGTTTAGCAAACTTTTCATCAATAGGAGGCAATGTTGCTAAATCAATAGATTTAATCGTAATCCGCGTTTTTTTCGGTTTTAGTTCTTCTTTTTCCTCCTGAGACGCATTTTGATCGGGAACACTTACGCCCTCAGTTGTATCAGAGATGTTTTTGCCAAGGACAAGGGGTAGCATCCACTCAGCCATCCCCTTTGCATTTACCTCGAAACGCGTATTGGAAAATAAGGGAGTTCCTTCTTCAACCAGATCTACATCTAAAGTTACAAAGTCATTTTCCTGGACAGGACGATCGGTTATTTTGTTCCATTTAGCAAAGAAGAATTGCGTTTGACGGATAGTTTCAGTAATTTTTTCAGGGGTTACTTCCGGTTTTTTCACGCTTTTTAACTGGATTTCTTTGGGATCTATAAAAGGAAGCGTCGGTTCGGTTTCAAAAGAGAGCGCTAAGAGAGCCCCATGAGATGAATGATTTTTCATGCTATAAGAGACTTTGGCTTCTTTGTGTAGCATAGGAATACTAGCGAGCTTCTGGCACTCTTGAAAAGCAGCATTGGCAATTTCTTGGTGCCATTGTTTTTTGATTTCATCGGGGAAGTTTTTTTCAATGAGGTTATCAGGAGCTTTTCCTTTTCGAAAGCGAGGCAGAGCAACGCTTTTCCCTACTTTCTTAAGCGCTTTTTTATAAGTCGCTTGTATCAATGGTTTTAAAGCTTCAACATCAAATTCAACAATACAAGAGGGCTTATTGTGAATGGTAAAACGCACATACTCATTTATCAACTGCCTGGGCTCTGCTGTTGCTTTATCCATTGTAAATCGCTCCTTTAAATTTAAATTGTATAGCGGGTGATGAGGTTCGAACTCACGACCCTCACGTTGGCAACGTGATGCTCTACCGCTGAGCTACACCCGCAGGTATTAAAAAAATAGCGGGTGATGAGGCTCGAACTCACGACCCTCACGTTGGCAACGTGATGCTCTACCGCTGAGCTACACCCGCTTGTACAGAGGATAAAGAGTATATCCATAGAATTTTTTTGCAGCAAGTGTTGCGATTAAAAAAATAGAATTTAAAAAAAGAAACCCGCTTTAGCTTTATGAAATAAGTAAAGTGGGTTTTTTAAAATTCTATTTTTTTTCTGGAGAGATTTTTGGAGAATAAGAAGAACCGCTATCGCTAGATATATGACTTGATGCAACTGTTATACCACCTAGGCTTGTATTATCGTCAAAATCACCTTCTCGGCGGTTATCTGATTCCTCAAAGGATCTTATGCTAGCTGTGTCACTGCTAGCAAGATCGTCAAAATTATCATGGTCATTTGAAGGGAAGAAATAGTTTTTAGCTTGCTTAAAAAGTCCCTTTTTTCTTTCTGTTTTTTCAGTATCTTCATCTGTATTCGATTTTAAGTAGGAAAGAGAGTTTTTAATTTTTTCAATAATTTTCTTAGGGAAAGAAGCTTCTTCTTTTTTTACCTGTTTGAAGGGGATGTCTAAAGCTGCTAAATTTGAAGCTTTTCTTTTGACGGGAGCTTTTGTGGCAGGTAAAATATTTGTAGATTTGATCTGGTTTTCAAGTAAATTTTTAAATTCTCTAATAACTTTTTTGTTTACAGAGCACTTTATATGAGAAGATTTATTTTTATAGACTTTCCATTTCTTTTTAGTTTTAGCGTGCAGTTGTAGAGTTCCTCTAAAAAAATGTTCTCTTTGAACTTTATTTAATACTTTAATGGTTCGATGCTCTATTCGTTGCCAATCTGCTTCTGAGTAAGCTAGCTTTCTCTTATTATCATGTACGGTGATGCGGTATCTTTTGCCCCTCCATTTAACTATTGTATAATATTGAGAGCCGGTTTTTCCACACTGTTTTAGCTTAAAGCGTAGTTTTTCTTTGCCTGGTAAAGGTTCCTGTGAAAATACAACATCAAAGGCTACTTCTTCCACCCGATTGGTGCTAGGAGGGGTTTCATAACCTCCATGGCTAGAGAGGTTGTTAGTAACAACTTGGGCTGTATTGTTATGGATCTTCATATATTTATTCTCCTATTTACATCTATTTTATAGGATTAATATTTATTTATTGTTAATTAACTAAAATAAAATAATTTAATTAATAAGTTTTATTATTATTTACATCTAATCTTCTGTTTATTAGTTGCTTATTGTTAAAAAAAATACATATTATTAATTATAAGCGACTTATGTACTAAGAAAGATTCAATCACATAGCCTAAACACTCTTGTTTCACTACCTTTAAATTTTTAGGTTCTTGAGAAGAATTGGGGGTAGCTCTTTCATACATAATTTCCCATTATGACATTGGCTTACCCCACTAATTTGGCATTTTTTCTTATGAAAATTGTATAATTTTAGTTTGAAGTATTCTTGATCACGAAAACCATATGCTTCCCTTTTAAGAGCCTGTTTAAAATCTTCTCATTAAGGTATAATGATAGTTTTCATAAAACCTTTGGAGGTAGTTATGACCCGCTCTTATCCAAGCGATATTTCTCGTATAAAAACCATTTGTTCGGTGTAAAAAATGTTTTAGCAGATGGAGGATATTCTGGAGAAAAATTTGCAAAGAGTGTGCAGGAGATATTAGGATGTATACTCGTTTACATTTAAATTAAGAGTTTGAATATATAAACATTTTTATACAAAAGATAACATCTTCTTGCAAGATAGAGTAGTTTTTTCAAAAAAATCTATTTATGCAATTCTTAATTTGAAATCAAACTAGTATATAGTAGAAATAGCTAAAAGAAATACACTTCATACTTTTACAGTTATTCCCAAAAGATGGGTTGTAGAGCGTTCTTTTGCGTGGATAGAAAAATGTCGCAGGCTATGGAAAAATTGCGAAAGAAAACTACATACAAGCCTGAATATGGTGATTCTTGCTTTTATTGCTCTACTTTTGAAAAGATTTTAAACAGGCTCTTAGATTTCAAGGCGGCAATTTATGCCTTTTTTGAAAACATTCCTAAATATCGAGAAGAATTCCAGCCTCTTTTATCTAGGATAATTTTGCTTAGTTAAATCTTAATTTAAAAACAAACGAGTTCTCTAAGATCCTGTTTAAAATCTTTTCAAAAGTAGAGCAATAAAAGCAAGAATCACCATATTCAGGCTTGTATGTAGTTTTCTTTCGCAATTTTTCCATAGCCTGCGACATTTTTCTATCCACGCAAAAGAACGCTCTACAACCCATCTTTTGGGAATAACTGTAAAAGTATGAAGTGTATTTCTTTTGGCTATTTCTAAATCGAAAAGATTTTAAACAGGCTCTAAGAATTTTTCATAATATCGATTATTGAGAACTTTTTTATTCATGAATCGCCAAAGGCGTTCAATCAGATTGAGATCGGGAGAATAAGGAGGCAAGAATTTGATTTCTACTCTGGATGTTTTTAGGTAATTTGCAACGATTTTTGACCTAAGTAGGCAGCATTATCGCATATAACCACGATTCTTTGTGCAATCTGAAGAGATTGTAACAAATCAGGTTACTCTTGAAGACTTGTTTAAAGAAATGTGAAGGATAAGGTAGGGGAGTCGTTCTTTTTATTCTTTGTTTCCTTTTATAATACACAAGAGATAAGACATGTGCATTTTGGCAAATCTTAAAGATTAACCGCAATTTTTCTTGCATAGGTTAAAAGAAAAAGGTAAAAGCATGGAAAACCCGAATGGATTTACATATATAAAAAAGTTTTCTATATAAATTAATAAACTAGATTCGGTTAGATTTTAGGAATCATTAATCAATTGCACTATTTATGTTGAATTTTCGAAAATTAAAGCAGGATTTTTCTTCTGCAATTGTGAAAGAAGGGCGTGAGCTTTACGAAAAGCAAAAAGTCGTATCGGCTAAGCTCTTACATTTAGACTCAAAGACAATGCGAATTTCCGCCAAGGTGATGGGACAATATGATAATTGCTATGAAAGCGAGATTGAAATTGATCGATTAGAATGTGAAACTAGAGACTCTAATTGCGACTGTCCCTACAATTATGATTGTCAACATCTAGCCGCACTTATTTTTTATTTAGAAGAGAATCTCGATTCTATTTTGGTTGCTTTTTCCAAAGAAAATAATTTGAAGCAATTAGGAGCAACGATTGGAATCGACAAAGTAGAGCAAGAGCAATTATTAGAAAAAATTAAGCAAGCAGAAAGCAAGATTTTTCAGCAACAAGAAGAACAACATCAAAAACAGGTTCTGCAAGAATATGCGGTAGCTTCTGGACATCTTGCCATTTCTCCCTTTTTTAGGTCTTATCAAAAACAAGAGTTAGATAAAGCAGATTTTGCTCTTATCTTTAATCCTGTTTTAGAAGAAGACAATAAGATTATAGAGATACAGATTGCTCTGCGCCTTCCTTATCGCTCTAAGCCCTTATATGTACCAAATGCAAGGTTCTTTTTAGAAAGATTGCGTTATGAAGAAATCATCTGTGTTGCTGGCAAAAATTATTGTTTCTCTTTGCAATCATTTGATGCAATGCAGCAAGAGATTGTACAAATTATACGCGATCAAGCGCGTTTTTATGAAAACAATCACACAGAAAGAGCGCAAAGAATAGCTTATTTGGATTTAGAAACCTTTGGTATGATTTTGGCAAAAACGTATGAAATAGCCATACAGAAAATGGCTAAATCTGGCTTATTGTCGCAAGAAGACGAAGCCCCTCTTTTGCCAGGAATCTATGAAGCTACCATGGAAATGCCTTTACGCTTTTCTCCAGCACAAGCGCAGCTGCGCTTTTGCCTGCAATATATTCTTCCTCCTACTTCTAAGATTTTAATCGATCCACGCATCCTTGTTGCAGGTGATGCCATTGGATTGGAAGAATCTCGATTTTTTGAATGTGCAAAACCGGGAATGATTTATAAAAATGTCTATTACCGATTTCCTGAGTCTATTACAAGACTGCATTTGCGTAACTTAAAGCAAATTCGGGATATGACAATTCCGACCCCGTTATTTGGGACTTTTGTAGAAAATGCACTACCGCAAATGGCTCGTTATGCGGAAATTGCTAATCAAGAAGCGCTGCAAGATTTTGTTACTTTACCATTTGTCGGTAACTTAGAAGCGACTTGTGATATTTCTTATTTGGATGGAGAGTTAGAAGCTAGTTTACATTTCAATTATGATGGACATAAAGTTCCTGTTGCGGTCTCACAACTTACCTTTAAAGCGGTGAATTGTTTTGTTTCAGAGCAAGGGATTTTAGCTCGTAATTTAGTAGAAGAGAGAGAAATTATCGAAAATTTATTTCAGGACTTTCTCTTTAAGCCGGATACTGGGATGTATATCTCGAAATCTGAGAAAAAGATTGTTGAGTTTATGACGGATGTTATTCCTCGATATCAACAAAGAGTGCAATTTAATTGTCCACAGAATTTACTCGATCAATTTATCTATGATCAAACACAATTTGTCATTGATTTGTCTCATACAGATCGGATTGGCACTTATATGATTGCACTAAGAGTCAATGGTTCTCTTAATGGAATTAAACTCGATCAGCTCTGGGAATGTGTAGGGTCTAGAAAATCTTTTATCGAGCTCGATTCACCTAAATGCCGTGTAAAAAAAGGGAGTGAAGGTCATAAAATTCCTAAAATCTTAGTTCTAGATCTAGATAGGCTTTATGCAGTTGTACAGTTATTTGACGAGATGGGTATAGAGGTTCTTGAAAACCATAAACTGGAAAGACCTCTTTGGAGCTTAGCTAATATCGATGGATCTCAATTTGAAGGTTTACCTGTAGAATTTTCCATGACGGAGCAGTTGGTAGAAATCCGCAAACAGATGATTGGTGAAAAACAATTGATCTTTTCTAATGTGCCGACTTCTGTAAAAGCTACACTGCGCGCTTATCAATTAGAAGGAGTACATTGGTTAGAAAGGCTTAGAACCATGTTTTTAAATGGAATTCTTGCTGATGATATGGGTCTTGGTAAAACCCTGCAGGCCATTGTTGCTTTAACACAGCATTTAACAAAAAATCCTCGAGCCTCTCTTATTATTTGCCCAACTTCTCTACTATATAATTGGAAAGAGGAAGTGTCCAAGTTTAATCCTAAGATGAAAGCTATTGTAGTCGATGGTGCCCCCAATAATCGGAAAAAATTGATTGGGCAGTTAGATCAATACGATATTATCATTACTTCTTATACCTTATTGCAAAAAGACATTGAGCATTATAAAGTAGCTAGCTTTTCTTATTTGATCTTAGATGAAGCACAGCATATAAAGAACCGAAGTACTCGAAATGCCAAATCGGTTAAGATGGTATCGGCGGATCACAGATTAATTCTATCGGGAACACCGATTGAAAACTCTTTAGAGGAGCTTTGGAGTTTGTTTGATTTCTTGATGCCTGGATTTTTAGGAACCTATGACAGGTTTGTAGAAAAATACATCCGTGTTTCAGGCAAAGAACAAGCTAAGAATTTAGAGTATTTACGCAAAAAAGTGGCCCCTTTTATCTTAAGAAGGATGAAATGCGATGTGTTAGATGATCTACCACCTGTATCAGAGATTATTTACCATTGTCAACTTTCAGAATTGCAACAACAGCTCTATCGATCTTATGCGCAATCTGCTCGTGATGAGTTAGTAAAGTTAGTAGAAAGAGATGGCTTTGATCGAGTGCAAATTCATGTTCTTGCAACCCTTACCAGGCTAAAGCAAATCTGTTGCCATCCTGCGATTTTTGCAAAAGAGAAAGCAGAACCCGGTGATTCTGCTAAATATGACATGCTGCTTGATCTCTTACAAACATTGATAGAAGGTAAGCATAAAACCGTTATCTTTTCTCAATACACGCGTATGTTACAAATCATGAGAGAAGATTTTGACGCCAAAGGGATTCGTTTCGTATACTTGGATGGATCTAGTAAGAATCGCCTAGAGGTTGTTAAGAAGTTCAATGAAGATCTTTCTATTTCTGTATTTTTGGTCTCTTTAAAAGCAGGTGGAACAGGTTTAAATCTCATAGGAGCTGATACTGTCATTCATTACGATATGTGGTGGAACCCAGCTTTGGAAAATCAAGCAACAGATAGAGTGCACAGACTAGGGCAAAAGCAATCGGTTTCGGCCTATAAGCTCATTGCGCTTGATACCATTGAAGAAAAAATTGCAGAAATGCAGAGAAGAAAAAAAGGATTGGTCAAGAAAGTGGTAAGTTGCGATGATGAGGTGATAGCAAAGCTCACCTGGGAAGATGTATTAGAGCTTTTAAAGACGTAAAAAGAAATCAAAGATATGGCAAAAGCAAATTCTGGTTCGTTTAAAACGGTTTTCAAAACAGCTTCTGGTAAATTTGTGAATAAATTTACCAATGTTTCGGGTCTTTTTTCTAGTGACATTGGAATTGATTTAGGAACAGCAAATACTCTTGTGTATGTGCGTGGAAAAGGAATTGTATTAGCTGAACCCTCTGTTGTAGCTGTTGACTCTACGAATAATGAAGTCTTAGCTGTTGGACGTAAAGCAAAAGATATGTTAGGAAAAACCCCGCGTAGAATACATGCGGTTCGTCCCATGAAAGATGGTGTTATTGCTGACTTTGAAATTGCAGAAGGGATGTTAAAAGCCTTAATTAAACAAGTAACTCCTGCACGTAGTTTTTTTCGTCCTAAGATTTTGATTGCAGTTCCTTCTGGTATTACAGGGGTGGAAAAACGCGCTGTTGAAGATTCTGCTCTGCGAGCTGGAGCTCAGGAAGTCATTTTAATTGAAGAGCCGATGGCAGCTGCTATTGGTGTAGATCTTCCTGTTCATGAGCCTGTGGCAAATATGATTATTGATGTGGGTGGAGGAACAACCGAAATTGCCATTCTCTCTCTTGGGGGAATTGTTGAATCTCGTTCTTTAAGAATTGCAGGGGATGAATTTGATGAATGCATTGTCAATTACATGCGTCGTACCTACAACTTGATGATTGGTCCCAGAACAGCTGAGGAAATCAAGGTTACCATTGGATCTGCTTATCCCTTAGGAGAGCATGAACTTGAAATGGAAGTACGTGGCCGAGATCAGGTAGCAGGCCTTCCCGTTACGAAAAGAATTAATTCAGTAGAAATTCGAGAATGCTTAGCAGAACCTATTCAACAAATCGTTGAATGTGTAAAATTGACACTTGAACAATGCCCTCCTGAATTAGCTGCAGATTTAGTAGAAAGAGGTATGGTATTAGCAGGAGGAGGTGCTTTAATTAAAGGATTTGACAAATCTTTAATTAAAGAAACAGGCCTGCCTGTAATTGTAGCTCCTAATCCTCTTTTAGCTGTTTGTTTGGGGACAGGAAAGGCATTAGAATATTTAGATAAATTTAAAAAGCGTAGATCAGTTACTTGAAGGAATTAAAGCGGAATACAAGCCATGTCTAATTTCATACAAAATTGGACTGGCAATCAAATACTTATTAGTTGGGTTGAGGAGATTAAAGAACTTTGCCAACCAAAACAAGTCTATCTATGTGATGGTAGCTTAGAAGAATATCGTAATCTCTCTCAGGTTCTTGTCGAAAAAAACCTGTTTGTCCCATTAAACCCTGAAAAACGCCCTTATAGCTTTTGGTGTCACTCTTCTGCTAACGATGTTGCTCGTATTGAAGAGTCTACTTTTATCTGTTCTCTACATGAAAAAGATGCGGGTCCAACTAATCATTGGAAAGACCCTGAGCAAATGAAGCTTTTATTAAAAGCTCGTTTTCGCGGTTCTATGCAAGGAAGAACCATGTATGTTATCCCTTTTAGCATGGGTCCAATAGATTCTAATTTTAGCCGAATTGGCATACAAATCACCGATTCAGATTATGTAGTGTGTAATATGCATATCATGACAAGAGTTGGTAGGAAAATTCTCGATAAATTAGCTAATGCAGAATTTGTACCTTGTTTACATTCGGTAGGCATGCCCCTTTTAGACAATGTACAAGATGTGCCGTGGCCTTGTTCTAATGAGAAATACATTGTACATTTTCCAGAAGAGCGCGGCATTTGGTCATTTGGAAGTGGATATGGCGGTAATGCACTTTTGGGTAAAAAAAGCTTTGCCTTGCGTATTGCATCTGTTATGGGTCGAGACGAAGGCTGGTTAGCAGAGCATATGTTAATCCTTGCAATTACGAATCCAGAGGGAGTAAAAAAATATTTTGCAGCTGCGTTTCCCAGCGCTTGTGGAAAAACTAATTTAGCTATGCTATTACCAACTCTTCCCAATTGGAAAATTGAATGTGTAGGAGATGACATTGCTTGGTTGCATATAAAAGACCAAAAGCTCTACGCGATTAATCCAGAAGCTGGTTTTTTTGGAGTTGCGCCTGGAACTTCTTTTACTTCCAATCCCAATGCAATGAACACCCTTACACATGATACCATTTTCACAAATGTTGCATTGACAGAAGATAAAGATATATGGTGGGAAGGAATGACACAGCAACCTCCTTCTCAATTGACAGATTGGCAAGGAAATCCTTGGACTCCTAATGCTAAACATCTCGCAGCTCATCCCAATGCACGTTTTACCGTCGCTGCCAAGCAATGTCCTGTGATTGATCCTAACTGGGAAAATCCAGAGGGAGTTCCTATCTCTGCCATTATTTTTGGTGGTAGGCGTTCGAATACCGTACCTTTGGTCTATGAAGCTTTTGATTGGAGTCACGGAGTTTTTTTAGGTGCGTGTATGTCTTCTGAAATGACAGCAGCTGCTAGTGGAGAGATAGGTAAGTTGCGTCATGACCCTTTTGCTATGCTTCCTTTTTGTGGTTATAACATGGCAGATTACTTCAATCATTGGCTAAACATGGAGAAAAATAATGTGGCCCTGCCTAAGATTTTTCATGTGAATTGGTTTTTAAAAGATGATAAAGGTAAATATATTTGGCCAGGTTTTGGAGATAATATTCGTGTATTAAAATGGATCTTTGAAAGGGTAGACCAAAGCGATAATTTTCAAACTTCTGCTATTGGCAACCTTCCTAAAGAAGATTCTTTGGATATCTCCGGGTTATCTCTTACCCCTGATCAATTAAAGCAACTCTTTGCTATTCATGTTACACAGTGGCGTCAAGAGGTAAAAGAGATGCATCGCTATTTTACTTTATTTGGCTCAGAGCTGCCTCCTCATATGCTACACCAACTACAAGCATTGGAAAAAAGAATTCAATAATGCGCCTTGTAGTTCAACGTGTTTTACAAGCACAGGTTTTTGTGAATCTTAAACAATTGGGAGCCATTAATATCAATATGAATATATAGTAGTGCCGATTCAAACGGCTAGCTTAATGGGGTTCAAGTCAACGACTTGAAACTTGTCGTTTATCCTACATTTCAAAACATCTGTTATTTTCGGTATCTCTTCTAAGAAGAATCCTCTAATTGCCTGAAAAAAAGTCACCGACGTTTCGTAATATCGATTGTATACCGTCTTTTCCCTTAAGATCTTCCACAAGCGTTCAATAGGATTCAAATTCGGCGAATAAGGAGGGAGATAGTGCACTTTAATCCTAGAAGACATCAGAAACTCTTCTAGTTTCTTATTTTTGTTTGATCTCGCATTATCCAAAATTACATGAATAATTCGAGCCTCGGTCTGTTTTTCTAGCTTCTTGAAAAAATCGAGCATTGCATCGGCATCAACTGTCTTATATTTCTCTGTAAAAATCTTCATTTCTGTCAGGCAAAGAGCTCCAGCAAAATGCAATCGCAATTGTTTCCCGGATGTCTGCAAAGTCTTTTGAACGCCTTTTTTGATCTATCCACATACGGCTTGGGACTGATGTTCAGGATGCACAGCATCTATGAAATAGATCTCTTCATCAGGGTTTAAGGTCTCCTTTAAAGCCCTATATTGTTCTATGAAAATTCGTTGTTTTTCAGGATCTAATTTCCCAGGAATCTTTTTAGGACGTTTATAAGCAAATCCGTGCTGTATAAGCCAATCTGTCATGCCACTTTGGGAATATTTTATCCCATATTGCTCATGCACATAAGCTATGATCCCTTTGACTTTAAGATAGGTCTTTTCCTGTAGGTGTTTTAGTAGAGACTCTGTTTGGTCTTGTGAAAGTTTTGATTTGCTACCGCCTCGAGGGCTACTTCCAGTTTTATTTTCGGAATCATATTAAAATCTTTTCAAAAGTAGAGCAATAAAAGCAAGAACCAACATATTCAGGCTTGTATGTAGTTTTCTTTCGCAATTTTTCCATAGCCTGCGACATTTTTCTATCCACGCAAAAGAATGCTCTACAACCCATCTTTTGGGAATAACTGTAAAAGTATGAAGTGTATTTCTTTTAGCTATTTCTACTATGCATCCTAATATCTCCTGCACACTCTTTGCAAATTTTTCTCCAGAATATCCTCCATCTGCTAAAACATTTTTTGCACCGAACAAATGGTTTTTATGTAGTGAAAATGCTTCTATAGTTATTTAAAATATTATTGATAAAGTTGTATATAGTGGTTCCGATTCAATCGTATAGAAAAATATTTTGTTTTGTGTTAAGCTATTGAGTATGAAAAAACTGATCCCTAGCCAGAGAGCTGACTTAGAACACAAGTTAAAGCATCCAAAAGACTATTCTGAACGGAATAGGCTTTGTGTAATTTTGGGCTATGATGAGGGTATCTCAACAAAAAATCTTGCTAAAACACTCCGGATAAGCCCTATCACTGTTCAGAAATACCTCAGAGAATATGATTCCGAAAATAAAACTGGAAGTAGCCCTCGAGGCGGTAGCAAATCAAAACTTTCACAAGACCAAAAAGAGTCTCTACTAAAACACCTACATGAAAAGACCTATCTTAAAGTCAAAGGGATCATAGCTTATGTGCATGAGCAATATGGGATAAAATATTCCCGAAGTGGCATGACAGATTGGCTCATACAGCACGGATTTGTTTATAAACGTCCTAAAAAGATTCCTGGGAAATTAGATCCTGAAAAACAACGAATTTTCATAGAACAATATAGGGCTTTAAAGGAGACCTTAAACCCTGATGAAGAGATCTATTTCATAGATGCTGTGCATCCTGAACATCAGTCCCAAGCCGTATGTGGATGGATCAAAAAAGGCGTTCAAAAGACTTTGCAGACATCCGGGAAACAATTGCGATTGCATTTTGCTGGAGCTCTTTGCCTGACAGGAATGAAGATTTTTACAGAGGAATATAAGACAGTTGATGCCGATGCAATGCTCGATTTTTTCAAGAAGCTAGAAAAACAGACAGAGGCTCGAATTATTCATGTAATTTTGGATAATGCAAGATCAAACAAAAATAAGAAACTAGAAGAGTTTCTGATGTCTTCTAGGATTAAAGTGCACTATCTCCCTCCTTATTCGCCGAATTTGAATCCTATTGAACGCTTGTGGAAGATCTTAAAGGAAAAGAAGGTATACAATCGATATTACGAAACGTCGGTGACTTTTTTTCAGGCAATTAGAGGATTCTTCTTAGAAGAGATACCGAAAATAACAGATATTTTGAAATGTAGGATAAACGACAAGTTTCAAGTCGTTGACTTAAATCCCATTAAGCTAGCCGTTTGAATCGGCACTAGTATATTTTTCTCCAACAAAATATATGGAGGTAGAGAAATGCCTAAACCTTATTCAATGGATCTAAGAAAACGAGTGCTTCAATACCTAGAAGAAAATAACGACAAAATGAAGGCCAGCCAGCTATTTCAAGTTGGGATTGCAACTGTCTACCGATGGGTAAAGCGTAAGAAACAAAGAGGAAACGTAGAACCTCTAAAAAAGAAAAGCACTTATAAGAAAATTGATGATCAGAGATTAATCGCTTATGTAGAAAAAAACCCCGATCATTTTTTATCAGAGATTGCAAAGCATTTTGGTTTGACTTTGCAAGCAATCTTTTACGCTTTGAAAAGACTCAAGATCACAAGAAAAAAAAGATTGCGTTTTATAAGGAAAGGAATGCGGAAGCAAGAGCGGAATATCTAAAAAAGATAGAAGCAATTTCTCCTGAAAAAAGGGTCTATTTGGATCAGAGCGGAATCAGTCAATATGTGCATAGGCAATATGCGAGGAGCGCGAGGGGAAAACAAATATTTGGAGGAATTTCAGGAAAACGATTTGGTAGACAGAGTGTAATTTCGGCACTACAAGGGAAGAAATTGCTGGCACCGATGTGTTTTGAAGGAACTTGCAATACGGATCTATTTAATGTATGGCTAAAACAGGAATTGATTCCAAATTTGACTCATGGCCAAGTTTTGATTCTCGATAACGCGAGCTTTCATAAATCAAAGACAACTAGAACATTGATAGAGGAAAGTGGATACGAAATGCTCTTTCTCCCGCCTTATTCACCGGACTTAAATCCTATCGAAAAATATTGGGCCAATATGAAAACGAAAATCCGAGAACTTTTACCTACTGTAGCTAATTTATCCGAAGCCTTAGATCAAGCTGTTTTATCAATGTCGATTTAAATAACTATATACACCTATTTCTGTCAGTGATATTAGCGGTGGTAATGTGAATCGCATGAGGAAGCCCTTGGGTATCGACTGCTATATGTCTTTTTATTCCTGATATTTTTTTCCCTGCATCATATCCTTATCTTCTCCGCTGTATCAGTATTTTTAACACTTTGAGCATCAATAATTACAAAGCTTGTTTTCTCTTTCCGACCACTGCTTTTTCTGATCTCGCCAACCAATTTTTTTTAAAACTATTTCAAGAATACTCTTAGAATTTTTATCATCTTTTTTATTCCAAAGAGGGAAATAATAATAACATAATTCCCATTTAGGATAATCTACGAGTAACATACGCCACTGGCAACCACTTTTTAAAATGAACCTATCTTGAATTAAATTTACTGTTTTAAAGATACTTGCCGACTTAAGAAATTCATCCAATATCCCAGTAGTCCAAACATTAATAGTCCGTTCCAATATATTGCCTTTCTTTCCCAGCGCACTGTAAGACGACGGAAGCATGTCTTTAACCAAGAAATCGTTCTCTCAACGACCCAACGTTGCTTTTCAAGGTAGCAAATGCCTTTTATCTTATATCCCTTAGTGTTTCTTTTCCGAGCTATCAGAGGAAAAACCTCATGGGAAAGAACATCGATACGTGTTTGCTCTGAGTCATAACCTTTATCTGCTTCAAGTATGGGTACTTTTCCCTGATTCCATGCTTTTTTAATGAAGGGAATGACTTTCCTAAGCAGAGGGATCACTTGTTTTTTCTCATCCCCGGATGCTGATGTAAAAGTGATTGCAAGAGGCTTTCCTGATTTTTCTACCAGTAAATGCGATGTCACGCCTTTACCTTTGTAGCCATAATCAACTTGCTCTCCTCCTCCGCGTCCGCTGGAAAAAAAAACCATCTACAGAGAGTCTCTGGGCATCAATACACCCCAGCTGTTCGGCAAGCTTAAGCAGCTCTTCTAAAAATTGATCTAAAAATCCAGCAGATTGCATTCTTCCAAGCCATGCGTGTGCTGTTGAGGGATGAGAAAACTCCTTGTTTCTAGGTGCATCTTTCCAAGGAGCTCCTGTCCGAAGCACCCAGAAAATAGTATTCACTACAGGTCTCCATGGCGCTAATTTTCTTCCATAATGGTTACGATTTACCCATTTTTCCATTTGAGGTTCGAGTATTTTAAACTGTTCTTCATTTAATCCTTGCTTGCTCATGTCATCTGTCTTTAGTTAAAAAATAAAAAGATCTGGTATCATAGCGAAAATTTATATTCAATTCAAGATAGGTTCATGAGGGGTATTATTGGAATGGTCCTGGTTATTATAATGGGCCCTTTCAACCTTGAAGTGCACAAAAAAGAACATATAAATACTTGAAAAAACATCTATTGTGCACCCGAGCATAGCATGTTTGTAGATAATCTCGTAAACACTTCTAGTGGAGTTTCGAAGTTGAGAGCCTTTCTAGGTCTGTTATTTAGTAAAGTTTCCACCCTTTCTATATCCTTGGAAGTCGTATCTAAAAAGCTTTGTGTTTTAGGAAAATATTGCCTAACTAGTCCGTTTGTATGCTCATTTAAGCCTCTTTCCCAAGAATGGTAGGGCGTTGCAAAGTAGAAGTCTGTCTCTAGCTCGAAACTAACCATTTGGTGATAGGCAAATTCTTTTCCGTTGTCTGCTGTTAATGTGTGTACAAAATCTTTGATAGGTTTAAGTTGTTCAATTAACGCTTGACTTACTTCCTCTGCAGTTTTATGAGAAACTTTGGCGAGCTTAGTTAGCTTGGAAGTTCTTTCTACCATTGATACAATTACGCCTTTATGTCCTGCCCCTATGACTGTATCTAGTTCCCAGTCTCCTAAACGAGTCTTTTTTTCTACAATACAAGGCCGTTGCTTAATATCTATACGACCAGGCATGTTCCCTCTTCCAGAAGCTCCCTTTCTCTGCTTGTTATATTTTTTCCCTCGATGACGGAGCTCTCTATAAAGCTGTCCTCCCTGTCGTTTATCTTTCCAGATATGATTATAGATGGTCTCATGACTAACATGTTCTTTACCATGTCTTTTAAGCCATCCGGATATTTGTATAGGGCTCCATTGCAACTTGATTTTTTCTTCAATACGGGTAACTATTTGAGGAGTCATTTTTTTATTGGGCTGAGAATTTTTTCTAAGAAATGCTTTTTCTTGAGCTTGCTGATGACGGTATCCTCGTTGCCCTTTATTTCTCTTAAGTTCCCTACTAATAGTGCTATGATGAACTTTTAGAATGTTTGCTATTGAGCTAGATGTATCTCCTCTAGCTTTTAAAATATAAATCTGACATCTTTGGTCATAGGTTAGGTGATGGTAGCCTTTAGGCAAGGTCTCTCCTTGTGTTTGATTGTTAAAAATCACAATAGAGATTCTTTCATCGCCTGCCTATTCTTTTTTTAATTCTTCTGTGCACTTCAAACTTGAAAAGACTATGGAATATAGTTTGATAATGAAGATAATTGGCACAACCATCATAGACATGGAGGCGGTCATCACGGAAGGCATGGAGGTGGCCACCATCATTAATTGAAATTAAAGTATTTTTTTTGAAGAAAACCCTTTTTATACATAGTAGTGCCGATTCAAACGGCTAGCTTAATGGAGTTCAAGTCAACGACTTGTCCTAGACAGAACCTGAGTTGACAGACAGCACTTCATTGACAGTGTCAATTTGGTGTAATGTGTCTAGCATTTTCATTTGTGCTAGATGCTTTGCATCCTGAAATGTTTGCTATGGTGTCTTCCCTTAACAATATTTCCCAGAATGGACTCGCTCTTCATTGTACTCTTTTACCCATTTATCCATATCCATTTGCAGTTCTTCTAGACTATGATAAACTTTTTGCCTAAATGCTGATGCAGAAAATTCATTTTGAATCGTCTGAGGAAACTTCTCACAGATTCCGTTGGTTTGAGGATGCCTTGCCTTTGTTCGAGTATGTTCAATATCTTCTATTGTAAGATAGAGCTCATATTCATGGTATGCCCGACTCCCACAGTACTCTGTCCCTCTACGGTTAAGTATTCTTAACACTCTTAACTCTTGTTCTTCAAACCAGGGTATTGTTTTATCATTTAATACTTCTGCTGCTACTAGTGCATTTTTTCTGTCATACAACTTAGTAAAAGCAACTTTACTATAGGTTTCAATCACTGTTTGCTGATAGATCCTTCCCACACCTTTAATATTGCCTACATAATAGGTATCTTGTGCAACAAGATAGCCAGGGTGTTGTGTTTCTATTTCACCATGCGCTTCTTTTTCTTCTTTAGCTTTTTCAAGCGCTCTTAATTGATCTTCTGTAAAGATCAAGTGATCTTGAGCTGCTTTTGCTTCTAACGCCTTTAGTCTCTTCTTACATGTTTCTAGATCATGCCTTAGCCATATCGATATGCAGGTTTTTCTATAGCAAATGCAACTACGCTAGTTTCTATTTTTTCTTTCAATCTATTTTTAGGGCAGGGTTTCCTTCTAGAGATTTCTTGTAATGCGGCTTCTCCGCCTTTTTCATAAAGCTCTTTGTATGTATAAAAGCTTTCTCTTGAATATCCCATGTGCTTACATGCTTGAGATACATTTCCTAGCGTTTTTGCTAATTTTAAAAGGCCTAGTTTATTTTTTATCACTTTTCTCTCTATTGCTATATTCATAAATTACCACTTTGGTTCTGCTTTTGCAACTAAGGCATGATGCCTTAGTTGCAAAAGCTGTTTTTCTTTGCTATTTACCATTAAGTGTCAATTTAATTCTTGTCTATTACACATTAATGGATAAAAATTGCTTGTGGTTGAAAGAAGAAAGAAATCTCTGTTTTCGCATTCTCTGAAGTATCAGAACCGTGAATGGCATTGCGTTCTATAGAAGAGCCAAGATCTCTTCGAATAGTTCCAAGAGCTGCTTCTTTAGGATTTGTAGCTCCCATGAGTTCACGTGTGCGATTAATAGCATTTTCACCTTCTACTACAAATGCTACAATAGGGCCTTCTGTCATAAATTGAATCAATTCTTGGAAAAAGGGTCGATGAGCATGTACTGCGTAGAAGGCTTTTGCTTGTTCTGCAGTAAGACGTTGCATTTTAATCCCTACAATTTCTAATCCAGCTTTTTCAAAATAGGAAAAAATCTCTCCAATTTTATTATCCGCAACGGCATCTGGTTTAATAATGGAAAGTGTTTGTTCATGCGACATATACAATCTCCTACAATAGGTTAAATATCATCTAATTATAGAAAATTCACCAATTAATCTCATTAATAAAATATTAATTACATAAATGTAGATAGCTATAGCTTAAAGTGCTCTCCAAAATAATTTGTTCTTGCTTCCTTGTTTTTTAATAAATCATCAACTGTTCCTGATAACAAGACTCTGCCTTCTTGAATAAGATAGCTACGATTTACAATAGAAAAAATTTCACGGGCATTATGATCTGTAATCAATATACTAATTCCTTTATTTTGAAGATGTCGAATCATCAGCTTTAAATCATGCACTGCAATGGGATCGATATTAGCAAAAGGTTCATCTAACAATAAGAAACAGGGCTGAGTAATGAGAGATCTAGTAATTTCTAAACGTCTTCTTTCTCCACCAGAAAGGGTTAAAGCTTTCTTTTTAGCTAAAGGAGTCAGATGCAACTCTTCTAGTAAATTTTTTAAACGATTTGCTCTTTCTTGAGCTTTTATAGGTAATGTTTCTAAAATACATAGCAAATTTTCTTCGACTGTAAGCTGGCGGAATATGGAAGGTTCCTGTGAGAGGTAGCCCATGCCCATCTTAGCGCGTTGATGAATAGGAAGATGACTGATTTCTTGTCCTTTAAAAAAAAATTGCCCCCTATCAGGATTAATGAGTCCTGTAATTAAATAAAAAGCTGTGGTTTTACCAGCTCCATTAGGTCCTAATAGTCCCACTACTTCGCCTACACCTACTTCTAAACTAATGTCATGGACAACAGTTTTATTTCTATAGCTTTTTCTTAAACTTTTTGCTTCAAATAAGATAGGAGGTTTTATGGAAGCAGTTTTTTTGAAGGAAATATCGGCAATGTTTATTTGTAGAGAAGGGATTAAATTATTCATGAGATGCAAATTGTGGAAAGTGTTGGTTGAATTGGGTTTGCTCTTCTTTGCTGAAGGCAAACTGTACTCTGCCAATTCCTTTAATGACTTTTTCTTGGGTCAAGCAGTCTGTGGTTATATGTACTTCAGATGCGCTAATTCTCAATTCTTGCAAAACATCCCAAAAAAGCACCTTTTTTCCAGGATGAGCAGATAAGATAATGGAATGGGTGTCCAAAGAGTAACTCATTTTATCAGCAATTGCTAGTTGAACTGGTTTGTCTGGATCTTTAGAAAATAGGCGAATATGTTCTTTTAGGACAATGGATGAGGGTTTTACATGCTGATTTATGTTGATGTAATCTAATTGAGCCCTATCTGAAAACATATTGAGGTCTTCTGTTTCGTAGTATAATTGATTTTGTATATGGCCCTCTTGATCTTGAGGGCTTTCAATCCAGGCCTGTAATTTATTTTGATCAATATAAAGCCTTCCGTGCGATTCTATACGATGATTGCGCCCTTTTAGATCTTTGCAGGTCATAACTGTATGTCCTTTTGCATCTAAGGTTTGAAAAACCATCTTGTTATTAACCATGCAATTTTTGATGGTTAACTCATCTTGCGTATGTATTATACCAAGGTCTTGTTCTTCAATTTGAGTTGAACCTTTAAATAGCAGCTTTTTTTCTAGATTATTCCAATGAAGAGAATCTGTAGAAAAATGAAGAGAACTCTTTTCCGCTTTAGGTGATAAAAAGCTTTGCAATATCCCTTTAGCACAAAATAATTGCAGATAAGAATCGATAAGGTTTATATCAATTTGTTTTGCATATACCACATCTTGTTCATGAGTTAGACAGCAGCTAGTATTCGCATCCTGTCCATATGCCGAGATACATCCTTTCCATTGATTGATTAGACCTAGCTGGTTATAGGTAGCTTTTGCAGCTGTTAAAAAAAAAGCATTCGCATAAGAAATAGCCACATTTTTCTCTGCGCAAATTGAATCGATTAGGTATTCTCTGTTCTTTTCTTCTTTTGATAATAACTTAAGTTCTAAAGTGCGTCCTTCTATGGTAAAAGGGATTAGTTTGTCCCTTTTATCGTAGATCATATCTTGGTATGTAACATTTTGTTCTTGATCAGAGCTTAAAATGCCTTGATTTTTTTGTAGGTCAAAATCCGCCCGATTAGCTGTTATTCGTCCATGCTCTTTTAGTAGAATTAAAACCTCTTGATCAAGCTCAATCTGGTTGAATGGGAAATGGGTTTTTTCCTGTCTTTTTAAGAGGGCTTTTCTGGCTTGCATTTTCCCTAAAATATGATCAATAACGACATGTCCTGAGAGAATAAGATCTTGTCCATCATAAGAGGCATTTTCAGAAGAAACCCGGCCACAATTTTGAGTATTAAGAGGTGTTGTAAGCAGAAATAAAGCGGTTAAATAAAGCATGTATTTAATCCTTAGGATATATGTGTGCTATAAATCCTTTTGCCTGAAGCTCAGGAGTTTTACCCGATGTAATCAGGGAGATATTTTCGGCATTTCCTGAAAAAATGGGCGATGTTGAAAGCATTTCTTGAGGAAGGGTGTGTGTATTTAATTTATATACCGAGATGCTAACCCCTTGAGACAGGAGTTGTTTTTCCGAAAAGTGATATTCGCCAGAGTTAGCTTCTAATAAACGCACTTGTTGCATAGCAAGTCCATTACTATAGTAGATACGCTCTTGCATCAAGTAATTAATCTGATCTAATTCTTCGATGAGTTTTAATTTCCCTTTATTGGGTTTTAAAACAAGTAAAGAGGACTTGCTTGCAATTCTATGATGTAATCTACTATTGTCATCTTGAGTTAGCCAAATATCTTTAGTAACTTTTAAACGTGTTTGATTAGCAGATAAAAAATCCGTCTTGGATTGGATTTGTCTTTCTAAAAGGTTAAGAACTTTAGATCTATCTGCAGGGCGTACTCTTAAGAAAAACCAACCCCATACAAGCGTTGTAGTTACAAGGAGCATACATCCGATAGAAGTTGCTTGCTTTAACATGGTTCACACTTTTGCACAATTTGATAAATTTGAGAAACCGTGGCAAGAAGCTTAGGAAGCATATCAAAAGCCAAAACGGATTCTTTATCGCTTTTAGCTTCTATGGGATTAGGGTGCGCTTCAATAAATAAGCAATTAGCACCTGCTGCAATAGCAGCTTGTGCAAGAGGAGGGATAAACTGACGTTGTCCGCCAGAAGCATTTCCCAGTCCTCCTGGAAGCTGTACAGAATGGGAAGCATCGTAACAAGCAGGATAACCCATCTCTTGCATAATGGGAATAGCTCGCATATCACTTACAAGATTATTATATCCAAAACTCGTTCCTCGATCGGTTAGAATAATCTGATCGTTGCCAGAAATGAGAATTTTATTAATCACATTTTGCATGTCCCAAGGAGACATGAACTGTCCTTTTTTGATATTCAAAATAGCTCCTGTTTGAGCAGCAGCTACAATCAAGTCGGTTTGACGGCAAAGAAAAGCGGGAATTTGAATAATTTCAACAACTTTAGCAGCTTCAACAGCTTCTTCAGAAGAATGAATATCTGTTAAAACAGGAAGATCGAATGTTTGTTGGATTTTTGCTAAAATCTCTAAACCTTTTTGTATTCCAGGCCCTCGAAAAGAACTATGGGCAGAGCGGTTTGCTTTGTCGTAGCTTGATTTGAAAATGAAATTAAGCTCAGGAAAACCTTTAAATATATTCATTAAGTACTCAGCACAAAAAAGAGCGTGGTCTTCAGACTCTATTACACAGGGACCACAAATGATTGTTAAAGGTTGGTTTTTGCCAATGCAAAATTTTTTAATCTTAATTGTTTTCATACTTGACAAGTATGCAACTATTGGAAGTTTTGTTCAATGTGGAAGCATCTTTTTGCATTAGATGATCTAGAGTAATAGACCAAAAATCTCCTTCAGCATAAATCTCAATTAGTTGCTTAAAGGTCTCTTTATATTTTTTTGCAAGTAACTTTGTTTCTATATCAATGTCTTTCATAATCATAAAACAAGGGGGATTAAGAGGAGAAAGGGAGCTGGTTTGTATATCAAAAAAACCCTGTTGCTCTTCAAAATAACGATACTCTTCTTCTGATGAGGAGAATCCTCTTGAAGGTTTTGGATAGAAAGGAGGAGTGATTAGCGAGTTTTGACAGTTACAGCTAAATACTTGTCCCAATTCCCATCTTCTTTTAAAAGCTAAAGAGTTTTTTTCCCCATATCCTAAAATAATTCCATAAAGAGCCCGATTACCTTTGAGGATGTCCCATAAACTTCTTTGGTTGAGAATCACTTCATCTAATAATTCTTTTGGGTCTATTTTTTTCTCAAGCAATTTGCAGAATAAATCTAGATACTTAGTAACTGTTTGTAAGAAACTAAATTTATTTATGATAATTACCTGAAAAGTAGAGGAATTTTTTGTACGGTCTACTTGTTTAAGCAGGATATAATTTCCTTGCAGGTGACAAAGGACATTTTTTTCTAATAGAGACCAAGCCTCAACAATGGGAAAGAAGGAATTTTTTTTGCTAAAAAAAATAGTGTTAAAGGAGGGATTGAGAAAATATTCTGCTAAAGATACAGGTTTATTTCCGAATAAAGTATAACCAAAACCCTGTTCAAATATCATACTTTGCAACAGGGCCTCCATTAAGAAATTTTCTTTTTTTAAAACGGGTAATTTTTTTTGAAAAAAACAAAAAGCCAATCCAGCTAGAGAAAACCAGAGCAGCAGGGCCTTTATTTGTAATGGATAAAGAGATTTCTTCATAAGATTTTTTATTGCCCCAGCATTTATGGAAATGCTGGGATTTTTGGATTTTAATGAATAATAGTTGCTCCACAGTCTTTACAAGTTTTTCTGTAACGTGGATTAATGCAACTACAATTAGAACACTCATAGCCAGCTAAGAGTTCGCGATAGGTATTTTGAGCACATAAAATTTCTTCTTTGGTAGCTTGATCTAAATCGTCTTGATTATCTTGTGTGCATACAACTTCTGGCTCTGTGCTTTGATCTTCGTCTTGATTATCTTGTGTGCATACAACTTCTGGTGTGCATACAACTTCTGGCTCTGTGCTTTGATCTTCGTCTTGATCCAAAACATATACACCTTTTTCATCTGAATAGACAGCGGTTACTGGCTTTAAAGTGCCGTTTTCTAATTGTAAATAGATAATTCCGTTTTCAAAAGTAATATCTTCTGAATCAACGTAAGTTTTTTCAGAAGGGTTTTCAAAAGCGTTTAAACCAGCAATAGATAAAACAATACTTAAACCAAATAATTTTACTAAATTTTTCATGTCATTTTTCTCCTATGTAAAAGATAGATCAAAATCTTTAGGTGTTACCAAAAATAATTACAAGAAATCTCTTGTAGTCTTTTGGCTACTCTGGCAATTATTAGTTTTAAAATATTTTATAAGCAAACTAAATCTAAAAATACTACTTTTTTTGGTAGGATTTAAAGCTATTTCCAAGAAAGAGCTAATGTTTTTTGATCTATTAGATAGGCTTCCTACCCTGCATAAGGGGATATAGGTTTTTATTACAACAAATAATAACCTATTGAGATTTTACATTTATGTTGCCTACATTCCCACCAGGGCCAACGCATGAAGTTTTGCTTGATAATTGAGAGATAAAAAATGATTCTGGCTCCTTTTTCATTAAGAGCCTGTTTAAAATCTTCTCATTAAGGTATAATGAGAAGATTTTAAACAGGCTCTTAGCTAATTCCAAAAATATACGCTAGGGGGTAGGAATGTAGGAGTCAGCAAAGTATTCGTGTTCTTGCTGTCTAAAAATTTGCTTTTTAAGTTTCTTGAAGGAAAATTTGTCAAAATTTTAAATTAAACCAGAATAGAGACCTGGTTTTTTATCGATTAAAAATGCAGCTGCAGCAAGGGCTCCTTGTGCAAATACGTCGCGAGAGTGTGCTTGATGGATCAATTTTATTTGTTCATTACCATATTCAAAGATGACTTGATGCTCTCCGATCACTTCACCGCTGCGTATAGCATGAATGCGAACTTGAGAGGAGTTGCTTTTTGTTGTTGCATCTTCTGCAATCTCTTTGCCTGTAGCTTTAGCAAGAGCAATAGCGGTGCCACTAGGCAAATCTTTTTTATGCATATGATGGGTTTCCACAATATCAATGCAGCAATTTTTGCTAAATCTAGACGTTTTTATACATTCAACTAGCTGTAATAAAAGAGAAATACCCGGGCTAAAATTAGGAGTATAGAATATGGGAATATATTGGGCTGTATCTTCGATTTTTTTTTGTGTTTCTATGCTATGTCCAGTTGTTCCTATGACAAGAGGTTTAGAAAATTGCTTTGCATATTTTAAATGATGAAGAATCGTGTATTTAGAAGAGACATCAATAGCGATATCTGAGGCGTGAATAGCTAGTTTAGCAGAGCTTGTCATGTTAATATCCACATTTGTTATTTTTTGTGGAGTAGGTCTTTTTAAGTACTTTCTTGATGTTCCCATAACTACTTTGTAGTTAGGCTGATTGGCTGCTAAAGCAAGAATGCTTTTTCCCATCTTTCCCGTTGCGCCGAGTAATGATAACCCAATAAGCATAATGTTCCCTGTCTTTTACGGAGATTTTTTTTCACAAGAAGTATATTGCTTTTGCTATTTTTGGGATCTAATTAGTTTATATGAAAAAAAATAAACCAAAAGCCTTCTGATTTCTTTGAAATTCTCTATTCTAAAAACAGCTGTATTTATATACTATTTAAGCTTTAAAACCGTGCTTTATGACAAAAAAAATCAAACAATTATTATATTTTCTGTGGTGCAGTGGCTTAGTTGGATGTTTAGTCAGCAACTCTTGTTTATCTTCTGAAGAACAGAAAGAAGAAATGCTGTTGAAAACCGAAGGACATCACTCGATTAATTTCAATGATATTCCTATTATTGAGTTTATTCGTTTTGTTAGTAAAATTTCCGGAGAAAATTTTATTTTCAGTAATAATGATTTAGGATTTGCTATTTCTCTTTGTATGGGGAAAGCGATGTCTTCTAAGCAAGTATTACAAGCATTGATCGAATTATTGCACTTTCATGGCTTATTTGTAAAAAAAGAATCTGATTATCATGTCATTAAACGGTATGATGAGCAAAAAGATGGTCATCATAAAGTGTCTTTAGATGCTTCAGATTTAACAGCATTTAATTCTATTCCTCAGATACCAGGTTTAAAAGAAGGGTATGATTTTTTTGTGTATAAAGTGCAGTATCACTCTGGAATGGAACTGGAACAATCATTAAAGAAGATTGCTGTAGATATGCGCAATCAATCAAATGCTCCCATTAAATTAGTGAATGCTATTCAATCTCTACAATGGGTCAAAGCGACAAATTCTCTACTCTGTTCTGGTGATCCTGAAACGCTTTATAGTTTACGTAAATTAATTGATAGTTTAGATACTCCTCTGCGTCAAGTATTTATTGAGGTTTTGGTTATTGAAACAGACACAAAGAAAGGTATGGATTTTGGCCTGCAATGGTCAACAGGGGCTCAATACCAAAATAGGTTGGGAGTAGGGGTAGGCAACTTTTCTCCTGCGCATTTAACAGCAGGATCTTTTGCCAATACTGTCCAAAGCATTAGTCCTACTAATCCTCCAACTGGCTTATCGCAACTTCCTCTAGTTCCCGGGTTTAATCTAGGGGTTATTGGCGATATCATTATGCACAAAGGTAAATCCTTTCTCTCTTTAGGCACTTTGGTATCTGCTTTACAATCAGATGGCAGTAGCACAATTGTGCTTAATCAGAAGATCATTACGCAAGATAACAAAAACTCTACTATTTTTGTGGGAGATAACATTCCCTTTACAGGGTCCGTGGTGCAGACAGTTGGTCAAAGTCAGCAATTAACGGCAAATGTGGAATATCGAGATATAGGAGTGAGTCTAAGTATCACTCCTCGTTTAGGTGAGGATGAAATTATTTCATTAGAAATCCATCAGGAAATTACAGAAAGCTTAGATCAGAACGTTATGCATACGCAAAATACTGCAAATGGAATTAGAACGACAAAAACGAATATGTCAACACATGCTCATGTACCAGACCAACATTTTTTAATAGTGAGTGGGATGATTCGCAATGCAAAATCACAACATAAAACAGGAGTACCTTGTTTAGGTGGGCTTCCCGTAGTTGGAGCTATGTTTAGTAGAACGCTTAAATCAGATGAAAAGCGCAACATTGTCATTTTTGTACGTCCTTATATCATTCGTTCTTTTGAAGAGTACTGTAAATTGACAGAAAAACAGGAAAAAATTTTTGAAAATCAGGCAATAAGCCAAGATTTTATAGAAGGGATAGAGTTAGTTAATCCTATAGAAGGTGAGTAAATCTTAAAGCTCTTGTAATTTAAACGTAAGCCTGATAGGTTATCTCATTCCCTTTGTAGATTATTCTTTCTATAGAAAAACTTAAGGTTTTAATATTGCATCTTGTCAAATCTTTTAAAATCAACTAAGATAGAGATCTTTACAACAAACTTTGGGTTGATAGCTCAGCGGATAGAGCACCCGCCTTCTAAGCGGGTGGTCGCAGGTTCGAATCCTGCTCAGCCCATTTGATTTTTACTGGTTAATATCAATATATGAAAAAAAAATCCGACTCCAAAAGTCTGATTCGCTCAAAATCTAAAAAATCAGAACAGCAATATCTGGGAGATTTTGCAAATTCTCCTAAGAAGTTTGATCAATTAGGTACTATCTTAAGAAAATTTCGTTCGGCTGAATTCCAAAAACTCAATGATCGCAAAAAAAGCGAACGGATTAATTCAACTCTTTATGAGCTTATCCATAAAGAAGAAACTCCCTGTTTTTTATTACCCGCTGTATTGGATTATATTGAAGCAATTAACGCTTTGACCCTTTTGGATAATTATGCCTTTTTTCATTTTGAACTATGGTTAAACCAATTTTCTGGGATTAGCATTCATGAAAACTATGGTTTGCGTGCAAAAATTGCAGGTAAATGGATCCCGCGAGAAGAATATCAGTCTTTTTTTCCTATTGGAATGAATAGGGTATATGAAGGCTCGCACTTTGTAACAGCACATGGCTCGCCTGATCTAGATACAGCAATTGCTTCTTTCTGGGGGTGGGTAGATGCATTTGCAGCAAGGGTAGGAAATGGGTTACATATATGGAATGTTCCAGGAGGACCTCCTAGCTTTCAAGTTGAGATTGATGTCTTATTTGATCAAATGCTTGGTAAGAAGGCTTTTGTTCATTTAGCTAAACATCGAACCACTCTTGCGTTATCAGGAATTGATCTGGTTACTCAAAACTCTTTAACAAGACAATTAACAACAGAGTCCATTTCTCTATTTGATCATGAACATCGCCCTCATGCGATTGTACTTGTCGATGAACAGGGGTATTATTTAGGAGATTGGCGCCATTATGATGTAGAGGGGGTAAGACAGGTCATTATTTTGCTAAATAATTGCCTGCGCTGGTTCGAAAATGATCTACATGTGAAATTGGTTTCTCTTTTTGCTAAAAAAGATCTTTCTTTAAAAGATTTACCAAAGTTCATTAATGCCGTCTTAATGACAAAAATAGAAGATTGTCAGACTGCTCGAGAGTTTACAGAAGGGCAAAAAAAGCACGCACGTGCTTATCTTCACAAAGTGCTTGGTGTAAAAAAAGGCTTAAGTTGCACTTTTCAAGAATTTGCAGAAGCTATGAAGACGCATGATTTATTAGAATTTGCTCAATTCTTAGAATTAATTGCTTCTTTAAACAAATCCTCTCTTTTTGATGCTTCTGGGTTTTTAATCGAAAATCGTCCTAGAATCTTTTTAGCTTTGGAAAAGATGATTAAGAGCCTAGATCGTTCTATTCAAAGCATTCGTGCATTTATGGAAAGACTAGATGTTGCTCTAAATATTAAAATCCATGTGTTTGGGTATGTTCCTCAACACGTGAATTATCGAGCAGAAGTAGAAGAGATTCGTAGTAAAATGAATAATTATCCCTATTTGACAGTAACAATGGCTGATTCGAATGGCAAGGTGATTCCTCTAGGAGTGATTTATGCCAGTGATTTGCATAAAAATATTCTTGGTACGGTTTCTCTACGGGATTTTTGCAATCGAGAAGAAACAAAGATTCCAGCCTACTTTGAAGTGATTAGTGTAATAGATCATCATAAGAGCAATCTACAAACCCTATCTGCGCCTTTAGCAGTCATTGCAGATGCACAATCTTGTAATGTGTTATGCGCAGAGCTGAGCTTTGCTATCAATGACAAATATGGTACTGGGGGTATAAATCTACAACAAATCAAAAGCCAAATAAAAGAGAAGTCATCTTCTTTGTATTCTGCTAGCGATCGAAGGATTTTGCAACGGTTATTGCAAAAGGAAAACGCTTGTGAGCAAAAAAATACATACTTTATTGATTCTACACGAGAAATTATAGAGTACTTCCATTTTTTATATGCTATTTTTGAAGATACTGACTTATTAACCAAAGTTTCTCGAAGAGATATTGAATGTGTCGCATCCCTAATTAATCGTCTAAAATCGCTTATTTTAAAAGAAGAGGTAGAAGTCATCATCTTTGATGATATTTATACAGAAGAGAATTTTGTTTCTTTAGCAACAAAGAGAATTTTACAGAATCGCGATGTCTATTCCATCTATTATAAAATCTATAAAGCTAAAGAAGAAAACGTAGAGAAAAATGTCAGACTTTGTATTAAAGGCAAACCATCTTCTATATTTGTTGATACAAAAGAACAAAATGGTTGTGCTCGAGTAGGACAGACAAAAATATTTACTCGTAATTACCCTTCTTTTTCTAAACACGTCGCTACTTTGCAAGAACAGTGGTATAAAATGCTATTTGATTATTGGTCTGATCATCCAGAAGTAGATTTACATTTGCAAATGATTAGTACGATTGCAGGAGCAGATAATCTGTTTTCAGGAAAGGAAACTAAGGATAGTCATTTAGATGAATTATGGATTTGGATCCCTTTTACCGAGCAATCGATTGAGCATTTAAAAAGCTTTTTAAATGCTTTTCGTTCTTGTCCAGCTCTTATAAAATGGGATCTTGCTGTTTGCTTTTATGGAGATACAGCTAAAGCATATGAACAAATTTTTGCTGAAAGCTTTTTTTTAATTACTAAAAAAGAGATAAATAATAAAGGATCTTTGCCTATTGCGGTTCTGAAATTTCCTGCAGGCTCAATCAATTCTAGAAAGGCTATGGTTTCCCCTTGCCTTCCTAGACTGATTGAATGATCTAGCCCAAATGCTTTATTTATCTTCTTCTTCAATGATTTCAAGGGTAATACGAATTTGATTGCGACTGGCTACAGATTTAAGCAGATCCCGAATCGCATTAATCGTTTTACCTTTTTTGCCAATAATTTTTCCGATATCTGATTTTGCTACAGCTATCTCTATAATCAAGGAGCTTTGGCCCATAATTTCATTAATTTGAACTTCTTGGGGGAGATCAACAAGGTTCTTGACGATGTATTCAACAAACTCTTTCATGGTTCGATCCTCATATGAAACGCAGAAAATAAGTAAGAGAAGAAAAAAGGAAACTTACTTTACATTTCATGATAACGAAAAGAGAGAATTCTAAGCTAGATAGATTTTTTTTCTCTTTGAGGATCAACTAGTTCAATAACTTTTCTTAAGTCTTCTGGAATAGAAGCTGTTAGCGAGAGAATTTGCTGAGTAATAGGGTGAAAAAAATTTATAAAATAGGCATGTAAAAGTTGTCTTTTAGTAGAAAATTTTTTATTAATAGCAGCATTTCCATAAGTTTCATCACCTAAAATAGGGGTGCCTATGTGTTTTAAGTGTACCCTTAATTGGTGTGTGCGACCGGTTAGAAGCTTTAGCTTAACCAAAGAAAGAGAACCATTTTGAGCTAAAACCCGGCAGATGGTTTTAGATGCTCTTCCTTGCATGCACACGGTCATCTCTTTACGACGAGAGGGATGACGTGCAATAGGCGCATCGATGAGTCCCTCTGTTGGCGTACCTATACAAATGGCTAGGTATATCTTTTCTATTTTTCGTTTTGCAAATAGATCTGTTAAACCTGTATGTGCTATACGTGTTTTTGCAGCAATTAGGAGCCCAGAAGTATCTTTATCCAATCGATGAACAATGCCAGGTCTTAAGGGATCATCAGAGTCTATCTGCTTACAATGAAACAAAAGAGCATTGACAAAGGTCCCTCTGTAATGACCAGGGGCAGGATAGACAACCATTCCAACGGGTTTATTGATGACAATCAGATGTTCATCTTCATAAAGAATCTCTAAATCAATAGGTTCAGGAGTTAAATCGATTTCAGGGGTAACTTGAAAAGATACTTCAATTATATCTCCTGGTTGTAATTTCTCTCTTTTCTTGACAGATTTTCCATTAATAAGGACATAACCCTGTTTAATTAAAAACTGAAAATAGCTACGCGAATATTTAGGAAATCTTTGGCGCAGCAAGGAATCCAGTCGCAAATGAGATTCTGCTATTGAAGATGTGAAATAAATTTTATCTATGAGCATGGGCAGAGTATAGCAGAAAAAGGAGTTTTATTCCTCGCCTTTAATTACTCGTTTCAGACGTTCATTAGCCTTGGATATTCTAGCCCTTTCATTAGCAACTAGCGCATTAAAAAACTTTAGTAAACCGCCAATAAATATTTTAGCCTCCTCCTTAGTAGCAATATTTTCTCCTTGCGAGAGAAATTTTTGCCAAAGAGCTGTGACGTCTTGCTGATGACTAGAATTAGCTTCTTTTGGTTTAATCGGGTGCTGTCCAGATGGAGGTATAGGAGGGAGTTGTTCTGTCATAAATGCTCGCTTTTTCTTTTAGGATAAGAAATTCTAAATATTTACTCAAACTAAAATAAATAGTAAAAACACTACTAATGATTTCTAATTTAAAAAAATCTTATTCTTGATTTTAAACAATTTTTAATTTAAAGTAATCTATTTAAAAGTTATTAAAGAGCGTTTTTATGACGGTAAGATTAAATATTAATTCAAACTTAAATAATAATTGTATTGAAAATTCTTTAAATACAAAAACAGATTCTTCTTCTTTAATAGAAGAGCTTATTGCACGTGTGGACGCTCATCAGGATAGAGAGGGTCTTAAAAACATCAGCAAAAAACTCTTTGCACATATTCATTTAGATCATGCTATTAAAGGAACCTTATTGGAAGGGGGAAGCCTCGCTGAGAATGCCAAATACCTTAGAAGTTGTTTAGATGTGCTCGATATTCCTAACTATACAAAAGAGCTGATATGTAGAGCTCTTGATTCTCTAGTATCCTGCATATCAGCTAAAGAAACAGAAAGGAAAGTTAGAGAGTTGCCCCCTGGAGAATCTTTATTAGTAGATGGAGGGTACCAAGATTTATCAGGAGGACATGCGGTATTATATGAATTCTATAAAAAGACAGATAATACCTACGATATTTATCTGTACAATACAGGGGAAGGGATCCAATATCATCCTCGAGTTCAAAGAAACGGAATATCTTTTTACCAGGCAGCGATAAAATTTGAAGGTGTTCTTCCAGAAGAGCTAGATCTTTCTCCCCAAAACTCTAGGCAAGATTCTTCTTTTTTTCAATATCTTGCAAAACTACAAAATCTTGATGATTTAGAAGAAAAAAATATCACATCGTTGTATGAAAAAGGATTTGGCCACCTTGTCCACAAACTTGTTCTTGCAAAAGAGGACTTTTCACCCTTTATCAAAGGGCAGTACTCAGGAACATGTTCCTGGAGGGTACTACAGGCATTTGTTTTGCAAACCTTTTGTGACTCTATTCTTTATAAGAAATATATTTTTGAGCTTAAGTTATTGACTCTTGCTCTTTTTTTAAAAAAATGTGAAGAGAGGCCTGATTTAGAGAGCTGTATCCTTATAAAGGAAGCAACAACTAATTTGCTGCGAGCGGCAGCAAAACTCTATGACGAGCATTCTCAAGAAAAAACTGCTGGTGTTTGTAACGCTTTAAAAGAGGTTTTAGATCGGTTAGAGCATTTAGCAAATAGCAAAGCCTTTAAGCCAAAACAAGAATATAAGAACGAAAGGCTTTACGAATATAAGCTTTATTCTTTTGTTGCCATGCGTCCTAGTGCTAAAGCACTACTATCTTCAATAAACAGTGAGTCCCCTAAGCTTTTTTCTTCTATTGAGCCGAGTGGTTTTTTACCAAATAGCACAATTGTACTTAATCATATACCTCTTTTACTAGATAGAGATTCCAAAATTTTTCAAATTGAAAACTTTGTAAGAGCTTTACCAATTCCTAACCCAGACCCTAAAAACGATATCTGGCAAAATCTTCCTCAAGAAGATTTATACAATAGCCTTTCTTCCATCCAAACATTAATAGAGCTTTATGGAGATCTCTGTTTGAGTAACCCTCCTTGTTTCCCAAATCAGCAGAATACAGCACTTAGCTTATTTGCTATTGCGTACTGCTTAGCTTTAAGGATAGACCAACAGCAATTAGCAAAGCTGGCAGACTATGGAATTTGGAATGCGTTTTTTGGTCAGGAGCAGAGATTCTTTTTCGATCAGAATTTTTTTATCTGTTTTGAGCCCAGAGAACAGCAAAGAAGACAAGAAATTGTTACCTACTTTGCAGCTACTAATAAAGTTAAACAGCAATTGTTTGATTTTTTAAAAGTCCACGACTCCTGTATAAAAGGTGATTTGCCAGAAACTGAGCTTTTCAAACAACTCATTCAACAAAACCCTGATTTGCAAGACCAGCTTAGAGAAAGAGCTATTACCCTGCAAGCAAAATATCGGAAAATTTCTTTAAAATTAGCAGAAGAGTCTGTTTTGCTTACAGATAATGCGTGGTTAGCAGAGTGTAATGAGACACAACACGTAGCTTTTTTACGAAATATTTCCTACATAGCCCAGCAGTTTTCTTGTAGAGGTGTGATCTGTAAGGGTAAGATAAGCACAGTAAAATTTAAGAGCTATCAATGCGAGATCAGTTTAAAAATTACTGGTTCAATAAAATGTTGTTTCCCTTGTTGGCAGGCGAAAGGGATAGATGATTGGAAATCAGACCCTACTATTTACTTTCATCTGCTAACTTCTAAAGATCAAATACAAAATTTGGTGAAAGAGCTCGACATTTTTTCTCAGCACGCAGAGTCTGAGCTTCGACTGCAAAAAGAACACCCGTACTATCGAAAACAGCTAGAAACTACTAAATGTGAACCTTCTTTACAACCTCAGAAATTGCTCTACTATTTTCAAGAGCACATAGAAGAGCTGACTGATTTAAATAAACAAGTTCTATTTGACATACTTTTTTTTAAGCAAGTAGGTGATGAAGTCCCTCTTTTTCAAGAAGTGCAAACCAAGTCCCTTTTTATAGAGCAGTGTACCCAGTTTATTGTAAAAGGGCTCAAGCAATTTTCTAAAGAGAGCTCGGAAGAACCAGATCATTTTTTTGCCTACCTATTCTTTGTGCGGTTGCTCTACCGGATGAACCAAGTTTGCCAAGAACTTCAGTTACCTATAATAAAGTTGCCATCTAGCCAAGATCAAGTAAATGGTTGGTTAGAAAGCGTAAAGCTCAGCGTAGAGGACAGAGCTTGTTTACACTTACATCGCATGATGCAATATGCGTATCTTCCCAATGCTTCTATGCAGCAGCTAGAGGAAATTATTCCCAGTTGGTTTTTCTATAACCGTTCTCATGTACTAGAAAGACGGTTACCTTATTTTGAAAACCAAGCCAACATATTTATTCGTCGAATAGTTCATTGCATTGAAAAATTGAAACCAGAACAAATAAAGCAAATTATGAGTAAGGTTCTTCAGACTCTCGAGATAGCAAATATTTCAGAAGATACCGATTTGCAATCTTTTGGAAAATTTCCTGTGTACACGATTGAGTGTCTAGAAGGGAAGACTTGGACACTCAACCTATTAACAACGCAAATTGCAAATGGAAGTAGCCTTATAGAAAGTGCTTCGACAAAAGAATTGCTTAGCAAACAAAAATATCAAGATTTATTTGGGGACAAGGCTTTTACTATCCACAAGTTAGAAGGCTATTACCATTTTTCATGTCCAGAAAAGGGAGGGATACGTATCCAGATATTTGAAGATAAGAATGACGAAACAAGTTGGGTGTCTACTTCAACAAGTGATTGTAGTATCGAACGCAATATCGATGGAAATTGGTATCAGTACATTCCTAAAACGGATCTTATTAAGACAAAGCTCCCCCGTGTTCTTGTTCGAGATCATTTGCACTGGCACTCGGCAGAACGCAGTGAAATGCTGATTTTTAATGCAGATAACCAACTCACCGCCAAAGTATCTACAGAAAATGCAAGCAGTGAAGGGTCTGCATCCGGCAAATTTGTTTTACTACAAATAGAGAGCATGCAACAAGAGCGCATCTTATGCCCAGAGGACCCCTTAGAAGGCTGCTTGGTGTCTCTAAGTAAAATAGAATCAAGAGACGAGTGTCTTATATTTCGGGATGAGAATGAAAAGTACACTCGTGTTCATGTGCCAAGGCTTCGTTCCCTACAAAAAAAAGAGCTGTGTTTTACATTTGATAAGTCAGGACAAAAGGCTCACTTAGAGGGAGAAAAAGGGTTTACCATTGCACAGCACATTCCAAAACTAGTGGGGTGTATAGAAAATTATCTTATTTTAGAAGATACAAAACGCGATAAACAGAAAGTGTTAATCCCAGTTCAACAAATTGAACAAAGTAAGAAGTTTTTTTCGGAAAAAATCTGTTTAGATCTGCTTAAAGAGGAAAAAAACATCATTTATCTGGAGTTTGAACTAAATGAGAGGCATATTTCTGCTATAAATGTAGAAGGCACATTGCTTTTGACCTACTTATACTTAGCGCAAAAAGAGTATGTGAAAGCAGTGCAATATTTACATCAAATAAGACGAGCAGATCTTTTATCCGAGATATCCTCTGCTATCTTATACAACTGTCTTCTTATTGCAGATGGGCACCCTTCTGCCTGTGCAATATATTTCAAAGCGTTATTTTTATTGCGATCGACAGACAAAGAGAAAACCATCAAAGAAGATCTATTTCTTTATAAAAAACTTATAGAAAATTTTCACTCTTACAAGCAAAGAGTATCTAATGTCGACAGTACTGTTAAGCTTTCTGATGAAGAAAAAGCCTATTGTTTTAATTTCTTTACTGATCAATGTCCTATTGGTAGTTTGCTACAAACTTGGAAAGCAGGGTTTTTTGTCCATCCAGATCTTCCCCTTACAGAGTGGAAAGAAAAAGCATTGTTATCTGATACAAATTTTTTAAATTGGTCAATCGCCTGTTTTTTTGAATGGTTATGCAATTATAGAACGCAGTGTGCAGATCTTTATAAAAAATTTTACCAATTAGCACGTGCTAACAAGTGTAGAAAAGAGAAATTGCGTATCTCTACCCGCTTACATTTTACATCTATTGATCTTAGCAATCAAAAAGACCAATTCTATCAAATTATGCACTTTGCTTTAAAGTACCCAGAATTAGCTCCTGATTTAGATTCTTTAGAACTACAGCAATTACTAAAAAATTATATAAAGAAGTATGAGAAAGAACAGTGTAATCCAAAACCTGCTTTTCAAACGTCAGCAGAAGAGTCTGTTTTTAAATACAAACATCTAAAACCTCTTCAGCTCTTCTTATCTTCTTCTCAGATAAAAATAGAAGAGTCGCTTGTTCTGTCTAATATAGAACTAAAAGATCGTTGTCTTAATCTTTCCCATCTAGCTGCTAGGTACTTTGACCAGCTCAATACAACCCAATACATTGGGGGCCATTCTTTAGAGGTAGTATTGGGAAAGGAAAAAGAGCAATACAAACAAGCTATTGAGCAGCAGTACAAAGATTTTCGCGCAGATCTAGAAGCAGGGGCTTTACTTAATCAAGGTATTAAAGAATTTAGATTAAAGAAGTCAGAAATAGAAAATCTGTTTACCGCATTGCAGGAATTTCGGCATCCAGACCTGTTGCGATCGCAGGAACAAAGCATCTTAGAGTTAGCAAACACAAAACCTAAGGAAACTGTTTTATACAACACTCTTTTGGAAACAAGTCGGTTTAAGGCCCCAGTGCATTTAAAACAACTTATTTGTGCTTTTTTACGCGGAGATGCTAACGAATACTCAGTATTAAATCCTTATTTGAGTGTACAAGAAATACAAAAGCTCGATTGTTTACTGCAAAGGTTTATGCTAGAGAGCACAAAACAGTGCCAAGTAGAAAGAGCGCTTATATTGCTCGAGAATTTGCAAAAGACGGAAGAGTCTGCGTCTATTGAACAGGAGCTGTATACTGTTCTAACAGAAGAGATGTCTTATGATCCTGGGCAGAGCCGTGTATTATTAGTCTATGAGTATCAAGCTAAAATTCGAGTGCGTCAAAATCAAGCGAAGCTCATTTTTGAGATGACAGCAATTTCTGAAACAGGTGAATGTAAAAACCTTATCACGCAATTAATTATGGGAGGAGGGAAAACAAGTGTATTAGCTTCTATTTTACTCGTTATTCTCGCTAAACCTAATAGATTAGCGGTTTTTGTTCCTCCTGCTACTCAATTTGACACTTTGCGCAACAATTTAAAAACAACGCAGCATACATACTTTTTTCAGGAACTTATTCCAATTGATGCTACTCGCTCTGACTTTTGCTCATCGAAATTACAAGAGGTGTATCAAAACCTTGTAGAAGTGCAAAAGAAAAGGTGGGCAGTGTTGATCAAAAAGGAAACCATTCAATCTTTTGCTCTGGAGTTGCAAAGCTCCTTATACAAAGCACAAGACTTAGAAAAAATACATATCTTGCGCGATATCGTAAAAATTTTTCGCAGTTCTGGCCATGCAATATTCGACGAGTGCGACTTGCAGCTTAACCCCATGCAAGAGGTGAATTTTACATTGGGAGAAAAAAAGCAGATTGACCCTATGTATATTGAATGTGCAGTAAAGATATTCGAGCTGCTGGTAAGCCAGCATAAGATAGTGAATCAAAGCCAGACCATCGCTGATTTTGTCGGTTTATTGCAGAATGCGCAGTCTTTTATGAAAACAGAAGATTACTACGAACAAGTACTGCCTGTAATTGCAGAAGAATTGTTTACGTCTTGCAAGAGTCTTTTACTTTTATCAGAAGAGAATCGTCTAAGCTTTCTACATTATGTACAAGGAAAAATAAACAGTTCAAATCAGACTACAGAGGAGAGCCGCTTTTTAACATTGCTTAGGGAATATGCATCTTCTGCAGAGAGTGTGGAAAGAGACGCCGCAGCTTTAATAGCTTGGATCAAGGCACAATGTACCGAAATTCTCCCTTTGACGTTAACTAAAGATACCAACCGTCATTACGGACGCTCAAATACACAAGATTTAGGTAAAGTGGTTCCCTATAAAGGGGTTAATTCACCTTCAACCACACAATTTGGCAATCCTTGGGAAGCTTTAGCGTATCAGTTTCAAACAGCGCTATCACAGAAACTGAGCGTAGATTTAGTAAGGCCATATGCAGAAAAAGCATATCAAGGGGCCCAAGCTAATGAATTGTACACTGGAACACCGTTTGAACAGACTCAAGAAGCAATAAAATTTTTTACAATTGCTGCGGTTTCTCTTACGGATATAAAGGATAAAAATCGTTTAGATAGGGCTGTAGAAAATATTAATAGCAATCCTAATAAGATTTTACAAGTAGAAGCTGAGCTGGTAGCTTCTTTGATTAGCTACCATTCTTCTTATCTCAATAGCAATGCTTCTCATCTTGTTGCACAGTTTGCTTCGGTTACAGGGTTTTCTGGTACCCCTTGGAATAGTTCGTGTTATCCTAAAGATCTTGCTGAAAATATTTTATTAGATGCAGGAACAGAGGGAAGAATTGTAGATGTAGCGTACCAGAAAGCAGAAAAAAATCCACAGGTAATCCATGTCATTCAAAACACAGAAGTTCAAAAGATACTAAAGGTTTGCCTGGAAAATAACCCTCGCAAAGATCAAGTCACTGCCTTCATTGATGTAGCTGGACTATTCAAAGATTACGATAATTTGTATACAGCTAAGCAAATCTTAAAATATTTTGAAGAAGGTTCTCGGATTGAATGTGTTCTCTTTTTTGGCCGACCTTCTGCTCAGGCAGGGTCTTCTAATACACTAATGGCGCTTAAAAGGGGAAATCTTGTTCCTATTGTGATTGGAAGTACGCGTGTTGAGGATTTAAAAAAACAGAACATTGATCCAAGATCTACTTTTATTTACTACGATGAATGCCACTGTGAAGCCACGGATCTGCCTCAAATACAAAATGCGGTAAACCTGCTTTCTAGCGATGCTTCAATTATCTTAAGAGACTTGTTACAAGGAATGTTACGTGCGCGTGGGTTCCTTAAAGGTCAAGATATTGAATACGTAATTCATGAAAATACAATTAAACAACTAAACGTTCAAGATAAACCTACTTTTGAAAATGCTATTCTTAATCCTTCGCTTATCAATCAAGCAGAAAGGAAAGCTAAGGAAACCTATCGTACTTTTCTGCATGAGATTGATCATGTGTTATGTAAAAGTGCTTGGGATCAAATACTTGATACTAGCGATCCCGATGAGATGATTGCATATTTTAAAAAGTATCAGATGCTTTTCTTGCACAATTCTGAGATAGATCCTTTTAAACAATACGGGAATCTATTGCAAAAAGAAGTTACTCAGCAAGCTCTTGAAAACTACAAACAACAACGTTTACAATATTGGAAGCAAATTCAACCAGACATTCACTTACAAAACGTAGTAGCAGGGGAACTTACTCAAGTTATACAAAGAGCTTCCAATTGCAAGTTTTTGCCGGACTCAATTGAAATAACACTGTCTGAATTAGGAAAAGAGCAAGAAGTTGAGCTAGAACAAGAAACAGAATTAGAAGTCGATACCGAAGTTGAAACAGAGTTAGAGGCTTATCAATGTAAAGATATAGATGAACCAAGGCCAGAATCTACATGGGAATTTGATGCTATTGCGCTAAATGGTTTCTTGCAAATAACAAAGAATCTACCTAAAAAAGGATTTCGTCGCTGTCTACAGGAGAGAATTCGTTTCCGTATAACTGATTTTATTACTAAACAGAACCCTTCCTTTGAGACCTATCGTGAGATTTTTGAAGAACAAGAAATTTTTATGACAAGAAATGCTGCTATTGAGATTAATCAAGATACTGTCTTTACAAATGAAGATCAGGTTGTAGTTATTAAAGAACAAGCAAGAACATATGCAATTATTCTTTCTGTCAAAGAGGCTAGTGCTTTTAAAGAGTATTTAGCTAATCATCCTGATAACATAAGATGGGTTGTGCTGAATAATAATAAAATACCTGTACTTTTTCAAGGTAAAGATTTCTTAAGTGCACTACAAGAGCCATTAGTGCATACCGATTGGTTAGAAAAAGTTATTGCATTTTTCAACGATTTCTGTAACAAGAATTCTTCTAAAATCCCAATGTCTTTGTTTGTGGGTTTAGATGAGAAACAAACTAATAAAAGCATAACTTTAGGTATGCCAAACACATACCGGTTATCTGATTTTATTCAAAGCTACCCTCATCACAGACCTTATTATCAAGTGTTTGAAGAGCAAGAAATTCTAATTACAGAGAATGCTGTATTTACTTCTTATAGCCTTAATTCTGTCTTTTCACATACGCAAAAACCTGCTCACCAAGTTGCAATTGTCAAAGAACAGGGAAAAATGCATGCAATTATTCTTTCCATCAAAGAGGCTAGGACTTTTAAAGAGTATTTAGCTGCTACCTCTCGAGAAAATATGTGGCTGATTCTTCCAAACGGGGACAAGTTATCTCCGGCTTTAAAGGACGGTAGTCCCCTGAATATACGACAAGAACTATTAGAGGATACTGATTGGGTAGAGAAAACTCTTTGGTTTATCAATTTTTTCAATGGCGATATGTCATATCTAGCAGAGCATACAGATCTCACAAAAAGACTGATTACTGAAAAAAATACGGAGCTTAAAACGCGGTTTCTTAACCTTAAAACAATTCGAGATCCAAAGCAAAAGGTCATTTTTTGTTATTTACTACAACATGTATTAGAAGAAAGCTCTAAAGACAATCGATTAAAATCTCAACAACACCTTTTAGACAAAAGAAAGAGACGAGAAAAGGTTGAGCATTTGACAAATCAGGAAATTAGCGCTCTTTCTATAGGGGATAAAGAGTACATTCCATTTTTAAGTGCTGAAAAGATCTGCTATTTGCAAGAACCGGATTTAATACAATGTTTAGATCCTGCCCAAATACAAGCAGTTACTGCAAACCAAGTCCGACATCTCTTAGACTCGCAGATTCGTTTTTTAACTACGCCTGAGCAAATTCAGCAAGTTCATCAAAGACAACTTGGTTCATTGCTTCCCCAGCAATTGTGTCATTTAGCCTTAAGTCAGATTAGGAATCTTCCTGATGAAAAGATACAGTATCTAGAAAAGAGGCTTTTACAAAAGATTGATGGACAACGCATTTGTCAGTTGTATCAAGCAAAGAATATTCTTCCTTCTCAATTAAAAGAGCTGTCTAAAGCACAGTTGAAAGCTCTTTTACAGGAAAATGACATACGAGAAATTCTACTACACTTAGATAATGAACAACTAAAATATATATAGAAGAAAGAGCAAATTCGGGCTATTCCAGCCTATCTTGTGCAATATCTTACTACAAACCAATATTCAGCTCTCAAACCTGAGCAAAGTACCCAAATTCCAGAGCAGCACTATAAGCATTTAAATGAGGCACAATTCAAGCATAAATACAAAGAGCATTCGGGAACTTTCATGTTATTAAAAGGAGGAGCTTTAGGTAGTTTGCGTGTGCTAGCATATGTTTCTGGGATTTATGTATAGTCTTTTCAAGTTTGAAGTGCACAGAAGAATTAAAAAAAGAATAGGCAGGCGATGAAAGAATCTCTATTGTGATTTTTAACAATCAAACACAAGGAGAGACCTTGCCTAAAGGCTACCATCACCTAACCTATGACCAAAGATGTCAGATTTATATTTTAAAAGCTAGAGGAGATACATCTAGCTCAATAGCAAACATTCTAAAAGTTCATCATAGCACTATTAGTAGGGAACTTAAGAGAAATAAAGGGCAACGAGGATACCGTCATCAGCAAGCTCAAGAAAAAGCATTTCTTAGAAAAAATTCTCAGCCCAATAAAAAAATGACTCCTCAAATAGTTACCCGTATTGAAGAAAAAATCAAGTTGCAATGGAGCCCTATACAAATATCCGGATGGCTTAAAAGACATGGTAAAGAACATGTTAGTCATGAGACCATCTATAATCATATCTGGAAAGATAAACGACAGGGAGGACAGCTTTATAGAGAGCTCCGTCATCGAGGGAAAAAATATAACAAGCAGAGAAAGGGAGCTTCTGGAAGAGGGAACATGCCTGGTCGTATAGATATTAAGCAACGGCCTTGTATTGTAGAAAAAAAGACTCGTTTAGGAGACTGGGAACTAGATACAGTCATAGGGGCAGGACATAAAGGCGTAATTGTATCAATGGTAGAAAGAACTTCCAAGCTAACTAAGCTCGCCAAAGTTTCTCATAAAACTGCAGAGGAAGTAAGTCAAGCGTTAATTGAACAACTTAAACCTATCAAAGATTTTGTACACACATTAACAGCAGACAACGGAAAAGAATTTGCCTATCACCAAATGGTTAGTTTCGAGCTAGAGACAGACTTCTACTTTGCAACGCCCTACCATTCTTGGGAAAGAGGCTTAAATGAGCATACAAACGGACTAGTTAGGCAATATTTTCCTAAAACACAAAGCTTTTTAGATACGACTTCCAAGGATATAGAAAGGGTGGAAACTTTACTAAATAACAGACCTAGAAAGGCTCTCAACTTCGAAACTCCACTAGAAGTGTTTACGAGATTATCTACAAACATGCTATGCTCGGGTGCACAATAGATGTTTTTTCAAGTATTTATATGTTCTTTTTTGTGCACTTCAAGGTTGAAAGGGCCTATTAAAAAGAATTGCTTTTTTCCGTTTTTTGGGCACTATCACAAACGCTTTAGATCGGTCAAATATATATCTGGGAATAGGCTATAGGATGTTAAAAGGCAAATAAATGTCTTATTCGGAAGAAGATCATGTAAAAAAACAGGCGTTTTTGTATCTAGCTAGACGCTCTTTTTTTGTAGAAGAGTTGCGTTTGAAACTTATCCATAAACGGTTTTCTCAAGAAGGTATTGATAAAGTAATAAACCTTTGTATTGAGCAAGGGTTTTTAGACGACCAAAAACTGATCAGGCAGTTAGTAGAAGGAGCACGGCTTAGGGGATTTGGTTCAAAAGCTATTTGGCATAAACTGTATTGCAAAGTGGGAATTAACCGCTCTATTTTACAACAGATCATTCTAGAAACAGAAAAAAGCCAATTTGAAGACCTCAAACGTTTATTACAGAAAAAAAATCAGCCAACTCATCTTTTGAACCCTAAGCAAAGACAACGACTTATTACAAAATGTCTAAGACGTGGTTATTGTTACGATGAGATTGTTAGGTGCTTAGCAGAATAAGTGGCTTTAAATTTCGATGTCAATGTATAACAACCATTTCCTTATATGTTGGTTGTGTATGCACGTCGGAGTGTTAGGGATTAGTCATAAATCTGCTGAGATTAGCTGTCGAGAACAAATTATAGCTGCTTATCGAGTGAGCAAAGCACTCTTACAAGGTAGCGGGTGGGTTTTGCTTGCTACTTGTAGTCGCATGGAGATTTATTTCAGCGCAGAGGACCTAGCAGAAGCGCATAGTTTATTATTAAATGCTCTGCGCTCAGAGCTCTCTTTTAACGTAGAGCATAAACTTTATGCATATTTTGGCTTGGATTGTTTTTTGCATTTAGCAAGAGTAACAGCGGGGCTAGATAGCGTTATTCTTGGAGAGTCAGAAATCCAACGACAGGTAAAAGAAGCCTATCAATTTGCAGCTAGAAAAAAATTGCCTCATGATTTGCATTTTCTATTTCAAAAAGCTTTACGATTGGGTAAAACCATTCGCACACAATTTCTCTTTGTAGAAAAAAATATAGGGATTGATAAGGAACTATTTTTATTAGCAAAGTATTTTAAACTACACACATCTGCTATTTTGTTCATTGGATTTTCAGAGATCAACCGTAAGATTATTAGCTATTTTCAATCCAAAGGTATGAAGCAGTTGTTTTTGTGTACGCGCAATAGACAAGCTGCTCTTGAATGGAGTAAAAAAGAAGATGTCTTGCTACTGGATTTTTCCCAAATCGAATTAAGTTCTCAATTTCCGATGGTGGTTTGTGGAACTTATACAAATCAACCTATCTTGCATGCTCATCAGTTTGTCGACGCTAAGACGCGTTTAATCGTAGATTTAAGCATGCCCAGAGCGGTAGATCCATTTCTTTCTCGTCATTTTAGTGTGAGCTTGTTAAATATAGAGCAGATCAATGCGATCATTAAAACAAAGCAACAAAAAAATGTTCTTCAGATTCAAGAAGCAGAAACTATGTTATTTCAATCGGTTCAGCGCTATTTAGCGGTATTTCAAAGTAGCAAAAGAGGCTATGAATGCGTCGTATAATTCTATTTTTATTATTGGTTCCTGTTTTCCTCTGTTCTGCTAAGAAACCCAAAGAAATAGAAGATCATAGCATAATTATGATCCCATCTCATGTAGTCTATGAAGGAGACTATTTTGCTTCAGGAGATAGTGTAGAGATTTCAGGAATAGTCAATGGAGATGTATACCTAATTGCTGGGCAAGTGGTTGTTGATGGGGTGATAAATGGAGATCTCATTTGCTGTGCGGGAAGTGTAGATATTTCAGGAAAAGTGGCAAATAATGCACGGTTATTAGCAGGCCAGGTTTTATTAAGCGGAGAGATTGGACACAATATTACAGCTGTTGGAGGCAATGTTCAGCTACTTAAACAATCATCTGTTGGAAAAAATGTTGTAATAACAGCTGGGAATGCCGATTTAGCAGCCCGTATCGGGTCAGAGGTAACCGTTGTAGCTTCTCATTTACGTGTATCCTCAACTATTGGACAGGACCTACATGCGGTTGTAGGTTTAATGAGACTTACTTCGCAGGCGCATATTAACGGAGATGTAGACTATCGAAGCAACTCAGATGCATGGATTGATCAGGGCGCTAATGTAATAGGAACTATTACCCAACATCCTTCTTTTGTGCGCAATTTGGTAAAAGGCACATGGATCCAAAAGATATTAGTGGGCTCTAAGCTACTCACTCTTTCCATGAATTTCCTCTACAGCCTTGCGATTGCTTACTTATTATTGAGGCTTTTTCCTAGGAACTTGCAGTCGGCTCTTCTCTCTTTAAGAGGGCAGCCGTGGCGTTCTTTAAGCACAGGACTGATTACCTTGATTGTTTTGCCGCTTTGTTGTTTATTGCTATTAATGACTGTTTTAGGGGTGCCATTTGCTCTAACTCTGATTGCTTTAAACATCGTAGGATTTTATACGGCTAAAGTATACTTTATTTTCTGGGGATCGGATTGGCTATCTAGTAAAATCAAATGGACAATACATCGATTAGCTGCTTTTGTCGTGGGTTTAATTGCCTATTTGATCATAAGTTCTATTCCAGGAGTAGGTAAGATCTTTTCCTTAGCTGCAATGGTATTTGGGCTTGGGGCTGCAGTTACGGCTCAGACCAAGCGCTACCACATAGGTCTTTAAAACTCTGCATGACCAGGAAATCTAGGAAAAGGAATCACATCGCGGATGTTCTCCATTCCGGTGACAAACAATACCAGACGCTCAAACCCTAAACCAAAGCCTGCGTGTGGAACAGTTCCATAGCTACGTAGTTGCATATACCACCAATAATCTTCTGGATGTAAACCAAATAAGCGTAGTTTTTTCTCTAGCACATCTAGACGCTCTTCTCTTTGAGCTCCTCCCATGATTTCTCCAATTTTTGGCACTAAGACGTCCATAGCAGCTACTGTTTTCCCATCAGAATTTTCCCGCATATAAAAAGCTTTGATTTTCTCCGGATAATCGGTTAAGACCAGGGGCTTTTTACAGTATGTTTCTGCTAAATAGCGCTCATGCTCTGATTGTAGATCAATACCCCACTCTACAGGAAATGCAAAGCTTTGTTCTGATTTTTGTAAAATAGCAATAGCTTGGGTGTAGGTTAGGTGAGCAAATTCTGTTTCAGCTACCTGTTGCAGACGATTCAATAATCCTTTTTCTATAAACCTCTCAAAAAAGGCTAAGTCCTCTTGGCAGTTATCTAAAACATATCGAAGGAGAAACCGCAAATAAGCTTCTGCGCATTCACGATTATCATCGAGGTCAGCAAAAGCCATTTCCGGTTCAATCATCCAGAACTCAGCTAAATGGCGAGAGGTGTTAGAATTCTCTGCACGAAATGTAGGTCCAAACGTGTACACATCAGAAAAAGCGCAGGCAAATGTTTCTGCATTCAGTTGTCCTGAGACAGTAAGATAAGCGGGTTTATGAAAAAAATCCTCTGTAAAATTCACATTACCATCAGAGTGCCTTGGTGGTTTATTGATATCTAGTGTGGTGACTAGAAATTGTTTACCCGCTCCTTCGCAATCAGAGGCGGTGATGATGGGTGTGTGTAGATATAAAAACCCTCTTTGTTGAAAAAATAGATGGGTTGCAATAGAGAGAGCATTACGTATTCTGGCAATGGCTCCTTGTGTATTTGTACGTGGACGTAAATGAGCAAGAGAGCGTAAAAATTCAAAGGAGTGTCGTTTTTTTTGCAGAGGGTAATCTTCAGGACAAGTACCAAAAAGGTGCATGGCATGAGCTTTTAATTCCCAGCGTTGTCCTTTCCCTAAACTCTCTACTAATTCGCCTGTTACTGAAATAGAAGCTCCTGTAGAAAGCTTTTTTAAGAGATCCTCATAAAGGGGGAGTGAAACATCTGCCACAATTTGCAGAGAAGAAAGCGTAGAGCCATCATTTATTTCAATGAAGCTAAAGCTTTTTTGTGCTCTAATTGTGCGAATCCACCCACATACGGTAATCACATTTCCTATTTGAGAGGATTGAATCGATCGAATTTTATTATGTTTCATAAGTCTGCAAACTCTCTTAACATGGCGATCTCTTTTTTCCAAAGAGGGGGGCCATCGGGGGTTTCTAAATATTTAGGAAGACGGCGAGTTTTAGGGTTTTTCATCAGCACTTTGAAACACTCCATACCAATTTCCCCTTTACCCAAAGGAGCATGTCTATCTCGAAGAGATCCTAAAGGTTTTAGCGAGTCATTGAGATGAAAAGCGTATAGGTGCTTCATTCCGACAATTCTTTCAAAGTCTTTTAATGTCTTCTCCCAACCAGCTTCTGTGCGGATATCATAACCCGCTGCAAAGATATGACAGGTATCTATGCATATACCGACAGGGATTTTCCTATAGAGTTTTTCAATTAGGTAGGCTAAATGTTCAAAGCAGTATCCTACCGTAGTTCCTTGGCCTGCGGTTGTCTCAAGTAAAAGACGAGTAGCTCCATGGGAGATAAGCTCCTCGAATTGTTCTAAGCTATCTACAATATTGTTTAGACATTGCTCTTCTGTTGCTCCTACAGCAGCACCAGGATGAAAGTTTAAAAAAGAAATCCCCAGTTTTTGACAGCGGATTAATTCTTTTTCAAAAGCCTTCTGGCTTTTATGTAAAACAGATGGATTAGAAGAGCCTAAATTAATCAAGTAACTATCGTGACTCATCAACTGGCAAAGTCCAGTTACCCTTACGGCCTCTTGAAAAAGCTCTGCTTGTTCTTGGGTAATCTCTTTACCAGACCAGCGTTTTTGATTGCTGGTAAAAAATTGTACGGTATTAGCACCGATTTCCTGTCCCATCCAAATAGCATTTTGAGCTCCACCTTGAGCTGAGGTATGAGCGCCGATTAATAACTCAGAGCTGGGAACTTTAGGCATTTAAGATGTCCGATTAGATTAAAATATGGTCTATCCTAGTTTATAAGAGGCTTAAATGTCTAGAAGGTCTTCATAGATCCCAAGCAAGTTTTAAATCTTATATCCTACATTCCTAGAATGATCTTGCTACAATAAATTAGACATGAAAAACCCGAATAAATTAAAACAAATTTATTAAAGAGGTTCTTATGAGCAATCAAAAAAAATATGATCGAGAATTTAAGTTAAATAGACATGCCATAATTGCACACAAAGAAGGAGTTACTCCTTAAACTTTGCTGTCCAATATGTTAAAAAACGCCTTTTATTTTGCAAGCAAAATATCGGCTCGGAGAGCTTATGAAGAATTAAGAGCCTGTTTAAAATCTTCTCATTAAGGCATAATGATAGTTTTCATAAAACCGTTGGAGGTAGTTATGACCCGCTCTTATCCAAGCGATATTTCTCGTAAACAATTTAGCAAAATCCATCTAATACTTGAGTCTACACGCAAAAAAACACGTCCACGAAGAGTTGATCTATATGATATTTTTTGTGGAATTTTGTACATTTTAAAAAGTGGTTGCCAGTGGCGTATGTTACCCATAGAATATCCTAAATGGGAATGATGTTATTATTATTTCCCTCTTTGGAATAAAAAAGATGATAAAAATTCTAAGAGTATTCTTGAAATAGTTTTAAAAAAAATGGGTTGGCGAGGTCAGAAAAAGCAGTGGTCGGAAAGAGAAAACAAGCTTTGTAATTATTGATGCTCAAAGTGTTAAAAATACTGATACAGCGGAGAAGAAAGGATATGATGCAGGGAAAAAAATATCAGGAATAAAAAGACATATAGCAGTCGATACCCAAGGGCTTCCTCATGCGATTCACATTACCACCGCTAATATCACTGACAGAAATGGGTGTATAGAAGCATTTTCACTACATAAAAATCATTTGTTCGGTGTAAAAAATGTTTTAGCAGATGGAGGATATTCTGGAGAAAAATTTGCAAAGAGTGTGCAGGAGATATTAGGATGTATAGTAGAAATAGCCAAAAGAAATACACTTCATACTTTTACAGTTATTCCCAAAAGATGGGTTGTAGAGCGTTATCTTATGCATAATTACGGATAACTTTCTACCTACTGCTAAGGCGGCTTTCTTCATTCCTTTTTTTCTCATGATTTTTAATCCCCAAGCTTTTAGCTTGCTCCATTTCTTACTTCGCGTCAGCATTACTATTCCGGCTTCAACTAATAGAGATCTAAGTTCACTGGATCCACATTTTGAAATTCTTCCCTGTCTTTGCACCTCTCCGGAGGCATCCTGTTTAGGAGTCATACCAAGATAGGCTCCTACTGATTTAGAATCGTTAAAACGAGTGGGATCAAAAATTTCTGTTTTATAGGTTAATGCTGTTACAGGTCCTACGCCAGGGATTGTCATAAGCCGTTGTACTTCTTTATCTTGACTGACCAGCTTAAGCATTTCTTTATCCAGTTTTTCTACTTCCTCAACTATCTTATCAAAGGTATTTAATAGAGAGGTTATGCTCAGAACAATACTTTTTTCCTGTTTTTCTATCTGCTTTACAACCACAGACGAAAATCTTTTGGATCCCACAGATCCCAATCGTATTCCGTAACTTTTAAGCAAGCCCCTTACAGTATTTTTTAACTGCGTTTGCTGTTTAATTAGCGCTCTTCTGGAAACTAACAAAATGCTTTTTTCTACTGAATCTTGAGGCTTACAGTGTACTCGTGTATGCATACCTGATCGAAGGGCTTCTGCGATTCCTCGTGCATCATTTTTGTCTGTCTTATTTATTTTCAAAGCAAGAATCGTACTCAGCTTCCTTGCATCCATACATAGGGGATCTATAGCTCTTTTTCTAAATCCTGTGACTAGGTAATGAGATAAACATCCACTTTCAAAGCCAACAACGATTTCTGGAAAATCTCTTTTGGAAAAATAATCTGCTAGTAAATCAGGATCTGTTTTTTCTGAACCTTCATGGATAATCTTACCTTGTTCATTTAATACACAGATAAAAGTTCTTTTCATTGATACATCTAATCCAATATAATGCTTCATGGGTTGCTCCTCATTTTTTTGCTCTTTAATGAGCGGTTTTGAGATTTGAAAAAATCTCGTTTATATTGGAGAGTTTATACTACTCCGTTTAAGGAGCAACCCCTTCTTTGTGTGCAATTATGGCATGTCTAATATTTACCAGAATGGACTCGCTCTTCATTGTACTCTTTTACCCATTTGTCCACATCCATTTGTAGTTCTTCTAGACTATGATAAACTTTTTGCCTAAATGCTGATGCAGAAAATTCATTTTGAATCGTCTGATGAAACCTCTCACAGATTCCGTTGGTTTGAGGATGTCTTGCCTTTGTTCGAGTATCTTCAATATCTTCTATTGTAAGATAGAGCTCATATTCATGGTATTCCCGACTCCCACAGCACTCTGTACCTCTGTCGGTAAGTATTCTTAACACTCTTAACTCTTGTTCTTCAAACCAGGGTATTGTTTTATCATTTAATACTTCTGCTGCTACTAGTGCATTTTTTCTGTCATACAACTTAGCAAAAGCAACTTTACTATAGGTATCAATCACTGTTTGCTGATAGATCCTTCCCACACCTTTAATAGTGCCTACATAATAAGTATCTTGTGCAACAAGATAGCCTGGATGTTATGTTTCTATCTCTCGATGAGCTTCTTTTTCTTCTTTAGCTTTTTCAAGCGCTCTTAATTGATCTTCTGTAAAGATCAAGTGATCTTGAGCTGCTTTTGCTTCTAACGCCTTTAGTCTCTTCTTAAATGTTTCTAGATCATGCCTTAGCCATATCGATCTGACCCCTCCAGGAGAAACAAGAATTCCCTTCTTTTTCATCTCATTGGAAACTCGGAGCTGTCCATATGCAGGTTTTTCTATAGCAAATGCAACTACGCTAGTTTCTATTTTTTCTTCCACTCTATTTTTAGGGCAGGGTTTCCTTCTAGAGATTTCTTGTAATGCGGCTTCTCCGCCTTTTTCATAAAGCTCTTTGTATGTATAAAAGCTTTCTCTTGAATATCCCATGTGCTTACATGCTTGAGATACATTTCCTAGCGTTTTTGCTAATTTTAAAAGGCCTAGTTTATTTTTTATCACTTTTCTCTCTATTGCTATATTCATAAATTACCACTTTGGTTCTGCTTTTACAACTAAGGCATCATGCCTTAGTTGTAAAAGCTGTTTTTCTTTGCTATTTACCACTAAGTGTCAATTTAAGTCTTGTCTATTACAATACGATTGAATCGGAACCACTATATTACAAATTATACTTGAGTATGGCCTTGTCTCTGTGAAGTTTTTAAGTTATTAGCGAGATGTAAACTACGCTTGTATCTTCTTTTTTTATTAAACATGAAAATACCAGCTAATAAACTTCCAGTTGCAAATAGACCTGATCCTATTAATGCAATCCATCGTTGAATATTTGTTAATTGAGTTATTTTAGGTTCTGTTGTTGTGTTTGGTTCAGGTATTGTTGTTGAAGTACCAGCTTTTAATTTTGTTTGTTTAATTGTTGTTTCTGGAGCAGTTGTTGATTGAGTGAGTTCAAGTGTTATTGGTTCTATTGTTGTAGTTGGTTCAGGTATTGTTGTTGAAATAGCGGCTGTTAGTTTTGTTTGTTTAACTGTTGTTTCTGGAGCAGTTGTTGATTGAGTGAGTTCAAGTGTTATTGGTTCTATTGTTGTAGTTGGTTCAGGTATTGTTGTTGAAATAGCGGCTGTTAGTTTTGTTTGTTTAACTGTTGTTTCTGGAGCAGTTGGTGATTGAGTTAGTTCAAGTTTTGTAGTTGATTTTTTTGAACTTTTCCAATATGGATTTAATCTACTCCAATGCTCTTCTAATTGAGCAATCTTGCTTTCTTTTTCTTTTAAAGACTTATTACATAACTGATTTTCTTCTATGCAATTATCCTTTGTAGTTCTTAATACTGAAACTCTTTTTCTTAAATCATTGTAATGATTAATGAGATCATTATATTCTTGGTCTTTACTTAATTTTATCTCTGTACATCTAGATCTCTCATCTTTCAAATTATTTCTATATTGATGAGTCAAACGGTTAATCTCTTCCTCTTTAATTGATGTTATGTTAAGTTTTTCTTCTTTACAAGTAACTAAGGAATTTTCACAAGCATTAGATCTTGTATGTCTTGCATGAGTACGCTTTGACCGTGGAATATTTCTATACTTTGGATCTCTAAGCGCAATTCTAATTTGTACCTCATGCACTCTAGCTATTGTTCGATTTGAAGAAAATATATTGGTAGCATTCCTTACATTCATTGGAGATTCATTTGAAAATTGATTTAATCTACTCCAACGCTCTTCTAATTGAGCAATCTTGCTTTCTTTTTCTTTTAAAGACTTATTACATAACTGATTTTCTTCTATGCAATTATCCTTTGTAGTTCTTAATACTGAAACTCTTTTTCTTAAATCATTGTAATGATTAATGAGATTATTATATTCTTGGTCTTTACTTAATTTTATCTCTCTACATCTAGATCTCTCATCTTTCAAATTATTTATATATTGATGAGTCAAACGGTTAATCTCTTCCTCCATAGTTGATGTTATGTTAAGTTTTTCTTCTTTACAAGTAACTAAGGAATTTTCACAAGCATTTCTTTCAGGGATTAGATCATCAAATGGTATATCAATAGATCTTCTATGTCTTGCATGAATACGCTTTGACCGTGGAATATTTCCATACTTTGGATCTGTAAACCCATTTCCAATTTTCACCTTAGTCACTCTATCTATTGTTCGATTTGAAGAAAATATATTGGCAGCATTCTTTACATTCATTGGAGATTCATTTGAAAATGGCAATATAGAATTTATTAGACTATTATTAGACAAGTAATCTTGTGCTTGTGTGAGATTTAAAGGAAGTATACTAGTATTATTCCCTATATTAAATGGAGTTAGAGATCCATTGATTGCTATACTTGAATTGATAAAGCTCATTTTTATTTCCTAAGATTAAATTATTCAACTTTTTAAAAAACAAGAATACGAAGACTTATTTATTGCAAAATTTCGCGAAAATAAATACCCTAATAACGCTGAAGTTATTCTTTTGCAAAGAAATACATTATCTTGAATTTTGTGCATACATAAATTGTCAAAATCTTTCGACTATAGTGGTTCCGATTCAATCGTATAGAAAAATATTTTGTTTTGTGTTAAGCTATTGAGTATGAAAAAACTGACCCCTAGCCAGAGAGCTGACTTAGAACACAAGTTAAAGCATCCAAAAGACTATTCTGAACGGAATAGGCTTTGTGTAATTTTGGGCTATGATGAGGGTATCTCAACAAAAAATCTTGCTAAAGCACTTCGGATAAGCCCTATCACTGTTCAGGAATACCTCAGAGAATATGATTCCGAAAATAAAACTGGAAGTAGCCCTCGAGGCGGTAGCAAATCAAAACCTTCACAAGACCAAACAGAGTCTCTACTAAAACACCTACAGGAAAAGACCTATCTTAAAGTCAAAGGGATCATAGCTTATGTGCATGAGCAATATGGGATAAAATATTCCCGAAGTGGCATGACAGATTGGCTCATACAGCACGGATTTGTTTATAAACGTCCTAAAAAGATTCCTGGGAAATTAGATCCTGAAAAACAACGAATTTTCATAGAACAATATAGGGCTTTAAAGGAGACCTTAAACCCTGATGAAGAGATCTATTTCATAGATGCTGTGCATCCTGAACATCAGTCCCAAGCCGTATATGGATGGATCAAAAAAGGCGTTCAAAAGACTTTGCAGACATCCGGGAAACAATTGCGATTGCATTTTGCTGGAGCTCTTTGCCTGACAGGAATGAAGATTGTTACAGAGGAATATAAGACAGTTGATGCCGATGCAATGCTCGATTTTTTCAAGAAGCTAGAAAAACAGACAGAGGCTCGAATTATTCATGTAATTTTGGATAATGCGAGATCAAACAAAAATAAGAAATTAGAAGAGTTTCTGATGTCTTCTAGGATTAAAGTGCACTATCTCCCTCCTTATTCGCCGAATTTGAATCCTATTGAACGCTTGTGGAAGATCTTAAAGGAAAAGACGGTATACAATCGATATTACGAAACGTCGGTGACTTTTTTTCAGGCAATGAGAGGATTCTTCTTAGAAGAGATACCGAAAATAACAGATATTTTGAAATGTAGGATAAACGACAAGTTTCAAGTCGTTGACTTAAATCCCATTAAGCTAGCCGTTTGAATCGGCACTAGTATATACTAGTTTGATTTCAAATTAAGAATTGCATAACTAGGTTTTTTTATAAAAACTGCTCTATCTTGCAAGAAGATGTTATCTTTTTGTATAAAAATTTTTATGTATTCAAACTCTTAATTTGAATGCAAACGAGTTCTCTAATTGCACACAAGGGGAATATAAATTCTCTTAATTCTTCATAAGCTCTCCGAGCCGATATTTTGCTTGCAAAATAAAAGGCGTTTTTTAAGATCTTAGGACAGCAAAGTTTAATGCGGGAGATAAGTCCAGGGTTCTCTGCGGAGTCTTTTTGAAGAAAACTATTTTAGATTCTTCGCTCCATTATGCTATCCGAAATGAAATGGGCAAGACAATGTATATTACGGCTTCTAAGAGCCAACTCATTTGTCGTCTTTACCTATTTCTTCGGTTTTCTCCTGCAAAAAATTTTAGTCACTTTTCCTAATGTTTTTATTTCTAAAAAAATGCGTTTTTAAGCTGGGCCCTTTCAACCTTGAAGTGCACAAAAAAGAACATATAAATACTTGAAAAAACATCTATTGTGCACCCGAGCATAGCATGTTTGTAGATAATCTCGTAAACACTTCTAGTGGAGTTTCGAAGTTGAGAGCCTTTCTAGGTCTGTTATTTAGTAAAGTTTCCACCCTTTCTATATCCTTGGAAGTCGTATCTAAAAAGCTTTGTGTTTTAGGAAAATATTGCCTAACTAGTCCGTTTGTATGCTCATTTAAGCCTCTTTCCCAAGAATGGTAGGGCGTTGCAAAGTAGAAGTCTGTCTCTAGCTCGAAACTAACCATTTGGTGATAGGCAAATTCTTTTCCGTTGTCTGCTGTTAATGTGTGTACAAAATCTTTGATAGGTTTAAGTTGTTCAATTAACGCTTGACTTACTTCCTCTGCAGTTTTATGAGAAACTTTGGCGAGCTTAGTTAGCTTGGAAGTTCTTTCTACCATTGATACAATTACGCCTTTATGTCCTGCCCCTATGACTGTATCTAGTTCCCAGTCTCCTAAACGAGTCTTTTTTTCTACAATACAAGGCCGTTGCTTAATATCTATACGACCAGGCATGTTCCCTCTTCCAGAAGCTCCCTTTCTCTGCTTGTTATATTTTTTCCCTCGATGACGGAGCTCTCTATAAAGCTGTCCTCCCTGTCGTTTATCTTTCCAGATATGATTATAGATGGTCTCATGACTAACATGTTCTTTACCATGTCTTTTAAGCCATCCGGATATTTGTATAGGGCTCCATTGCAACTTGATTTTTTCTTCAATACGGGTAACTATTTGAGGAGTCATTTTTTTATTGGGCTGAGAATTTTTTCTAAGAAATGCTTTTTCTTGAGCTTGCTGATGACGGTATCCTCGTTGCCCTTTATTTCTCTTAAGTTCCCTACTAATAGTGCTATGATGAACTTTTAGAATGTTTGCTATTGAGCTAGATGTATCTCCTCTAGCTTTTAAAATATAAATCTGACATCTTTGGTCATAGGTTAGGTGATGGTAGCCTTTAGGCAAGGTCTCTCCTTGTGTTTGATTGTTAAAAATCACAATAGAGATTCTTTCATCGCCTGCCTATTCTTTTTTTAATTCTTCTGTGCACTTCAAACTTGAAAAGACTCTGCCTTTGGCTCACCGTAAATAAATTCTTTTTGTTCAATCAGCATCTTATGCATAATTACGGATAACTTTCTACCTACTGCTAAGGCGGCTTTCTTCATTCCTTTTTTTCTCATGATTTTTAATCCCCAAGCTTTTAGCTTGCTCCATTTCTTACTTCGTGTCAGCATTACTATTCCGGCTTCAACTAATAGAGATCTAAGTTCACTGGATCCACATTTTGAAATTCTTCCCTGTCTTTGCACCTCTCCGGAGGCATACTGTTTAGGCGTCATACCAAGATAGGCTCCTACTGATTTAGAATCGTTAAAACGAGTGGGATCAAAAATTTCTGTTTTATAGGTTAATGCTGTTACAGGTCCTACGCCAGGGATTGTCATAAGCCGTTGTACTTCTTTATCTTGACTGACCAGCTTAAGCATTTCTTTATCCAGTTTTTCTACTTCCTCAACTACCTTATCAAAGGTATTTAATAGAGAGGTTATGCTCAGAACAATACTTTTTTCCTGTTTTTCTATCTGCTTTACAACCACAGACGAAAATCTTTTGGATCCCACAGATCCCAATCGTATTCCGTAACTTTTAAGCAAGCCCCTTACAGTATTTTTTAACTGCGTTTGCTGTTTAATTAGCGCTCTTCTGGAAACTAACAAAATGCTTTTTTCTACTGAATCTTGGGGCTTACAGTGTACTCGTGTATACATACCTGATCGAAGAGCTTCTGCGATTCCTCGTGCATCATTTTTGTCTGTCTTATTTATTTTCAAAGCAAGAATCGTACTCAGCTTCCTTGCATCCATACATAGGGGATCTATAGCTCTTTTTCTAAATCCTGTGACTAGGTAATGAGATAAACATCCACTTTCAAAGCCAACAACGATTTCTTGAAAATCTCTTTTGGAAAAATAATCTGCTAGTAAATCAGGATCTGTTTTTTCTGAACCTTCATGGACAATCTTACCTTGTTCATTTAATACACAGATAAAAGTTCTTTTCATTGATACATCTAATCCAATATAATGCTTCATGGGTTGCTCCTCATTTTTTTGCTCTTTAATGAGCGGTTTTGAGATTTGAAAAAATCTCGTTTATATTGGAGAGTTTAACCTACTCCGTTTAAGGAGCAACCCCTTCTTTGTGTGCAATTATGGCATGTATATAGTGGTTCCGATTCAATCGCATAGAAAAATGTAGGATAAACGACAAGTTTCAAGTCAACGACTTGAAACTTGTCGTTTATCCTACATTTCAAAATATCTGTTATTTTCGGTATCTCTTCTAAGAAGAATCCTCTCATTGCCTGAAAAAAAGTCACCGACGTTTCGTAATATCGATTGTATACCGTCTTTTCCCTTAAGATCTTCCACAAGCGTTCAATAGGATTCAAATTCGGCGAATAAGGAGGGAGATAGTGCACTTTAATCCTAGAAGACATCAGAAACTCTTCTAGTTTCTTATTTTTGTTTGATCTCGCATTATCCAAAATTACATGAATAATTCGAGCCTCTGTCTGTTTTTCTAGCTTCTTGAAAAAATCGAGCATTGCATCGGCATCAACTGTCTTATATTCCTCTGTAAAAATCTTCATTCCTGTCAGGCAAAGAGCTCCAGAAAAATGCAATCGCAATTGTTTCCTGCATGTCTGCAAAGTCTTTTGAACGCCTTTTTTGATCCATCCATATACGGCTTGGGACTGATGTTCAGGATGCACAGCATCTATGAAATAGATCTCTTCATCAGGGTTTAAGGTCTCCTTTAAAGCCATATATTGTTCTATGAAAATTCGTTGTTTTTCAGGATCTCATTTCCCAGGAATCTTTTTAGGACGTTTATAAGCAAATCCGTGCTGTATGAGCCAATCTGTCATGCCACTTCGGGAATATTTTATCCCATATTGCTCATGCACATAAGCTATGATCCCTTTGACTTTAAGATAGGTCTTTTCCTGTAGGTGTTTTAGTAGAGACTCTGTTTGGTCTTGTGAAAGTTTTGATTTGCTACCGCCTCGAGGGCTACTTCTAGTTTTATTTTCGGAATCATATTCTCTGAGGTATTCCTGAACAGTGATAGGGCTTATCCGGAGTATTTTAGCAAGATTTTTTGTTGAGATACCCTCATCATAGCCCAAAATTACACAAAGCCTATTCTGTTCAGAATAGTCTTTTGGATGCTTTAACTTGTGTTCTAAGTCAGCTATCTGGCTAGGAGTCAGTTTTTTTCATGCTTAATAGCTTAACACAAAACAAATATTTTTCTATCCGATTGAATCGGAACCACTATATACATGTTTTCAAGATCTAAAAAAGATAGAAAAAGAATGGAATCTGATTGCTAGATCTATGGGAATAACTTACGTACCTGATACGGATGAGGGGGCTATATGGCAACCTAAAGCTTTTTATCTATTCCAAAGGGTAGAGAATCAATTTTTAATTTATTGACGCGGCCTCCTCGGGCTTTTTTCTCTTTGTGACTTATTTCCAAAATCAAGTTAATCTTCGGAATTTCTCGTTGTCTAAACTTTTTGCTTTTTCAAATTTCATCATGCCCTTACGTATTTTTAAGGGCATTATTTTATACAAGGGCTTTTTTATTTCCTAGTTTTGAAAGAGCTCTAATATGTGCATAGGCAATATGCGAGGAGCGCGAAGGGAAAACAAATATTTGGAGGAATTTCAGGAAAACGATTTGGTAGACAGAGTTTAATTTCAGCACTACAAGGGAAGAAATTGCTGGCACCGATGTTGTTTTGAAGAAACTTGCAATACGGATCTATTTAATGTATGGCTAAAACAGGAATTGATTCCAAATTTGACTCATGGCCAAGTTTTGATTCTCGATAACGCGAGCTTTCATAAATCAAAGACAACTAGAACATTGATAGAGGAAAGTGGATATGAAATGCTCTTTCTCCCGCCTTATTCACCTGACTTAAATCCTATCGAAAAATATTGGGCCAATATGAAAACGAAAATCCGAGAACTTTTACCTACTGTAGCTAATTTATCCGAAGCCTTAGATCAAGCTGTTTTATCAATATAGATTTAAATAACTATAATATGTTTTTAATGTAAATGGTTTAATATCTTATATATATCTTTTTAAGTTTGAAGTGCACAGAAGAATTAAAAAAAGAATAGGCAGGCGATGAAAGAATCTCTATTGTGATTTTTAACAATCAAACACAAGGAGAGACCTTGCCTAAAGGCTACCATCACACTTTGGGACTAAACATCTTAGAAATATTTCTTGTGTAGAGTAATTGGGGATTATTTATTAGATCTCTTGCATAACCAATCAGCAATCTAAAATTTTAAAGTATTTTAATCCGTGAGATATGATTGTTTGAGCGATATAGCTGGGAATGCTTTTGTTAAGATAGGAATCTATAAATGAAAGCTTTTAAAATAAGGGGTTATGCAAGAAATCTATTGACTAAAACCCAAAACTGAGGTCCATAAGGATAAAAACATTCTTAACAGTTTTTTGATGTAAATTAAAAAAATTATATATATTTAAGTTTCTGTGGATGAACCTATCTTGAATTGAATATAAATTTTCGCTATGATACCAGATCTTTTTATTTTTTAACTAAAGACAGATGACATGAGCAAGCAAGGATTAAATGAAGAACAGTTTAAAATACTCGAACCTCAAATGGAAAAATGGGTAAATCGTAACCATTATGGAAGAAAATTAGCGCCATGGAGACCTGTAGTGAATACTATTTTCTGGGTGCTTCGGACAGGAGCTCCTTGGAAAGATGCACCTAGAAACAAGGAGTTTTCTCATCCCTCAACAGCACACGCATGGCTTGGAAGAATGCAATCTGCTGGATTTTTAGATCAATTTTTAGAAGAGCTGCTTAAGCTTGCCGAACAACTGGAGTGTATTGATGTCCAGAGACTCTCTGTAGATGGTTTTTTTTTCCAGCGGACGCGGAGGAGGAGAGCAAGTTGATTATGGCTACAAAGGTAAAGGCGTGACATCGCATTTACTGGTAGAAAAATCAGGAAAGCCTCTTGCAATCACTTTTACATCAGCATCCGGGGATGAGAAAAAACAAGTGATTCCTCTGCTTAGGAAAGTCATTCCCTTCATTAAAAAAGCATGGAATCAGGGAAAAGTACCCATACTTGAAGCAGCTAAAGGTTATGACTCAGAGCAAACACGTATCGATGTTCTTTCCCATGAGGTTTTTCCTCTGATAGCTCGGAAAAGAAACACCAAGGGATATAAGATAAAAGGCATTTGCTAACTTGAAAAGCAACGTTGGGTCGTTGAGAGAACGATTTCTTGGTTAAAGACATGCTTCCGTCGTCTTACAGTGCGCTGGGAAAGAAAGGCAATATATTGGAACGGACTATTAATGTTTGGACTACTGGGATATTGGATGAATTTCTTAAGTCGGCAAGTATCTTTAAAACAGTAAATTTAATTCAAGATAGGTTCATACGGATTAAAACTTAATAAGTTTTAACTAAAGTATTTTTTTAGTTCTTTCGCAATCTGTGGTTTTTTAATGGGCTTTTTTTTATTATGATTATCTTAAATCTTAAAGAGGCTTATGAAAACAATACAACTAGCTCTGATAGGGCGTCCAAATGTCGGAAAATCTGCCTTATTTAATGCAATTTGCAAAAAAAGAATTGCTATTGTAGACGAAGCAGAAGGGATAACGCGTGATCGTCTATATGCTGAAACTGATTTTTTTGGCCAGTCTTTTGAGGTGATCGATACAGGAGGAATTCATTCTGATCAGAGGATTTCTTTCCAGGAAGAAATCCGCCGTCAAGCGGAGATTGCTATTGAAGAGGCTGATGTATTGATCATGGTGGTGGATTTCACTGTAGGAATTACGCTTTTAGATGAATATGTAGCAAAAATTTTATTGCGCACTAAAAAAAAGGTTGTTTTAGCTGTTAATAAAGTAGATGACTTTTCTAAAGCGCAAGCAATCTATGAGTTTCATTCTCTAGGAATTAAAGACATTGTTGCGGTTTCTGCTATGCAAAAGTTTCAGATTGCAGAATTATTAGAGGTTGCATTTCTTGGGGTAAGTTTCCCTGATGAGGTGATTAAAGAGACAAAGGGAATCGGTACTGCAATTATTGGCCGCCCGAATGTAGGCAAATCTACCATTGTAAATTACTTGTTAAAAGAAGCAAGGTGTGTGGTTAGTCCTATTGCAGGCACCACTCGTGATTCTATCGATGTGGAGATTCAATTAGAAGATCAGCTGTTTACTTTAATCGATACAGCAGGTATTCGCAAAAAAAAATCAGAGAAAGAAGTCGTAGATAAGTTTGCAGCTTTGCGTACAGAAAGAGCAATGGATCGAGCAGATGTGTGCGTACTTGTAATCGATGCAGAAAAGGGGATTAGCACGCAAGAAAAACGGATTGCTAATGAAATCGCTGCTTTAGGTAAAGGTTGTATTTTAGTGTTTAATAAATGGGACCTTGTCAAAGGGTTCCGAATGGAACATTGTCAGAAAAGTTTTGCGCTCGATGTACCTTTTTTAACCCACTGTCCTTTATTATTTACCTCTGCAGAAACCGGAAGAAACATTGAAAAGATTTTCGATACAGTTGCTAAAGTGCACGAGCAACAATTGCGTCGTATTACAACAGGACAGTTAAATAAGTTTGTTGAACAAGTTGTGCAAAAATATCATCCCCCCATGATTGATGGAAAGCGCTTGCGTATTTATTATATGGCACAAATTGGCGTGCAGCCCCCTCGTTTTGTTCTATTTGTCAATAAACCCGAGTTGATGCTTGATTCTTATAAAAAATATTTAATCAATCAGTTTCGTTTACAGTATGGGTTTTTAGGCTCTCCTATTGAATTTATTCTAAGAGGGCGCAAAGAAAGAAAATTAGTTTCATCAAATCCTCAATTAGAAAAACAAACCATTGATTTAGAAGAAGACATAGATCCTTCTTATTTTGAATGAGGTACAGGGTTATATTTAATGAGCTTTTGATCTATCTCGATACAGCGGTAGACCCAAGGATCGCTATTTTCTCGTTGTAAACGATCGCAGCCTAAAAGGAAGCCAAGTACAAAGCCATGTTTTTGCATGGCCTGTTTCATATAGCTAGAAGAAGAAGGATAAAAGTGGCTTCTTGGTCCGTCTACTGGCGATAGAATATGCTGATGGAACCAAATGATCTTTTCTGCAAGATATATAGGTAAAGAGCAAGAAGTCGGTTCTGTTTTTTTTTGTTGTAGGAAAATGAGATCTGCATCTTTGCCCCATGGCTCAAAGTAACCTGGCAGTGCATACAAATAAAAAGGGAATAAAAGAAGCAGTAATCTAAAAAGCATATTTAAGCATCAATATAGGAAATAAACGTTGTTCTCTCATCAAATGGCAACCCAGGGTTTCATAGAGTCTTTCGTTATAGCATTTAGCTTCTAAACCTGCGCCATACACCCCTCCAAAATACCATCCGGCTTCAAAACTTGTAAAGATTACTCCAGCTGCAACGTTGCCATGGTCAAAACAATAGACAGATGCAGCGACAAATAACCCATTTAGTAAAAAAGCGGTTAAAGCGGATTGTTTTTGTCCTAAATACAAATAACCAGAACCTGGTAGTAGGGCATTTAGCAATTGTGCTTTACCAACAGACTTTTTATGCATTTGATACTCTTGCAAAAAATCGCTTAAATAAGGTCTTGGAGGGAGACTCTCTTCAATAAGACTTAAGGCGGGAAAGTCAGCAGTCAGGAAAGATTTAGATAAATATAGATCTATTGATTGATCAGGGAAGTACTGATTAAATAACTGCAGAATATGATTAGCTTGGGTTAATTGATTGGTTTGGATATAGCAATCATAGAGAACCACTAAGAGATCTTGTAAAGGTGCAAATTCTGTAGAGACAAGTCTAAGAGCGCTGTTTTGAAAAACAGCAAGGGCTTGATCGTATTTCTGACCCATATAGTAGCAAATAAGGATCCCGTATTGTATTTGCAAAAGACGAGGACTGTCAGAACAAGAAAGTAAGATCTCCGCTCTTTTAAAAGCCGTGATAGCTTGATAGAGATCGCATTCTTTAGCAAAACCTAAAGCAATCCGCATCTCTTTGCCCCAGTCGGCTGACTCTTCATCGTGAGATAGAGCTTCAAATGCAGAAGGCAGTGCTCTTATATAGCGATCATGCACAAAATATTGCAGTACAGGTTCTATCTCATCAGAGACTCTTTTATAACAACTACATAAGCTGGATAAAAAGAGAATGTATAAACAAAGTTTATTCATTCTCAGGAAGTTTAACCAAATCGAGCCCTTGATCAAATTCTTCTTTGAGGACCGGTAAAGAAGCATCATCTTTGTAGAGCCATTCTTGATGTTCGGTAACTTTTTTATATTCATCATAGGAGTTAATAATTTGAGGTCTAACAAAAATAATTACATTAGATTTTGCCAGATTACGGTCATTTTCGCTAAATAAAACACCAATTACAGGTAAACCTCCTAAACAGGGAAGACCTGTTTTGAGGCGAGTCTTAGCATTCTGAATCATTCCGCTTAAAATCACAAAGTGATTATTAGGAACGTGCACCCTAGTATCCATATGTGTATGCGAGGTTTGAATGCCTGTTAATTGTGCATTGCTTACACTACCAACAGTATTTACTAATTCTGTAATGTCATGCACGATATCTAAGGTAACCATATCGTTATCGCCTAGTATAGGGGTAATCGTTAGATTGACTCCTATATCTCGATATTCCACATTTGAAGTGGTAACTGTGTTAGTGGAGTTATTTGTTACAATGGCTCCGGTAAAAGGGATATTTTGTCCGACAAAGATATTGGATTGGCGATTGTCTTGGGTAATAATCTTAGGATTCATCACGATTGTCGTATCCACATCTGTTTGTAGTGCATTAACCAAACTACCCAAAGAAATAAAGGATTTCCCCTTATGCATAATAATATCGCCAATGACTCCTAAATCAAAGCCATTAGTAAAAGGTACCATTCCTCCTTTTGGGGTAGTCTTCGCATTGATTGATTTAAGAGTTGGAGAAAAATCCTGTGGAGCTTGACTTTGTACTAAAGGTGCTCCTCCAGGGAAGTTTCCAAAACCAACTGTTGCTTTATTTAAATACTGCATTTGGCTGCCCCATTGCAAACCAAAGTTTTGGGCATTGTTTAAACGTGTTTCAATGACGAGCACTTCGATGAAAACTTGTTTAAGAGGAGTATCTAAATTTTGGATGAGTTCTTTGAGCTTAATCAAAATACCCTCTTGTCCTGTGCTAAGAAGGGAATTGGTCACTTTAATCCATTGCAAAGAGCTCACAGCATCAGCTAGTGCGGAAGATTCTCCAGAAGATTTAGCTAAACTAGCCACTACTTGCTTTAAGGCAATTTGAATATCATCTCCACCATGAAACTGTAATTTGTAGACCAAAAAGCTTGTATTATCAATCGATTCAATCGCTGGATTTGCAGTAGATTGGCCGGGGATATCAAATTTTTGGAGCAATCCTTCTATTCTTTGAATAGCTACAGGTTCTCCGGAAATCAAGAGAATAGAGGTTTTAGGGATCCATTTTAAATTGTTAATAGCATCGAATAAAGAGGTATCTGAAACGCCTGCGCTGATTAAATTATTCATAAATTCTTGCAGAATTTCAATCAGATCATCGCCATTCACAAATTTGGGGGTATAAGTAGTGAACGTACTTGCTTTACGCTCGTTGGGGATTTTTGGAGGTTTGCCCCCTTTAGATAAATCAAAATTTTGCGCTAATTGTTGTACACGCTCAAGAGTTTGCTCTGTTCCCGTAAATAAGAGAGAGTTGGTCTCTTTAATCCAGCGCACTTTTTCTAAGGTCTCTGCAAGACTTTTATCGGGCAGTGTGGATTTTTCCAATTGGGCTGCAAAATTTTTAAGGGAAGCAATTAACTGCGTAGCAGTGGTGTTTTGAATATTATAGACAAAAAAGGTAATACTGCCTACGTGTTGGATTGACCCAGAAGCATTGGCAACATCTATGCTATCGAGTAGAGATTGTACTTTAACAAGGGTTTCTTGGTCTGCTGCAAATACAAAAGATTTAGTAGCTGCAACATAACGCACAGAGGATAGGGTGTTTAGTAATTTAGGATCGTTTAATCCTGATTCTTTTAGATCGAAAGCCAGATCGACAAGTGCAGCTTGGATCTCTTCTGCAGGGACGTATTTGGGTTTGTAAATAGAAAAAGAGGAAGCCCCTGCGGGGTATCCTTCGTTGTTATCCAAAGAGACTAAAAGTGTTTGAATTTTTTCTAAAGAGTCAGGGTCTCCCGTGAATACTAAAGACTTTGTGCTCTCAACCCATTGCATAGTTGCTACAGCAGCTAAGAAGGATTTATCGATTAAGCCGCCTGTTTTCAGAGCATGACTCATGTCTTTTAACGCTTTTTCTAAATCTTCGGATTGGCGATATACCGGTTTGTATACAAAATAATTGGACTTAGGAGGTGTTTTTTTATTAGGATGAGCTTCATGAGGTGCAATATCAAAAGTGGGTAAAATGGTTTCTATCTGTCTCAAAGCAGGCCTTGTTCCTGTAAATACTAAAGAATTGGTTTCCTTGATCCACTTCATGCTTTTAATCACATCAACAAGATCTGAATCGGGATGAGGAGAAGCTTGGAGGTGTTCTAGCATTTGGTGCAGAGAATTTGCTATTTGAGACTCTTCAGCATGTTCAATTTTATAGATGAAAAAAGAGCTATTTCCCGTTTTTGAAAGAACAGGGGTATCTAATTTTGACAAAATATCTTGTAGTTTAGCGATGCTTTGATCATCAATCACAAATAATAAAGAATTAGAATCACGCAAAACCTGAACACCAAAAATAGCAGAAGCTAATGCAGAGTTTCCTGTTTGTTTAAGCTCAGAACTTACTTGCTCTAATTCTTTTTTTAGTTCACTAATCGTGCGATTTTTGACTTTATAGAGAAATACTTTTCTTAAACCAGGTTTGGCAAAAAGACCTGCTTCTGAAGTGACATCTAAATCCTCCATGATCTCCATGGCTTTTTCAATTAAATAGGGAGTTGAAACGATATAAATCATATGTGATTCTAATTGAGGAACGAAAACGATCGGGTTTGATTCAACAAAAGGAGCGATAATTTGTTGAGTTAAAAGAATTAACTGATCCAAAGACAATTTTCTTGCATTGTAGGAATCAATTTCTAAAGGACTATGCGGCGCATCTAAACTGCTTAAAAGGGTACTGATTTGCTCTATGTTTGCAGCAATGTCGGTTACGATTAACTGCTTTGTCTCTAAAGACATTTCAATTAAAGCTGCATCGGATACCATTGGTCTAAGAATACTTGCAACCGTATTGATATTTGCATTTTTAATCCGAAATACACGTGTTACTAAAGCCGCAGGTTCTATTTTAGCGGCAGGTTGATCTTGGGAAATGATCGGTGGGATTTGATGGACTCTTTTACTAGAAGTAATCAGGATATTTTTATCCTGTTCCACTAAATTTAAGTCATGCACGCGTAGCACCTGTATTAAAACAGTCATCACATTTTTAGCAGATACAGGCTCTTCAGAAACAACAGTAACAGTAAATTGCAATTCTGATTCTTCAAAAACAAAATTTAAATTTGTAATTTTACTTGCAAAGCGAATTAACTCGATAATAGACACGTTATTAAAATTAATAGTATATGTATCCTTATCTGAGTAGATAAGCGCCTTAGAATTTTCTAATTTGTACGCAATAGGATCTGCGGTAGCAGTATCTAAAGTATAGGCAATAGTAGAAAATGCTAGTGCACACAAAGTGATTTTGTAAAAACAGTGAGATCGAAATTCTTTCATAGATTAAGGAGACTCCGGTTATGACCCTTTTACAAGGAGCTATACAAAAGATAAAATAGCTTGTAACGAATCCTAAAATACTGTTTGGTTTATTGTAAACGGCTGTTTAAGCAATAAGCCTTAATAAACTAGGAATTACTTATGATTTTTTGCAAAATGCGCTATGATCACGATGAAAACGGCAAAGAAATTTTATTAAAAGAAGATACATTTCAGGTAATGATGGAATGGGAAAAACCTTATATGCAAACCTGCATCGATGAATTACAACCTTTTGGTGATGTCTTAGAAATAGGTTTTGGACTGGGATACTCCGCTACTCACATTCAATCCTATAAACCTAAATCTCATACGATCATTGAATATCATCCCTTAATCGCGCAAAAAGCGCGCGATTTCGCAAAAAAATACCCCCATGTCACAATTATCGAAGATACTTGGCAAAATGCTCTTAAAGATTTAGGGGTATTCGATTGTATTTTTTTTGACGATTACCCTTTAGAGAGCCAGCAGTATTTAGAAAACATAGAAAAAGAAAGTCAAGAGTCCTCCCACATTGTAAAACAAGCAGAATTGCTCATTAAAGAAATTAATCAGCAATTCCCCAATTTATCTACACAAAAGTACTCCGACCAAGATTTAGATGATTTTGTAAAAACAGTTGCATCAGAGCCAGAAGATCAACTGGTTATTTTTCTACAACAACTCTATAACAATAAACAAATCACTAAGCAACAATTTGAGAGACTCACAAAAAACCACAACATACATTTGAACGAGCCTTCTGAAAAACAACCCTTTAGCTTTCAAGGGCCCTCCGATCGTTTATTTTCTTTTCTTCAGCCCTGTTTGTCTTCTCATATGCGCAATGGGTCCCGGTTCTCCTGTTTTTTAAGCGATCCTAATTCAAAGCTGATAGATCCTCGCTTTTCTGAAATCATTGCTCATCCCTATCTTGATTACCAAGAAAAACAGATATCGATCAAAGTGCCTGATAACTGCAAATATTATAAAGGGGATAAGGCTCTTGTTATAGTCATTATTAAGAGGCTTTAGATTCTTGGAGTCCTTCTTTTTTTATTTGCTCAAGGACCTGTTCTTTACAAGACTGTAAAAGATTGTCATAGTTTTCTCTTGTTTGGCTCAATTCCTCTTGTAATTGTTGTATTTTCTCAGACTTACTGTTTATAATCATTTGTTTTTCAGTTGGGTATGTCTTATCAAATTCAATATCCATTTCTTCCATTATATTCTCTATTATAAGATTTTTTTGAATTTTATCAGCTAAATGTTGAGGATATTTCTTCAAGATATTAGCTAAAGAAAGAGGAATATCTGCTATAAAAAACAAGGCAAGACCAAAATGTCTTGATGCTTGTTTAGCAACTTTGTGGTGTATTGGGATTATATCAAATGCAGCAGATGGAATGGAATAAATAGCCATTGCAGTACTAAAGATTAATTTAATAGATCCCAAACCTGCATGTATAAGCAAGTCCTGCACTCTTCCCACAATTTTTGCAAACACAAAAGCTGTGCGTACAACCAGATTTGAATGGTTTGAGAGTTGTTGTTGGAAATAGTTTCCAGCATTAATATAGTTATCACAAGATAAGGGCTTGCATTTATTTATAAAGCTCATACTAACCTCGCAGATTGTCCTAGATAGATCAAGTTCTGTTTATGACAGAAAAATAAATTCAATTTATAGTAAAGAAAAACTAAAAAAATTATTAAATCTTTTTCATTAAAAAGCCCTAGCTTTAACTACAAAAGCTTCTTCTTTTTCTATTGAAAACTATCAAATAAATGGTTTTCATGTGGTAGTTTGGTCTCAAGAAGATTTATATACTCTTGAGAGAGTTTCTTATTCTTATTTTTTAATTGCTTGTTTTCTTGTTTTAATTGTATATTTTGTCGTTCATTTAAGATCCCGACATCTGTATTTTTATCATCTATAATTTGATCGTACGTAAGTATACTAGGAGATACTTTAAGTTTTTCTTGGATTCTCTCACAAAAAAGTTTAGGATATATCTTCAAAATATTGGCCAAAGAGAGGGGAATATCTGCCACAAAAAACAAAACAAAACCAAAATGTCGCCATGCTTGTCTAGCAATTTTGTGGTGTATTGGGATTGAATCAAATGCAGCAGCTGGAATGGAATAAATAGCCATTGCAGTACTAGCGATTAATTTAATAGATCCCAAACCTGCATGTATAAGCACGTCCCGCCCTCTTCCCACAATTTTTGCAAACACAAAAGCTGTACGTACAACCAGATTTGAATGGTTTGAGAGCTGTTTTTGGAAATAGTTCCCAGCATTAATGTAGTTATCACAAGATAAGGGATTGTAGCCACCTATAAATTTCATTAATGACCTCGTAGTATCTTATTAATTAAAAGTATGATTATCTTATTAGACGTATTGACGTTTTCTCGAAATCTTTAACTTTTTGCTGTAGATGAGGGTTCCTACATTCCCACCGCCCTAGAGCACTTTTTTGGAATTAGCCCATAGATTTGAATTGCCGTTTCTCCAAACAAGCACCTGATGGCAGACGATTGTCAATCCTTTCAGCAATTTTTAAGTCCTGACAAATGGCAGCCACTAAGCCATGATGATCCATTACTGTCGTTTGAATTTCTCCTTCTGAAACCTCTACCATACCGCACCTCTTTGTTCAAAAAAGACATAATAGCACAAAAAAGCTTAGCTAATTCCAAAAAAGTGCCCTAGGGGGTAGGAATGTAGGAGGGTTCATTTTAAGCTGTCCTTATCTTTTTTCTTATGCAAGACAGAGTTCATCTTAGCTTTATTGAATTTGGTTACTATTTCAGGTGTTATTTCTTGAGTAAGTCGCTCGGCATGACGAGTCGCTATGTTTTTAGCCTTTTTTTTCTTACCATTTTTTAGGCACTCTACATATTTCCGAACATATGGTATAAAATAAAATTCTGGGTTTATTCCTTTTTTTATTACTTGAGAAATCTTATGAAGGTAATCATTAAAAAGAATATCTTTTATTTCTTTAGTTTCTTCTTCTGAGAATTCAGGCGAAAAAGTACAAACTTTATAAAATATTTCGATGTTTTTTTCGGCAAAGACTAGTGCTTGTTCTTCAGCAGTTTCAGGTGTATTTTCTAAGCAGCGTTGATATTCTGAAAAAAAAAGCTTAGTAAAATATTTAGCATGTAGATCTGCTTGTTCTTCAGCTTTTTTCTTTGATTGTATTTTTGACTGTCTTGCGAATTTTTTGGAGTAGGCATTAACATAAGTTTTAGCATAAAGCAATGCTTGTTCTTTAGCTTCTTTTTCTGAACGGTCTTTTGAAAAAATTGGATACATGATAGAATATATTCTAATACAGCCTTTAGCATATGCTATTGCCTTTTGCTGTATTTTTTTTTGGCTTTCATTGTTTTTTACGTATTCTGCATATAACATACCGAATAACTTAGGATGGTTTTCGGAAGAGATTTTTGCCATTTCTTCAGCGACTTTTGGAGGGTGTTTAACGGAGTATTTTGCTTTTTCTGTAGAGAGGATATCTTGAAATTCTTCTTTGTTAACAACCTCTTTTTTGAGTGTAAGTAGACGCTTAGAGAGAAGGTTTTCTATCTTTTCCATTTTATCTTTAGGATATCTATTTATAATGTTTGTAAGAGAAATAAACATATCTGCAAAGTAGTGCCCAGCAAAGACTAAATGAACAAAGCCTTCTTTGCCTATGTCATAGTTTGGAGTAGATCCAAACCATCTTGCTGGAATAGAATAAGGGATCTTTGTGGCGCAGAGGGCTAATTTTCCTAACCCTATAATTATATGAATAGCAATATCATAAATACGAGCAATATCTTTTATAACAATACCCACGACAAGACGAGATAATATATTAGGAGAAGAGCTCTTTGAGCAAAAGTTTTGAAAATGATTTCCCAGGTTTCGATTAGAGTCAACAGGATTAGATACGCTCATAAAAATTCCCCTCTGTTTAAATAGTCTTTTGCCTGTACAAGATATAAGATTCAATGCCAGAGCTTTATTATTTTAAGCTAAACAAGAAAAAAATGCGTTTAATATTAAAACTCTTTTTTAATTAGTATTTTTATGTTTATATAATAAATGTGCTTTATAATAATAACATTATTACTAACATGTATTTATTGTAAAACATAATGTATGATTTTTATTAAATAATAATAGACCTCTTTCAAAACCCATTAACATAGCTCCAGATTATAAATGCCCGCAATTAGATTGAACCGAAAACCAAACCTTTTTCGTCTATTTCTATAACGATCAGCTAAAATTTTGAATCGCTTAAGCAGACCAATAGCATTTTCATTAATTACACGTTCTTTGGAAAGGAATTGATTATTTTTTTTGTCTTGTTTTGTTAAAGGATTTTTCTTGCTTCTTCTTTTAGGCATTTGGGTTTTAGCATGAAGCTTTTTAAGTCCTAGATACCCTCCATCTGTTAGAAGGTTTATTTCGGAATGAAACTTGATTTTAGAATCCTTAAATATCCTAAAATCATGTCTTCTACCTTTGGAAAAAAAGGTACAAATAATCTTTTTTGTGTCCTTGCTCATTACAAGCTGCGTCTTTAAGGTGTGCCTTTTCTTCTTCCCTGAGTAAAAATGTTTTTGTTTTTTTAGGGCGCTCTATGGGTGTTTCTGTGGCATCTATTAAAATAACATCATATTCCATATCGCTTTTTAATAGCTCTTTACGTCCAGGCAGTGCAAATAGGGGATGTTTTATCAGGGTGTATTCTACCCATTGATCAAATGTGCTACGTTTTACTCCGGTTAATCTTCGGAATTTCTCGTTGTCTAAACTTTTTGCTTTTTCAAATTTCATCATGCCCTTACGTATTTTTAAGGGCATTATTTTATACAAGGGCTTTTTTATTTCCTAGTTTTGAAAGAGCTCTAATATCTAATACTCTGAAGGTATCGAATTTGTAGAATGGCGCAAGGTTTTTGGGTACTTTGAAAGATAATTAGTAGCCAATATTTTGCTTTTTTCTGGATCCGTTCCACATTCTAATAGTCCTTGATATAAGGGGTTTTCCTGTTGTGATTGAAAGGACTCTTCTTCAAAAGATATATCCGAATCTGTATCTGTCTTTTGTACTGTAAAAGTTGATTCATCTAAATCTGCTTCAGATTCAGAACAAGGTGCTGTTTGTGACTCTTCTAATTGTGTTTTATGTACTTCTTCTTTGTTAGCATTGTTTATTTTAGGTGATAAAAACCTAGAGAAACAGTTTTCTACCCTTTCTATTAAATCTTTAGGATAATTACCTATAATATTAGTTAGAGAAATAAATATATCAGCTAAGTAGAACGTAGCAAAACCTAAATGAGAGAGGCCTTCTTTGCCTATTGCATAGTTTGGAATAGATCCCCATAGCCTTGCTGGAATAGAACAGAGCAGCTTTGTTAAACAGATAGTTAATTTTGCCAAACCTACAATGATATGGATAGCAATATCAGAAATACGGGTAATATCTTTTATAATAACACCTACAATAAGACGAGAAAATATATTAGGTAAGGGATTCTTTGAGCAAAAAGTTTGACATCGATTCCCAAGGCTTTGATTAAAACCGATAGGGTCTGAAATGAGAAAAGATGTCATTGATTGAACTATATTCATAAAATTTCCCTTTTTAATATACATTCAAATTAAGAGGTTAAATATATAAACATTTTTGCAAGCTAGAGTAGCTTTTTCAAAAAAACCCAGTTATGCAATTCTTAATTTGAAATCAAACTAGTATAAAAGATCACTTGCTCTAGGACTTAGTTGTTAAAGTTTTTTTTGGAGGTTTTTTTATGCTTTTAGCATATTCCTTACGACGAGTAAAAGCACTTTTTGTAAGGGGACTGTTAGTAGAAAAGGCGTTTTTCTTCTTCTTTGGAGACGTTACTTTTTTTGTTTCAAGAATTACTGATTCGTTTTTAAATGGACCATCTTCTTCCTCTTTTCCTGTATCATTTTTATCCTTACTTAGCTCATCTTCAAGCCAAAAAAGTTCGGGGTTTTTGGGTTTTTTCTGGATTAAGGAATCAGTATCATCATCGCTTTCAATCCCACTAGTTAGCTTGTATAGATCAGTACATTGTTTCTTATTATCAATAATATAGGAAGTAGTAATAGTTGTAGGTTCTTCTTGTATAGATTTTTTTTTATGTGTCGCGGTATCTACAGCAATTTTCTTTGCTTCTTGAGATATCTTTTCCAACTCTTCTTCAGGAATAAAGTCATTATCGCGTAGGTCTTTTAGTTCTTGTTGAGTCTTTTTAAGAAGTTTTTCTTGTTCTTTTGCTTTCCTTTGCTCTTCTTGAAGAGCTAGTTCTTTCTCTTCTGCTTCTGCTTGCTTTTTCTTAAGAGCTTTTTCTATTTCTGGATCAGCAATATATTTAATAGGAATTTCTTTATTCGAAACTTCTAAAAAATTTATGAAAACGTTTTTTATTTTATCAATTAAATGTTGAGGATATGTCTTATTGATATTGGTAATAGATACAAAGAAGTCTACAGTATAGACAAATGCAAAACCTATATGAACAACTGCTTGTTTGCTAGATGTTTGATGGTCTGTTTCTAAGCCAAGAATTCCAGAGGCAATTTCGCATATGCCCTTTACTGTGCCTGTTGTGAGTTTACATCCTCCTGCAAGCAAGTGAATAGCAATATCGTGAATAAGCATGGCTTCTTTGGCTAACGTTATGGTAAAGCGAGTAGGTAGATTAGCGGCTAAGCAGTATTTTTGATAATCGGGAGTAATAGCAAAATATTGATTGAATTTTAAAGGGTCTGATTTAAAAAAATTTTGAGATAACTCTAAAATAGATGTAATGAATACACTCATAGATCTTTCCTTTTTAAAAAGTTTTTTTTAAGAAATTCTTTGTATGCAAATTAATGCTTTAGAAACAGCATTGGATGCTATGGGATCATGCACAATCGATCGAAGAACGGTTTCTGCTTGTCTTTGTGCAGAAAAGAGTAAATGTTCTTTAATCTCTTCAAAAAACATTTTTTCAAAGTTGGCTAATTCTGTATTTTTATCAGAGACATCAAAGGTGTGTAAAATAAGGGTATCGCCAATATCCCAATTATCGATGGTCTCAGAGAATTCTAACTGGGGATTTGTTCCCAATACGGGGTTTTTAGCTACAATGGTTCGTGGATGAAAACTCTCTTGAGAAATGTGGATCAAACTGTCGTATCCACAAGAGATGCAGCTTAGCTTATCTTGTAGAGGATCGAGAACAAGCGCGTTAAAAATAATTGGGCAGGCTTGTTTACAAAGCAGTTGGTTTAAGCTAGAGGTTAGTTCATCAATTTTACTTAAGTTTAATTGGTGTGTATACATATGAATCATCCCCTGTAAGCTACTCATGCAAATGGTTGTTTCCATTGTTGTTGTAGTAGAAGAGGCGAGTAATATGCAAAGACAATTGTTAGGAAGACGAATAAAATCGTAATAAAGACCAAATTGAACCCCATGCCATTTGGCTAAACCAATATCTGCATGAGACCAGGAAGGAGGGACCTTAGGCAATGTTAGCTGAAATGCTGAGTATAGGGCTTCATAGACTTCCTTGACTTGATCTGGGCCCGCATACTCTTTTTCTAATTCTTTAGATTGTAAATAGAAAGAGACATCATGAATGAACTCTTCAGTGGTTTGGTAGCGTTCACTAACCGAGATAGCTAGAGCTTTTACGAGGATATGCCTTAATCCTTTAGGAATAGAGGTAAGATTAATAGCGCCATAACTGAGTTTTCCAGAAATGAGTTCATATAAGATGATGCCTAAAGAATACACATCGGAGGCAAAACTTAAATGAGAGGGGTTCTCTTTTTGTTCAGGGCTCATGTAATTCGGTGTACCGATAAAATAAGAGGGTAGTGCGAATTGATCTTGCTCATCTTGTAATTGCGCGATTCCAAAATCAATAAGTTTTACTTCACCGCCTTCTGTAATTAAAATATTTTCCGGCTTTACATCTCTGTGAATAATCCGAAGGGAGTGTAAATGTTGAAGAGCATAGGCTACTTGTAAAGAGATATCTAAAACTCTGCGTATAGATAAAGAATGCTGTACGATAAATTGTCTAAGCGAAACGCCGTTGATTAGCTCCATAGCAATGTAAAGCCCTTTTTCCCAGCTTCCTTCCCCGTAGAGTTTTACAATATTGGGGTGATTAGACACAGAGATTGCTTTAGCTTCTCTTAAGAAATGCTCAACAGCTTCAGGATGATTAATATGGTTAGGGGATAAGACCTTAATAGCTAAAGGTTTTTTGGTTTTAGGATCTAAACCTAAATAGAGAAGGCTCATTCCTCCTTTATTCAAAAGACTCTCTATTTTATAAGGGCCGATTTTTTCAGGCAGAGGGATATCTTCTTTTCCTACCAGATCAGGGAGCGTATTTTGTTTGTAGAAAGAATACTCTACCATATTTGAAAATATTACTCTCCCATCTGCAGAATTTTAACTCCAAGTACATCGCCGAGTTGAATAAGCTCTCCTTTGGCCACAGCTTTCCCATTTAAGGTTAATTTTACTCCTTGTTCAGGTCTTGCCGCTAATTCGATTACATTGCCGGGTTTAAGCTGTGTGAGTTTTTTTAGGTTCATCCGCATTCTTGCTATTTCTACATGAATAGTCAAGAGAGCATCGGGTACGGGGATTAATGGCTCTTCTAGTTCTTGTGTTGTCTCTTCTTCTTGATTTATATTTTCTTCTTCAAAATCTTCATCCATGGATTCCTCCTGATAGGCATAGTCGATAATTTTGCAATTAGTTGGCTTACAAATTACAATAAATAGAGGGGTTTGTTCTAAAAAAAGAGTTGCTGTTCCTTTTGCTGTATGAGGAGAGTAAGAGCAAACATCCAAGATCAAAAAATCGCCGACCGCGATTTTTTCCCATTGCGATAATGTAAGTTGTGTGTAGCCGATTTGAGCAGATACGGCTAAGTCTATATCTTTTGTAAGGTTGCTCTCATACATCGAAAAAGCTGTATTTGCAAAATGGGTTTTAAAAGTCTGATGAAAACTGACAGGACATACGATTCTTCCCCATATTACTTTTTTAGGGTGATGAATCCCGATATCCATACAAATACAATTTTCTTTGGGAAGAATAGTGGTTAGAGAACCCATTTTCAAAGACAGATCGGAAAAAGGCTTTAAAGGATCAAGGGCTTTTAGGATTTCTAGTAGTAGAAATCTATAAAAACCTTCTTGAAAAGAAGCAGAGTTCATCGCTTTTTGGTTCTGATTTTCTGTGAGGGCAAGTGAGATTAAAAAGGTGATATCCTCTTGTGCCATGACCCAAAAGCATTGCCCTACAAGGGGACTTAATTGCATACTTGTTACGATCGGATGATTGCCCAATCCTAATAGTACTTTTTCCTCTGGAAGTAGTTGAGTATCTCCCTCCACAAGACTTAATTCAGGGGTTTGTAAAAGAGAAGCTATTTCTTGTATACATTGATCCCAAGGAATATTAGGAGGGTTTCCCCATAAAGGAACTTCCTGCATCTCTTGCAAGGTATGGTGGATCTGATGAATCCAGTGCATTGGCATTGTGCTCATTGACTATCCTCATCATCTTGTTTTTGATGAGCAGTTGTTTCATAGGATTGCAGTTCTGGAATAATGTTATTAATAGAAAAACCAAAGGACTCTTGACGAAATCGATTAAGTAACTGAGGTACGTGAGAAGCGATTAAGGATAAGGCAGTGCTAGAGGTAGGAGCTAGCTCAATATTAAAAATCTTAGGCGCTGTTGAGTATTCTTTTATGGTAATGCGCATTCCAGAGAAAAGGGTATTTGTGTCCAGAATAAAAGTGGTTTCCTTATCTTGCGAATGATTCATAAGAATGCAAGCTGAGCCCAGTTTTTCCCAAAGTTCTTCTATTTCTATGGGAAAATGAGATGTTACAGGCGCATTGGTACTCAATTCAACCTCAGAGATTTTTGTCGATAAAATGGTAGATAAATCAGGTTTTTTTTCAGGAGAAAGTAAGAGGTTAGGTGCCCAAATGGGATTTTCTGGAAGATTCGCATCTTCGTTTTTTAAAAGTTTTTTCTGTTTTTCACCTAAAAGTTTGCTGAAAGAATCCTTAGGTGTTTGTTTCCCTCTCTCTTGTTTTTTTAAAGAGTCGGGTAATTTTGACGATATGGTCATTTAAGAATCTCCTTGCGTTGGTTGTTGATCGCCCCCAAAGGATTCTTTGCGTTTAAAAAGAGGGCCCTCTTCTATGTTTGTTTCCAAACGATGAATGCGAAAAGCATAATTACCGCTTGCAAAGTTTGCGAGTAAATTAGACATATTTCCTTGAAATAAGGCTACTGCTTCTGGATTAGCAGATAGCTGAACGTTAAAGGCTTTGGGAGCCGTACCATACTCGGTAATTGTAATACGAGCTCCATAAAAAACAGAAGAAGCAAATTCTTCTCCTGAAAGAGTAAGCTCTGTTTCTGTTGTTCCAGAAAGCTCCATAATCGTCATCACACCTGCCATTCTGTCAAACAATTGACTTATTTGATAAGAGGTAAAAGCAGATCCCGTTGGCAATACAGAAGGTTGATAGCTAGGTTGATGGGGTTGTATATTTGCTAAAGGTTCAAAAGAAGCAGGGACCTCTTCTTTTTTTTTCCCCTTAGGTTTTGCAATTGGAGAGATGTGTTTTGAAGGAGAAGCTTTAGGTGGTGGGGCTTCTGGCTTAGGATTTGCTAAAATAACCTCTTTTTTTTTAATGCTTTTTTCCTCTATTTGCTTTTCTTCTACCTTTTTTTCAACAGAGGTTTCCTCTATAGACTTCTTTTGTATTTCTTTTTCAGAGGATAAAGCTACTTTTTTATGAGATGCTCCTACATTTTTTTTTGTTCGGAAAGAACTTTTTCCAGTACTAGAACTCTTAAAAATGGAATCGCGAGTGGGTGTTTTAGCTGTTTGCTCTTCTTCATCTGGTGAATAGCGCTGTCTATTGCTTCCTGAAGAGGTTTCTTCTTTTTTTCTGTAATCAAATTTTTCTCTGAATTGATTAGATCCTAGACGATGCTTATCTTTTTTAGGATCATTAGCAGGATTAAGAGGGTTAGGAATTTTGCCAACTTCACTCATAGAAACCTCTCTTTTATCATCTCATACTTGATTTTTATCTAGGTTGTCCAGCATTTTAGCGAGACTTCTTTTTCTTATGCTTTTGACGAGAAGCGGCTGTTTTTTTACGCTCATGACCAGCAGAGCCTATTTCATCCATTTCAACGCCTTCTTTTTGTTCTTCAATAAGGTGCATTTCGCGCCCCCACTCTTTGTGATGTAAGCGCATTTTTTCTACATCTTGTTGGCATTCTATAAGCTCTTTGCGCGCTTTATCCACTTCTTCTTCAGCGAGTGTTACTTTTTTTTTTTGTTCTACGACAGTTTGCTGTTTAACAGCTAGCTTTTCATCAACGAGTCTTAAATATTGCTTCATCTGCTCTACTTTATGAGGAACTGCTCCTTCATCCATATGATCGCGTAATTGCTGAAGCTTATCAATACGATGTTCTTTTACCACATCTCGTTCTTTTTCTTTTTTGGTCAAACTTGTTTGTTCTTGTTCAAGAATGCGTTTTTTATCTCGCAAATTAACTTCTGCTGTTTCGAGATTTTTTTGTTTAATCTCAGCTAATTGTTTAAGGGGATAACTTGGCATATCTATCTAAAAAGCATTTTGAGTTGTTGCAGAGTTTCTTCGAAACTACACGCTTCATCAACTGCTTGGCGTAAAAAACGATTTACCTTATCGATGTATTTAATAGCAAAATCAGCTCCTTTATCGGAGCCTGGCTTATACTCTCCAATGCGGATGAGCAGTTCATTTTTTTTGTAATTAGCTAACACTTCACGAACTTTGCCAATGAGCTGCAAGTGCTCTTTATCGACAATGTGTGAAATAATTCGACTAACCGAATCAAGAACATCAATGGCTGGGTAGTGATATTGACGTGCAAGTTCTCTAGAGAGAATAATATGCCCATCGAGAATAGAGCGCACTTCGTCAGAGACAGGTTCATTTAAATCGTCTCCTGCTACTAGAATAGTATAAAAAGCTGTAATGGAGCCTTTGTCAGAATTGCCCGAGCGTTCTAATAAGCGGGGGAGTGTTGCAAAAACAGAAGGAGTAAAACCAGCTCTTGCTGGAGGCTCTCCTGCTGCAAGGCCTACTTCTCTTAAAGCTCTTGCAAAACGAGTTACTGAATCCATCATCAGGATCACTTTTTTCCCTTGATCCCGAAAATACTCTGCAATCGCTGTTCCCATATAGGCTGCATTGATGCGCAATTGCGCTGCTTGGTTGGATGTAGAAACCACAACAACCGATCTTTTCATTCCTTCTGCGCCTAAATCGTTTTCTAAAAATTCGCGTACCTCTCTTCCTCTTTCTCCAATTAGGCAAATAACGTTGATATCAGCTCTCGCATTGCGGGCAATCATACCCAAAAGGGTGGATTTTCCTCCCCCTGCAGCAGCAAAGATTCCCATTCTTTGTCCTTCTCCACAAGTAAGTAGACCGTCAATACAACGAATACCCAAAGAGATCGGTTCGGTAATAACTTTTCGTTTGAGAGGATCAGGAGGGGGATTGATTACCGAATAGCTTTCTGTTAAGTGAAGAGGGCCTTTTTGTTCGAGATCTAAAGGATTGCCTAAACCATCAACTACACGTCCGAGAAGCTCTTCTCCTACTTTAATATGCAAAGACATTCGCAAAGGGATCACCTCTGAGGAAGAGCCTATTCCATGCATCTCTCCAAGAGGAGATAAGTAGACCTCTTCTCGAGTAAAACCCACAACCTCTGCCATTAAAGGGGCTTCTTCTCGTTTAATAAGAACAACTTCGCCCATTTTTACCTGGGGAACGATTGCTTTAATCAGCATCCCCACGACTTCAGTAATTCTTCCGTGTACTGTTGTAAGTTCTAACTCATCAAGATGGGAGACTAGTTGATCAAAATCAGGCGTTGGTTTCATATGTCCTTATAGCTGTACTTGCATCAGCGTTTTAAACCCAGAAACAGCATTTGAAAGCAATACAGAGGTAAAATCTAATTCCTGTTGAGCTTTATTTAATTTTACCTGAATCAGTAAAAAATCAGCAGGAGAGAGACTATCTCCTTTTGCTTTAAGCGATTGCAGTTGCTTTTGAGCAGATACTAGTTGTTGTTGGCCGTCGGCCAGATAATTCATAAATCTGCCCAATGGACCTTGAAATTTAGTAGAAGGAGTTTCTTTTTCTGGTTTTTCCTCATTTGCCCCTAATTTAGCATTTACCGCACGTAAATTAGCGGTTGTATTATTCAACTTGTTTTTTAAGAGATATTTATCGGAAGAGCGCAATTTAAGTTTTGGTGTATTTAGTTGATTGGAGATATCTCCTAAGGTGCTCTGTGCATGTTTAACTTGAGCTAGCAAATTATCTGTCGTAGCAGCTTGTGTGATAGGGGAATGTCCTGATTCCATCAAATCAAAAGGAGAAATCATCGGAGTTTTTCCGTTATTGGCAAGAGGAGACTCACCTGTTTTCATAAGAGAAGAAAAGGGCTGCCCTGTAGGAAGGGTTTTATTATCCTCTCCGATTTTAACAGTTGGTGAAACGCGCTCTGCATTGCTTAAGTCTTTAGTAGGAAAGTCTTGGTCTGCCATAATCTGATCCGTATTGTTTAACTTTTTCAAACTTCGGCATAGGTATACCGCGTATCTTAACAAATAGCACAATTAGAGGTTTTTCGTCATGAAACTTTCATCTACTAACTTAAGTATAAGGAATAAAATATGGATCTTACAAAAAAAGATTTATTATTAAATAATATTATATATGGGAAATCTCAACAAGTGGATATCTTCTTATTTCTACTTTAAAATGCTAGGATTAAATGGCCCAATCAATAATCTTCTTAGAAATTGACCGCAGTGGTTACATCCAAGATATATTTTTGTAAATCTTCTATTTGCTCTTTAGATAGGTCAAAAGAGTGTAACAGGACTTGCCCATAGAGATAACCTAACCTAGGTATTAATTTAATTATTATACTCTTAAATAAGATATCTTTTCAAGTTTGAAGTGCACAGAATAATTAAAAAAAGAATAGGCAGGCGATGAAAGAATCTCTGTTGTGATTTTTAATAATCAAACACAAGGAGCTCTGTACAGGACAATTTTTTCTACCCTACTCAAAACATACCTAAAATGCATTTTTTTCCTAGAGTTGTTCCCATCAAAATGTTCTGCTAAAATATTTTTCAGTTCGCAATTATGTTTCATAATACCTCTTAGATTACTTTCTGGAAGTATTATGCCAGATCTCTGGTCATATTTGCGGGCTATTCTTTTTATCTGCTCCTAAAAAATTGTCCTGTACAAAGTAAATGTTAAGTAAATATTCTTAGTATACACCATTATACTTTGGGACTAAACCTCTAAGAGGTTGTGTCCATCACTAAACGCTTTTGAAGCACAACCTGGAAAAAATTACTTTTTGGGAGATTTGGTTTCGATAGGAGAAGGGGCTTTCTTAATGAACTTTTCCACAAAATCAAGGGCGGTTTTAGCTAGGCTTTTAACCATGGGGTCTTGATTTTTTTGAATGGATTCCTCTAGGGTCTTTTCTCCTTTAGCAAGTTCTGTTGGATTTAAAGACAGAGTCAGACCAAGCAGGGTTTTAGCCATTTCATTCGAAGGTTCTTTAGCTAAGATTTCTTCAAAAATGGTCGCTGCTTGTTTGAGTTTAAGTTGGCAGAGATTGAGATATCCCATCCCTAAACGAGGTAGTGGATTATTAGGATCGAGTAATTCTGCTGCTGTAAATAACTTAATAGCTGCATCTTCATCGCTTTGGTTAATTGCAATGAAGCCGGCTTCTGCCATTAAGATAAAGTGATCTTTAAATTTTTGAAGAGACATTGTAAAATCCTTTTTGCAAAATGATGGATAGCATTAAGAAGTTTTTTGGTTACGCACCATATTATTAATCGTTGCTTGTACTTGAGAGATCAAGTTAGAAATTGATTCGCCAATCTGAGTAACTTGGCTCATGGAAAATTGCAGAAGTAGGAATTTTCCTGGGGTTGCATGCGAAATAGAACTTGCAACAGCCCGAACTTGACTAATTACAGTACTCTGTAATTTAGCGTATTGCTTGATCAATGTGCTAAATGTAATGGTCGCCCAATTCGATCCTTGTGGCATTTTTCATCCTTATTTTATTTTTTGTTAGCAATTCTAGTTAATACTCGTTGCAAAGCAGCGTAAGCATGCAATAGCTTACCATAGTTTTCAAAGTCTTCGCTTTCGGTGCCTTGTCTTAATTTTGATTTGATTTCTTGAATAGCTTCATCTGTTTTTTTGAGTAATTCTTTTGCTTTTCCAGGTTCTTTTTTTAATTCTTTTTCGAGATCAAATTCAAATAGCGGTTTATCTTTTTTTTCCAAACCAAACATAATTTTAGCTCCTCATTGATGCGCGAATGAAAAATACTTATAGTCTTATTGCAGATTGTAATTAATTCTAAATTTTACGCCATCTTTTTCAAGCAATACCATCTTGGATAAGATTTCTGTAATCTTCATTCCATCTATTACATCCTCAATAGTGAGGATTTTTCCATTAATTACAACAAACATATTTTGATCATCTTTTTTAGAATAACCAGTGATTTGGTATTTTGTAGATAGATCAATCCTCGAAGTATCCGATTTTGTATAAATCACAAAGTTTTTAATCAGACGAATTCCTGGTACTGTATAAAATTGATCAATAACTGCATTGAAAGTATGCGCTTTCTTTTGATCCACTCTACCTGCTAATACAAGTTCTCCATTGCTAAGCTGATAGGTAACCGAACTAAATCCTTTTTCAATCAAGGTGCTTTCGACCTGCATTTGTAAATTGGCTTCTACAACAATTTGATTTTCCAAACTATCTAAATAAGGAAAATTGAGATTCAAATAGTCAGATAGTGCTTGAGCCTGCTCTAATGTATGTACATAGCCTCGTAGCACAAACTTTCCAGGTGCAATGGAAGAGAGAGAAACACCAACCCAGTTGGGGTTGGTTAATAAAAGGGCATTTGTATTTTCCCAAATTAATTCATCGACAATCACATTATCTTCGATACCCTGCACAAAGGGAAGATTTTCAATCTTATATAGAAGCTCTTGTTTTTCTACGGAGCTTATTACATGTCCTAATAAAAAGAGCTTGCCATTAGGAGGATTAAAAGAGAATTGCACAGAGGGGAAAGCGCTAAGATTCTCTTGCAGAATTGTATGCTCTTCTTTTTGAGAGACAACTTCAATCTTATCGGTTTTAAAAAGTGTAATCATGCTGGTAATACCAGCTAAAACAAGCACCCCAAAAGCAGATGCTATGATTAAATGCTTTTTAGGGATAATCATTTCTCTCCAATCAGCAGATGCAGGGTTCTCTTCCTGTTTTAACTCTTCTGTTTTGGTACTCGTTGCAAGTGGAAGAGGAGAAAAAATGGTTTCTTGTATCTGTTCTCGATCGATCAGCAAAAAGGAGGTGGTTCCTAGTGAAATGAGGTCTTCTGAGGAAAGAAGGTGTTTACTGGCAATAGCTATTCCGTTAACTAATACGCCGTTACGACTACTTAAATCTTCAATAAATACTTGATGGTTATCATCAATGCTAATGCGCGCATGCTGTCTAGAAACGCTTAAGTCTTGAAAAGCAATATCACATAAGTTGGGATCTTTTCCTAGGACATAGGAAGATCCTTTATGCATAGAAAACTCGGCACCGGCATTTGGTCCATTTGTCACTTTAATAATAAAACGACCCAATGCTCCAGATCCTATTCTTACACTTTCTAGATCGGTATCGTCTTGTAAAGTTTCTGTTTCTAAATCTGGATAGGAATGAGAAAATCTAAAGACACTACTACCAATCTTAATTAAGTCTCCTTCCTTTAATAAAACAGGTTCTATAAGAATCTGTCCGTTATATAGCGCAGGGTTAGTTGTGCTGATGTTTTCTAATAAATAACCCTCTTCTGTATATCTACAAATCACGTGTCTACGTGAGACAAGAGGATCTTCTAAAACAATGGAAGCTACTTCAGGGTCTCTTCCTAAGATCCATTCCTCTTCCTCTTCAAATCGTGCAACACACCCTGTTAGAGGGCCCTCTTCTCCAATTAAATATCCAGCCATATTTATTTTATCTTTATCGAACTTATGTTTTTTTTATTGATAACAAGAGAGCTCATTTTTCCAAAAATCGAGATAATTTGTGAAGTCCTCTAGAGTATCCTTAAATACTTTGTATTTCATGTCATACGGTAAAACCAGACACAGTGTCAAGAACTTCTCATCTCGATCTAAGCCAATGACAGAGCCCCCGGTTCCTTGTCCTAATAAATTCGCTTTCATGAGATATATAAATAGCTCTTCTCGTTTATTTAAAGGACACATTCCAATTGTCGCAAAGAAGGTACACCCCGGATCTAATTCTCGAAAAGCAATAATTAGTTCTTTATGTAATTTTAATAGATAGAGCTTATTTTCTTTGGATAAGGCATCTTCCAAAGCAAGGTTTTCGACCAATTGTATAAGACATTCTTCTAACATGTAAATCTCCGTTCTATATAACGTTTAAACCGCTCTATAGATAAAAGTAAATCGTTTTTTTTAAGGGAGAAGAAAGCGAAGTCTTATTTGTATTAATAAATAAATTAATCAATAATTAAATTATAGTATAATTAAATTGAATAAAGAGGATTCTCATGAGTTTAAAGGAAGAATGTCAACAGCTTAGCGACTTATTTCGTCGTGCTGCAGAAGGGCAATCGATAGATTTACAGCAAGTGTTTTCTCAATCCCTACAGTTTTTTGAACGACTAAAAGTGGAATTAAAAGAGAAAGATCCACAAAGAAGACAAGAAGCCATGACCATGTTAATGGAAATTTATCAGCATATGATCAAAGATACCAAGCTCATCTGTGAAACTTCAGAAATGACAGAAGAGCAGCTTGTTGCTTTTGCGGAAAATCCCACCAACTTTTCACCCGAGCAATGGACGTCTATTCAAGAATCTAGAGAGAAAATTTTTCATGCAGGGGAGGATCTAGCCAAAGCTCTAGAGCAGCTTTCCAACCCCCAAATAGAGAAAAAACCCCACGATCCCAATAAAAAAATCAAAAAATCCAATTGGATGCGCAGTTAACTAACCTTACATCAGTTACTTACATAACAATTTTATCTTTAATAACTTATGTCTTTTTGAGGAATTTTCTCATCGGCTCATTTTTCTTAAAAATAAAAATGATCCCTTAAGTCTTTTATTATCAGAATTTAAATCAAATATTATTATATTTTTAATAATTACTTAACGTTTTTATGATTAAATAGATATTAGAAGAGATAGATAGATTATAAAAGTATAATAAGAGGAAAGTATGTCAAATATATTACTTAATCAACAATTACTACAGGGTATTAGCGATGATATGCAGCATCACCATAAACAGGTGGATTGGCTTCAAGATGACCCAACTCTACCCACCGAATCTTTAGCAGATCGTATTAAAGATATGATTGCAAGCGGCGCTACGCTTGAATTGATTGTTTTAGCGATTATGACTAATGACTCTGGAAATGGAGCGATGGACATTTGTTCTTTAGATATTATAAAAATTACAGAAGAAACTAATGAGCTTAGTGATGTGCAAGATGACTTGATCAACCTTCAAAGAATTCTTAGTAAAATCGAAGCTGAGCTTGGTTCTAAGAAAAACCTTTCTCCCGATGAATGGAAAAAGTTTGATAAATCCTTACTAAAGCAGTTAAAAGACACCTATGAAAAGCTTTGTAAAGACCAAAAAACACTAGCAGGAAGCTCGGATCCTAAACTGAAAGCTGTAGCTGATATGGTGGGTAACTGGCTTAAAGATCTAAATTCTTCTATTCCTACACCCTCTGGTGATAAAGGAAAATTAGATCCTTTTGATGAATTGCTTAAAAAATGGGATGGAAATACAGACTTTCCTCTAAATGGTAAAGATTTAGCGAATAACCTTTGTGGAGCTATTTATGCTCTAGCTAAGAACTTCTACGATAAAAATCACCCAGGCTCTGGTGATACTAATACCGATTACTTGGGCGAATGGGGTCAATCCGTCCAGGCTTGTGAACAGTTAACTTCCGGTACCTCACAGCAGGAAACAACTGCTGTCCAAGGGTTTATGCAGATTTTAAACTCATTTAATAACATCGGACAACAGGGTATACAGGCTTCTTCTCAAGGAAAAGAGGCTATCATACGAAACCAAAAAACCGGATAAGATGGCAAAACTTTTAGAGGTGTCTAGAAGCAATTTTTATTGCTTTCTTCATAGAAAGCCCGGTAAAAGAGCTAGGGAAACCGCAGAATATCTAAATTAAAAGCATTCATGAGCGTAGTCGATCCATCTATGGTAGCCCAAGAATTCACGCCGAACTAAAAAAAGAGGGTGTGATTTGTTCTCGTAGAAGAATAGCAAAAATCATGAGAGCATAGGGGATACAAGCTAAAACATATAAGGTATGGAGAAAGACAGCTGTAGCTAAAATGCATAAAGAAATAATTCCTAACTAGGTAAATCAAAACTTTACAGTAGGCGCTCCGAATCAAACTTGGGTGTCAGATATCAGTTATATAGCTACTCGTGAAGGATGGCTATATTTAGCAGTTGTGCTAGATCTGTTTTCAAGAAAATCTGATCGTGGTTCTCAATATACAAGTGAAGATTTCAAGAGAAAAACCGATCAACATGAAATTATTTTAAGTATGAGCAGCAAAGGAAACTCTTACGATAATGCTGTTGTAGAGAGCTTTTTTCACAGCTTAAAAACAGAGCATGCTAACTTTTGTAAGTTTAAAATAAAAGAAGAAGCTGTGGATAGCTTATTTGAATAAGTCTTTTCAAGTTTGAAGTGCACAGAAGAATTAAAAAAAAGAATAGGCAGGCGATGAAAGAATCTCTATTGTGATTTTTAACAATCAAACACAAGTAGAGACCTTGCCCAAAGGCTACCATCACCTAACCTATGACCAAAGATGTCAGATTTATATTTTACAAGCTAGAGGAGATACATCTAGCTCAATAGCAACCATTCTAAAAGTTCATCATAGCACTATTAGTAGGGAACTTAAGAGAAATAAAGGGCAACGAGGATACCGTCATCAGCAAGCTCAAGAAAAAGCATTTCTTAGAAAAAATTCTCAGCCCAATAAAAAAATGACTCCTCAAATAATTACCCCTATTGAAGAAAAAATCAAGTTGCAATGGAGCCCTATACAAATATCCGGATGGCTTAAAAGACATGGTAAAGAACATGTTAGTCATGAGATCATCTCCTATAATCATATCTGGAAAGATAAACGACAGGGAGGACAGCTTTATAGAGAGCTCCGTCATCGAGGGAAAAAATATAACAAGCAGAGAAAGGGAACTTCTGGAAGAGGGAACATCCCTGGTAGCATATAGTGGTTCCGATTCAATCGGATAGAAAAATATTTTGTTTTGTGTTAAGCTATTGAGTATGAAAAAACTGACCCCTAGCCAGATAGCTGACTTAGAACACAAGTTAAAGCATCCAAAAGACTATTCTGAACGGAATAGGCTTTGTGTAATTTTGGGCTATGATGAGGGTATCTCAACAAAAAATCTTGCTAAAGCACTTCGGATAAGCCCTATCACTGTTCAGGAATACCTCAGAGAATATGATTCCGAAAATAAAACTGGAAGTAGCCCTCGAGGCGGTAGCAAATCAAAACCTTCACAAGACCAAACAGAGTCTCTACTAAAACACCTACAGGAAAAGACCTATCTTAAAGTCAAAGGGATCATAGCTTATGTGCATGAGCAATATGGGATAAAATATTCCCGAAGTGGCATGACAGATTGGCTCATACAGCACGGATTTGTTTATAAACGTCCTAAAAAGATTCCTGGGAAATTAGATCCTGAAAAACAACGAATTTTCATAGAACAATATAGGGCTTTAAAGGAGACCTTAAACCCTGATGAAGAGATCTATTTCATAGATGCTGTGCATCCTGAACATCAGTCCCAAGCCGTATGTGGATGGATCAAAAAAGGCGTTCAAAAGACTTTGCAGACATCCGGGAAACAATTGCGATTGCATTTTGCTGGAGCTCTTTGCCTGACAGGAATGAAGATTGTTACAGAGGAATATAAGACAGTTGATGCCGATGCAATGCTCGATTTTTTCAAGAAGCTAGAAAAACAGACAGAGGCTCGAATTATTCATGTGATTTTGGATAATGCGAGATCAAACAAAAATAAGAAACTAGAAGAGTTTCTGATGTCTTCTAGGATTAAAGTGCACTATCTCCCTCCTTATTCGCCGAATTTGAATCCTATTGAATGCTTGTGGAACATCTTAGAGCCTGTTTAAAATCTTTTCATTAAGGTATAATGATAGTTTTCATAAAACCTTTGGAGGTAGTTATGACCCGCTCTTATCCAAGCGATATACTGAAATGCATTAGAAAAAAGACTTTTCAAACACTAAATTCATTGAATTTTTCTCATTGATTGAGTTATAGATCTTACATCTATGCAACCTGAAGCGAACTTTATCACAAGAAACCAAAAAGACATCCTCAAGGCTCGTCATCGCCATGAACGGGATAAAAGGCTATGCGATAGAATCAAATCTATTTTATTGTTAGATGAAGGGTGGACATACCCACAAGTAGCACATGCTTTACTCCTAGATGAGGATACGATAAGGCGTTACTATAAAACTTATTTAGAAGGTGGCAAAGAAGCATTTTCACTACATAAAAACCATTTGTTCGGTGTAAAAAATGTTTTAGCAGATGGAGGATATTCTGGAGAGAAATTTGCAAAGAGCGTGCAGGAATATTAGGATGTATATTAGAAATAGCCAAAAGAAATACACTTCATACTTTTACAGTTATTCCCAAAAGATGGGTTGTAGAGCGTTCTTTTGCGTGGATAGAAAAATGTCGCAGGCTATGGAAAAATTGCGAAAGAAAACTACATACAAGCCTGAATATGGTGGTTCTTGCTTTTATTGCTCTACTTTTGAAAAGATTTTAAACAGGCTCTTAACTGATCGACGCATGCGAAAAGTTGGGGCAAGAGCGACATTGTACTTTTGTCTCTCTGACAACGATGGATTGGGAGGCTCTTCCGTTCTGCCAGAAACTCGGCTAAGAGATCGAATTTGTGCGAGAAGGGTATGAGAAAAATTCAAAAATATACCTTTTAAGGAAGAACTTGCAATGACCCATCAGACAAAGTTGATCTACGTTTTCTGGATGTGCCGAGAGAAACAAGAGGCCAAAAAGATCATTCGTGGATTACTTGATCAACGGTTGATCGCCTGCGCATCCATTTTCCCCGAAGTCGAATCAATCTATCGATGGGAAGGCAAAATTGAAGAGAGCCAAGAGGTAAAAGTCATTCTCAAGACTACTCTCAAGCATTTTGGTGCGGCCCAGAGCTATATTCAAAAACACTGCAGCTATGAAGTGCCAGAGATTTTACAGGTCGATATTGCTCAAGGCAATCCTCGTTACTTATCGTGGGTTGTTCAGGAAACTTCTTTCAGTGACCACTCCTGAGTAGCAATTTTTTCGATAAAAGTCGAATCGTGAGAAATAACCAAGATGGCGCCATCAAAATCCAGAAGAGCTATTTCAAATGCCTCCAGTGTAAGAAAGAGGGTATCTAGGAATTAAAAAGCTTCATGCTAAAACCCAAATGCCTAAAAGAAGAAGCAAGAAAAATCCGGCCCTTTCAACCTTGAAGTGCACAAAAAAGAACATATAAATACTTGAAAAAACATCTATTGTGCACCCGAGCATAGCATGTTTGTAGATAATCTCGTAAACACTTCTAGTGGAGTTTCGAAGTTGAGAGCCTTTCTAGGTCTGTTATTTAGTAAAGTTTCCACCCTTTCTATATCCTTGGAAGTCGTATCTAAAAAGCTTTGTGTTTTAGGAAAATATTGCCTAACTAGTCCGTTTGTATGCTCATTTAAGCCTCTTTCCCAAGAATGGTAGGGCGTTGCAAAGTAGAAGTCTGTCTCTAGCTCGAAACTAACCATTTGGTGATAGGCAAATTCTTTTCCGTTGTCTGCTGTTAATGTGTGTACAAAATCTTTGATAGGTTTAAGTTGTTCAATTAACGCTTGACTTACTTCCTCTGCAGTTTTATGAGAAACTTTGGCGAGCTTAGTTAGCTTGGAAGTTCTTTCTACCATTGATACAATTACGCCTTTATGTCCTGCCCCTATGACTGTATCTAGTTCCCAGTCTCCTAAACGAGTCTTTTTTTCTACAATACAAGGCCGTTGCTTAATATCTATACGACCAGGCATGTTCCCTCTTCCAGAAGCTCCCTTTCTCTGCTTGTTATATTTTTTCCCTCGATGACGGAGCTCTCTATAAAGCTGTCCTCCCTGTCGTTTATCTTTCCAGATATGATTATAGATGGTCTCATGACTAACATGTTCTTTACCATGTCTTTTAAGCCATCCGGATATTTGTATAGGGCTCCATTGCAACTTGATTTTTTCTTCAATACGGGTAACTATTTGAGGAGTCATTTTTTTATTGGGCTGAGAATTTTTTCTAAGAAATGCTTTTTCTTGAGCTTGCTGATGACGGTATCCTCGTTGCCCTTTATTTCTCTTAAGTTCCCTACTAATAGTGCTATGATGAACTTTTAGAATGTTTGCTATTGAGCTAGATGTATCTCCTCTAGCTTTTAAAATATAAATCTGACATCTTTGGTCATAGGTTAGGTGATGGTAGCCTTTAGGCAAGGTCTCTCCTTGTGTTTGATTGTTAAAAATCACAATAGAGATTCTTTCATCGCCTGCCTATTCTTTTTTTAATTCTTCTGTGCACTTCAAACTTGAAAAGACTTCCTTTAACAAAACAAGACAAAAAAATAATCAATTCCTTTCCAAAGAACGTGTAATTAATGAAAATGCTATTGGTCTGCTTAAGCGATTCAAAATTTTAGCTGATCGTTATAGAAATAGACGAAAAAGGTTTGGTCTTCGGTTCAATCTAATTGCGGGCATTTATAATCTGGAGCTATGTTAATGGGTTTTGAAAGAGGTCTAATCTCCTAAAACACTTCTATTGGAGTTTCGAAGTTGAGAGCCTTTCTAGGTCTGTTATTTAGTATAAGTTTCCACCCTTTCCATATCCTTGGAAGTCGTATCTAAAAAGCTTTGTGTTTTAGGAAAATATTGCCTAACTAGTCCGTTTGTATGCTCATTTAAGCCTCTTTCCCAAGAATGGTAGGGCGTTGCAAAGTAGAAGTCTGTCTCTAGCTCGAAACTAATTATTTGGTGATAGACAAATTCTTTTCCGTTGTCTGCTGTTAATGTGTGTACAAAATCTTTGATAGGTTTAAGTTGTTCAATTAACGCTTGACTTACTTCCTCTGCAGTTTTATGAGAAACTTTGGCGAGCTTAGTTAGCTTGGAAGTTCTTTCTACCATTGATACAATTACGCCTTTATGTCCTGCCCCTATGACTGTATCTAGTTCCCAGTCTCCTAAACGAGTCTTTTTTTCTACAATACAAGGCCGTTGCTTAATATCTAACGACTTGAAACTTGTCGTTTATCCTACATTTCAAAATATCTGTTATTTTCAGTATCTCTTCTAAGAAGAATCCTCTAATTGCCTGAAAAAAAGTCACCGACGTTTCGTAATATCGATTGTATACCGTCTTTTCCTTTAAGATCTTCCACAAGCGTTCAATAGGATTCAAATTCGGCGAATAAGGAGGGAGATAGTGCACTTTAATCCTAGAAGACATCAGAAACTCTTCTAGTTTCTTATTTTTGTTTGATCTCGCATTATCCAAAATTACATGAATAATTCGAGCCTCTGTCTGTTTTTCTAGCTTCTTGAAAAAATCGAGCATTGCATCGGCATCAACTGTCTTATATTCCTCTGTAACAATCTTCATTCCTGTCAGGCAAAGAGCTCCAGCAAAATGCAATCGCAATTGTTTCCCGGATGTCTGCAAAGTCTTTTGAACGCCTTTTTTGATCCATCCACATACGGCTTGGGACTGATGTTCAGGATGCACAGCATCTATGAAATAGATCTCTTCATCAGGGTTTAAGGTCTCCTTTAAAACCATATATTGTTTTATGAAAATTCGTTGTTTTTCAGGATCTAATTTCCCAGGAATCTTTTTAGGACGTTTATAAACAAATCCGTGCTGTATGAGCCAATCTGTCATGCCACTTCGGGAATATTTTATCCCATATTGCTCATGCACATAAGCTATGATCCCTTTGACTTTAAGATAGGTCTTTTCCTGTAGGTGTTTTAGTAGAGACTCTGTTTGGTCTTGTGAAAGTTTTAATTTGCTACCGCCTCGAGGGCTACTTCCAGTTTTATTTTCGGAATCATATTCTCTGAGGTATTCCTGAACAGTGATAGGGCTTATCCGAAGTGCTTTAGCAAGATTTTTTGTTGAGATACCCTCATCATAGCCCAAAATTACACAAAGCCTATTCCGTTCAGAATAGTCTTTTGGATGCTTTAACTTGTGTTCTAAGTCAGCTCTCTGGCTAGGGGTCAGTTTTTTCATACTCAATAGCTTAACACAAAACAAAATATTTTTCTATCCGATTGAATCGGAACCACTATATCATCAAAAGTTGGCAAAAAAAACCAAAAAGTTTTAGAATTAACCCACTCCATCACACTTTGGGACTAAACATTCCATCGCGATTAATCCGCTGTAGCCTTATTTATAATAGATTTCTTGCATAACCCCTTATTTTAAAGCTTTCATTTATAGATTCCTAATCTTAACAAAAGCATTTCCAGCTATATCGCTCAAACAATCATATCTCCTGGATTAAAATACTTTAAAATTTTAGATTGCTTATTGGTTATGCAAGAGATCTAATGTTTTGGTAATCCTGTATGGCTCGTTCGATAAAGTCTATTTGATTTTCTTGTGTTTTGAAAATTTTTAAAAACTTTGCCTTTTCTTCTTGTATACGTTCTGGGACTCTTTCTGGATTAGAAAGAGAAATTGTCATTGATTTATAATAGGTGTAAATTTTTTGTATGTTTTCTGTGTATTGTTTTTTGAAAATTTGTCTTTTATCTATCAAAGAACTAACTAACCTTGCACTGTCTTGACCTGCATTTGATTAATAAAATTTATCTCTAGTCAAAGAGAGGTTTTTGCTAAAGCAATTTCTTTTTCTTGATGCCTTTCTGTAAGAGAGCTGTTTTCTTTTAAATTTTTCGAATAGTTTTATTGTTTATTTATTACATTTAGTTTCTTTATAAATAATAAAATGAATTAAAAGACTGTGAAATTAATTCATTTTTATGTTTTAATAAAACTAAGGTCGATTAAATTAGCACAAACTATAAAAAGAGAGCTAATCATGGCAGAAAATTCTTTAGCAGCCGCAGCAGAGATAGTAGCTACTCTCTCTAATTTGAGTGAGGAACAATGCTCTTCATCTAAAGATGAAGCGTACATAAAAAGCATTCTAAGGAATGCGTTGTCGGAAATTAACAACCCTCAAGAGCTGAAACGCATTCTAACAAATCTTGCAAGTACAAAAGGACTTAGTGATAGCGTACGTAATTGTTTAGATATCCTTATGCCAAAAGTAAATAAGCTTTGCAATGCAGAAGAAGCATCAAAAAGCTCTCCGGGGGATTCAAAGCTCAATGATAATGTGAGAAAAATTAAAGCGTGTGTAAATACCGTTCTTACCAAGTTACAATCAGAAAATAGTCAAGCGCTAACTAAAGATAGAATACAGTTGAATCATTGGACCCAGGCTCAAGATACTGTTGGATCTATGGCAAAGGCAATTCTTTACATATAGGGAACTTTATGAAAAAAGACAAAGAGATCGAAAAAATCGAAATGTTTTTAGAAGAAGGGGTGGAGTATAAAGACACCCATTTTGAAGAGTTATTGAATTTGATGAACAAATTGATGGTGGATCTAAAAGAAGCGGTGTCCAAAGGAAGCCAAGAACAGCAGAAAATAGCTGCTGAGAAATTAGAGCAAGCAAGACACTTGTTATATGATTATCTCGAATCAGCAACAGAGAAACTAGGTTTAGAACAAGATCAACTACAATTGATTTTGTCCTATTTTTTTAATACAGTCTCGCCGAATCGAGATAGGCTTGTGATTTTTCAACAAGAGTTTGAAAAAAATAGCAAGGAAGTAGAAAAACTTATCGATGCAAAAATACCTCAGAAAAAAAAGCGAGGTACATTAAAAAAATATGCCCAGAAGTCCAGCTGGGTTCAATCTTAAGAAGGCTTTTTTATGTCTCTACAGATACAACAAATACCATTTATAGAAGAAGCAAATCCTAATAACCTTTTTATCGAAAAGGAAAAAGGTTATGACATCAATCTTTTATTAGTACTTGCCATTCTTGTTTTGGTTACAAATTCTAAAGGGACGGGAGCTCTTGATCGGGTTGTTAAAAAAATGGAAGAAGCAACACGTATAACAGAAGAGCTAAGAGGTTTTCAAGATAACCTGATCATGCTCAATGAAAAGATAGGTAAATTTCAACTATCTGCGGAAAAAGAGCCTACTGCGCAGTCTTGGGAAAAAGATCAAATAGGCAATATCATCAAAGAGTTTGCAAAAGGGGTTTTGGATCTTCAGAAAAATATTACAGAGCTTGAAAAACGTGTAAAAAAATATCCTGATCTCAAAACTCTTTTAGCATCTACGCAAGATCTTTTTAGATGTTTTAACGAGCAATTTAACCCCATAGATAGCCGTAGTATAATAGATGCTATTTCCGATTGGGAAGAAGATCAAGATCTAAATTTTCATGGAACGGATTTGCATTTTCAACCCAATGCTCAAAAAAAAGATCCTACCCAATTTAATCGCATGATTGCTTGGGCAATGACACAGGTTTATTTAATTAATGAAGGAAAAATCAAAGATCCAAAAGCGGAGAATCCACTGGAAGATTGGAATGCAGATGACAATGCTAGTATGCAAATGCTCATTGGACAGTCTCAACAAAACTCTATTGAAATGAAATCCTATATGACTCTAATCACGTCTTATAATAATACAATGAAAGCATCCCTACAGGCTTGTAAAAAAGAAGTACAAAACATGGTGAGGGAGCAAATCAGTCAAAACTAACAAGGAGGAATTTATGTCGGATATAACAACAACTACTTCTTCTAAAAAAATAATAGGGCCTATTTCAGAGCCTATTAAACCTGTTAAGTCAAAAACAAACCTCCCGCAGCAACAAGGAGAATTACCTTATACAGGATCAACAGATCCGATTCCACCAGAGCAGTTAAAGCAGATCGAACAAGATCTTGCCCGTTTATACGCACCAAAACATGTCGCGGCTCTCAAGAAATTTAGTGAAAAAGATCTACAACAAATCAAACAAGAAATCGCTAATCTATCCCCCAAACAATTAGAAGATCTAATGAATCAATTGAAAAAACATTTTAGTCAATTACAAGCTACTCTAACCGAGCTAAAAAAACAAAAAAAAATAGATCCTGAAAAAGCAGAGCTTATTTTAGATACTATAGATACCCTTGGCTCCAAAGATCTACAAAATTTCTCAAAAGATGATCAACAGAAATTAAACAACACAATTGATGCTCTCAAAGAAAAGGTAATCGATCTGATCAAAAATAAACAAGTAGACCCCGAAGAAGCGAATGTCTTAATCCTCTTTTTAGCCTTTGCAAAAGCTCAAATGGATCAAAACGATAAAGCCATGTTAGCTGGAATCCAACAAACCAAAGTAAAAACGACCCAGCTGGAATTGCAAGCTGAGAAACAAAAAGATCTCGCTGGTCAATCGACCCAAGGACGGCATTTCAGTAATACGAAAGCGCTTATTTTTGGAGTGCTTGCAGTCGCCCTAGGCGCGCTATTTGCATTTTGTACAGGAGGAGCAGGTAGTCTCGTATTAGGAGCTTTTCTTGGAGCTACCGCAGGAGCCATATCAATCGGAGCTGTTGCAGGTGTAGCAGGCAATAATTCTAACGCTCCAGGACTGGAAGGGGTAACAGATACAGGTCCTGATTCAACAATAATGAGTAAGTTACAAGCTCTGCTTGCTTATTGTAACACGCAAACGCAAAAACTCTCTTCTCAACTTGGCTCTACGGAAAAAATATTTGTGGAAAATGCCTCCGATAGATCTGCCCAGTTAGGTCAGCAAGCAGGACAAGCTATTACTGACATGGGCAGAATCATGGAAACTAAATAGGAGTTAAATCATGTCATTATCCATCTTAGAAACAAGCTCTCTTTTGCAGCATCTTCAAGGAGCTAGTACCAAAGTACAAGTAACCCAAATGGAGACTGTTAATCAGTTGACACAAATGCTGCAAACCTTAGCTGACCAGAGCCTTTCAGAAGCAGAAAAAATGGCCTTTATTACAAAAATAGCGGGTTATGTACAAATAGCTACTCTTTTCTTAGGTCCTCTTCTAGTACTTGGTGGAATCTTAGCAGCAGGAGGAGCGCTCTCTGGCCTCTTAAGCGAAGCAGCTGTAGCTGGAGCAGAAGGCTCTCTAAACTTAACGCAGGGAGTACTTGGTGGAACTCAAGGTGTATTAGAAACTACAAGTAGCGAAAAAAAAGCGAACATACAAAAAGATAAAACAAGTATCGCTGCCCTGCAGACAAATAGCGATGATACCTTGAAGACCGTAGAAAAAGAAATGGAAGAAACCAAAGAATACACAGAAGGGGTTATTAAAATCCTTAATAATGATGCAAAAATAGCTGCTCAAAAGACCATGCAATAAAAAATCTTTTTAATTAAACTTGTTTTACAAGTTAAAGACTTTTCTATTTTTAAAAGAGGTTCTTGAATAGCGTACAAGAACCTCTTTTTTTTAAGCCTTTTTGCCAACAGATTATTTTCATAGAGAACCCAACTTTATTATATTAATACTTAATAAGATATAAATTGTTAATTATATTAAAATGTGTTAATATAATAAACAAGAGATAATCAACATAAAGGTAGATCTAAAAAGTAGACAACAAAGTTACTTAAAAATGCTAGGAACCTCAGTGTTAAGTTTAATTAACTAAGAATAGGAAAGATAAGACAAAAAAGCAGTGCAAAAAGACCACTTAATGTTGTACAAGTTCATTTGCGAAAAAACAACAACAAAAAGAGGTCAAAAATGGAAAAGCTTGTCGAATTATACTGCTCTATAGATGATTTTTGGAAGGATTTTAACAAGCAATGGGAGCAACATTTAATTACCAAAGGCAAATTCTCAAGAGGCCCTAAAGGGAAAATGTCTATTCCTGAAATGATGACAATATCTATTTTGTTTCACCAATCAAACTACAGGAATTTCAAACACTTCTATTGCATTTATGTAATGGTTCATCTCCGTAAAGAGTTTCCTACTCTTATTAGCTACAGCAGATTTGTTTACCTTGTAAAAAATATTTTTATCCCCCTATTCGCTTATCTTTTACATAACAAAGGTAAAATTACTGGAATTAGCTTTAACAAAAGAATTAGGAGAAATAAAGTTTTTGCAAGATTTGCAAAAATGGGAAAAACAGGAGCAGGATAGTTCTTGGAAATTAAACTTCATTTAATAATTAATGAAGTAGGAGAAATTCTAGCTTTTCAATTAACACCTGGAAATACATCAGACGTTTCTGTAGCTGGTATTTTGTCGAAAGGAATTACTGGGAACTTATACGGCGATAAAGGATACATTTCAGGAAAATATGGATAGAGGTTTGCAATTATTCACAAATTTAAGAGCCTGTTTAAAATCTTTTCAAAAGTAGAACAATAAAAGCGAGAACCACCATATTCAGGCTTGTATGTAGTTTTCTTTCGCAATATTATCCTTTGATGATGCATGTAAAACCGGCTAGACTTAACGCAAAAAAGAGTTTTCTTTAAAATGAGATTTTTTTTGAGGGAATGCGAACAGACGAATTATATCCTAACTTATTTTGCTGAACATGCCCGTGATATTAATCATGATGCGATCAATAGATACTTGAGGAAAAGAGAGAAGTTGACTGCATCCCTGTTATGGGAACATGCTCGACAAGAGAATAGTTTTCATTTGGTCAAAGCTACTGCGTTTTACTCCTATTAAACATCGGAATTTCTCATTGTTTAATCTTATGCCATCGTATTTTTTTTAAAAACGCACAGGAAAAATTTGAACAAAATGATAATATGTTTTAACATTTTCTTGTTTATTAAATAAGAGTAACTATTTATGTCAAAATCTCTATTTGAAGATTGGTATCAAAAACATCAAGAGGAAATCTTGAATGATTTTTTTGCGTTTTTACGTTTTCCCAGTATTAGCACAAACAAGAAGTATGCACAGGGCATTAGAAAGACAGTGGATTGGCTGAGTGCATATATGAAGAAGATAGGGCTTACAGTAGACATATGGGAAACTTCCCATTTTCCTGTGATTTTCGGTTCTTATCTAAAAGCAGATTCTAATCGACCTACTTTGCTGATTTATCATCACTACGATGTGCAACCAGTTGACCCTATAGACTTATGGGATAATGATCCTTTTGACCCTATTTTAAAAAACAATTGTGTATATGCGCGCGGAGCTTCTGATAATAAAGGACAATGTTTTTATTCTTTAACCGCTTTAAAAGCTTATTTAGAATTAAGCAAGCAAATAGATATAAACATTAAAATAATCATTGAAGGAGAAGAAGAATCAAATAGTAAAGGGCTAAAGGAAATTCTCAATACAAAGACCAAAGAACTAAAAGCAGATTATCTGGTTATTGTAGATTCAGGAATCCCAAGTTTAGCCTCTCCAGCAATTACTTTAGGAATGCGAGGAATAGCAACGATTGAAGTAACTTGTAAGAATTCCTTTGTAGATTTACACTCGGGAAGCCATGGTGGAATAGCCTTAAATCCGAACCGCGTTTTGGCCAAATTATTAGCCAATATGTGGGATTCTTCAGGTAGGGTGGCTATCCCGCATTTCTACGATGAAGTGCAGCCCGCTTTGAAAAGTTGGACGAGCTTTTTGGATATGACATTTGATCAAAATCGATATACTAAAGAATTTGGTGTACATGCTTTTGCTCATGAAGAAGGATACTCTTTTTTAGAATCAAATTGGTTAAGACCTACTGTGGAAATAACTGGTATGTGGGGGGGCTATATAGAAGCTGGCTTTAAGACAGTGATTCCCTCCGTGGCACATGCGAAAATTTCCTGTCGATTAGTTCCCAAGCAGGATCCTCAAAAAGTGGTTCAGAGTATCGTAGAGTACTTCAAAAAACAGGCGCCACCAGGTATTAACATTTCTTGCAAAACAGAAGAGGGATATGGAGCTTTTTGTTGTTTTCCTGATTCTGTGATTGCCAAAACAGTTGTTTTGGCATATCAAGAAATATTTAAAAACCCTTGCAAATATATTGCATGTGGAGGATCTGTACCCATTATACCAGATCTGACAACCGCTAGTTCTGCAGAAACAATAATCATGGGTGTATCTCTTAGCACGAATAATATTCATGCTCCTAATGAGCATTTTAGCCTGGAATGCTTTAAGCTAGGTTTTTTAGTAATGACGAACATTTTCACACGATTGTCAGAGCAAGGAGATAAGGAAAAAGATTTTTGGTCAAAAGAAAAGCAATCGAAGGGCGTTTCTCTAGATAGAACTTGAGTTGACAGACAGAACTTCTCCGTTCTTATTTTTTTGAGCGTTGTTTATTTTCATTTTGGATTTGTTTTTGCTCCGGAGACATGGGAAATAAGAGCCTATCTCCCCACAGAGATACATTAAACTCCAATTCTGGGTTCATAAGATATACATAATTTCTGTGATATAAGGGAATGACAGGCATATCATCGATTAGAACTTTTTCAGCTTTTTCTAGAGTTGATAAGCGCTTATCGCCTTCCTTGTGGTTAGAGAGGTTGATTAATTCGATAAATTTAGGATGTTCCCAACCCGTGCAATTCCTTCCATAATTTCTATACTTAAACATTTGAAGGATACACATAGGATCATCATAATCAGAAAGCCAGCATGAAAGACACATGGTGTAATCTTTATTGTATAGCTTATCTAAAGCAATGCTAAAGGCCCTTTCAACCTTGAAGTGCACAAAAAAGAACATATAAATACTTGAAAAAACATCTATTGTGCACCCGAGCATAGCATGTTTGTAGATAATCTCGTAAACACTTCTAGTGGAGTTTCGAAGTTGAGAGCCTTTCTAGGTCTGTTATTTAGTAAAGTTTCCACCCTTTCTATATCCTTGGAAGTCGTATCTAAAAAGCTTTGTGTTTTAGGAAAATATTGCCTAACTAGTCCGTTTGTATGCTCATTTAAGCCTCTTTCCCAAGAATGGTAGGGCGTTGCAAAGTAGAAGTCTGCCTCTAGCTCGAAACTAACCATTTGGTGATAGGCAAATTCTTTTCCGTTGTCTGCTGTTAATGTGTGTACAAAATCTTTGATAGGTTTAAGTTGTTCAATTAACGCTTGACTTACTTCCTCTGCAGTTTTATGAGAAACTTTGGCGAGCTTAGTTAGCTTGGAAGTTCTTTCTACCATTGATACAATTACGCCTTTATGTCCTGCCCCTATGACTGTATCTAGTTCCCAGTCTCCTAAACGAGTCTTTTTTTCTACAATACAAGGCCGTTGCTTAATATCTATACGACCAGGCATGTTCCCTCTTCCAGAAGCTCCCTTTCTCTGCTTGTTATATTTTTTCCCTCGATGACGGAGCTCTCTATAAAGCTGTCCTCCCTGTCGTTTATCTTTCCAGATATGATTATAGATGGTCTCATGACTAACATGTTCTTTACCATGTCTTTTAAGCCATCCGGATATTTGTATAGGGCTCCATTGCAACTTGATTTTTTCTTCAATACGGGTAACTATTTGAGGAGTCATTTTTTTATTGGGCTGAGAATTTTTTCTAAGAAATGCTTTTTCTTGAGCTTGCTGATGACGGTATCCTCGTTGCCCTTTATTTCTCTTAAGTTCCCTACTAATAGTGCTATGATGAACTTTTAGAATGTTTGCTATTGAGCTAGATGTATCTCCTCTAGCTTTTAAAATATAAATCTGACATCTTTGGTCATAGGTTAGGTGATGGTAGCCTTTAGGCAAGGTCTCTCCTTTTGGCCCAATATTTTTCGATAGGATTTAAGTCCGGTGAATAAGGCGGGAGAAAGAGCATTTCGTATCCACTTTCCTCTATCAATGTTCTAGTTGTCTTTGATTTATGAAAGCTCGCGTTATCGAGAATCAAAACTTGGCCATGAGTCAAATTTGGAATCAATTCCTGTTTTAGCCATACATTAAATAGATCCGTATTGCAAGTTCCTTCAAAACACATCGGTGCCAGCAATTTCTTCCCTTGTAGTGCCGAAATTACACTCTGTCTACCAAATCGTTTTCCTGAAATTCCTCCAAATATTTGTTTTCCCCTCGCGCTCCTCGCATATTGCCTATGCACATATTGACTGATTCCGCTCTGATCCAAATAGACCCTTTTTTCAGGAGAAATTGCTTCTATCTTTTTTAGATATTCCGCTCTTGCTTCCGCATTCCTTTCCTTATAAAACGCAATCTTTTTTTTCTTGTGATCTTGAGTCTTTTCAAAGCGTAAAAGATTGCTTGCAAAGTCAAACCAAAATGCTTTGCAATCTCTGATAAAAAATGATCGGGGTTTTTTTCTACATAAGCGATTAATCTCTGATCATCAATTTTCTTATAAGTGCTTTTCTTTTTTAGAGGTTCTACGTTTCCTCTTTGTTTCTTACGCTTTACCCATCGATAGACAGTTGCAATCCCAACTTGAAATAGCTGGCTGGCCTTCATTTTGTCGTTATTTTCTTCTAGGTATTGAAGCACTCGTTTTCTTAGATCCATTGAATAAGGTTTAGGCATTTCTCTACCTCCATATATTTTGTTGGAGAAAAATATACAACTTTATCAATAATATTTTAAATAACTATAATGCCTAGCTCAGCCATTCCTTCACTGAAAAGATTTTAAACAGGCTCTTAGAATAAGATAACAGCTTATTTACATTATCTAGCGTGTTAGGTATTTTGATTCTCCTTAATTTCTGAATAATAAAGCTCTTTTTTGCTATTGCTCTTCTTTATGCTGTTTGTTAACCTTAATCCCATCTAAACAAGGCTCTAAGGAGTTGTTCTAAATGGATGCAGATTTAAAAAAAACTTTAAGTAAAATTGCTAATGCAGTGCGTTCTCTTTCCATGGAAGCGGTTCAAAAAGCGAATTCTGGACATCCTGGGCTTCCTATGGGCTGTGCGGAGTTTGGGGCTTTTTTATATGGATCTCTTCTGCGACATAACCCAAAAAACCCTAAATGGCTCAATCGCGATCGGATAGTTTTATCCGCAGGCCATGGTTCTATGTGGTTATATTCTTTACTGCATTTATCGGGGTTTAATCTTTCTTTAGACGATATTAAAAATTTTCGCCAACTTCATTCTAAAACACCAGGTCATCCAGAATATCATATTACAGATGGTGTAGAAGCTACAACTGGTCCTTTAGGTCAGGGAGTTGGGAATGCTGTTGGTCAAGCGCTTGGACTTAAAATATTAGCAGAGCGATTTAATCGAGATGATTACCCATTATTTACAAGTAAGGTTTATTGCTTAGCTGGAGATGGCTGTATTATGGAAGGGGTTTCTTCTGAGGTAAGCTCTTTTGCGGGACACTTAAGGCTAGATAACCTGGTATTGATCTACGATGCTAATCGAGTAACTTTAGATGGGTTTTTAGCAGAATCATTCTCAGAAGATGTAAAGATGCGTTACGTCGCTTATGGATGGGATGTGTTCGAAATAGATGCTTATGACTTTGATAAGATGGAAGAGATATTTACGCATATTCGCGATCATCAAACAAAACCTTGTTTTATCATGATGCGAACTATTATTGGTAAAGGATCTCCCCACAAAGCAGGAACCTCAAAAGCGCATGGCTCTCCCTTGGGAGCGGAAGAGATTGAAGAGACGAAGAAAGCACTTGGGTTGCCTGAAAAAGATTTTTATGTTCCTCAAGCTGTTTATCAGTTTTTTGAAACAAAACTTGTTAAGTGTGTGGCTTTAGAACAAAAGTGGAAAGAGATGTTTCGTAAATGGTCGGAAGAATACCCAGATCTTTATAAATTGTTTCTTCAAATGGCAGAAAAAAGATTGCCCAATGATTTAGAAGAGAAATTGTGTGCAATTGAAATGAAATCTCCTTTGGCTACTCGTGTAAGTTCACAAGTTGTTTTAAACACTTTAGCAGATTTAATGCCTCAATTAATCGGAGGTTCTGCTGATCTTTCTTCCTCTGATATGACTATGATGAAGAGATTCCCTATTATTGAAAAAGAGCAGTATGCAGGCAGAAACATTAAATATGGAATCAGAGAGTTTGGAATGGCAACAATTGCTACTGGGCTTGCTGAAACAAATATGATTGTTCCTTATGTAGGAACTTTTCTTACCTTTTCTGATTATATGCGTAATGCTATTCGCTTAGCAGCTCTTTCTAGAATTCAAGTGATTTATGTGTTTACACACGATTCTATTTTTTTGGGAGAAGATGGACCAACTCATCAGCCTGTTGAACATTTAGCCTCTCTAAGAGCCATACCTAATATTCATTTGATTCGACCTGCGGATCATTGGGAAGTGAAAATGGCATGGATGGCAGCTCTTCGTTACCGAGGACCTTCTATACTTGTTTTATCGAGACAAGCGTTGTCTCAGCTAGATGTGTGTAATGTGCCTTATGAAGAGGGAATGAGTAAAGGTGCCTATATTATTAAAAAAGAACAAACCAAACCAGATTTCACTTTAATTGCAACAGGATCAGAGGTTTCCTTAGCATTAGAAGTAGCCATTGCTTTGGAAAAAGTAGATAAAGAAGTCAGAGTGATCTCTATGCCTTGCTGGCAGATTTTTGAACTTCAAGATGATGAATATAAAAAAAAGATTATCGGTGGAGATTTAGGAGTAAGAGTAAGTATTGAAGCAGGAGTAAGCTTTGGTTGGTCTAAGTGGATTGGAGCCGAGGGAATCTCTATTAGTATGGAATCTTTTGGAGAATCTGCTCCAATGGGTGATCTAGCTGCTGAATTTGGGTTTACCGTTGATGCTATTTTAAATCGATTGCTGTCATGAATGATCTGCTCCTTAGGGCGCTGCGTTGTGAAAAAGTAGAAAGAGCCCCCATTTGGTTAATGCGACAAGCGGGGCGTTACATGCCCCAATATCAGCTTTTACGTAAAAAATACTCTCTTTGGCAGCTCTTTCATATTCCTGAATTAGCAGCAGAGGTTAGTTATCTACCTATAGACCTTTTAGATGTAGATGCAGCGATCGTTTTCTCAGATATTTTGGTTCTTGCAGAAGGTCTTGGACTTAAATTAGAATTTTCAGATAAAGGCGGACCTCGTATTTATCCCCCCATTCGTACTAAACAGCAAGTAAAGCAATTATCTACTCAGGCAGTTGAAGAAAAACTGACCTTTGTGTTTAAGATATTACAAATTGTAAAAAAACAGATTCAAGTACCTTTAATCGGCTTCTGTGGAGGTCCTTTTACCGTTGCTACCTATTTAATCGATTCTACTAGTAAAGAACCGTTTCTTTATACAAAACAATGGATGGAAAAAGACCCGCAAAGTTTCATGGAGCTTCTTGCTATTTTAACCAAAGCTTCCATTACCTACTTAAAAGCTCAGGTACAAGCAGGTGCTGATGTAGTGCAGGTTTTTGATTCATGGGCGAGTATTCTTTCGGAAGAAGAGTTTCAGCAATTTTGCCTGCCTTTTTTGCATCAAATAGTAAAAGAGCTGCAATTGGTAGTTCCTGTCATTCTCTTTTGTCGTGATTCTAGTATACGTTATGCGCAATTAGCAGATCTTATGCCGACAGCTATTAGTTTAGACTGGCATTTACCTATGAAAGTTTTAAGAGAAAAAATTTCATCTTCTATTGCTCTGCAAGGAAATTTAAGGCCTGAGCTCTTAAAAAAACCTTCTAGTGAAATAGAAAAAGAAGTGAGTTCTTTTCTAAATTCTATGAAAGGAGGTAGGGGATTTATTGCCAACTTAGGACATGGAGTGCTTCCCGATATTCCTTTTGAGAGTGTCAAGTTATTTGTCGATATGGCAAAATCAGCTACCATTTAACAAGCGGAGGCATGGAACATAAAATAGCATCTACGTTGCCACCTGAAAGGAATCCAAATTTTGTACCTCTATCGTACAGCAAGTTAAATTCCACGTAATGAGCACGCATTTCTAGTTGTTTTTGTCTATCCTGGGGTTGATAATCCATCTGTATGCGTTTTGTATAGATTGGCAAAATAGCCTTTAAAAAAGTATCCCCAACCGTTTTCCAGATATGCAGGTCTTTTTCTAGATCTTTTGTTTGATAATGGTCAAAGAAAATACCTCCTACTCCTCTTTCTTTATTTCGATGGGGGATGAAAAAATACTCTTTTGCCTGCTTAGAGAAGAGAGGATAGATCTTTTTGTCTATGGAATCTAGTGCTTTTTGCGTAGTGGTATGAAAATGTAGAGTATCTTCTGGGTAGGTAAATCCCATGGGAGTTAGATCATATCCTCCTCCAAACCAAAAGTTGTTTTGTGTCTGAATAAAACGAATATTGAAATGTGCTGTTGGAGCATGTGGATTTAACATATGGGTAATTAGGCTAATACCGGTTGCAAAAAAGCCCCCATCTGCATCTGCCATGGGAAAGCGATCTCCTTGTATTTCAGACCAGTTTACCGCAGCTTTTTCAAATACTTTTCCGCGTAATAAGCCCATTTCTCCTCCTCCGCTACCTTTTGCATAATTCCAAGGAGTTTTAATAAAAGTGGCTTGAGGTTCAAAGCTTTCAAAAGCTGTAATAAATTTTTTTTGCAATATTTTTAGATGATTGATTATCTCATCTTTTATTTTATCTGGACAATCCTTTATGCTTTTTGTTTGCATAGCTTAAATTTTAAGGTTTATTATGGAGAAAAAGAAGATCATTATTTTAGGAGCGGGTATTTCTGGTTTATCTGCTGCTTGGTATTTAAGCCAAATTTCCTTACCATTAGATATCTTGATTTTAGAAAAATCAAATCGGATAGGAGGCTTATTTCATACAGATCATACAACAGGGTTTCATTTTGAAAAAGGGCCACGTACATTTAAAATAAATCGATGTCCTGCAACTTTACAATTGGCAGAAGAATTAGGTCTCTTAAAAGAAGTGGTTTGGTCGGAAATACCTGTTCATAATCGATATTTGTGGTGGAATGAAAAATTATATAAATTTCCTACAAATCTTATTTCCTTTTTATGGTCTCCTTTAACAAAAGGATTTATTCAAGCATTAATTACAGAATGGAAACGCCCTACTAAACAGGGAGATGAAACCGTTTGGGAATTTGTTTTACGTCGTTTTAATTACGATGTAGCCCAAAGATTATTCGATCCGATGGTTGTAGGAATTTTTGGTGGAGATCCTCGACTCATTTCCATCCAAGCCTTTTTTCCTAAACTCAAAGAATGGGAAGAAGAATATGGGAGCATAACCAAAGGGTTTTTAAAGAATTGGTTGCAAAAAAAAAGAGCACCTAAAAGATTTTCCTATCTTCCAAATGCTCCTTTATCTGCTATATTTTCTTTTCGCGAAGGGGTAGAGCAATTAACCTCTACACTCTTAACTAAGACACCGGCTTCCATTTATTACCAGCATGAAGCACAAGAAATTGTACAAACAGAAAAAAAAGTAGTTGTTAAAACCAATCAAGGAGAATTTGCCGCAGATTATGTATTTTGTGCTCTGCCCGCATTGCAAGCAGGAAATCTTTTTATCAAAGATATGCCATCTCTTGGAAAAGAACTTGTCTCTTTGAAAAGCGAGGGAATTATCATTCTTAACTTTGGATATAAGGAACATGTTTTACCGGTTAAGGGATTTGGGTATTTAATACCTCATTGTACTAGAGAAGATATCTTAGGCGTTGTATTCGATTCTTCTGTTTTAAAACAACATAATAATTATCCTCAGGAAACCCGTCTTACCATTAAACTTAAAGATTTAGGACAATCAGAAGAAGAAGCCATTCAAACCGCGCTTTTAAATATTCGTAAACACTTAAAAATTTCTATGCAGCCAGATGTTGTTTCTTTTAAAAGAGCCCTTTCTGCTATTCCTCAATATACAGTAGGCCACTTAAAAAGAATGGCAAGCCTATATCCTGAATTTCAAAAAAAAATACCCCGGTGTTATTTATTAGGTAATTATTTAATAGGGGTAAGTGTGGATTACTGCATTCGTTGTTCTAAAGAAACAGTGCAGAATTGGCATAAATCTTTAACCGCTTTTTAATTCTTTGATTTCTTCTACTAACATTCTTAAATCATCCGGAGTATGGTGAATATTAATGAAAAGCCGTAGAGTATAAGATCTCTTTTGATGGCAGACCATCCACTGGGAGAGAATTCCTCTTTGCAAAAGGCTTTCCCAAAAATAGCAAAGTTCTTCTTCTTGAGAAAAGTGTAGGCAGATTACATGTGTAGGGGAACTGATGTCATAACCTTGCAATTGTTTTTTTATCCAATGGCATCTCTGTTCTAATTGATACCTTTCCCCTTCTAAAGAAGGGATGAGCTCCAAAGCCATTTCTATGGCACCTAAAGAAGCATAGGTTACACTGGATTCTCGATAAAAAACATTTTTTTTAATGAGGTTTTTAATCCAAGAAGAACAACCAAGAAAAGCCGCATCTGCACTTGCAGAATTGCTTAAAGAGCATAAAATTAAATCGATATCCTCTCGTTTAGCTGCAAGACCTAAGCCTCTATCGCCTTTAACACCAAAAGCTAGCGAATCATCAACAACCAATAAAGCATTGTAGGCTTGAGATAAAGAGGTGATATAATTTAAGTCGGTTAAAGTCCCACTGCCACTACTAATAGATTCACAAAAGATCATTTTAACAGAGCAGATAGATTGCCCTTCTCTTTTTAAAATAGCTTCTAAACTAGCTAAAGAGTTCTGATTATAGGTAAGAATCTTCAAAGGGAAAGTGTAAAGGATTTTACTTAAACCAGGATCTAGATCATCAGCAAGCAGTAAAAGAACATCAGAACTTAATGAAGAGAGCAGATGCCATAGTGCTAAATAACGATTCGAGAAAAAATACAAATAAGGCATGTTGATTAGTTCTGCAATTTTTGTTTCGAGCGTTTTTTGACATTCGATAAAACTCCCTGGGATTTCCGGGTAACAGACTCCATTGCCGTAATGCAATAAATATTTAATCATGTGTTTTTTCAGATCTGGGTGATTAGATAATCCTAAAAAATCTTGAGAAGAAAAATCGAGCATTTTTTTTCCTTGCCAAATCACATGAGTTGGGCTTAAAGGAAGTAATGCGTCTTCTTGGAATACACTTTCTTGCATATCTAATGGATTGCTTTTCATAATCCTCGTTTCAATTTATTTTTTACTATTTTAAAACTTTTCACGTATCGAGGTATAAAATTCAAGAAAAAATTACAGCATAAGAAAATCCAGATGAGAAAAAAACAAGAGGAAGTATTCACAATATTTTTAACAAATACATTTATCATTTACTTATTAAAATTAAAAGATGTTGATCTTAATTATATTTATAATAATAATATAAATTATAAAGCGGTGTTAATATATATATATTAATTTAATAAGAAATTAACAATATTTTATATTGGAATTTTATGATGAAAAAAATGCTGTTTTATCAACTCTAAGAGTTAGATTTCTAGAAAATATTTCTCTTTTAAAAAAAGGATTCCATCCAATTTTAGTCATTATCGTAGTTTTAAAGAGAGCGGGCATAAATCCATCAAATTTGTTACCAAACAGTGTAAAATATTTTTTGTTCTATTTACACAAAAAGTTTCTAAAAAACAGTTATCTTCTTTAACAATTAGATTAAATTTTTATAGGATTATGGGTATTTCAAACATTTCCAATAATTACCCCGATAATTTGGGGTCTCCCTTACAAGAAAGTGGTTCTTTAATAGGAAGAGTTATTACTAAGGTTTATATAACCACAAATTACTTAATCTCTTCTATAGGTTCTGTAACGCAGTCTATACTGTCTAATTTCATATATGTAGGGTCATTGGGGCGATATACATTAGATGATCTAAAAGGTTGTTTTTCTATTAAGGGTTCTCTAGAGAATTCTGATAACAGTTCAAAAACACATGAAGATTTAGCTCAATCCAAGCTTAATAAGCATGGTAGTTTAGGAAATGATGTGCCTAATAAAGATCTAGAAGAAGCCAAATCTAAGCTTAAAAGGTGTAAGAGTAATGTGTCTGTGAATTCTTCTATTTTGAGAAAGTTTCGTTCTCCAGACGCCTCCAATCCTCTTTATCAAGAACTTTATGAAAAAGTAGCAGAAACGCTTACTCTATCCACTCATTCAAAGACTCCCGAGAAAAGGCTTAAGGCAATGGAAAAATCTGTAAATGAACAAGGGTAAATTAAAAATGGCAAGATTAAGTACATTTATTAAAAAAATCAGCTCATTTATTTCTAATCGAAAAAAGAAAACAAATAATCCAATAAACTATTTTAAAGCTCGTTTAATAAAATACTCCAAAAGAAGAAAAACTCTTTGGTTACAAAGAAAGTTCAGAGAGGTTATTGCTTTCTGGAATCCTTCTTAAAAAGCTTCTATTTGAAAGAGGTTTCTACTTCAGAAATAAGTAATATTAATATTTTGTTTGTATAGAAAAGCAAACTAAAAGAGATTTTCAAACTTTTAGTTCTAATGCTTTTTAACTAAAAAAGTTAGCTAATTCAATTAGCTAAAATTTATATATTTGATCTTTTGTTAAAATACATTACGTAGGGCATAAATTTATGAGTAGTACTACTTCAGTTCAGAATTCTCAAGAGGTTAACAGTGCAAATTCTACGCAAGATCTTCAAAAGAGCACCTCTTTGCATGGAAGAGCTTTTCATAAAATTACTGATGGGGGAAAATATATTATCCAGTCTATAAATAAAGTTGCTCAGTCAATATTATCCAAATGCATATATGTAATATCATTTGGGCATTATAATTTAGATAGCCTAAAGAGCTATCTCTTTTCAAGTCAGACCAATTTTGTAGAAGGCAATGAACCAACAAATTCTACCATTTCAGAGAGATCATTGTCACCACCACCACCACCACCACCACCACCACCACCACCACCACCACCACCACCAACAACAACAACAACAACAACACCACCACCACCACCACCACTACAAAAATCGAAATCTAACAATAATTCTACACAGAATTTTCCAAAAGAAGATGAGATCAGTCCTACATTAGAAGGTAGTAATAATCATTTTAGATGCTCATTAAATGAAGATGCTAGTCATGTAGCAAGACAGGAACATTCTGAATCTAGCGATGAAGAACGTAAGAAATTTCCCCCTCCCAATCTCGGACTTAGCCCAAATCTACTTAAGGGAGTTCGTAAGGGTCTGAAAAAAGTAAAAGATTTATTTGAGAACTAATAAACAATCTAAAATTTTAAAGGATTTTAGTCCATGAGATATGATTGTTTGAGAGATATAGCTGGAAATGCTTTTGTTAAGATAGGAATCTATAAATGAGAGCTTTAAAATAAGGGGTTATGCAAGAAGTTCAAAGAAGAAAGTTGCTAAAGATTTTAAACAGGCTCTAAGAGAAGAAAGTCTCTTTAGTTACAAAGAAAATGCAGAGGAGTTATTGCTTTCTGGAATTTTTCTTAAAAGCTTCTATTAAGGGAAGTTTCTACTACAAAAGTAAATTTTGTTTATTATGGAGAAGTTAACTAAAAAAATAGTTAAATATATACTTAGTCTTTTGTTAAAATAAATTACCCAAGGTATGAATGATGAGTAGTATTACTTCGGTGCAGAACCTTCCAGAGATAATCGACAATCCTACGCAAAATCTTCAAAAGAGCACCTTTTTGGGAAGGGCTTTTCATAAAATTTCTGATGCTAGGCAGTATAGTCTTCAGTCTATAAATCATGTTGTTCAATCAATATTATCCAAATGTACATATTTAGTATCATTTGGGTATTATAATTTTGAAGAAGTGCACCCCGAAGAGCACATGCTAAAAAGTTGTTTTGCAAATCTATTTAAAGAACTGCAAAAAAGTGCCCTTTATCAAAGGCAGAAGATCAAGAATAACCCCGAAGTGCGCATTCTAGAAAGTTCTTTTGCAGATGTATTTAAAGAAATGCAAAACAGTGCCCTTTATCAAAGGCAGAAGATCAAGAATAACCCGGAATAACCCGGCTAGAACAGTTATTTAATGACTAACTCACCTTACGCTTTCTAGATGTAGTTTGGTCTTCAGCGTAGGGTGATTAATCCAACATAATATAAGGATGGTTTATGTTAACACAAGAGTTGCATAGTTCATCAACGTCTCTGACTCAATATGATTCGCAAAGTTTTCATGAAAAAGTGAATAAACATTCATTAGCATACACTGCAAAAAAAACAGCAGCAGTAACCGGTATGATATTAGGAGGAGCATCTTTACTAACAGGTTTTATATTAGTCGGAATTGGTACAGGTGGACTGGCTATTCCTATTGCTGCTCCCTTTGTATTAGGTGCTCTTGGAGCTGCAGGCGTTACCAGCTCTGGATGTGTACTTAGTTCTATAAAAGTTAATAGAGCAGCTCAAAAAGTGTTGGTAGCAGCTCATTTAATCGAGCAAGGGACAGGAAACCTAGAGCAGCAACTTAAAGAACAAGGCCCTGTAGCTGCATCTCTTGCAGAAAAACTAGAGAATTTAAAAACTCAAGCAGGAAACTTAGAGAAAACACTAGATCAAGGTGATCAAGGACTAAGGGAAGTAGAGCAAAAGGTAGAACACACTAAAAAGCAAAAAAAAGAATGGGAAAAGGACTTGTATGAGGTACAAAGCTTAACCCATTCTCTAAATGAAGCATTAACAAAGCTTCAAAATCTTTCTACTTCCGATAAAGAAATAAAAACACTAGAAAAGCAGATAGGTAAAATGACTAAAAAGCTAGATCAGCTGAATGAGAATGTACTTCGCATAGAACCAAGTCTTAAGGAGCATAGTAAAGAACTACACCAATTAAAAAAAGACCTTACTTATTTACAAGGGATAAAACTATCCCTCGAACAACCTTCCACAGAATTAGAAAAGATTGCACATTCCATTCGATCAAAAAATAGCAGACCAAGATAAGGAGATTTTTAAGATGAGCATCATTTCTACTGGTTGTCGAGCGCTTTCGGGAATAGTTAATCTGGGTAGACACCTGTCTCCTGCAAGTGGGGCTATGTTAGCAGCAGCAGCAGCTGCTGCTGCTGGCAGCGCCATTCCACCTGTTCCTGGAGCTTTGCTCTTAGGGGGGGCTTTGCTAGGTGCCTACTATAATGCCAAACAAGATATTCAAATTGAAACGTTAAAGAGCAGTTTAAGCAGCATGGATGGTACGCTGCAAAAGCTAGATCATCTTTCACAACAAGTAAAAGATCAAGTGCCAGGTCTTAAAGATGTGTGTAATAAAGTAGATGGTTTAATGCCAAAGGTAGATACGAGGCTTAGCGAGCAAGAAAGGCGTTTAGTTCGAATAGGAAATTCTCTAAAAGCGATCAAAGACTATCAGAATGGATTTACCTCTCTTGGTGGTACTTTAGAAAATCTTCATAAACAGGAAATCCGGCTTGTTGAGCATGTAGGCCATTTTCAAGATCTGACCAATAAGCAACAAGATTTAAGAAAAGGTATGAGCGAACAACTCACTCATTGGGATAGTTTGGCTAAAGAATTAGAGCAATTCGATGGAATGAATCATAAAGGGTTGGTTCAAGAGATTCGTCAAGAGATTCACAATTTGACTCAAGCTGTAAACAAAGCAAATGTGTTAAAGCAAAGAGAAATAGAAGTTGTAGATCAATATAATCGCTCAAATTCCCAAGAACGTGCACAGATAGCTGCTAATTTGGCTTTTCAGCCAAAAGTTTTACATTCCATTCCTTTAATAGGAGATAGAGTTTCTTTAAATCGGCAGATAGGTTAGCGACTTACAATGAGAAGAGGATGAAGTTGATTACTGAGACTATCACCAAATACGTAGCCCCATTTTTTGAGCACGTGTTGGTGAGGGTCTCTTATCTCTTGTTGGTAGAGTGCTTTTTCAGGAGCAAAACTTACAATAAGGAGTTTTAGGTCCTCTAATCCAAAAAGTGAAGGCCACGGAATGGGATAATCTGGAGCTAGAAATAAAACATTTCCTTTTTGGGGGAAAGGAAAATGGGATTTTAATAGTTTGGAAAAGGATAAAGGAATCAACATGCTTCCAGCTAGCGGTTTAATGCAAGAGAGCTCTTCTAAGGCCCAAGTGGTTTGAATGGGAGATGGGAAAATAGCTTTTATGTATTGATCAAAAGCTATTCTTAAGGGAAAGGTATTAAAAAGCTCAGCAATAATCTTAATTAAAGAGCGTTTATGCAGGATTTCTTTGAGCTCTTTGTTATCGCGCCATAGATCATACCCTTGCAGAAAAGAGCTTCCTGAGCCCGTTCTTTTAGCTAGGGTTAGATCGGAGAGCTTTTCTATTTGAGTGATTTTTTCTAGAGGCAATAATCCTTCAATTTCAATAAAACGGTTTTTCTGGAAAAATTCTTTTTGGTCATCTGTTAACACAAGGCGCATAAGTCTATAACTGGTTGATTCGTTTAAGAGCTAAATCTACTTTGTCAGGAGTGGTAAAGGCAGAAAAGCGAACAAATCCTTCGCCGTATTTTCCAAAGCCTACACCTGGAATGCTAATTAAATGGCATTTAATCAAAAGCTCATCGAAAAATTCCCATGAACTTTTCCCTTTAGGGGTTTTTACCCAAATATAGGGGCTATCAATTCCTCCATGGCAGTCAAGTCCTAATTGGATCAAACCCTGTTTTAACGCTTTGGCTTGAGCAAGGTAACTGTTTATTTGCGCTTTTATTTCACTCTGAGCTTGTGGAAGCAAAGTAGCTAAAGCTCCTTTTTGAATAGGATAGGCAACCCCGTTGGATTTGGCAGCCTGTCTTCGATGCCATAAAGTATGCAAAGAGATTTCTTGATCTTCATAGCGCGCTTTAAGAGCTTTAGGAAGGATTGTATAGGAGCAACGCAGACCTGTAAATCCAGCAGATTTAGAAAAGCTGCAAAACTCAATCGCACATTCTTTAGCACCCGGAATTTCAAAAATAGAATGAGGAACGTCTACTGAGTTAATAAATGCTTCATAAGCATGATCAAAAAAGATAACAGCTTTGTGCTTTAAAGCATAATTCACCCAGGTAGCCAGAAGATCTCTATTCATAGCAACGCCTGTCGGATTATTAGGAGAGCATAAATAGATCAGATCACAGGCTTCAGATGGGGGATAGGGATGAAATTGATTGGTTTCTAAACAGGGTAGAGTCATGATTTTGGTTCGGCCTGAAAGAATTGTCGCATCGAGATAGGCGGGATAGGTAGGATCGGGGATTGCTACAATAGAGGATAGAGAAAACAAATCTAGGATATTCGTGATGTCGGTATTGATGCCATCTGAAATAAAAATCTCATCGGGAGTGATTTGTAGGATAGCAAAGTGCGTATTTGCAATGGCTTCTCGTAAAAATAGATAACCATTGCTAGGGCTATATCCTTTTAGGCCTGAGAAGGTTCCCATCTCTAGTACAGCCCGGCTCATTGCTTGGGCTACAGTAGGGACTAAAGGTAGCGCTATATCCCCTATACTTAAATTAATCAATGGATCAGGGGAGATTTTTTTATGCAACGTGGCTATTTTTTCTTCAATTAATGAAAAAATGTATGTGCGTTTTAGACGCTGAAAACAAGAATTAATCGCAACCATGAAAACCCCTAAGATGATATAGTATGTCTGGACTTAATGAAAAAGTAAAGAGAGAGAAGATAAGCGTGGAGCATGACATATAAGATGAATCCATTTGAAACATTACTTGAGAAAATATCGGAAATTGAAGAACGCTTAAGCTATCAATTTAAAAACAAAAAAATTCTTATTTTAGCTTTTGTGCATCGATCGTTTTTTAATGAATATCGAGCGGTTGTAGATCAACATAATGAACGTTTAGAATTTTTAGGAGACTCGGTTCTAGAATTAATTATTTCTGATTATGTATATGAACATTTACCAACAGAACCTGAGGGTCATCTTTCTAATTTACGCTCTTCTATTGTAGAGGCAAGCAATTGTGCTCAGCTTCTAATTAAGCTAAATGTTGCAGAATTTATTTTATTAGGTAAAGGTGAAAGGATGAACGATGGACGCGGTCGGGAAAAAATTGTAGCGGATTTATTTGAAGCGCTCATTGGAGCCATTTACAAAGATGGGGGGCTAGAAGCCACTCGTCGGTTTTTTTTACATCATTTTGAAGAAAATATTAAAGAGATTATTTATAAGCCCTTGAGAAATTGGAAAGCAGAACTACAAGATTATGCACAAAAAAAACACCAAAAACCGCCTACTTATAAAGTACTAAAAGAATCAGGGCCCGATCACAGCAAAATATTTCAAGTAATTGCTTATATTGAAGATCAAGAAATAGGAGAGGGGACAGGCCCTTCTAAAAAGCAAGCAGAACAAGCGGCCGCTGAAAATGCGCTGAATAAATTGGAAAACAAGTATGACGATTAAACAACGTTCAATTTGGTGCTGCAGAGAATGCGGGCTTACCCAAGCTAAATGGACGGGGAGTTGTCCCGCTTGTCAAAAGTGGAACACTTTTGAAAAAGAGGTTCAAGCAGTTGATAAATCAGAGCGGTTTGCACATAGCAAATCACAACCTTTACGAATTAAAGAGATCAAATTCGAAGAATCCATGCGTATCTCAACCAAGCTGATAGAGCTGGATCGTTTACTAGGAGGAGGCATTGTCCCTGGCTCTTTAACACTCATTGGAGGCGATCCTGGAATTGGTAAATCCACTCTCATGTTGCAACTGGCTCAAAAACTAGCTGAACAAGGATTAACCGTTCTTTATATTTGTGGAGAAGAGTCCGTTGAACAAACCTCCTTAAGAGCTTTAAGACTCAAAGTGCAAGATGAACATCTATTTCTATTAAGTGAAACTCTTTTTTCTCATATTAAACTGCAGATCGAGCGTTTAAAACCTGATATAATGATTGTTGATTCGATACAGATTGTATATAAAAGTGAAATTCCTTCTGCCCCGGGCTCTGTTAGCCAAGTGCGAGAATTAGCTATGGAATTTATGCATCTAGCAAAAGGGTTAAAAATTGCAACTTTTCTTATAGGTCACGTGACAAAATCAGGAGAAATTGCAGGACCTAAAGTGCTAGAGCATATTGTGGACACCGTATTGGATTTTGAAGGAGAAAAACAACAGGGATATCGGATGCTTCGCTCTGTGAAAAATCGTTTTGGTCCTACAGATGAGATTGCCTTATTTCAAATGAACACAACAGGACTTACCGAAGTGCATAATCCTTCTTTATTATTTATGGAAGAGAGAACAAAAGAGTTGCCAGGCTCTGTAATTATTCCTGCATTAGAAGGGAGTCGCTCACTACTAGTGGAAGCACAAGCTTTGGTTGCCCCTTCTTCTTTTTCTACCTCAACGCGCAAATCAACAGGATTAGATCCTAATCGATTAAGCCTGCTACTCGCAGTATTAGAGAAGAAAATGGATTACCGACTCTATAATTGTGATATATTTGTATGTATTGCAGGAGGGTTGAAGATTTTTGAGCCAGCTATTGATTTAGGGGTTATTCTAGCTATTGCCTCTTCTTTTTGTAATAGTTGTATAGATCCTTCCACAGCCATTGTTGGTGAAGTGGGACTAGGAGGTGAAGTTCGTAGTGTTTCTCGGATTGAAAATAGAATTCGAGAGGTCATTCATATGGGATTTAAGCAATGTATTATTCCTAAACGCAATGTAAAAGGTATTTCTTCTGATCTGTTACATAAAATTCGTCTCATTGAAGTAGAAGTGGTGGAGGATGCTATTCATGCACTTATGTAATCAAATCTTTGTAGCAGCGCGAAACTCTCGTCTATCGCGCGCCCAAGTAAAAGAAGTGCGCCAAGAGCTGCAAATGATTCATCCAAATCGTGTTTTTGTGCCTACTTGGATTCGGACAACAGGAGATGACAGATTAGATCTTTCTTTGAGATTTTTAAGTAAAATCGATTTTTTTACTAAAGAAGTAGATCAGTTAGTGTTATCCGGGATTTGTAGAGTAGGAATTCACTCAGCTAAAGATTTACCAGACCCTTTAGAACAAGGATTAAAAATAGTTGCTATCACGAAAGGAGTAGATGCAAGAGATGTTTTGGTTTTACCTCCCCACCAAACCATAGATACCCTGCCAAAAAAAGCGCGTATTGCTACCTCTACTCTGCGTCGTGAAAAAGCTATTAAAAATTTAAGAGATGATTTGATTTGTGTAGATATTCGCGGAGTCATTGAAGCTCGTTTGGCTTATCTTTACCGAGGAGAAATTGAGGGGCTGGTTATGGCTGAAGCTGCATTGATTCGCTTACATTTAACACATTTAAATCGGTTTTTTTTATCAACAGAAGTAGCTGCGTTGCAAGGTAAATTAGCCGTTGTTGCTAGACAAGACGATCAAGAGATGTTGCAGGTTTTTTCTGCAATAAATACTTTCCAAGAACTAGATCTCATCAATAGTTATTTGTGAAGAAAGTTCTCTATCTGGGAACAGATCCTTCGTATTATAAAGCAAAGGGGGCCCAAATCATTCACTACCCCGTGATTCAAATTGTGCCCAGAATGGACTCCTATGTTAAGGCAGCTTATAGCAAGTTATCAAACTATACACATCTTCTATTTACTAGTAAAAATACGGTTCAGGTTTTTTTTCAGCAGTTAAACGACCTTGGCATATCTAAAAATCTTTTAGAGCCGATTACCATCATTGCCATTGGCCAAGTTACTGCTAGTTATGTAAAAAAATATGCCCATTGCTCTTTTGTTGCAGAAAAAGAGACGCAAGAGGGAATAGTTGCTTTTTTGCGTACACAGTCTTTAGAAAAAACCCATTTTTTTTTCCCTCGTTCCAGTCTTTCTAGAAATGTAATCATGGATTTTTTTCAAAAATCAAATATCTCATTTCAAGATTGTTTTATTTACGATACAGTTGTTCAAAAAAATCAGCCTATTCCTGATCTAGAAGATATAGATGAAATTATTTTTACAAGCCCTTCGACTATCAAAGCTTTTTTAGAGATTTTTTCTGCTATTCCCTTAGATAAAAAGCTTATAACCATGGGACCTATTACGCAAAAGGCATTATCTGAGATAATTTAAGGCGTTGCTATTTCCAAAGGTTTAGGTTTAAAGCTAGCTAGTAACTCCTCTGTTTTATCGGTATTTTCCCAGGGGAAAATGATATCATCTCTTCCAAAATGTCCATATGCTGCGGTTTTTGCATAGATTGGCTGCAATAAATTAAGCTGTTGGATAATAGCATGGGGCCTTAAATCAAAATGTTGTAGAATAAGTTGCATAATTCTTTTCTCATCGATGTGATTAGTGCCAAATGTCTCTACAAAAACAGAAGTTGGTTTCGCTACGCCAATAGCGTAAGAGATTTGAATTTCACAACGGTCGGCAAATCCCGCAGCTACAATATTTTTAGCTACATATCTTCCCATATAAGCAGCGCAGCGATCTACCTTGGAAGGATCTTTACCAGAAAAAGCTCCTCCTCCATGACGCGCTGCACCACCGTAGGAATCTACAATAATTTTACGACCTGTTAAACCGCAGTCGGCTTGAGGACCACCGATTACAAAACGGCCTGTAGGATTAATGAGATAACGTGTATCTTTTGTAATCCATTTAGCTGGGATTACTGGCTTAATCATCTCTTCGATGACAGCTTCTTTTAAATCGGAATAACTAATTTCTTCTTTGTGTTGTGTAGATAAAACAATGGTATCTACATAAGCTGGTTTTTTATCGATATAACAAAAAGTGACCTGACTTTTTGCATCTGGTTGTAGCCAAGATAATTTACCCGATTTACGCAAAAAGGCTTGACGCTGCATTAAGCGGTGAGCATAGGTAATCGGTGCTGGCATCAGCACATCTGTTTCATTAGTAGCATAACCAAACATCAGACCTTGATCTCCAGCGCCCTGATCATCTTCTATTCGATCTATGCCGATAGCAATATCACTAGACTGTTGGCTAATAGCATTGATAATAGAGCAAGAATTTGCATCAAGACCTGAGCTTATGTTGTCATAGCCTATGTTTAGGAGTAAATCTCGAATAGCTCTTTCCCAATTTATTTGCGCCTGCGCGCTGATTTCTCCTGCAACAACAACCATAGATGTTTTCACTAAAGTTTCACAAGCCACCCTTGCTTTAGGATCTTGAGCCAAACCAATATCTAAGATCGTATCGGAAATCTGATCTGCTACTTTGTCAGGATGTCCTTCAGAAACAGATTCCGAAGTGAATAAATAGGATTTTAGCATAAGAAATCTCTTGGGTTGTATGTAGATTTTAGAAAGTTTTTAATTTTTTTTGAGAAAATTTGTCAATCTAAAGAAAGAATATTTCTAGATAAAAAATAAGAGATTAAGGTGAATGTAATTGGTTTTTACTAAAAAAATGCCCTGTTTTATCCGTAGACTTTTGCAAAATATTAGTAAGCGGTTTATATTTAGAATCACATCATTTATCTTAAAAATAGCGGAGTTTATTTTCATGTCTGCCCCTTACACATTACCCGATCTCTCTTATGATTTTTCTGCTTTAGAACCGGTCATCTCTGCAGAGATTATGAAATTGCATTATTCTAAGCACCACGCTGGATATGTAGCCAATTTAAATGCTGCTTTAGAAAAATATGCGGAAGCGGAAAAAAAGAGGGATTTATCTACAACGATTGAATTGCAGCAGGCTATTAAATTTAATGGCGGCGGTCATCTCAACCATAGTATTTTTTGGACCAACTTAGCTCCTATAGATAAAGGAGGAGGGGAAAAACCCAAGGGGGATTTTTTAAAGGCTATTATAGAGCAATTTGGTTCGTTAGAGCATCTAATAGAGCAACTTAGCTCTATAACGATTGCTATTCAGGGTTCTGGTTGGGGTTGGTTGGGCTATAATCGGGTAGAAAAAAAAATCGTAATGACTACATGCGCTAATCAAGATCCTCTTTGTATAAAAAAGTATGTACCATTGCTAGGGATTGATGTTTGGGAGCATGCCTACTACCTAGACTATAAGAATGTTAGAGCTGATTATATAAAAAATATTTTTAAAGTGGTCAATTGGAAAAATGTGGAAGAACGCTTTCTCTCTGCAAAAAAATAAATTTAAATAGAGATTTTTTCATTTTAGTTGTTGCTTAAAGAATAGCTTTAAATATATAATTACTTTTTACTTACAAATTAACTGGTTTTATTTATGGGTCTTTTTTCAAAGAATAAGCCAAAGATTAAAGTTCAAACAATTAAAAAAGATGGTTATAGTGGATGGATTAAATGCACGCACTGTCATGAGATCATCCATGCAAATGAATTACAAGAAAATCTCTCTTGTTGTCCGAAATGCAATTACCATTATCGTTTGTCAGGTTCTCAAAGGGTTAAACTTTTATCGGATCAGGATAGTTTTGAAGAGCTTTTTACAGATCTAAAGCCAATGGATCCTTTGGATTTTACAGATGCAGAGTCTTATGTAAATAGAATCTTGAAAGCGACCAAAACCTCTTGTCGTGATGAGGCGGTGATTGTAGGGAAAGCTACGATATGCGAAACACAGATTGCTTTAGGAGTGCTTGATTTTACGTTTATGGTGGGGTCTATGGGATCGGTAGTGGGGGAGAGACTTGCCCTACTGATTGAATATGCCTTAAATCACGAACTGCCGATAGTTATTGTCTCTGCTTCTGGAGGAGCCAGAATGCAAGAATCGGCGCTCTCTTTGATGCAAATGGCAAAAACATCTGCTGCTTTAGCAAAACTGCACGAAGAAGGACTGCCTTTTATTTCTGTAATGACAAACCCTACATTAGGCGGCGTTACAGCTTCCTTTGCTTCTTTGGGAGATATTATTATTGCAGAACCAGATGCTTTAATCGGTTTTGCAGGCCCTCGAGTAGTAGAACAAACCATGAGAAAAAAGCTTCCTTCAAACGCACAATGCTCAGAGTTTCTTTTGGAAAGAGGAATGATTGACTGTATTGTGTCCCGTCATCGGTTAAAACAAACTTTAAGCGACCTCTTAATGTTTTTAACACATCAAAAAAAAACAAAAACCTCTTTATTAGAAAAACCTTTGAAAAAAATCCCTCAAAAACTACAAGATCTGTTAGAACTAAGTACTATTGCAGGACAAGGACTAAAACGTTAAATTTAAAGGAAAATAGATGTCTGAGAGATTGGAAGTAGGAATTGATTTAGAAAAAGAAGAGTGTATTCCAGAGTATGCTTCTCAGCAAGCAGCAGGAGCAGATGTAAAAGCGCATATAACGGAAGAAAAGGTATTGAAGCCCGGAGCTTCTCTTCTTATTCCCACAGGGATCTATTTGGAAATTCCAAATGGTTATGAAGCGCAAGTTCGCCCTCGAAGCGGACTTGCGTTAAAACAACAAATTACAGTACTAAATTCTCCTGGTACCATCGACTCTGATTATCGAGGAGAAATTAAGATTATTTTAATAAATCATGGCAAGTCAGATTTTATAATTACTCCTGGTATGCGTATTGCGCAAATGGTTTTTGCACCTGTTATACAATCTGTATTTACCAGGAAAAATGATTTAGCCATAACTAAAAGAGGAGAGGGTGGGTTTGGCCATACTGGCACGCATTAATCATCAAATCTCATTAGGTTTTAGTGATTTAAGGAATTTTTTTAAACGGGATAGTACGTTGGCAATTTCTGATTATTTAAATGAAGATCTCGTTTTATTTATGCAAGCTAACAATCGTGATGATGCTTTAAATCGCTTAGTGAGTCTACTAGAAGAGAAAAAAAAGCTTCAAGATTCTAAACGATTTTATCAGGCAATTTTAGAAAGAGAAAAGATTGTTCCTACTGCAATTGGGCTTGGGGTTGCAGTTCCTCATGCGAAGCTACATAGCTATAAGGATTTCTTTATCGCAGTAGGAATTCAGGTACAGCACGGCTTAGAATGGGACGCTCTTGATGGTATAGCAGTCCAACTCATTTTTATGATTGGAGGTCCCGATAATCGACAAACAGAATACTTGCGCATTTTGTCTCATTTGACAATGGCGGTTAAAAATAAAGAAAGGCGCAAAAAACTGCTTAAATGCCATTGTGCTAAAGAAGTAATCGAAATGTTTAACGGATGTTAAACTAAGAGGAAAAACCATGGATCTTACAATTAAAGACGTTGCTAAGTTGTTCAATATTTCAGAAGCCGCGATTCATAGATTATTGCTTCATAATAAAATTCCTTCTTATTGTATTAATGGAGAGCACCGGTTTGGCTTAATCGAAATAGAAAACTGGATGCTAAAATTTGATTTGAAAAAGCTTCAAGAAACAGCTTCTTGCGATCAACAAATCTACCCTCTAACCGACCAAAAGCAGCAAGCGCAAATAGAGAATCCAGTGAGTGGTGGAATGGTGCAGTTTTGTCTATATCGCGCTCTTCACCAAGGAGACGTCTTAACTAATATCAAAGGAAATAAGAAAGAAGAGATCATTTCTGCTGTAACTAAAATTGTAGCTCCTAAACTCAATGTGGATGCAGATATATTAACAGAGCTTTTAATCGATCGTGAAGACTTAAGCCCAACAGCTTTAGGAAATGGTCTTGCGGTTCCCCATACAAGAGAAGCAATGGCGAAAGGATCATTTGACATGGTGTTTATTGTGTATCCTGAATCACCTCTGGAATATGGAGCTTTAGATTCTAAGCCAGTACACACGCTATTTTTCTTATTTGCTGGGAGTGATAAAGCGCATCTTCAACTTCTGGCAAAATTAGCACATTTAAGTAGTTATAAAGAGGCATTTCAATTGTTACTAGACCGTTCTGATAAAGCTACTCTATTAGATTTTGTTCGAAATTGGGAAGGACAGATCCGTTCTATTGGATAGATTAGACCTCTTGCATAACCTGAATTTTAAAGCTCCCAATTATAGATTCCTGCTATAAGATTAAATCTTAGGCAAAAGCGTTTCCGTCGATTTCTATTTCGTTTTCTTATCTACGACTATTTGACTTTTGATCGTATGCTTTTTCTTTTTTCCGGAGTAAAAATGCTTCTGTCTATTATTGCGATTTTTTATCTTTGACTTTTTTTGGGGACGCTCTATAGGTGTTTCTGATGCATCTATAAGAATTACTTCGTATTCCATGTCACTCTTAAGAAGAGCTTTTTTCCCAGGCAGTGAAAACTTCCTGCTTTTAATCCATGTGTCTTCTACCCATCTGCAGGCTCAATAACATGCACTTTCACTCAGATCGTAACTACAACCTGTGTGAAAATACGTTCGATATTAGAGCTCTTTCAAAACTAGGAAATAAAAAAGCCCTTGTATAAAATAATGCCCTTAAAAATACGTAAGGGCATGATGAAATTTGAAAAAGCAAAAAGTTTAGACAACGAGAAATTCCGAAGATTAACCGGAGTAAAACGTAGGACATTTGATCAAATGAGCTTGATTTTGGAGATAAGTCACAAAGAGAAAAAAGCCCGAGGAGGCCGCGTCAATAAATTAAAAATAGAAGACATGTTACTGATGACCTTAGAGTATCTAAGAGAGTATAGAACCTATTTTCACATAAGCCAGAGCTATAATATCAGTGAAAGTACAGCTTATAAAACAATAAAATGGGTAGAATACACCCTGATAAAACATCCCCTATTTGCACTGCTTGGACGTAAAGAGCTATTAAAAAGCGATATGGAATATGATGTTATTTTAATAGATGCCAAAGAAACACCCATAGAGCGCCCTAAAAAAAACAAAAACATTTTTACTCAGGGAAGAAGAAAAGGCACACCTTAAAGACGCAGCTTGATAATGAGCAAGGACACAAAAAAGATTATTTGTACCTTTTTTTCCAAAGGTAGAAGACATAATTTTAGGATATTTAAGGATTCTAAAATCAAGTTTCATTCCGAAATAAACCTTCTAACAGATGGAGGGTATCTAGGACTTAAAAAGCTTCATGCTAAAACCCAAATGCCTAAAAGAAGAAGCAAGAAAAATCCTTTAACAAAACAAGACAAAAAAAATAATCAATTCCTTTCCAAAGAACGTGTAATTAATGAAAATGCTATTGGTCTGCTTAAGCGATTCAAAATTTTAGCTGATCGTTATAGAAATAGACGAAAAAGGTTTGGTCTTCGGTTCAATCTAATTGCGGGCATTTATAATCTGGAGCTATGTTAATGGGTTTTGAAAGAGGTCTATTCTCTCAAATATTCTAAAGTCATTAAAAGCTTGTCTTCTAGCCTTAGTAAGCCTTTCATTGCATCATGTCGTAAAGATTATTTATTAGATCTAGTAGGTGCAAAGGAAATTCTTCATGCGTAAGCCCTGCAGTTGTGGTAGCAGTACGGGCAGCACTCAAGAAACTTCCTATTTTTAAATCCATCTTTAATCTCCTTAATGGGCCCTTTCAACCTTGAAGTGCACAAAAAAGAACATATAAATACTTGAAAAAACATCTATTGTGCACCCGAGCATAGCATGTTTGTAGATAATCTCGTAAACACTTCTAGTGGAGTTTCGAAGTTGAGAGCCTTTCTAGGTCTGTTATTTAGTAAAGTTTCCACCCTTTCTATATCCTTGGAAGTCGTATCTAAAAAGCTTTGTGTTTTAGGAAAATATTGCCTAACTAGTCCGTTTGTATGCTCATTTAAGCCTCTTTCCCAAGAATGGTAGGGCGTTGCAAAGTAGAAGTCTGTCTCTAGCTCGAAACTAACCATTTGGTGATAGGCAAATTCTTTTCCGTTGTCTGCTGTTAATGTGTGTACAAAATCTTTGATAGGTTTAAGTTGTTCAATTAACGCTTGACTTACTTCCTCTGCAGTTTTATGAGAAACTTTGGCGAGCTTAGTTAGCTTGGAAGTTCTTTCTACCATTGATACAATTACGCCTTTATGTCCTGCCCCTATGACTGTATCTAGTTCCCAGTCTCCTAAACGAGTCTTTTTTTCTACAATACAAGGCCGTTGCTTAATATCTATACGACCAGGCATGTTCCCTCTTCCAGAAGCTCCCTTTCTCTGCTTGTTATATTTTTTCCCTCGATGACGGAGCTCTCTATAAAGCTGTCCTCCCTGTCGTTTATCTTTCCAGATATGATTATAGATGGTCTCATGACTAACATGTTCTTTACCATGTCTTTTAAGCCATCCGGATATTTGTATAGGGCTCCATTGCAACTTGATTTTTTCTTCAATACGGGTAACTATTTGAGGAGTCATTTTTTTATTGGGCTGAGAATTTTTTCTAAGAAATGCTTTTTCTTGAGCTTGCTGATGACGGTATCCTCGTTGCCCTTTATTTCTCTTAAGTTCCCTACTAATAGTGCTATGATGAACTTTTAGAATGTTTGCTATTGAGCTAGATGTATCTCCTCTAGCTTTTAAAATATAAATCTGACATCTTTGGTCATAGGTTAGGTGATGGTAGCCTTTAGGCAAGGTCTCTCCTTGTGTTTGATTGTTAAAAATCACAATAGAGATTCTTTCATCGCCTGCCTATTCTTTTTTTAATTCTTCTGTGCACTTCAAACTTGAAAAGACTATGTTTAATAAACATAATTAAAATAATTAGTTTATTTTTTTTCTTGTAATTCATAATTTATATGCTTTTACACACATTTTCGATCGAGTATGTGATGAAAACCAGAGATAGAGCATCGGTTAACAAAAGTAAACCACCCATGGACAAATGGCCAAGTTGAACGGATGAACAGAACCCTTAAAGAGGCTACCGTGAAAAGATACCACTACCAAACCCATCAGTAGTTAAAAGAGCATTTATATAATTTTTTAAATGCCTATAGTGGTTTAAATTTATTTTTTTCTTTTAAGCACATATTTCTAAAAACGCTTGATCAATAGCTTCTGAAAGAGTAGAAAATGTGTTAAGAGTTGATTGTACTTTTCTCTTAAAGTTAGCCCAAAATATTTCAATTGGATTTAAATCTGGGGAAATAGGGAGGTAAAAATAAGACTTCGCAACCAGCCTTCTTGATTATTTCTAAACTCAGCTGTGACTTATGAAAACTTGCATTGTCCATGATGATAACTTGACCGGCTTTAAGTTCAGGAATGAGAATTTTCTCTAACCATGTATTAAATAAATCGGTATTGCATGTCACTGTATAACAAAAAGGAGCTCCAATAGAGGATTGTCTTTTTGCTGCTATAAAACTTTCTCTGAAAAAACGATTACCAGAGACAGACCCATATATTTTTTCTCCACGAATACCTCTTCCTTTCTCGCGTTGGAGGTATTCATTAATTCCACTTTCATCGATGTAAACTCGATTCTCTTCAGGAATATTTTCTAGCTTTTGTTTAAACTCTTCTCGTTTCTTTTCATCTCTTTCTTTATAGAAAGATGTCTTTTTTTTAAGGTTATTTTCAATCTTTTACATGCATAAAAAACCGCAGGAATTGTTGTTCCAAATGTCTCTGCTATTTCTCTAAGATAAGCATCAGCATGTTCTTGAATATAATGTTTTAACTTTTCATTATTGAGTTTATTTGGTGATCTTTGCTTCAACTTGGGAGCTAAATCGCCTTGCTTTTCTAACTTTTTCCAATTTAGAAGAGTACGAGGAGAAATTCCAAAAGCCTGACCCACCGCTAAAGGAGAACCACATCTTTTTAAATATTTTAAAGCTTTTATTCTTAACTCTCTTGAGTATGTCATATTTTGAATTATACAACTTACTTAAGAAAAAATAAATTTAATTCACTATATAACTTTGCGAAAAGATTGAAAGCTCTAAAGCGATTGACACCATTTGAGCATGTTATCAAAAGTTGGCAAAAAAAACCAAAAAGTTTTAGAATCAACCCACTCCATCACACTTTGGGACTAAACATCTTTTGAAATATGACTCTTTTTAATCCTGTTAATCGACGAAACTCTTCGTTCTTAAAATCCTTTAAACAATCGTATTTCATGACAAAGCTTTTTAAAGGTTTAATCGTTTTATAGATTATCTACAAGTTATGCAAGAGATCTATTATTTATTTTTCTATTCATAAAAACAAACTTATCTTATCCTTATCTTAAACTTTTCCACTAAAAAATGAACCTCCTTTTTTATGTCTAAACAGTTATTTGTCAAAAAATCTTTAAAAGATTTATTAGGTCAAGCCTCACAATCTAGTCGTGGTCTTACGCGCTCTTTGGGACCGGTTAATTTAACAGCAATGGGAGTAGGGGCCATTATAGGTGCTGGAATTTTTGTATTAACAGGACAAGCAGCAGCTCAATACGCAGGTCCTGGAATTCTTATTTCGTTTGTTTTAGCAGCGATGATTTGTATTTTTGCAGCTCTTTGCTATGCAGAGTTTGCTTCTTTAATTCCTATTGCAGGAAGTGCTTATACTTATGCGTATGTTACCATGGGTGAATTGACCGCCTGGATCATTGGTTGGGGCTTAACCATGGAATATTTATTTTCTGCAGCAACCGTTTCTGTGGGATGGTCTGGATATTTTGTGAGCTTACTAAAAGATTTTGGAATACAATTACCCTCTTTTTTAGCCGGTTCTCCATTAAGTTATGAAATAGGAATAGGATGGACAACAACAGATGCTATCATGAATCTTCCCGCCATGTTTATTGTTGCTATCATGGGGACTTTGGTTTGCATCGGAATTAAAGCGGCTGCTGGTTTTAATAACTTAATGGTAATTATCAAAATGGGAGTAATCTTGCTGTTTATTGGCTGTGGGGTTGCTTTTATCAATTTAGATCATTTAATACCATTCATTCCAGAGAATACAGGGGAATTTGGAGCGTATGGATTTAGTGGTATTTTACGTGGAGCCGGAGTTGTTTTCTTTGCTTTTATCGGTTTTGATGCCCTTTCTACTCTAGCACAAGAAGCACGCAATCCACAAAAAGATCTACCGATCGGGATGTTAGGATCGCTTGGCATATCTACTCTTGCATATATCGTCATTGGAATTATTCTACTTGGCATCGTACCTTACACTATGCTAGATGTTCCAGATCCCATTGCAATAGCTGTAAATGCTTTAGGCCCTAAATTTATTTGGCTACGTTTAGTTCTTAAATTTGCTATTTTAGCAGGTTTAACTTCTGTTGTACTAGTCATGATCTTAGGGCAATCTCGCATTTTTTATACAATGGCAAATGATGGGTTGTTGCCTAAACCTTTTAGCCAGATTAGTAAAAGGTTTCATACTCCATTTTTTACCTCCATTGTAGTCACTCTTGCTGCTATGTTATTAGCAGGGGTTTTCCCAGTTGGTATTTTAGGTCAGTTGACTTCAATGGGAGCTCTTTTAGCTTTTGCGATTGTTTGCTTTGGTATTTTGATTCTGCGTTATAAACAACCTTTATTGCACCGCCCATTTAAAACTCCTTTTGTACCTTGGATCCCTTTGGCAGGTACTTTATGTTGTATTATTCAGATGCTAGCTTTTCCAGCTGTTAGTTGGTGGCAAATGTTTATTTGGATGGTGATAGGGTGTATTATTTATTTTTCCTATGGTATAAAAAATAGTAAAATCCGTCATCCGGTTAAGAAATAAGGTTATTCATGACTAGCCCTTGCCAGAACCGATGGTTCTGGTAAGGGCTTTTTACTTCTTCCTAAAAATACTAAGAGCCTGTTTAAAATCTTTTCAAAAGTAGAGCAATAAAAGCGAGAACCACCATATTCAGGCTTGTATGTAGTTTTCTTTCGCAATTTTTACATAGCCTGCGACATTTTTCTATCCACGCAAAAGAACGCTCTACAACCCATTGTATCAGTATTTTTAACACTTTGAGCATCAATAATTACAAAGCTTGTTTTCTCTTTCTGACCACTGCTTTTTCTGACCTCGCCAACCAATTTTTTTTAAAACTATTTCAAGAATACGCTTAGAATTTTTATCATCTTTTTTATTCCAAAGAGGGAAATAATAATCACATAATTCCCATTTAGGATATTCTATGGCTTTTTGTGATTCAGAGTTTTTTGCATATTCATTGCCTTTCCAGTGATCGCGCACTTCATTTGCCGAAAGCAAGGAAGCACAGGCAAGGGACAACGATAAAAAGAAGTTAGAGATGAAAGTATTCATGATCAGATTCTCCGGGCTATTACTGTTGGGAAAATATGGGCTTGGTCATAAATAATCTCGATCTCGTCAAATCCGGCATCCAGTAGCTGAGATTTTACCAATTCTTCTGATCGAAATATTTGCCATTTCGCTTCGAGGATATCGGAAAAAATCGCTCTCTGTAAGAGTGCATGTTCGGGATTGATCCTATCCGCATTCCACTTGGGTGGAGGAATCAAAAAACTTGTGATGAGCCACCCACCTGGTTTTAAAGCGAAGAAAAACTGACGATATAGATCCACAATCTTTTGATTGTCGGGCTCATAGATGGACAGTCCATTACTTGTGATCAGATCAAATTTACCATCACAACATAAGTCCCAAGCATCCCTTTGTAGAAAAGAAGATCTGCTCTCTAATCCACGATCTCTGGCAAGCGCTTGGCCTTGAGCTATGGACTCAGGATCAATATCTATCCCACAAAGAGAAAAGCCAGAGATTTGAGAAAAATCCAGATCTAATAGATCGGCCATTAAGCCGCATGGGACAGATGCTAAAGACATGCTATTGCTCAGTCTTTTTTGGATCTCTCGTTTAAAAATCTGAAAGCGTTCCTGAGTGGCAAGGCTGGTGGGGGCTTGATCCAGGATAAATGACTCCAAGGCAGTAAAAGGTTTGTTTTCAGCATCTAGTCTCGTCAAGAGCCCTTGCTGAGGATGAGTGACAACGTAATGTGTCCAATATCCATTCAAGCCTCCTCTTTCCAAAACAAAGCGTCCTAAGCCGAATTGCGAAAGCTCCTCAACTAGCTCTAGCTGTCGTTCCACAGAAATATAAGGAAGATCTCCTCTCTGAAAGACTTTACTTCTTGCCTTATCCAAGGCTTCGATCAGCGTACCCTGTTCTGCATGAGATAGGTTCATAGTTCTCCAAGAAATTTCAAGAGAGGTCTCCTCCCCAAAAAGGATATAGTGGTTCCGATTCAATCGCATAGAAAAATATAGGATTAACGACAAGTTTCAAGTCGTTGACTTGAACCCCATTAAGCTAGCCGTTTGAATTGGCACTACTATATACTCGTTTACATTCAAATTAAGAGGTTGAGTATATAAACTTTTTTATAAAAAGAACAACATTTTCTTGCAAGATAGAGCAGCTTTTTCAAAAAAACTCAAGACTTCCAAAAAAATCCAGTAAGAAGAAGCCGTTAACAAAAGAAGAGAAAAAGCAGAATCAAGAGATTTCCTCTGAGCGAGTTGTTAATGAAAACGTGATTGGCAGTCTAAAAAGATGTAAAATTTTAAGTGGCAAATATAGGAACAGAAGAAAAAGGTTTGGTTTACGGTTCAATCTTATTGCTGGAATCTACAATTATGAAATTTTTATTTAACTACGCAAGAGGTCTATTGCTCTACTTTTGAAAAGATTTTAAACAGGCTCTAAGGCTAAAGCTTTATAACCGGTTTAAGTTTCGGGTATTGCACCTTTCCTAACCTGACAGGAAGGTTAGAGGAGCTCTTGTATAAAAACAGCTTTTGATAAAGGGGAATCATAGCCCTATCTGGTTTTTAAATCAAATCCAAATGCTTGATTTACAAATTAATATATTAAATTATTTATTGTTTTGCATTTTTAAAATATAATTAATTTAATTTAATTAAAAATAAATGGCTTGATTTTTATAAAGAAAATGATATGGTTCATTGTCATAACGCTAGTTATGAAAATAAATAATTTAATACAGGATTTTATCATGTTACTATTAATTAATGCTGTTCAGGCTGCTATGGATCTTAATAAAGATTTAACTCCTTTAAAAACCAGTAAGGCAGATTTATCTTCTTTGAATGGCGTATTTATTTCCGGCTTACCAAAATTAACACTTTCTCAAAATATTTTTGAGAAGGGAAATCAGCTTATAAAAAGATTTAATCCTACATATCCTACTACACAACACGTTATATACAAGGGGCGTATTAAAGAGGTTTTAGGATGGAATATTTATCATGCAGTAAAAGTAAAAGGCTATATAAAAGATAAGTTAAAAAATCTTTCAAATACAGAGTTTGCAAGACTGAAAAGAAGATGCGATAAAATACGCTCTCCTCAGCATTTATTGGGGGTTTTCACCGAGATTATGCATGAAGGAAGAAAGGTTCCTTTACTTAAAGAAGAACAATTAGAACAATTGTTAGCTTCTTGGCCAGGATTAAAAAAGGTCATTGACAAAGGCGTTCAAACTTTTAACCAGGAAGCAACTAAGCAAGGAATCAAGTTAAAAGAAAAAATTTCATTAAAAGAAGAGCAGCTATTTGTTATACAGACAATTTATGACCTTGATTCTGAAAACAATATAACACCTGAAAAATGGAATAGAATGGATAGGGTTAAGAAAAAAAAGTTATTTTCATTGATTTCTGAAGGCAATATTAACAGTTGCTTAGAGAAAAGAAGCAGATTCGAAAAAACATTATTTGCAAAGAGTCCAGATAAGAAAAAGCTCAAAGAGCTTAAGAGCAGTATTCACCAAGCTGTTAAAGTGGATCTCTGTTCCCTAGAATATCCATCTATATCTGATGAAAAAAGTTAGGGGGCTTCTGGCTCGATCATCCCACCACCTAGGCAACGATTGCCAGCATAGAACACAATCGATTGCCTAGGGGTGATTGCTCTTTGAGGTTCTAAGAAGCGTACAAAAGCTTTTGTTTCGGAAATTTTTTCAATGACACAGTTTTGGTCTTTCTGTCGGTAACGGATTTTAGCAGAGCAAGGATAAGGCGTTTGAGGGGAAAGATCCGCTACCCAGCTTAAATCCGTTGCAATAAGCTCTGATTGATAAAGGCTAGGATGGTCTAAGCCTTGCTCAACAATAATGACATTGCGTTTTATATCTTTGGCAACGACAAACCAAGCATCGCCAGCTCCTCCAATTTTTAGTCCTTTGCGTTGGCCTATTGTGTAGTAAGCAAGACCGTCGTGATAACCCAGGACTTGTCCTTGCGTGTTCTCAAACGCCCCTTTTTGATAACCAAGATAAGGAAGAAGGAAATTTTTGAAGTTGCGTTTACCAATAAAACAGATCCCTACACTATCTTTTTTTTTCGCTGTAAAAAGATTGTGAGATAAAGCAATTGAGCGCACTTCTTGTTTGGTTAGATGTCCAATGGGAAAGAGAACTTTTTCCAATATTTTTTGTGAGAGGGTATAGAGAAAATAACTCTGGTCTTTATTGGGATCTTGGCCTTTATGTAAATAAAAAGACTTTTCTTCTTCAATAGTGCAATAGTGACCAGTTGCTAGGTAATCAGCGCCAAGACTCATTGCTTTATCGAGAAAAACCTTAAATTTAATTTCGCGGTTACAGAGAATGTCTGGATTGGGAGTATAACCTTTTTTTAATTCAGAAAGGAAATAAGAGAAGACAGATTCTTGGTATTCTTTGACAAAATTCACTGTATAGCAAGGGATGTCAATCTGGGCACAAACCTTCTGGACATCTTCAAAATCAGAAGCTGAAAGACAGATGCCTTTTTCATCTTTTTCTTCCCAATTCTTCATGAAAAGGCCCATGACTTGATAGCCCTTTGCTTTAAGCAACAAGGCGGCAACAGAGGAGTCTACTCCTCCAGACATCCCCACAACAACCGTTTTTTTCATATGAATGACTTTTTTTTAAGTAATTATACCGCGTTCTATTGGCAGCCACTAAGCCATGATGATCCATTGCTGTCGTTTGAATTTCTCCTTCTGAAACCTCTACCATACCGTACCTCTTTGTTTAAAAAAGACATAATAGCACAAAAGGCTTAGCTAATTCCAAAAACATAGTAGTGCCAATTCAAACGGCTAGCTTAATGGGTTTCAAGTCAACGACTTGAAACTTGTCGTTAATCCTATATTTTTCTATACGATTGAATCGGAACCACTATATGTTCTTTTTTGTGCACCCGAGCATAGCATATTTGTAGATAATCTCCTAAACACTTCTAGTGGAGTTTTGAAGTTGAGAGCCTTTCTAGGTCTGTTATTTAGTATAAGTTTCCACCCTTTCCATATCCTTGGAAGTCGTATCTAAAAAGCTTTGTGTTTTAGGAAAATATTGCCTAACTAGTCCTTTTGTATGCTCATTTAAGCCTCTTTCCCAAGAATGGTAGGGCGTTGCAAAGTAGAAAGTCTGACTCTAGCTCGAAACTAACCATTTGGTGATAGGCAAATTCTTTTCCGTTGTCTGCTGTTAATGTGTGTACAAAATCTTTGATAGGTTTAAGTTGTTCAATTAACGCTTGACTTACTTCCTCTGCAGTTTTATGAGAAACTTTGGCGAGCTTAATTTAGCTTGGAAGTTCTTTCTACCATTGATACAATTACGCCTTTATGTCTTGCCCCTATGACTGTATCTAGTTCCCAGTCTCCTAAACGAGTCTTTTTTTCTACAATACAAGGCCGTTGCTTAATATCTATACGACCAGGGATGTTCCCTCTTCCAGAAGTTCCCTTTCTCTGCTTGTTATATTTTTTCCCTCGATGACGGAGCTCTCTATAAAGATGTCCTCCCTGTCGTTTATCTTTCCAGATATGATTATAGATGGTCTCATGACTAACATGTTCTTTACCATGTCTTTTAAGCCATCCGGATATCTGTATAGGGCTTTATTGCAACTTGATTTTTTCTTCAATACTGGTAACTATTTGAGGAGTCATTTTTTTATTGGGCTGAGAATTTTTTCTAAGAGCCTGTTTAAAATCTTTTCAAAAGTAGAGCAATAAAAGCAAGAACCACCATATTCAGGCTTGTATGTAGTTTTCTTTCGCAATTTTTCCATAGCCTGCGACATTTTTCTATCCACGCAAAAGAACGCTCTACAACCCATCTTTTGGGAATAACTGTAAAAGTATGAAGTGTATTTCTTTTAGCTATTTCTACTATACATCCTAATATCTCCTGCACACTCTTTGCAAATTTTTCTCCAGAATATCCTCCATCTGCTAAAACATTTTTTACACCGAACAAATGGTTTTTATGTAGTGAAAATGCTTCTATACACCCATTTCTGTCAGTGATATTAGCGGTGGTAATGTGAATCGCATGAGGAAGCCCTTGGGTATCGACTGCTATATGTCTTTTTATTCCTGATATTTTTTTCCCTGCATCATATCCTTTTCTTCTCCGCTGTATCAGTATTTTTAACACTTTGAGCATCAATAATTACAAAGCTTGTTTTCTCTTTCCGACCACTGCTTTTTCTGACCTCGCCAACCAATTTTTTTTAAAACTATTTCAAGAATACTCTTAGAATTTTTATCATCTTTTTTATTCCAAAGAGGGAAATAATAATCACATAATTCCCATTTAGGATATTCTATGGGTAACATACGCCACTGGCACCCACTTTTTAAAATGTACAAATTCGTCTTTGGATTCTGTAACAGAAAAGTATATTCAGCTCATGCAGAATCGAACAACCATTGTGATTGCACATCGCCTTTCAACACTTTCCCGCATGGACCGGATTTTAGTTTTTAATCAAGGAAAGATTATTGAAGAAGGTACTCATGCGGCTTTGATGTCCAAAGATGGTTTATATGCCAGAATGTGGAACATGCAAGTAGGAGGCTTTTTGCCTCAGGCATCTATACTAGTTTGATTTCAAATTAAGAATTGTATAACTAGGTTTTTTTGAAAAAAATGCTCTATCTTGCAAGAAGATGTTATCTTTTGTATAAAAATGTTTATATATTCAAACTCTTAATTTAAATATGAACGAGTATATATGAGAAAACATAAATAAACCTCGTAATTTCTGCTTTTTGGAAAAAATTAAAAATAATGCAAGCAGGAATAATTCGATGGGAAAAAGAAGATCTGTTAGAGGCTTGTATTGAGCTTTCTTTCGCAGTTTTTCCATAAGCGTCGGCACATTTTTCCAGCCATGCAAAAGAATGCTCTACATAATTACTCCCGAGTTTTTCAAGTAATTCATGTAAACCGACAGGAGCCAGCTCCTGATTTAGCTGGTGTAATACGGCCATTCTTCAAGATTTTTGGCCGATAAGAACAAAGGGGGGGGGTTAGCGCACCTCTTTATTATTTAACCACCTTCTGCAGGAGCTTGTTTATCAGCTATGGTCAAACATTCTTCCTGAGGAGTGAGCAAGAGCTTATCCTCATTTGCTGAAATTAACCAGTGACCGCCTTTGCCTGGATTTAGCAAAAGTTGTTCTGCTAGAGGGTCCTCTAAGTATTGTTCGATGATACGACGTAAAGGTCTGGCTCCCATTGCAGGATCAAAGCCTTTATTTACCAAAAAGTCTTTTGCTTTTTCATCAAGTATGAAAGATATCTGTTTTCTAGCTAGACGCTCTAACACTTTTTTCACCTCTAATTCAATGACGTTAAAGAGATGAGCTCTATCCAGAGGTTTAAAGATAATCATTCCGTCTAGGCGGTTGATAAACTCTGGTTTAAATCCTTTAGCAACCGAGCGTCTAATAGTCTCTTCCATAGATTTATAGTCAGGGGTGCCTTCACCCGCTGCAAAACCTACTTCAGAGGATCTACGAATAAGATCTGCACCTAAATTTGAAGTCATAATGATGATGGTATTACGGAAGTCAATTCGGCGGCCAAATGAATCGGTTAGGCGCCCTTCCTCTAATATTTGTAAAAGCATATTCAGTACATCCGGGTGTGCTTTTTCTACCTCATCAAATAACACTACACAATAAGGCCTTTGTCTTACTTGTTCTGTCAATTGACCACCTTCTTCATGACCTACATAGCCAGGAGGAGAACCAGTCATGCGGCTGATAGAAAACTTCTCCATATATTCAGACATATCGACCTGAATTAGGGCATCTTCACCGCCGAACATATTAATGGCAAGTTGCTTTGCTAATAGCGTTTTTCCCACACCTGTGGGTCCTAGAAAGAGAAAAGCGCCAATAGGTCTATTGGGATCCTTAATATCGGCTCTGCTGCGGCGGATAGCTCTACAAACAACGCTTACTGCATCATCTTGACCGATAATGTTTTTCTTTAGGATCTCTTCCATTTTAAGCACTTTTGTAGTTTCTCCTTCTGTTAACCTTGTCAGAGGAATTTTTGTTTGCTTAGCTACGATTTCTGCAACTTCTTCTTCATCAACAATTACTTGGTGTTCTTCTTTGTTATTTTTCCATCTCTCACTGATCTGCTTTAGCTGCTCTCGTAGGTTCTGTTCGGTATCGCGTAATTTGGCAGCTTCTTCATACTCTTGTTTTTCTAAAGCGGTTTCTTTAGCTACAAGAACTTTTTCGATTTCTGTTTCATATTTTGTAATTTCTTGAGACTGGGGCATGGTTGCAATCCGCGCTTTAGCTCCGGCTTCATCGATCAAATCGATTGCTTTATCTGGTAGGAATCTTCCTGTAATATAACGATCTGATAGATAGACAGCGGATTTAATCGAAGAATCGGTATAAATGCACTTATGATGATCTTCATATTTGGCTTTTAGGCCCATTAAAATAGCAACAGCCTCTTCAACAGAGGGGGGGGTAACGAGAATTTTCTGAAAACGCCTTTCTAAAGCAGCGTCTTTTTCAATGTGTTTGCGGTATTCATCAATAGTAGTTGCTCCAATGCACTGGATTTCACCACGAGAGAGTGCGGGTTTTAAAATATTGGACGCGTCAATGGCTCCTTCAGCAGCGCCTGCTCCAACAATCGTATGTAGCTCATCGATAAAGAGAAGGATATTTCCATTCTTTTTAATCTCATCCATAACCGCTTTGATTCGCTCTTCAAACTGTCCGCGGTATTTAGTTCCTGCAATCATCAAAGTAAGGTCGAGTGAAATCAGGCGTTTTTTAATCAAATGGTCAGGAACTTCACCTTTAACAATGGCTTGAGCTAACCCTTCTACTATTGCTGTTTTTCCTACTCCTGCTTCTCCGATTAAAACCGGGTTATTTTTGCGTCTTCTACAGAGAATTAAAATCAGGCGCTCCACCTCTTCTTTTCTGCCGATTACTGGATCAAGCTTCCCTTCGCGACAAGCTTCGGTTAAATCGTGACCGTAGGCTTTCAGCGCAGGCATTTTTTCTGAGGTCATTCCTTTTTCTGGGGCTTTACTTGCAGAAGAGTAATTAGGATTATTTGAAGAACTCATACCAGAAGGGGGGATCTGTAAATTGAAGATTTCTAATTCTTTAAGGATCTCTCGGTAAATATCTTTTAAGTTCACATTGAGATTTTCTAGTACTTGCGCAGCAACGCCATCTCGCTGGCGTAAAAGAGCTAGCAATAGGTGCTCTGTTCCTACATAATTGTGATTAAGATTGGCAGCTTCTTCATTGGAGTATTCAAAAACTTTTTTTACTTTTCCCGTTAATGCGGGATCTCCATAGACCTGGATTTCTGGTCCAAAGCCAACAAGTCTTTCTACTTCAGCACGTACAGTATCGTAATCTAAATTAAAATTACGAAGTACATTAACAGCAATTCCTTGACCGAGTTTGAGCAATCCAAGTAAGATGTGTTCAGTTCCAAGGTAGTTGTGATTAAGGCGTTGGGCTTCTTTTTTTGCAAGTTTAATGACTTGCTTAGCACGGTTAGTAAATTTATCAAACATATATTACCTTTTTTATCCCATCCTCTTAATAAACCGATAATTCTAGGGGTCTTTTCCTTTTTTTGACAAATTAGACAAAGTTAATCAAGAGATTTCTTCGTGCTTATTAAGTTATTTTAAATGAACAATTTTTCTTTTTTAGGTATTCTTGAGCTTTAGAATTTAAAAAAAATATAGTGAATTCATGGAAACTACCGAATGCATAATTATACACACTGAGCGAAAAAGTGCCGAGGAAAATATGCGCTTTGATACGGAGCTCTTAGAAAATGCGAAAAATTTTTTAATCCCAGTGCTCCATTTCTATGAATGGGAATCTCCTAGCGCGACCTATGGCTATTTTACAGATCCTGCCTCCTTGCTTTTTTTAGATCAAATCGGGCCGCTTGATTTAGCAAAAAGGCCAACAGGGGGGGGGGTGATTTTTCATATTTGGGATTTTGCTTTTAGCATTTTAGTACCAGCTAGTTCTGCTCTTTATTCAGTAAATACTTTAAATAATTACGCATTGATTAATGCAATTGTTCTATCCTCGATTGAATCTTTTTTAGGAAATAGCACTTCCTTTTACCTTACTCCCCAAGATGGAGCATCTTTAGTTAAGGATTGTAAGCATTTTTGTATGGCAAAGCCAACCCAGTATGATGTGATGTTAAAAAATAAAAAAGTAGCAGGGGCTGCTCAGCGTAAAACAAAAAAGGGCTTTTTACATCAGGGGAGTATTTGTCTACAGCTTCCCGACCGCAAATATCTTAACCAAATCATTCGTTCTAAAGAAGTGATTGATGCTATGTATGCGCATACATTTCCTCTTTTAGGGGATCAAGCTGTTTCAAAAGCGCAAATAGAGTCAGCAAAGGTAGATCTTCAAACACTTTTAACCTGTGATTTAAACCGCATTTGCTTAAAATATTCACAAGCAAATTGTTAAAGAGGCTTATTATGAAAGAGCGCACCGCAATTCAACCTACTCGCCAAGAAAACTATGCAGAATGGTATCAAGAAGTCATAAAAGCAGCCGATCTCGCAGAGCATTCTTCTGTGAGAGGCTGCATGGTTATCAAACCTTGGGGCTATGCGATCTGGGAAAATATGCAAAGAGTGCTCGACTCTATGTTAAAAAAAACCGGTCATCAAAATACCTATTTTCCTCTATTTATTCCTTTAAGCTTTTTGCAAAAAGAAGCAGAGCATATAGAAGGTTTTGCTAAAGAATGTGCAGTGGTTACCCATCATCGCTTAGAAAAAAATCAAGAAGGGAAATTAGTCCCAGCGGGAGAGTTAGAAGAGCCTTTGGTTGTACGTCCTACTTCAGAAACGATTATTGGTGATGCTTTTTCCAAGTGGATAACTTCTTATCGCGATCTTCCTCTTCTGATTAATCAATGGGCAAATGTAGTTCGTTGGGAAATGAGAACAAGGATGTTTTTACGTACAACAGAATTTCTATGGCAAGAAGGACATACAGCACATGCTACAGAGAAGCAAGCGCAAGAAGAAACAAAACTCATGCTCGACGTATATACGCAGTTTGCATATGACTTTTTGGCTATTCCGGTCATTAAAGGAGAAAAAACCGCTTCTGAAAGATTTCCAGGAGCTGTTTCTACCTATTGCATTGAAGCAATGATGCAAGATCGCAAAGCCCTACAAGCAGGAACCTCGCATTTTCTTGGACAGAATTTTGCCAAGGCTTCCCAGATTCTTTTTCAGGATCCACAAGGAGAATCGCAATTTGCTTGGACTACTTCTTGGGGAGTAAGCACTAGGTTAATTGGAGCTCTTGTAATGACGCACAGCGATGATGATGGATTAATTTTACCCCCTAGGATTGCTTCCTCTCAGATTGTCCTGCTCCCTGTAATACATAAAGAAGAGAAAAAAGAAGAGGTGCTTAAATATTGCAGAACCCTAGCAGAAGAGCTCCGTGGTTTATCCTATGCAGGTAGGTCTTTAGAAGTCATCATCGATACAAGAGACATAAGAGGAGGTGAAAAGCTCTGGTCTTGGATTAAAAAGGGGATTCCTATTCGAATTGAAGTAGGTCCACGGGACATAGAACAAGATCTCTTGCCTTTATCGCGGAGAGATTGCCCTCATCGAGAAAAAAAGACATTTTCTAAACAAAATCTTCTCTCATCCATCAAAAATATTCTCGATTCAATCCAAGATACACTTCTGCAAAGAGCGTTGCATTTTAGAAACACCCATACCCATAAAATTGACACTAAAGAAGACTTCTATGCATTTTTTACTCCCAAAAATCCTAAAAATCCTGAGATCCACGCAGGGTTTGCCTTAACCCATTTCTCGGAAGATCCCAACATAGAAGAAAAAATTAAACAAGATCTAGGAGTTACGATTCGTTGTATTCCATTAAATGAAGAAGAAGAAGGGAAGTGCCCATTTACAGGTAAAAAAAGTACAAGGCGGGTGCTTTTTGCAAAGTCGTATTGAGATCTTAAAATGTCCTAGACAAAACTTGAGTTGACAGGGGAACTTCATTAACAACCCTCTGTACAGGACAATTTTTTAGGAGCAGATAAAAAGAATAGCCCACAAATATGACCAGAGATCTGGCATAATATAGTGGTTCCGATTCAATCGTATAGAAAAATATTTTGTTTTGTGTTAAGCTATTGAGTATGAAAAAACTGACCCCTAGCCAGAGAGCTGACTTAGAACACAAGTTAAAGCATCCAAAAGACTATTCTGAACGGAATAGGCTTTGTGTAATTTTGGGCTATGATGAGGGTATCTCAACAAAAAATCTTGCTAAAGCACTTCGGATAAGCCCTATCACTGTTCAGGAATACCTCAGAGAATATGATTCCGAAAATAAAACTGGAAGTAGCCCTCGAGGCGGTAGCAAATCAAAACCTTCACAAGACCAAACAGAGTCTCTACTAAAACACCTACAGGAAAAGACCTATCTTAAAGTCAAAGGGATCATAGCTTATGTGCATGAGCAATATGGGATAAAATATTCCCGAAGTGGCATGACAGATTGGCTCATACAGCACGGATTTGTTTATAAACGTCCTAAAAAGATTCCTAGGAAATTAGATCCTGAAAAACAACGAATTTTCATAGAACAATATAGGGCTTTAAAGGAGACCTTAAACCCTGATGAAGAGATCTATTTCATAGATTCTGTGCATCCTGAACATCAGTCCCAAGCCGTATGTGGATGGATCAAAAAAGGCGTTCAAAAGACTTTGCAGACATCCGGGAAACAATAGACTTCTTTCGAAATTAAATTTTTGAGAATAGATTTCTTGCATAACCCCTTATTTTAAAGCTTAGTCTTTTCAAGTTTGAAGTGCACAGAAGAATTAAAAAAAGAATAGGCAGGCGATGAAAGAATCTCTATTGTGATTTTTAACAATCAAACACAAGGAGAGACCTTGCCTAAAGGCTACCATCACCTAACCTATGACCAAAGATGTCAGATTTATATTTTAAAAGCTAGAGGAGATACATCTAGCTCAATAGCAAACATTCTAAAAGTTCATCATAGCACTATTAGTAGGGAACTTAAGAGAAATAAAGGGCAACGAGGATACCGTCATCAGCAAGCTCAAGAAAAAGCATTTCTTAGAAAAAATTCTCAGCCCAATAAAAAAATGACTCCTCAAATAGTTACCCGTATTGAAGAAAAAATCAAGTTGCAATGGAGCCCTATACAAATATCCGGATGGCTTAAAAGACATGGTAAAGAACATGTTAGTCATGAGACCATCTATAATCATATCTGGAAAGATAAACGACAGGGAGGACAGCTTTATAGAGAGCTCCGTCATCGAGGGAAAAAATATAACAAGCAGAGAAAGGGAGCTTCTGGAAGAGGGAACATGCCTGGTCGTATAGATATTAAGCAACGGCCTTGTATTGTAGAAAAAAAGACTCGTTTAGGAGACTGGGAACTAGATACAGTCATAGGGGCAGGACATAAAGGCGTAATTGTATCAATGGTAGAAAGAACTTCCAAGCTAACTAAGCTCGCCAAAGTTTCTCATAAAACTGCAGAGGAAGTAAGTCAAGCGTTAATTGAACAACTTAAACCTATCAAAGATTTTGTACACACATTAACAGCAGACAACGGAAAAGAATTTGCCTATCACCAAATGGTTAGTTTCGAGCTAGAGACAGACTTCTACTTTGCAACGCCCTACCATTCTTGGGAAAGAGGCTTAAATGAGCATACAAACGGACTAGTTAGGCAATATTTTCCTAAAACACAAAGCTTTTTAGATACGACTTCCAAGGATATAGAAAGGGTGGAAACTTTACTAAATAACAGACCTAGAAAGGCTCTCAACTTCGAAACTCCACTAGAAGTGTTTACGAGATTATCTACAAACATGCTATGCTCGGGTGCACAATAGATGTTTTTTCAAGTATTTATATGTTCTTTTTTGTGCACTTCAAGGTTGAAAGGGCCCTTTCATTTATAGATTCCTAATCTTAACAAAAGCATTTCCAGCTATATCGCTCAAACAATCATATCTCCTGGATTAAAATACTTTAAAATTTTAGATTGCTTATTGGTTATGCAAGAGATCTAATGTATACACCATTATACTTTGGGACTAAACAATCTTCTCATATCGCTCTTTCATGGAAGAAAAAAAGAGAAGAACACAATCAACAGTTGCTCTGTTTTCTCATTTTGCTAAAAACTTTTTTTTTGTTTGGGCAATTTTTTTGTTTCCTTGTACTATGGCAGTTATCATTTATATAAAGCACTTAAAAGGTCAGGAAAGCTTTATGCTAGAATTTTTCCGCAAATATCAGAAATTTTTTTTTATTTTTGTAACTATTATCATTGTAATCTCTTTTTCCGCAGTAGGGATCAATACGCAAATGGTGGAATCCAATCCTGATAAGCAGATCGGCAAGACCGTTAATGGCAAGCCAATTTACTTCAAAGAATTATTGGTCTTAACTCAATTGCTCAATCATTCCATCTTTGATACCGACCGTAGTAATTGGCCTCATTTATTAAATGATGGGGTCATTGAAAAGAATTTTTTAGAGACAGGGCTTGCTGTGATGTTAGCCGAACAGTATTTTTCCTATTTGGAGCCGGAGCTTAAAAAAAAGGAACAAATGATCTCTTTATTTAAGCCCTATATCCATCCTTATGATGCTCAATTAAGCTGTAGGGCTGTTTGGAAAAATTACTCCCCTGGATTATTAGAGCACTTAGAGCAGCTGAAAAATTCGGAGATGGATGTTCATGAATTTTCTACATTATGTCAGTTGTATCTCGATCAGATAGCTTTTCCTAAAGAAGCCATGCAACAGGTATTGCATTTTCAGGAACAAAAAGCAGGGATCCCTAAAGATCCTCGTTTAGCAGAAATAGAGCTGTCTTTATTTGGGTTCAAAAATGTAAAAGATTGGTTTGGGGATAGATTTATCCATTTAGCTAGTCAGTTTATTTTGAATGTATCTTCTCTTGCAGAGCAAAAAAAATATCAGGTTACCAAACAAGAAGTACAAACCGATCTATTCCAAAACATTTATAAGGGATATAAGCAGCTTTCTCAAAATAAATCACTCGAGCCGAGCCAAGCTATGCAATACTTTCAACGTGAATTGCGGGTACTTGGATTAAATGAAGCCGATGTCTTAAATGCTTGGCGCCATGTTATGCTATTTAGACGTTTGGTATTGGATACTTCTGGAAGCGTTTTTAATGATCCATTAGCGCAAAAGCAATTTCATTTATTCGCAGATCAAAGTGTAGAAGTTGAATTGTATGAACTGCCTTCTTATTTGCGTTTAAGCGATTTTTCCGCACTTCTTAAATTGCAGGTATATTTAGAGGCTATATCTCTTGAGCAACCAAAAAGTTTGAATCTACCCTTAGAATTTGCCTCTTTGGATTGCATTGAAGCAAGACAACCAGAGCTTGTACAAAAAAAAGTAGAGCTTCATTTAAGTTCTATTAACATAGAAGAGCTTGTTGCTCAAATTAGCCTTAAGAGCACTTGGGAATGGGAAGCTACAGATGAAGGATGGTCTTTTTTACAAAACAGATTTCCTGAGCTTAAAAACCGCACAGATCGTAGAGAAGCATTGGATCAAATAGATTCTCGCAGCTCTATAGATCGAGTTGCAAGACTCGAAATGGTTCGTCAAGATAAAGAGCTTATTAGGCAAGCTTTGCAGCAAAGACCGCTCAAAACCGTCGAATTGTCCTTAAGGAAAAAACCATTAGCTCAAGGTCCTTATAGTTTGCTGCTCAACGATAAAGAGTTCATTGTTTTTTTAGAGAATGCTCCATTAGAGTCGATAAAAGAGTGCTACAGTGTGGATGTAAATAATTTTTATCGTATAGAGCTAGTTAGCCGCGATACTCAGAAAGAGTTAATTTCTTTTGAAGAAGCTTTTCAGGATGGCACTTTGGATTCTATTCTCGATCAAAAATTAGAAAATGCCTACCCAAATATACGTAAAGGAAAAGAGTTGTTTCTTCAAGCAAATGGGAGTTTTAAACCTTTTTATGAGGTGAAGGAGCAGATAGCACGTATTTTATATGAGCCTTTATTACTTAATATTGAACAGGAGTATATAAAGGTATTTGGGGATTTGCCAGGGATGAGTAAACAATTGCCTGGAATCTTTTACTGTAAATATCGTTTGTATGGATTCATGCAATCTGTAAAGCAGCAATTAGAACTGGGCGCTGTGCTTCATTTACCTAAGCAATGGGAGCTAATTTCTACTTTATCATGCATTTCTCGTAGCCAAAAACTGGATTTTCCAACAGATGATTGGATCGAGATTCCTGTTAATCAATGGTCGCCTATTTCTATAGGGTCTTCGGGCTCTTTAGCCTTTGCTAAAATATGCTCTAAAGGGGATTTAGAAGAAGTGCCTTTAGAAAAAATAGAACAGGGTTTTCAATTTCTCTCTTTCGATACATGTCGAGATGTAATGCGTCATTTATTAGAGAAAATAGTAGAAGGAAATTGCATTGTTTTTTCCGATAAGGAGCTTGAGTGACAATTGATCTATTAGAAGAGATAAATCCTATTTTACCACTTGATTGTTTTGCTATTCAGTGCAAGCTTTTACATGCTAAAAATCAACCCTCTGCTAAGATGATGAGGAAAAAGTTTTTATTACCCTCTACATCTAAGTTACTCAATGAAGTCCCTTTTGTAGAGGTTGCAATCGCTTGGAATGAACAGGCGATTTACTGTGATCTATTTTTTGATAAGCTTTTAGAGCCTACAGATAAAATAGAACTATTTTTTGATACAAGGGATTTAAAAACGGTTAGCTTTACACATCGTTTTTGTCATCAATTTTTCATTTTTCCTCAGAAAGCAAATGATGAGACATTTGCAAAAGAGATAACGGTTTTTCGTACAGAAGATGCACATCCTCTTTGTTTAGCAGAAGATATACAAGTAGATCTACAGGATAATCGTAAATCTTATCTCGTTAGAGTTACCATTCCAGCGCATTGTTTACATAGCTATGATCCATTGCAGTTTTCTCGTATAGCCATAAACTATCGTTTGCAGAGCAAAGGATTACTGCAACATTTTTCTTCTGCTCATCCATTAACAGAACAACATCCTCGTTATTGGGCTAGTTGTGAATTGATAAAAGGAGATATTTTTATATGAAATTTACAGAGTCACATGAGTGGATCAGAATGGAAGATGAAGTAGGCACAGTTGGAATTACCCACTTTGCTCAAAAAGAAATGGGAGAGATCGTGTATGTGGAATTGCCCTCTATTGGCAAACTGGTAAAAGCAGGTCAGGAAATTGCTGTACTCGAATCTACTAAAGCAGCAGCGGATATCTATTCCCCCGTGTCTGGGGAAGTTCTAGAAATTAATGAGAAATTACAAGAGCTTTCTCAAGGAGTTAACCAAGCAGCTGAAACCGATGGTTGGCTTTTTAAGGTTAAAATAACAGACAAAAAGGAATTAGAAAGACTCCTATCAGAAGAACAATATAAAGAGTTCATTCAATGAAAAAAAAGCTCTTAAGCATTTTGGGATTATTAGTTGTTCTGGCTCTATTTTATCAACAAATTATTTTATCTGGTTGCAAGATAGCTTTGTATTGCTTTTTACCAAAAACATTTTCTTATCAGAAAATTGCTTGGGATAAAAACGTAATGCGAATACAGGGTCTAATGCAAGAAAAGAATGCATTAAGTGTGGATTGTATAGATTTATTCTATCAAGAAGGAGCTTTTCATATGAGAGTTCTGCATCCACAATATCTAACTGATCGCAGTGTTACATCTCAAAATGTTTTTGGAGCTGTGTTAGCTTTAAGCCGTTTTTTTTCTGTGGAAGTGCACCACGGTGTTTTAGAATTAAACCAATTACGGTATTATTTTTCTTTGCTTCCTGTAGCTAACAAAAAGTTGGAGCTTAAGTTAGCGATGGATCCAAATCCTTTATACCCTGCTCTTTTGACCCTTCATTATTCTCCTAGCAACCATATATACCTTAGTATTAAATCCCAAGAAGTAAAACATCTTTTACCACTAACACAGCTAGTGGGTTATTCCAATAGATCTGTGAACTATCATGCAGAAATGTCTGTAGAGCTAAATGCTGCTATTCAATCAGATGGTTATATCCAGGACATACACTTACAAACCATTTTTGCGAATGTGAAAGTTCAGCAAGAAAACAAACAATTCCTCTGCGATCAAATAGAGGCGAATTTAAGTGCAAAAGAGGTTTACTTAAAAAATCTATGGCCTTCTCTTAAAGGACACTTTCAACTCAAAAATGGATCTTATGCTCTTTTATCTCAAAATTTAGAATGGCAAAACCAGTTGATGTACATGGAAGCAGATCTATGGATAACAGATCGATCTAAAGCTATTTTAAGCGCAATGGCTGTGCATGAAAAAACCTCATTTCCTCTTATTTTAGAAACCATTGCTATTCATAAAGATCAGCAAGGAATTGGAGTTAAAGCTATTTTTTCCGATCCTATAGATAAAAATATTCAAGGAAGCTTAGCGATTTGTCAGGCTCAAGAAGGCATCATTGAATGCGATATTCAAAAAATGGAACGCAAACATCTTGATTGGGCAAAATCTTGTTTTTCTCTGCCCCAAATCGATTCATCTATTTCTTATAGATGGAAGAGTTGTTCAGCAAAAATAGCCATGCTATTTTCAGATCGAATATTACAAAACATAGATTTAACACAATTTCAAGCAAAAAATGTATTGGTTGATCATCCTTCTCATAAGTTTTTTATAAAAGATGTACAGATGCAAGGAAGATGGGATGCTGTTAAGTCTCAAATAAAAGAAGGGTTTTGCCAATTACAGCAAGCAGAAGGTTTAAATATTGTCATAGACTATCCAGGATCTAAAAAAGCTATTTGCGCTCATATACAAGGGGATTTGAGCTCAATGCTTGGCTTAACCCCAGCTCTTCCTTTAGCAACAAAGCTCACGATTTATGAAAACAAACTAGAGATAATAGGCTCTATAGGATATACGCCTTTTTCAGCAGAAGCTCTATTTTTAAAACCTATTTCTTTAGAAGATGGTTTACACTTAAGACCTATACAAGGTCATCTAAAGCTAAAAGGTCTTACAGAAGAGCAATATAAACCATGGCTTGCAAAGTTTTTACCTGAGCTAATCGTAAAAGGAAATTATCAATTAGAATGCTTATTTGATACCGATAAAGTAGTGGTTGAAGTAGAAGCGAAAGAAATTTATTTAGAGCATTTTTATAAAACAATAGAGATTCCCAAAGTATCGGAGCTGTCTTTTCTGTATCAAAAGGGAAAGTGGGGTTTATCTTGCCCTAGATTAGAAGGGAAACTATCTTACAAGCAAGATACCTATGTATTTAGCACAGCCCTTGATGCAACGTATCCTCAATTCCACATACAGGATCTTTCTTTAGAAACAGAAGGTTTTTCTATTAAGGCAGATTTGCTCGCACAATATCAAGATTTATGGAACCTGCAATTGCAAATTGTAGAGATAAAGAAACAGGAAAAGAATCTTATAGAGGAACCTATTTCGGCAGAAATTGCTATTTGTCCAGAATCTGAAATACATCTATCTAGCTTTAATTATAAAGTTATAGCCGATCTTAAAAATCTATCTTTGCCGATTAACTCAAGCTTTAAGTTAGGGGAGGGGATGGCTCGACTAGAGTTAACTTCTTCTACAAAAACACTTTGCATGACGAAAGGAAGTGCTAAGCTTTATCAAGATAAAAAAATGTTTTGTAGTTTACAAATAGATTCGTTAGCAGGGGCTATCAATTCTTTTTCCCCTACCGACTTTACAGGCTCCCTACAAATAAAAGAACTGCCTATTCTACGAGCACAGGGTGTCTTGCTTCATCCTGGAGTAGATAAGTGGCAGATAGATTGCAATTTGGGATTAGCTAATTCTGAAACATGGCGCATGCAACTAGCCACAGAAGATCTATTTAAACAATATGATTTTTCTTGTTTGGGTAAAGATCTTGCTATTTTTGGTAAAAAGCTCTTGTCTCAGTGGCATATTGATCAAATGCAAATCGGCTCTTTAATAGCCGCTGGTATTTTCACATCAGATGAAAAAACAGTTCATTGCAAAAGTCTGCAGGGAAGCTATGAAGGGTATCCTTTTCTAGCCAGCGGTGTATTTGACTTGCAAAGTCATACTGTTTGCGGACAAATCGATTGCAACTGCTTTAGCTTAAAAAGTTCTCCTTTCATTTGCGAATATTCTGCAGAGCAAGGATTTTTTAGTAAACAGATCAGTCTTAGCGTACAAGATCTGAAAAGTTCTGAAATATTAGCAAATGTTTTTTGCCACTCTACATCTTACCAGGACAAAACCTGGGAAAGTACCATAGATTTTTCCCTGCCAGCGTTTCATAATGAACAAATCAATTGGCAGCAGGATTTAGTAGGTAACGTAGAAATAAAAAAAATGCCAGGGTTTGTACGTCTTAACGGAGATCTAAAACAAGGAGATTTCATCTTAAAACAGCAATTAGTAAAGTACCAAAATACGACATTTTCTCTAGAGAATACCCATTTTACATTGAATAGTGAACTTAACTTAGGAGAGAAGCCTTTTTGGGGGACCCTCTGGTTTGAAAATAATCAAGGAGCCTTTGAGATCTCAGATAAGCCTTTTCAACCAGGTTTAAAAGGATGTTTTGATCTAGAATCAAACAAGTGTAAAGTACATACACTCAAAGGAAAAGCCTGTGGTATAACCGCTGATTTAAAAAAAGAAACAAATCACTTACAAGGGACTATACAGATCCACACATCTGAATGCGCTTCCTTTATTCCTCATTTAGAAAAAATCATAAAACCCTTAGAACTCGAAGCCGATCTTATCTACCAAGGGGAAGTAAGCGAACAAGGATGTAGAGGACTTTTGCAAGCAGATCAGATAAAAATAAAGGGTTTTTCTGTGAATAAGTTTAGTGCAGGAGTAGAATTTTCTCCAAAAGAACTACAGATCTATGATTTTAGATTAGACGATGAAGCAGGTAGTTTATTTGCCAAGACAGTGAGCTGTAAAAATCTGAACAGCTGGGAACTGTGGATTCCAGAAGTTGAAATAAAGCAATTGCAATTAGATCACGTATTAAAAAAATCTAAGCCATTTGTAATAGATATGCTAGTTAAAGATATTCAAGCACAGTTATCCGATTTACAGACTCTGTATGGTTTAGGACAATGCAAGTTTCAATATTTGAAACAAGATCAGTGTTTTGAAATTCCCTTAGAGATCCTCTCTAAAATTGGCTTAGACTTGCGATCTTTTGTGCCTGTAGAAGGAGAGTTGGAATTTAAACTACAAGAGAGTCGCTGCTATTTGACTCAACTAGTAAAAACCTCTAGTAAAAATGGTCATTGTAAATTTGCTCTAGCAAAAAGAAAAAAACATACTTCTTATATCGGTTTTGATGGAAGTTTATCTATTGATTTAGAACTTAAACAAAAAAAACTTTTAAAGTTGGTGAATCCTTTTACTTTCACCATTCGTGGAAATGTAAATCATCCTAAATATGGCTTTATCTTATTAAAAAATTAAAAAATAGTTTTTGTTGTTAAAATACGTTTTCATATTAACAATAAAATTTTAAATCGAAACAGCTTATTTGCAAGTAGAAAAGATTGTGGAGAATGTCTTTTGAATTAAACAACCTCAATGTTGAGTTTATCTCTTTGTTTTTCAATTAGATAAACTGATTTTTCTCGGTGAAAATCCTAAAAGCTATAAGGATTGAATCGAAATTTTCAGATACAACGCTTCGTAGCTCTAGAAATACCTTAGATGTTTAGTCCCAAAGTATAATGGTGTATACTATGAACATTTAGCATCAAAGGAAACATTATGGGACAAATATTATATGGGTGCGCCAAAACAACTGAGGCGATACGTCGGAAAATACGAAATAGTCAAAAAAGCATAGCCAAATTAGCAGATGAGTTGAGTCTCAACCCTAAAACTGTTCTTAAGTGGAGGAAGAGAGGGTTTCAGCACGATGCTCCTATGGGGCCTAAAAAGATTCATTCCACTATCCTAAGCAATGAAGAAGAGGCTATAATTGTTGCCTTTCGCAAGCATACCCTTCTTTCTTTGGATGATTGTTTATATACTCTACAGTCCACTATTCCTTAACCTTACAAGATCTACCCTTTACCGATGCTTACAAAGGCACGGGATAAGTCGTCTGCCTGAAACAAAAGGTGAAAAACCCCTTAAGAAGAAGTTTACTTCTTATCCTATGGGGTTCTCTAATTGCACACAAGGGGAATATAAATTCTCTTAATTCTTCATAAGCTCTCCGAGCCGATATTTTGCTTGCAAAATAAAAGGCGTTTTTTAAGATCTTAGGACAGCAAAGTTTAATGCGGGAGATAAGTCCAGGGTTCTCTGCGGAGTCTTTTTGAAGAAAACTATTTTAGATTCTTCGCTCCATTATGCTATCCGAAATGAAATGGGCAAGACAATGTATATTACGGCTTCTAAGAGCCAACTCATTTGTCGTCTTTACCTATTTCTTCGTTTTTCTCCTGCAAAAAATTTTAGTCACTTTTCCTAATGTTTTTATTTCTAAAAAAATGCGTTTTTAAGCTGCCTTTGGCTCACCGTAAATAAATTCTTTTTGTTCAATCAGCATCTTATGCATAATTACGGATAACTTTCTACCTACTGCTAAGGCGGCTTTCTTCATTCCTTTTTTTCTCATGATTTTTAATCCCCAAGCTTTTAGCTTGCTCCATTTCTTACTTCGTGTCAGCATTACTATTCCGGCTTCAACTAATAGAGATCTAAGTTCACTGGATCCACATTTTGAAATTCTTCCCTGTCTTTGCACCTCTCCGGAGGCATACTGTTTAGGCGTCATACCAAGATAGGCTCCTACTGATTTAGAATCGTTAAAACGAGTGGGATCAAAAATTTCTGTTTTATAGGTTAATGCTGTTACAGGTCCTACGCCAGGGATTGTCATAAGCCGTTGTACTTCTTTATCTTGACTGACCAGCTTAAGCATTTCTTTATCCAGTTTTTCTACTTCCTCAACTACCTTATCAAAGGTATTTAATAGAGAGGTTATGCTCAGAACAATACTTTTTTCCTGTTTTTCTATCTGCTTTATAACCACAGACGAAAATCTTTTGGATCCCACAGATCCCAATCGTATTCCGTAACTTTTAAGCAAGCCCCTTACAGTATTTTTTAACTGCGTTTGCTGTTTAATTAGCGCTCTTCTGGAAACTAACAAAATGCTTTTTTCTACTGAATCTTGGGGCTTACAGTGTACTCGTGTATACATACCTGATCGAAGGGCTTCTGCGATTCCTCGTGCATCATTTTTGTCTGTCTTATTTATTTTCAAAGCAAGAATCGTACTCAGCTTCCTTGCATCCATACATAGGGGATCTATAGCTCTTTTTCTAAATCCTGTGACTAGGTAATGAGATAAACATCCACTTTCAAAGCCAACAACGATTTCTTGAAAATCTCTTTTGGAAAAATAATCTGCTAGTAAATCAGGATCTGTTTTTTCTGAACCTTCATGGACAATCTTACCTTGTTCATTTAATACACAGATAAAAGTTCTTTTCATTGATACATCTAATCCAATATAATGCTTCATGGGTTGCTCCTCATTTTTTTGCTCTTTAATGAGCGGTTTTGAGATTTGAAAAAATCTCGTTTATATTGGAGAGTTTAACCTACTCCGTTTAAGGAGCAACCCCTTCTTTGTGTGCAATTATGGCATGTATATTCCTATTGATATTGCTGAAGTGCGTACCCAAGAAGGAAAACTTTATCTCATTGTAGCTATTGAATGGACAAATGGCCAAGTTGAACGGATGAACAGAACCCTTAAAGAGGCTACCGTGAAAACCTCAGTTTTGGGTTTTAGTCAATAAATAATCCCCAATTACTCTACACAAGAAATATTTCTAAGTTAATAATTATAAACAACTAATACTATATGTATCTATCTATAAGTCACCTGTTTCTTTGTATTTCATTTTCATAAAACCAGTGTGTTTTTTCTTATTCGATTCAATCCTTATAGCTTTTAGGATTTTTACCTAGAAAAATCCGTTTATCTATTTGAAAAACAAAGAGATAAACTCAACATTGAGGTTGAAAAGATACTACTACCAAACTCATCAGCAGTTAAAAGAGCATTTATATAATTTTTTAAATGCCTATAACTTTGCGAAAAGATTGAAAGCTCTAAAAGGATTGACACCATTTGAGCATATTATCAAAAGTTGGCAAAAAAAACCAAAAAGTTTTAGAATTAACCCAATCCATCACACTTTGGGACTAAACACTTAGAGCCTGTTTAAAATCTTTTCAAAAGTAGAGCAATAAAAGCGAGAACCACCATATTCCGGCTTGTATGTATACTAGTTTGATTTCAAATTAAGAATTGTATAACTAGGTTTTTTTGAAAAAACTGCTCTATCTTGCAAGAAGATGTTATCTTTTGTATAAAAATTTTTATATATTCAAGCTCTTAATTTGAATGTAAACGAGTATAGTTTTCTTTCGCAATTTTTCCATAGCCTGCGACATTTTTCTATCCACGCAAAAGAACGCTCTACAACCCATCTTTTGGGAATAACTGTAAAAGTATGAAGTGTATTTCTTTTGGCTATTTCTACTATACATCCTAATATCTCCTGCACGCTCTTTGCAAATTTTTCTCCAGAATATCCTCCATCTGCTAAAACACTTTTTACACCGAACAAATAGTTTTTATGTAGTGAAAATACTTCTATACATCCATTTAAAATGTACAAAACCCCACAAAAAATATCCTATAGAGCAACTATTCGTGGATGTGTTTTTTTGCGTGTAGACTCAAGTATTTAGATGGATTTTGCTAAATTGCTTACGAGAGATATCGCTTGTATAAGAGCGGTTCATAACTACCTCCAAAGGTTTTATGAAAACTATCATTATGCCTTAATGAGAAGATTTTAAACAGGCTCTTAGAAACAAAACAAGTTGTTGTAAAATCGATGATTAGTTAAAAAGATATCTTAACTGAAACAAATCCAGTTAAGAGATCTTTCTTTTAAGAGTATTGTAATGAAAGTTCTTTTAAAAAATTTAAGCAGGGCCATTCAACAGATCTGTTATCCTTCTATTTGTATCTATTGTCATAAACTCTGTAATTCTAAAAGACACATCTTTTGCGAAGAGTGTTTTGATTTAATCAATATTTTAGAGAAAGAAGAGAGGTGTTCTTGTTGTTTTTCTGCTTCCTATGAGCCCTATTGTTTATCTTGCACGCATCAAACCAACATAAAACAAGCATATGTCAGTGAGCAAAGAGGGCCCCTTTATGCTTTATTAGAAAAGATTCTTAAGGGGCAACACTATAGAATTCCAGCTGTAGCAGCTCTTATGGCCTATCAATATATAAGATTGGATTTCTCCTTGCCTGATTATATTATACCTAATTTATGCAAACACAAAAGACTATCCATTTTACTAGCAAAAGAAATAAGTAAAATTTTACAGGTGCCACATAGACGATTTTTTTTAAAGAAGGTACGAAATAGTCATGTTTTATTAATAGGTTTTCAACAGGATCAGAGCTATGATAAAAGCATGCAAGTAGTAAAGAAAGAAAACCCCGAAATCTTAATCGGATTTACATTGATTGGCTCTTTATAAGCTTCTAGATTACATCAGTTATCCTAATCTCGTTTCAAATTAAGAATTTATAAATATTTATTTTTTAAAGAATACCCTCTAAACGACATATAGATGCAATTATAATTATGTTTAGTCCCAAAGTGTGATGGAATGGATTAATTCTAAAAATTTTTGGTTCTTTTTACCAATTTTTGATGATATATAGTAGTTCCGATTCAATCGTATAGAAAAATATAGGATTAACGACAAGTTTCAAGTCGTTGACTTGAACCCCATTAAGCTAACCGTTTGAATTGGCACTACTATATACTCGTTTACATTAGAGCTCTTTCAAAACTAGGAAATAAAAAAGCCCTTGTATAAAATAATGCCCTTAAAAATACGTAAGGGCATGATGAAATTTGAAAAAGCAAAAAGTTTAGACAACGAGAAATTCCGAAGATTAACCGGAGTAAAACGTAGCACATTTGATCAAATGAGCTTGATTTTGGAGATAAGTCACAAAGAGAAAAAAGCCCGAGGAGGCCGCGTCAATAAATTAAAAATAGAAGACATGTTACTGATGACCTTAGAGTATCTAAGAGAGTATAGAACCTATTTTCACATAAGCCAGAGCTATAATATCAGTGAAAGTACAGCTTATAAAACAATAAAATGGGTAGAATACACCCTGATAAAACATCCCCTATTTGCACTGCTTGGACGTAAAGAGCTATTAAAAAGCGATATGGAATATGATGTTATTTTAATAGATGCCACAGAAACACCCATAGAGAGCCCTAAAAAAAACAAAAACATTTTTACTCAGGGAAGAAGAAAAGGCACACCTTAAAGATGCAGCTTGTAATGAGCAAGGACACAAAAAAGATTATTTGTACCTTTTTTTCCAAAGGTAGAAGACATGATTTTAGGATATTTAAGGATTCTAAAATCAAGTTTCATTCCGAAATAAACCTTCTAACAGATGGAGGGTATTGAGGACTTAAAAAGCTTCATGCTAAAACCCAAATGCCTAAAAGAAGAAGCAAGAAAAATCCTTTAACAAAACAAGACAAAAAAAATAATCAATTCCTTTCCAAAGAACGTGTAATTAATGAAAATGCTATTGGTCTGCTTAAGCGATTCAAAATTTTAGCTGATCGTTATAGAAATAGACGAAAAAGGTTTGGTCTTCGGTTCAATCTAATTGCGGGCATTTATAATCTGGAGCTATGTTAATGGGTTTTGAAAGAGGTCTAATGTCTATTACGGCTTCTAAGAGCCAACTTCTTTTCGTCTTTGCCTATTTCTTCGGTTTTTCTCCTACAAAAATTTTAGCTGCTTTTCCTAATGTACTTTTCTATTTCTAAAAAGATGTGTTTTAAGCTATTTTTGGCTCGCCATAAATAAATTCTTTTTGTTCGATCAGCATCTTGTGCATGATCATGGATAACTTTCTACCTACTGCTAAAGTGGCTTTCTTCATCCCTTTTTTTCGCATAATTTTTAAACCCCAAGCTTTCACTTTACTCCATTTCTTACTTTGTGTGAGCATTACCATTCCAGCCTCAACTAACAAGGACCTAAGTTCATTGGATCCACATTTCGAAATTCTTCCCTGTCTTTGCACTTATCCAGAGGCATATTGTTTGGGAGTCATACCAAGATAAACTCCTACTGATTTAGAGTCTTTGAAGCGGGCTGGATCAAAAATTTCTGTTTTATAGGTTCATGCTGTTACAGGTCCTATGCCAGGAATTGTCATGAGCTGCTTTACTTCTTTATCTTGACTGACCAGTCTTAGAGCCTGTTTAAAATCTTCTCATTAAGGTATAATGATAGTTTTCATAAAACCTTTGGAGGTAGTTATGACCCGCTCTTATCCAAGCGATATTTCTCGTAAACAATTTAGCAAAATCCATCTAATACTTGAGTCTACACACAAAAAAACACGTCCACGAAGAGTTGATCTATATGATATTTTTTGTGGAATTTTGTACATTTTAAAAAGTGGTTGCCAGTGGCGTATGTTACCCATAGAATATCCTAAATGGGAATTATGTGATTATTATTTCCCTCTTTGGAATAAAAAAGATGATAAAAATTCTAAGAGTATTCTTGAAATAGTTTTAAAAAAAATTGGTTGGCGAGGTCAGAAAAAGCAGTGGTCGGAAAGAGAAAACAAGCTTTGTAATTATTGATGCTCAAAGTATTAAAAATACTGATACAGCGGAGAAGAAAGGATATGATGCAGGGAAAAAAATATAAAGACATATAGCAGTCGATAGCCAAGGGCTTCCTCATGCGATTCACATTACCACCGCTAATATCACTGACAGAAATGGGTGTATAGAAGCATTTTCACTACATAAAAACCATTTGTTCGGTGTAAAAAATGTTTTAGCAGATGGAGGATATTCTGGAGAAAAATTTGCAAAGAGTGTGCAGGAGATATTAGGATGTATAGTAGAAATAGCCAAAAGAAATACACTTCATACTTTTACAGTTATTCCCAAAAGATGGGTTGTAGAGCGTTCTTTTGCGTGGATAGAAAAATGTCGCAGGCTATGGAAAAATTGCGAAAGAAAACTACATACAAGCCTGAATATGGTGGTTCTTGCTTTTATTGCTCTAATTTTGAAAAGATTTTAAACAGGCTCTTAAGCATTTCCAGTTTTTCTACTTGCTCGACTATTTTGTCAAAGGTGCTTAATAGAGATGTTATACTTAAGATAATCACTTCTTCCTGCTTTTCTATCTGTAGTCTTTTCAAGTTTGAAGTGCACAGAAGAATTAAAAAAAGAATAGGCAGGCGATGAAAGAATCTCTATTGTGATTTTTAACAATCAAACACAAGGAGAGACCTTGCCTAAAGGCTACCATCACCTAACCTATGACCAAAGATGTCAGATTTATATTTTAAAAGCTAGAGGAGATACATCTAGCTCAATAGCAAACATTCTAAAAGTTCATCATAGCACTATTAGTAGGGAACTTAAGAGAAATAAAGGGCAACGAGGATACCGTCATCAGCAAGCTCAAGAAAAAGCATTTCTTAGAAAAAATTCTCAGCCCAATAAAAAAATGACTCCTCAAATAGTTACCCGTATTGAAGAAAAAATCAAGTTGCAATGGAGCCCTATACAAATATCCGGATGGCTTAAAAGACATGGTAAAGAACATGTTAGTCATGAGACCATCTATAATCATATCTGGAAAGATAAACGACAGGGAGGACAGCTTTATAGAGAGCTCCGTCATCGAGGGAAAAAATATAACAAGCAGAGAAAGGGAGCTTCTGGAAGAGGGAACATGCCTGGTCGTATAGATATTAAGCAACGGCCTTGTATTGTAGAAAAAAAGACTCGTTTAGGAGACTGGGAACTAGATACAGTCATAGGGGCAGGACATAAAGGCGTAATTGTATCAATGGTAGAAAGAACTTCCAAGCTAACTAAGCTCGCCAAAGTTTCTCATAAAACTGCAGAGGAAGTAAGTCAAGCGTTAATTGAACAACTTAAACCTATCAAAGATTTTGTACACACATTAACAGCAGACAACGGAAAAGAATTTGCCTATCACCAAATGGTTAGTTTCGAGCTAGAGACAGACTTCTACTTTGCAACGCCCTACCATTCTTGGGAAAGAGGCTTAAATGAGCATACAAACGGACTAGTTAGGCAATATTTTCCTAAAACACAAAGCTTTTTAGATACGACTTCCAAGGATATAGAAAGGGTGGAAACTTTACTAAATAACAGACCTAGAAAGGCTCTCAACTTCGAAACTCCACTAGAAGTGTTTACGAGATTATCTACAAACATGCTATGCTCGGGTGCACAATAGATGTTTTTTCAAGTATTTATATGTTCTTTTTTGTGCACTTCAAGGTTGAAAGGGCCAAATACATTAGCCCTTTTTCTGGATTAATGGTTGGTATAGCAACAAGAAGCTACTTAAGTACTGGTTTTGCTTTATTTGGGTTATATTGTCTTTTATCCACAGAGTATTATAAGACGACGATAAAAACAAAAAAGTCCTTACCTTCAATAACTAGTCTTGAGCAATTCCAAAAAGTTTGGAGTGATTTACATCAGGAAGAACCGCCAATAAATATCCTGAAGATGTGGTCTCAGAAGAAGAAAAGGAGGTATATCGCCAAGATCAACTGCCTCGAGCAAAACAAATGGCAAAAGAGTGGTTAGTCAAGCTTTTAGAAAATACCCCTCGAAAAGAACTTTTATTTTTTAAGCAAAATATTTGTAAAATGCTTTTAAAAAATAAGGGTTTATTACAAGAGAAAACCGCATCAAAACAATCTAGAAACCTTTTCAAAGGATTATTAACCCTTATTTTTGGTAGCGGAGGACAATGTCTTGTTGCTGAGGAAATGAAAATTAAAGAAGCTTATCTAGAGCTTTACAAAACTTGTAATGAAGAAAAAAATCGATCTCAATCCGATTTTTTATTATTACTAGAACTTTTATATAAAAATACAACAGAACAAGCCTTTAAAGATACAATTAGTCCTATTTTACAAAAAATGTTCGAGTGTCTAGTTATAAAAGCAAAAGGTGATTTTGAACGTGCTCAAGAAAACCTTGCAGAACAATGGGAATCCCGATCTTTGTTTAGGATAAGCTTACTAGCTCGTTCTATATTCTCTTATTTAAAAGGAAAATTTAATATTACTTATCTAGAAAAATCTCAAGAAACTTTAGATCTTAATTCTGTACATAATTTTACGAGGGTTTCAAAGCTATTTGGAAAATCTTTTAATATTGCTACAGATACAGATGAAGTAGCAGAAAGAATTTTCTCTAATATTGCAATAAATCCATTATGTTCTACAACAATTAAAACATTCGATATGGTTATATCCTTATCTTTAGAAAAATTCTACTGGGATACACAACTAGAAAAAATCGTTCAGCCTTGGCTAAGTACTCATTTTGAAGAAAAAACCTATTTCCAATTAAATGACCTGACTCACTGGTTTTCTGATCTATTAGAAGGATTCAGAACAAAGGATAACACAATTGAAATTGATAAGATGCAAGATGAATTGTGTGCAGGGGAAATTCCAAAGATCAACGGATATCCAATTGCACAAACGCAGCAGATCCAAGGAGAGCTTGTCTTTAAACCAACTACTCAGAGTCTATTGATATTTGCATACGGTATTAATTTATTAAAGATGGGAGCTTCAGAAAGCTCTTTTAATTACATCGATAAAAAAATGAATGTTTCTGAAATAAATAAGATTGATTTTACAAAATTTGATCAAGGCGTGCAAATGTTTAAGTCTTTTATTCCTCAAAATGTGCTATCTCAATTAGAAGAAATGAGCAAATTAGAAAATAAAGAAGAAACAGAGAAAAAAATGATTGATTGTCGGAAACGATGTGTTTCTCTAATAAATAAAGAAACTCTATTTTTTGCATAGTAATTACATTAATCCCCATAATGTTTTCAGGGCTTACGCATGAAGAATTTCCTTTGCACCTACTAGATCTAATAAATAATCTTTACGACATGATGCAATGAAGCGCCGTTTACGTAAACTGACCTTGCTTGTCTTATCTTTTTGTAAAAGATTCAAAGTAGCCCGTCGGGCTATAGATAGATTTTCAGCTCCATTTCCTTTTCTAACACGACTTAAATCCTCTCGGAAATTAACATCAAGTTGCCAATGCAATTTGTTTTCGATGCTCCATTGATTACGCACTTCCTTTGCAAGACATTCTGCTTTTTCCAAAGGTAGAAGACATGATTTTAGGATATTTAAGGATTCTAAAATCAAGTTTCATTCCGAAATAAACCTTCTAACAGATGGAGGGTATCTAGGACTTAAAAAGCTTCATGCTAAAACCCAAATGCCTAAAAGAAGAAGCAAGAAAAATCCTTTAACAAAACAAGACAAAAAAATAATCAATTCCTTTCCAAAGAACGTGTAATTAATGAAAATGCTATTGGTCTGCTTAAGCGATTCAAAATTTTAGCTGATCGTTATAGAAATAGACGAAAAAGGTTTGGTCTTCGGTTCAATCTAATTGCGGGCATTTATAATCTTGAGCTATGTTAATGGGTTTTGAAAGAGGTCTAATGTTTTAAGTGGGGGATTTTAAAGAAATGGAGTAGTGCAATATGGTTTCTACGATAGAGCACTTGCAAAATAGGCTTTTATAAAAGGGAAAAATTTTGACGTTTAACAGGGTGGAAAATAGCACACATAGACTTCAAGTCTTTTAAGCTTCTAAATTGCGTCTAGCCATATCGATTTGACGACGTAGTCTTTCATCTTTTTTCACAAGGCCTGCAATTTTTTTCCAGGCATGTAAAAGAGTAGAGTGAGTTTTGCCTCCAAAAGCAGAAGCAAGTCGCATAAGAGAATCATTAATGAGTTCTTTAGCAAGATACATAGCAACTTGTCTTGGAAAGGAAACATCTTTTGAACGAACAGAACTTTTTAAATCGCTAATGCGCACTCCAAAAATGGTAGCTACGCTTTTTAAAATGTTATCTACAGAGATCTTTTTATGTGAAGAAGTTTGAAATAACTCACCTAAAGTGCTTTCTACAACTTCTTGTGTGATATCAAGTTTCATCAAGCGACAATAAGCATTTAGGCGGTTGATAGCGCCTTCCAGTTGGCGCACATTGTTATAAATGTGCTCTGCAATAAAAAATGCAATTGATTGAGGAAGACGAAATCCTTTTTGTTCTGCTTTGTGTTGCAGGATTGCTACCCGTGTTTCTAAATCGGGGATTCCTACATTGGCTACAAGTCCCCATTCCATTCTTGCGATCAACCTTTCGGAGAGTTTGAGTTGTCCTGGAGGTTTATCACTAGTAATTACAATTTGTTTACCCTGATTGATTAAGCTCTCAAAAGTATTACAAAACTCTTCTTCGAAATTAGGGCGATTTTGCAAAAACTGAATATCATCTACAAGTAAAACATCTAAAGAGCGATAGAATCGTTTCATACGATCTAAAGACTTATTGCGTAAGTTATCAACTAGGTCATTAATGAAAGCTTCTGTGGTAATACAATAAACGCGTAGTTTTTTATGCCTTTCTCTTACTTGATGACCGATAGAATGCAAAATATGGGTTTTACCTAAGCCTACTCCTCCATGAATGAACATAAGGGTGTAAGATTTACCAGGACGAGTGGCAATTCCTACAGCAGCAGATTTTACAAATTGATTCGAAGGCCCTTCAATGAAATGCTGAAATGTATAATTGGGGTTGAGCTTTACCTCTAAGGCGTGTTGAGAAGAGGGAGAGGCTAGCTGGTTTAAAGGGATTTGTGGTAAGGGCTCTGCTTTTTTTGTCTCTGAAATGGTAAAAGATAAACTAAGTTCACCTGTTGCTTTTACTGATAGAAAAGAACTGAGTTCTTTTTTGTAATTATTAATGAGATATTCTTGAACAAAAATGTTTGGCACCTCAAGGCAGAGTTCTTCAGAGACCTCTTCTCGTAAGCGAATTGGAGCAAACCAATTCTGAAATTCTGTAGGAGAACATCGTTTTTCAACAGTCTCTAAAAATTCCGACCATGCTTCTTGCGGGGTTTTTGTCAACATAGATTCCTAATTAATTGCACTTATAAACAAACTTTCCACAGATACTTCTGAGCTATCTTTTATGTCGTCAAGTTAACATTGATGAACAAAGCTGGCAATAGATTTTTGCTCGATTTTGCGTGATCGAAGAGGTAAATAGTTAAGTCTCAAAAAGGCAAGATAAGGAAAAAAAATAGGATAAACTCTTTTATTTAAAAAAATGATTTCAAAGTGATTTAGCTATACGCCATGATAAGAGCTGTAGCTTGGTTTATCATTTCAGGATTTTGACTTCTTTCAAGTTCTTTAGCTTGAGCTAATGCTTGTTTTTTGTAACCTAAAGCGAATAGAACCTTTACTCGATTAAGTAAAGTGGGTTGGTGAAGTGGATCGAGTTTAAGCGCCTTTTCAATATAATTTAAGGCCATTAGGTTGTTATTTTTCTGTAGATATAAAGCACCTAAAGTTTGAAGGTCGTAAAGAGAAGAAGGAGATAAAGTGGTAAGCGCTTCAAAAAAAGTAATCGCAATATCGTATTTGCCTTGTTTAATATAAGAATAGCCGACAAAACGTAAATCGGAGAGCTCTTCTTCGCTCCATCCTAATATAGATATCCAATCAATTTGATTCATGGTTGTGATTTAGCCTTTGTGATATTGCCCTCTTCGAGCATTGATTTCTTGAATTTCTTTGTCTAAATGCATAATGGTTTGTAAAACAGAAACGAGTATTTTTTTTTCTTTCTCATGATATTCTTTTTCAGGATCGGAACGATTTGATTCTTGTTCTTGTTGCCGTTGTTGATTACCTCTTTTTTTTCTCGAAAAGGTTTTCAGAGAAAGAATCTTTTGCGTTTGCGTTTCATGTTTTTCTTCCGACCCTAAAGAAGGGATCAATTGAAACATAAAAAATCGTTTTTTTTGCTCAAAGTATCCTTTAGGAGGAGTGAAAGTTGCCCATGTTTGCTGTTTTTGAGGCTCGAGCAGAACTTCTAACTCTGTGAGAAAGAATGGATGGGTGATTTCTATTTCAGTCTGTTCTTGAATGCCTCGAGCTTCGACCAGTAGTTTTTGGTCGAGCTCTCTTAAGTCCTCTGCATACCGAGTTGAGACCTCTATTCCTAAGTTATCAATTGTACGTGGTGGCATAACCGTTTACCTAAAGTTGTTTTATGCTCTTATTATAAGAGATTTGCCATGTTGCGTTTAAATTATCAATAGATCGGTGCTTTTAGGATAGAAAAAATCTCTTTTCCACCAATTTCCCTTTAATAATAATTTATTTTTTAATAATTAACAATTAGCATTTTAGAACAATGTTTTTTACTAAAATTTACTTAAGATTCTTGCCAACTTTATGTTTTAGTGATAGATTGTGGGAAAATGTGGGAATGATAGGCAGTATCCCTATGCATAAGTTCTTTTTTAGTGGGTCAATAGCAACTAAAATTGATGAAAAAGGAAGATTTGTGCTTCCTCAAAGGATGCGCTTTGGTTTGGTGGAAAATGGTGTATTAGAGTTCAGTCTAGGTCTTGGATTAGGGGGGTGTTTAGCTATTTACCGTCAAAGCGATATCCAAAGAATTGTAGCTAAATTCCAGGAAAAATCACACTTAGGCAAATATCAGAAATTTTTCACGTTGTTTTTTTCCACACTGTACCAAACCACATGCGATAAAATCGGAAGAGTGCATACTCCATCAATGCTGAGAAAAGCAGTAGGGATTACCTCTGAAATTGTAATCGCAGGAGTTCTTAACAAAATTGAAATTTGGCCAAAAAAAGAGTACGACACGCAGATTGAAACGGTACTAAGCGGTAAAGACGTTGATATGAATTTGGCTAAATTAACAGAAGAAGCATTTGCTTTACTCGAAAAACCAGAAGAGGAAATGGATGACGCATAATCGACCGCAAACAGAACATGTTTCGATTTTGGTAGAGGAAATGTTACACTTTTTTCAAAATTCACAGCTATCTATTTTTTTTGATGGAACGCTGGGAGCAGGAGGGCATGCAAAATCCATTTTAGAGGCGCATCCAGAGATTCAGAGATTTATCGGTTGTGATAAAGACCCAGAAGCTCTTGAAATTGCAGCTAGAGTGCTTGAGCCCTGGAAAGGTAAGGTGGACCTTATTCAAGGGAATTTTGCAAGCCTTAATCAGTATTTAAACCAAAGAAACATTCAACGTGTGGATGGTTTTTTTTTGACCTAGGAGTGTCTTCTATGCAACTAGACAAAGGGCGTAAAGGTTTTAGTTTTTCAGAGGAGGGGCCTCTTGATATGAGAATGGATCCTTCATCTTCTCTTACTGCCATGGAAATTGTAAATCATTGGACAGAAAAACAATTAGGTGAGTTATTTCGCCTGGGTGAGGAACCGCGTTGGAAAAAAGCTGCTAGGGCAATTGTGGAGGAAAGACGCAAGAGAGTCATTAAAACCACAACTCAGTTGGCTGATACCATTTCCTCTTCTTTGAAGACGCTTTTGAAAGGTAAATTGCATCCTGCAACCCTGATTTTTCAGGCTCTGCGTATGTGTGTAAATCACGAGTTGGAAGGAATCACCGAAGGAATTACCAAAGCAATCCAATATCTTTCCTCTGGCGGTATCATGGGTGTTATTAGCTTTCATAGTTTGGAAGATCGTATCGTAAAGCATATTTTTAGACAAGCATCGGATCGTTCTAAGTCTCGTGTTTGTGAGCCTGTTTTGCATGTAATGACGAAAAAACCAGTAGTTCCTACTCAAAAAGAGATGCGTGTAAATCCTAGAGCTCGAAGTGCAAAAATGCGTGTAGTGGAGAAAATATAGGGATCAAGTAATCATGTTAAAGAGAGCATTCATTCAATTAGCTTGCTGTATAGGGGTTTTTGGATGTTGTCTTTGCTCTTATGTAAATACACAAAATGCAGTGACGCGACTGCGGTTAGAAATTCCTATACTCTCATCTGAGCTCAATAAACTAAAAGAACAAAATAATCGCTTAAAATATGAAATTGATCTTTTTGAGAGCCCTGAACATCTTATGCAGTTAGCGCGCTGCAGCGAGTTTAGTCATTTAAAATATCCAACACTGCAAGAAGTCTTTACCGTTTCTGAAACTGTTATCTTGCCAAAATCTCCTCTAGAAAAAGAGAAGAGCCTTCCTACTCTTAAATGGAATCTTGCGATTGGGGCTAAGCAATAATGTTGGATAACAATCCCTCGCCTTGGCTAGTAGCTTATAAGCGCCTAGTATGGGTTTTTGGAGGACTTTTTCTCTTATTTTCTATACTTATTCTTCGATTTTTTCATCTGCAAATTATTGAGGGAAAAAAATGGGAAAAAATGGCCCGCACTCAACATCAATTACTGATTACAGAGCCATGTAAAAGAGGCGTATTTTATTCTAATACAGCTTTAAAAAAAGGACATCCAGAGAACCCTCAAACTTTTGTCATCGATATTTTAAAATTCCATTTGTATGCTGATCCTAAATCCATTCCTAGTTCTCATCGAAAAGAAATCACAGATAAAATTGCTGATATTTGTCTTTTAAATAAGGCAGAAGCTGAAAAGCTCCAGGCATACTTGAATCTCAATACTCGTTCGCGAAAGCTTGCTATGTGGCTGAGTCAAAAACAAAAAAATATACTTCAAGAATGGTGGTTTGCTTTTGCTAAAACACATAAAATTGCCCAAAATGCACTCTTTTTTATTCAAGATTATCAACGCTCTTATCCTTTTGGAAAATTACTAGGCCAAGTTTTACATACGGTCAGACAAGAAAAAGATCAAAAAAGTCAGAAAAGCATACCAACTGGTGGCATGGAGTTATTTTTTAACACCATTTTACAAGGTAAAGAGGGAAAGCGTTATATTTTACGCTCCCCTCGTCATTCTTTAGAGACAGCAGAGGTCATTGCAGAACCAGAAAATGGAGCGGATATACATTTAACAATTAACCACCATTTGCAAGCTTTAGCAGAAGAAGAAATTTATAAGGCTGTAAAACTTGCTAATGCAAAGAGTGGATGGGCTGTTTTAATGGAACCGCATACGGGGGAAATTTGGACCTTAGCTCAGTATCCGTGGTTTGATCCACGAGATTGTCAAAAGTATTTTAATGATGAAAATCTGATAGAACATACAAAGGTAAAAGCTATTACAGATCCTTTTGAACCTGGTTCAACGATGAAGCCATTAACAGTAGCACTAGCTCTTAAAGCCAATTTGGAGCTGCAAAGACAAGGTAAACCCGCTTTATTTGCGCCAGAGGAAAAAATCAAAATTATAGGAAAAACCTTTCCTGGACGCAAAAAAAAACCTATTCGCGATGTACGCTCCCATTCTTATTTGAATATGTATATGGCACTACAAAAGTCTTCAAATATTTATATGGCTATTTTAGTGGAAAGGATCATTACAGAGCTTGGAGAGAAGTGGTATAGGGATGCTCTACAAGATATTTTTGGCTTTGGTCTAAAAACGGGGATTGAACTTCCTTCTGAGAGTACAGGGTTTCTACCTGTACCTGGAAAGAAATCGAAAAATGGAAAAACATACTGGTCTGTTCCTACACCTTATTCCATGGCTTTTGGTCATAATATTACTGCGAATAGCCTACAAATGCTACGAGCATATGCTATTTTGGCTAATGGAGGAAAAGATGTAAAACCTACCTTAGTACGTAAAATTACTCGAAAAAAAAAAGAAGGTTTAGAAGAAGTTCTTTTTGACAATACAACTCAGGAAAGAGTAAAAGGGTTCCCTAGGTTATTAGAACAAGAGATTATAGAACATGTTTTAAAAGCTCTAAAATATGTGACAAAACCAGGAGGCTCCGCTGCTAAAGCGGATATTTATGGATATACCGAAGTGGGAAAATCATCAACTTCTGAAAAAATTGTAAGTGGGGTGTATTCCAAAAAGAATCATATTTCTTCTTTTATTGGATTTGCTCCTGTTTCTTCTCCTCGCTTTGTGCTTTTGGTTGTGATTGATGAGCCTGAATACAAATATATTCCCGGAGTAGGAAGAAACCAGCACGGAGGTAGATGTGCAGCTCCTGCTTTTAGAGAAATTGGACTGCGCACATTAGAATATCTTGGTATACCTCCAGACGATCCCCATGGGTATTCCCCTCAAGATCCTCGATATGATAAAGAAAAAGGGGATTGGCTAAAAGAGAGTCGAACTTTACTGGAATTATATAAAAAATGGAACGGATAAAATTAAAAAATCTTCTTAAGCGCCTAAAAATAAAAACATATAAAGGTGTAAAAGACCTAGAGATTACAGGAATTTGTGCAAACTCTAAATTAGTAGCGCCTGGTAATCTATTTATTGCTAAAAAAGGTTTGTCCCTTAATGGAGCAGAATTTATTTCAGAAGCAATAGCTGCTGGAGCTACCGCTGTTTTAACCGATTTATATAATCCTTTTCTATCTGATGTAGTGCAAATCATCCACCCTGATGTGAATGCAATAGAGGCACTACTTGCAAAAGAGTATTATCATCTTGCTGATGAAAGGCTATTTCTAGTAGGTATTACAGGTACAAATGGTAAGACAACAACAGCTTGTATTGTTAAACATATTTTGGATAAGCTCGGCAGTTTATGTGGATTGATCGGCTCTATCGAGTGGATTATTGGAAAGCACCATTTCCCTGCAACCCACACTACACCTGATGTCTTAACTAATTTCAAACTCTTTAATGACATGACTCTTGCTAAATGTAAAAGTTGTGTGATGGAGGTGTCTTCACATGCTTTAGATCAAGGTCGGGTAAAGGAGATTGAATTTGATGTGGCTGTGTTTACAAATCTTGACCAGGATCACCTAGATTACCACATGTTTATACAAAACTATTTACAAGCTAAGCTTACACTATTTTCACAACTCAATCCCTTAGCGCATAAAGGGCCAAAAACAGCCGTTATCAACCTAGATAGTGTTTATGCAGAAGAAATTATGAAAAATACCAGGGCGCATCTACTCACTTACGGTATGGATTCTAGAGCAGACCTATATGCACATCAAATAAAGTTAACTCCAGAGGGCATAGAATGTTTCATTCACTACCAAGGAGAAAAGATAAAACTGGTCTCTCGTTTAATTGGTAAACATAATCTGTATAATCTTCTTGCTGCAGTAGGAGTTGGCTTGTCTCACGGATACTGTTTGAAAAAAATTATATATGCCCTAAAATCATTTAATCAAGTGCCAGGGCGTTTAGAAAAAGTAGCTAATTCAAGAGGTCTTTACATTTTTGTAGATTATGCCCATACGGAAAACGCTCTCGAATGTGTATTATCTGCTCTTAAAGAGATAAAGCAGGCTAAATTAATCGTGGTGTTTGGATGTGGGGGCAATCGAGACCGTCAAAAAAGAGCTAAAATGGGCAGTATTGCAGAAAAATTAGCAGATGTTGTAATTGTAACTACAGACAATCCTAGACAAGAAGATCCTCAAGGAATTATAAATGATATTTTAAAAGGGTGTAAAAATCCCAATGCTATATTGACGTTTTTAAATCGGAAAGAAGCCATTTTTTCTGCAATAGAAAAAGGCTCTTCTAAAGATATTGTATTAATTGCAGGGAAAGGACATGAAACCTGTCAGGTCTTTTCTCAACAATCTGTAGTATTTGATGATCGTTTAGTTGCTAAGCTAGCGTGTGAAACTGCAGTTTTCAATTAAGATAAGGAGTTATATGAAGAGATTTAGGTTTATACGCTGGAAGATTTGCGTAGGGTTTATTTTTTCTTTTTTATTTTTACCGGACGAATCCCATGCAACAGTAGCAGGATGTGTGAAGCCCCTTGTTATATTAGATGCTGGGCATGGTGGAAAAGATAGTGGGGCCAGCTTTGGCAACTTTTTAGAGAAGAGAGTGAATATCATTACTGCTTTACTGACAAAAAGGCATTTAGAGGGATTGGGTTATCGTGTAATAATGACTCGTTCTAAGGATATTTTTATCCCTTTAGTTCGGCGCGTTGAAATTGCAAGTCAGGTTAAGGGAGATATTTTTGTAAGTATCCACTTTAACTCTTCGAAAAATAGACAAGCAAAAGGAATAGAGGTTTATTATTATTCGTCAAAACTCCTTCCTCGTAATAGAGCTTCCCAACAACTTGCTAATTGTGTCTTAACTAGACTAATTGACCAAACAGAGGCTAATTCAAGAGGGATTAAAGCAGGTAATTTTCATGTTATTCGAGAAACCACTATGCCAGCTGTGCTTGTTGAAGGGGGCTTTATTACCAACATTCAAGAAAGACAGAAAATAAGACAAAAGACGTATCTTGATCAAATCGCCTTGGGAGTTGCGCAAGGGATAGATAAATATTTTAAGATGAACAAATGTCCTCGGCGCGATTTGAACGCACGACCTGCCGCTTAGGAGGCGGCCGCTCTATCCTCCTGAGCTACGAGGACAAAAGAGTAGTCTGTCTGAAGATTGAATAATTGTCATCCATTCTGTATACTAAAAAGCTTACATGAATAGAGAACTCTTAAGGAGTAATAATGGCTAAAGCTGATTTAGGGTTAATAGGATTAGCTGTCATGGGACAAAATCTTGTGTTGAATATGATTGATCGTAGCTATAGGATTGCTGTATTTAATCGCACCACTACAAAAGTAACAGAATTTTTATCAGGTCTTAAACAAGAAACCCAAATCATAGGAACATATTCTTTAAAAGAGCTGATCTCTAGTTTGAAAAAGCCGCGTAAATTATTATTCATGGTTAAAGCAGGTAGTCCCGTTGACGACCTAATCGATGAATGTCTACCTCTTCTAGAACAGGGCGATATTATCATCGATGGAGGCAATAGTCACTATCCAGATACAAAGAGAAGAACCGATTTTTTGCAAAAGAAGGGAATTCTATTCATTGGAGCAGGAATTTCTGGAGGAGAAAAAGGGGCAAGGTTTGGACCTTCGATTATGCCAGGCGGTAACAAGCAAGCATGGCCCATCCTTAAACAAATTTTTCAGAATATTTCTGCAAAGGCAAAGGAAGATGGCCTTCCCTGTTGTGAATGGATTGGGGAAGGAGGAGCCGGTCATTATGTGAAAATGGTGCATAACGGGATTGAATATGGGGATATGCAACTGATTGCAGAAGCTTATTTTTTGCTAAAGACATTTGTTAGTAATGATCCAAAGCAACTACATGATATTTTTGCAGAATGGAATCTAGGCTACTTGAATAGCTTCTTAATTGAAATCACAGCTAAAATCTTTTTGCAAAAAGAGCAAGATGGAACCCTGCTATTAGACCATATCCTAGATGTAGCAAATCAAAAAGGTACGGGGAAATGGACAGGTGTTAGTGCTTTAGATTTAGGAGTCCCTGTGAGCTTAATCACAGAAGCTGTTTATGCAAGATGCTTATCTTCTTTAAAAGAAGAGCGATTGCAGGCCCAGAAATTCTTTCCTCAAGTTACCAATTCTTATACCGGTACAAAAAAGCAGTTAGTTTTAGATATAAAACAAGCCTTATATGCCTCTAAGATTATCAGTTATACGCAAGGTTTTATGCTGATGCGAGCTGCTGCTAAAGAGATGAAATGGGATCTTAATTACGGATCCATAGCACTTATTTGGCGAGCTGGATGTATTATTAGAAGTGGATTTTTAAATGATATTAAAAAAGCTTACGATATAAATGCAGATCTACCAAGCTTGCTTTTTGATGCCTTTTTTAAAAAAGCAATTATCAATGCCGAGGTTTCTTGGCGTAAAGTAATCATTACCGCTGTACAAGCTGGAATTCCTATTCCTTGTTTTAGTTCAGCGCTTGCATTTTTTGATGGGTATCGCAGTGGATATCTTCCAGCTAATCTCATTCAGACGCAAAGAGACTTCTTTGGGGCACATACCTATGAGAGAACTGACAAACCGCGTGGGCAATTTTTTCACACTGATTGGAATAAAATAGAAGAAAGCTCTTAACCAACTAGAAAAGCGGATAAAGAGTGAATAATGGTACGTACAAACTCGGGGATGGTCAGCCTTGTTACCTTGGAAACTGGTTTAGAGTGATTTTCTTGATAATCTACTTTAATAGCTTCTAAAGTTTGTTCTGCAAATAAAGCGCTTTTTGCAATAAAATTGATTTCATGATCAGAATTTGGACCTAAGCTTTTGTAACCAAAGTTACTGCTTCCTGCAATTATGGTATCGTCTACGATAATCACTTTTTTATGCAGAGTGGTTTTGTGTACTTTGAATTCATAAATATTAATATGTTCTTGATATTCTTTATGCACTGCATTTTTAAATGCAATATAATTAAATCGGTTACGAGGACCAAAAGCTTTATGACCCATTGGACTATTCTTGTCATATCCATTGGTAATAAGATTAACAGGTATTCCGCGATTTGCTGCATTAACCAAAGCATCGAATATTGCTTGAGAGGGGTGAAAATACATATGATCAATCACAATGCGCGAAGTTGCTCGATCAAATTGCATAATTAATTCTTGTTCGAAAACATTGTTAGTGTTCTCTGGTCCAGTGAATAAGACTTTTGTGTTTACATCTTTATTCATATTCAAATTTTGATGAAATTGCTCAATCCTTGTATGAACAATAGGTGAGGATCGATTTATTGCTTGATCTAGAAGAATCTTTTCAGTTACGCTGCCCTGTTCTTGACTCTTATTATAATGCATCCATGCATAAGCCAATTGAATTGCCTCTATATGAACTCTACCTCCAACTCCTTCATATCCTTTTTCATCATAAAAGACAAAATCTTGATCGCGAAAGCTGCGAGGTAAAATTTTATGAAGCAATCCTGTTTTATGCGGAGTAAAAAAAGCTGCTTTATCATTTAGACCATCATCATAAGCATATTTATCCTCTATTCCGCTTCCTCCTAGTATAAAATATTTACCATAGTCAATAGACAGGATTTTAGAATGATTGGTTGAAAGCTTTACTTTTTCACCAATCGTCCATATATCAGGACTCTCTACTAATTGGAATCTATCGGAATAAGAAGCCATAAGATAACTAATTTTTTCACGATTAGATGGATCAATGAATTTATCCGAAGATAGAATAACTACTTTTAATTGAGATTTCTTTTCTAATTGATCTTTTACTATTGATAAGAGTTCATCAAATGCTTTCCCTCCACAATAATTACCAGATAAAACAATGTTATGATCAGCTGATTGAATAAGTGTTTTTTTCCATTCAAAAGATTCCATAGTATTTTGACAGGCAATTGCATTGCATGCACTAAATTGATTTTGAGCAATTGGCTGTCGAATAGATTGCATGAGCTCTTTGGCTAGACCTAGAAAAATGGTTTTTCTACCCCTAAGCAAAGAAGCTATAGTAGAAGCAGAATTTGAGAAGAGTTGTTTTGTATAAATGCAATAAGCAGACCCGCTAAAGCTTCCAATTGAGCCTGCTGGTATAATTTTTATAGAAAAAATAAATTTGAATATCTTTACAAGGCATAAAGTTTTTAAAACAAAAAGACAAGTTTTGTAAGCTAAAGAGGATTGTTGCTTATTTGTTTCTTTTTGATTTATAGATGGACCCGAACTATTGTTAATATTATTAATAATCATAAACATACCTCATTTAATGCTATATTATACAATTAAATAATAAATATTGCAATAAGCATATATACTAGTGCCGATTCAAACGGCTAGCTTAATGGGATTTAAGTCAACGACTTGAAACTTGTCGTTTATCCTACATTTCAAAATATCTGTTATTTTCGGTATCTCTTCTAAGAAGAATCCTCTAATTGCCTGAAAAAAAGTCACCGACGTTTCGTAATATCGATTGTATACCTTCTTTTCCTTTAAGATCTTCCACAAGCGTTCAATAGGATTCAAATTCGGCGAATAAGGAGGGAGATAGTGCACTTTAATCCTAGAAGACATCAGAAACTCTTCTAGTTTCTTATTTTTGTTTGATCTTGCATTATCCAAAATTACATGAATAATTCGAGCCTCTGTCTGTTTTTCTAGCTTCTTGAAAAAATCGAGCATTGCATCGGCATCAACTGTCTTATATTCCTCTGTAAAAATCTTCATTCCTGTCAGGCAAAGAGCTCCAGCAAAATGCAATCGCAATTGTTTCCCGGATGTCTGCAAAGTCTTTTGAACGCCTTTTTTGATCCATCCACATACGGCTTGGGACTGATGTTCAGGATGCACAGCATCTATGAAATAGATCTCTTCATCAGGGTTTAAGGTCTCCTTTAAAGCCCTATATTGTTCTATGAAAATTCGTTGTTTTTCAGGATCTAATTTCCCAGGAATCTTTTTAGGACGTTTATAAACAAATCCGTGCTGTATGAGCCAATCTGTCATGCCACTTCGGGAATATTTTATCCCATATTGCTCATGCACATAAGCTATGATCCCTTTGACTTTAAGATAGGTCTTTTCCTGTAGGTGTTTTAGTAGAGACTCTTTTTGGTCTTGTGAAAGTTTTGATTTGCTACCGCCTCGAGGGCTACTTCCAGTTTTATTTTCGGAATCATATTCTCTGAGGTATTTCTGAACAGTGATAGGGCTTATCCGGAGTGTTTTAGCAAGATTTTTTGTTGAGATACCCTCATCATAGCCCAAAATTACACAAAGCCTATTCCGTTCAGAATAGTCTTTTGGATGCTTTAACTTGTGTTCTAAGTCAGCTCTCTGGCTAGGGATCAGTTTTTTCATACTCAATAGCTTAACACAAAACAAAATATTTTTCTATACGATTGAATCGGAACCACTATATACTAGTTTGATTTCAAATTAAGAATTGCATAACTAGGTTTTTTTGAAAAAACTGCTCTATCTTGCAAGAAGATGTTATCTTTTGTATAAAAATGTTTATATATTCAAACTCTTAATTTGAATGCAAACGATTATAATTTTGCATATTAGAATAATATTTTTAATAATTATAGAAGTCGCAAAGTATACACAATTAAAGGCTTTGTATTCCTGATCAAATATCAGGGCTTAAGCATGAAGAATTTCCTTTGCACCTACTAGATCTAATAAATAATCTTTACGACATGATGCAATGAAGCGCCGTTTACGTAAACTGACCAGGGCCAACGCATGAAGATTTTGCTTGATAATTGAGAGATAAAAAATGATTCTGGCTCCTTTTTCATAAGGAGTATAAAATGGAAGGATTCATTCATTCTTCATCTATTATGATGCATTGCTTCGTTGCATCATGTCGTAAAGATTATTTATTAGATCTGGTAGGTGCAAAGGGAATTCTTCATGCGTAAGCCCTGGTAAACTGACCTTGCTTGTCTTATCTTTTTGTAAAAGATTCAAATTAGCCCGTCGGGCTATAGATAGATATTCAGCTCCATTTCATTTTCTAACACGACTTAAATGTAATAGACAAGACTTAAATTGACACTTAGTGGTAAATAGCAAAGTGGTAATTTATGAATATAGCAATAGAGAGAAAAGTGATAAAAAATAAACTAGGCCTTTTAAAACTAGCTCAAGCCCTTGGGAACGTGTCCCAAGCATGTAAGCACATGGAATATTCAAGAGAAAGCTTTTATACATACAAAGAGCTTTATGAAAAAGGCGGAGAAGCCGCATTACAAGAAATCTCTAGAAGGAAACCCTGCCCTAAAAATAGAGTGGAAGAAAAAATAGAAAATAGCGTAGTTGAATTTGCTATAGAAAAACCTGCATATGGACAGCTCCGAGTTTCCAATGAGATGAAAAAGAAGGGAATTCTTGTTTCTCCTGGAGGGGTCAGATCGATATGGTTAAGGCATGATCTAGAAACATTTAAGAAGAGACTAAAGACGTTAGAAGCAAAAGCAGCTCAAGATCACTTGATCTTTACAGAAGATCAATTAAGAGCGCTTGAAAAAGCTAAAGAAGAAAAAGAAGCTCATGGAGAGATAGAAACACAACATCCAGGCTATCTTGTTGCACAAGATACCTATTATGTAGGAACTATTAAAGGAGTGGGGCGAATTTATCAACAAACAGTGATTGATACCTATAGTAAAGTTGCTTTTGCTAAGATCCTATTTAAAATCTTCTCATTAAGGTATAATGATAGTTTTCATAATTCTCCCGATCTCAATCTGATTGAACGCCTTTGGCGATTCATGAATAAAAAAGTTCGCAATAATCGATATTATGAAAAATTCTTAGATTTTAAGACGGCAATTTATGCCTTTTTTGAAAACATTCCTAAATATCGGGAAGAACTGCAGCCTCTTTTATCTAGGAAATTTTGCTTAGTTAAATCTTAATTTAAAAACAAACGAGTTCTCTAATTGCACACAAGGGGAATATAAATTCTCTTAATTCTTCATAAGCTCTCCGAAATGCTTCATAGGTTGCTCCTCATTTTTTTGCTCTTTAATGAGCGGTTTTGAGATTTGAAAAAATCTCGTTTATATTGGAGAGTTTAACCTACTCCGTTTAAGGAGCAACCCCTTCTTTGTGTGCAATTATGGCATGTATCTTCCCAAAAGATGGGTTGTAGAGCGTTCTTTTGCGTGCATAGAAAAATGTCGCAGTCTATGGAAAAATTGCGAAAGAAAACTACATACAAGCCTGAATATGATGACTCTAGCTTTTATTGCTCTACTTTTGAAAAGATTTTAAACAGGCTCTAAGTTGTATGATAGAAAAAATGCACTGTCTAGAAGAACTGCAAATGGATGTGGATAAATGGGTAAAAGAGTACAATGAAGAGCGAGTCCATTCTGGGAAATATTGTTATGGGAAGACACCATGGCAAACATTTCAGGATGCAAAGCATCTAGCACAAATGAAAATGCTAGATATATTACACCAAATTGACACTGTCAATGAAGTGCTGCCTGTCAACTCAAGTTCTGTCTAGGACACATTATCGCATATAACCACGATTCTTTGTGCAAAAGGATATTTTTCTTCCCATTTTTTAAACAAATCAAGAGTAGATTGCGCATTGATAGAGTCGGAAGAAAGAGTTGTAATTTCTAAGCGCTTTACATCTAAGGCTCCATTGATATTGATACGTTTACGTCCTGTGTTCGTTAGCAATATAGCTTTAGATCCTTTTTCATACCATCCATAAGAGGGTTTGGAATTGTGTTGAGGATGAACCCCATCTAGATAAAGCAGTTGATCTGTTTGAGCGAGTTCTTTTTCTAGTTTTTGTAATTCTTGTGAAAAAAGCTTTTTTGCTTCCTCATTCACTTTTCCTGGAATCAGATTAGGCTTTTTATAGGTGAAGTTTAAGCGGTGCAGTAAAGAAACCATAGCTGATGGCGTATAATATATTCCAAAGCGGTCTTTGGCAAAATTAATCACTTGTTTAGCCGAATGGGGTGCTTCTTCTTTTACATAGATTTTTAGTTGCTCAAGCTGATTTTGACTGAGCCAGCAAACCTTTCCTGTATAGTTCAAATTTAGTAAGGCTTCTTTTCCGTCTTCTGAATAGATTTTATAATAACGTCTTATCGTATCGTCTAGAAAATTTCAATGAATTTAGTGTTTGAAAAGTCTTTTTTCTAATGCATTTCAGTATATAGCTACTAGTCAAGGATGGCTATATTTAGCAGTTGTGCTAGATCTGTTTTCAAGAAAAATTGTAAGATAATGTATCTCAAGCATGTAAACACATGGGATATTCAAGAGAAAGCTTTTATACATATAAAGAGCTTTATGAAAAAGCTCGATAGAGGTTTCATCAGACGATTCAAAATGAATTTTATGTATCAGCATTTAGGCAAAAAGTTTATCATAGTCTAGAAGAACTGCAAATGGATGTGGATAAATGGGTAAAAGAGTACAATGAAGAGCGAGTCCATTCTGGGAAATATTGTTATGGGAAGACACCATGGCAAACATTTCAGGATGCAAAGCATCTAGCACAAATGAAAATGCTAGACACATTACACCAAATTGACATTGTCAATGAAGTGCTGTCTGTCAACTCAAGTTCTGTCTAGGACAAAATCTATGTAAAAGAAGAAATTTCTATGGATAAGAGCGGGCCATAATTACTTCCAAAGGTTTTATGAAAACTATCTTTATGCCTTATCGAAAAGATTTTAAACGGGCATCTTAGATGCTTTCTTAGAAAAACTTGTTTGTATTGATTAATTTTAAAATTATATCTTTTATTTATTTTTATTTGCTATTAGTTTATATTTTTGTAATCAAATTTAATTAAAAGAGATTTTATGTCTATACTTTCTAATATTTTATCCTTTAATAATGCTAAACCAGATATGCCTCGTTTTATTTTAGAAAGAGGACTATATAATAGGATTTTGGCTTCATCAAGTTTCAATAAGATTTTACCTACAAATGCCATAATTTTTAAACCAGATATGCCTCGTTTTATTTTAGAAAGAGGACTATATAATAGGATTTTGGCTTCATCAAGTTTCAGTAAGATTTTACCTACAAATGCCATAATTTTTAAACCAGATATGCCTCGTTTTATTTTAGAAAGAGGACTATATAATAGGATTTTGGCTTCATCAAGTTTCAATAAGATTTTACCTACAACTGCCATAATTTTTAAACCAGATATGCCTCGTTTTATTTTAGAAAGAGGACTATATAATAGGATTTTGGCTTCATCAAGTTTCAGTAAGATTTTACCTACAAATGCCATAATTTTTAAACCAGATATGCCTCGTTTTATTTTAGAAAGAGGACTATATAATAGGATTTTGGCTTCATCAAGTTTCAGTAAGATTTTACCTACAAATGCCATAATTTTTAAACCAGATACAAGAGTTTTAGCGCAACCTAAGCCTGCAGCAACTCTAATAGGCAGTAGATTTTCTTATGTATATCCTATTAGCCCTATAGAAAGAGAACAAAGTAATCAAGTAGAAACTTTAATTAGTAGAGTTACTAAACTTAACTTACCAACTATAACTTCTCTTGATGAGATTTCTTCTATGGGTCCTATTTTAGAAGCAGTGCATGAAGAAGTAGAAACTCCTCCTATTTCTTTAAACTTAGTTGGTATAATCACTAGAGAATTTGACCTACAAGCTTTATTATCAAATCCTTCTACCAACACTGCTTCCAGAAACAATCCTTCAAAGCAACTGCCTATTCAATCTTCTAGAGAAAAAAACCTTATCCGCTGGATCTTAACCTCTCATGATGTATGTAGATTAGCTGTAACTGTGTTGCATAATTTTTTTGATATTTGCTGTCAAAAACCAGAAGAAAGAAATTTTATCAATGAGTCACTAGTCCCAAGAATCAGGTATGCTGGATTTACCTTTTCTGCAACTGCAGGTGTTGTCTACCATGTAGCAATAGGTATTTTATTTACTCCGTTGGTAGCAGCGACTTTAGGCCAAAAAAAGGAAATTAATGAGATCTGGTATAGTTATTGGGCGGGGGCTAGCATATCGGCAATGGGTATATTTGCTGGGATATTTGGCATGGTATCAGGAAACTATCTGATTCATAAAACTATGGAAAAGAGCATTCCTCAATTTAAAAGATTATTAACTCGTTACTTATGGCGTGTGCAAAAAATTTGCATGCGATTAAATGGAGTAGATTTTCCTCAATTAAGACAAGAGGTTAAAAATGTTAAGACTACCGCTGAAATGGTCTTTGTAACGCGAAAATTAGTTGGCATAGCAAAGAAGTCTATACTAGTGCCGATTCAAACGGCTAGCTTAATGGGGTTCAAGTCAACGACTTGAAACTTGTCGTTAATCCTACATTTCAAAATATCTGTTATTTAGCGTTCAATAGGATTCAAATTCGGTGAATAAGGAGGGAGATAGTGCACTTTAATCCTAGAAGACATCAGAAACTCTTCTAGTTTCTTATTTTTGTTTGATCTCGCATTATCCAAAATTACATGAATAATTCGAGCCTCTGTCTGTTTTTCTAGCTTCTTGAAAAAATCGAGCATTGCATCGGCATCAACTGTTTTATATTCCTCTGTAAAAATCTTCATTCCTGTCAGGCAAAGAGCTGCAGCAAAATGCAATCGCAATTGTTTCCCGGATGTCTACAAAGTCTTTTGAACGCCTTTTTTGATCCATCCACATGCACAGCATCTATGAAATAGATCTCTTCATCAGGGTTTAAGGTCTCCTTTAAAGCCCTATATTGTTCTATGAAAATTCGTTGTTTTTCAGGATCTAATTTCCCAGGAATCTTTTTAGGACGTTTATAAGCAAATCCGTGCTGTATGAGCCAATCTGTCATGCCACTTCGGGAATATTTTATCCCCTATTGCTTATGCACATAAGCTATGATCCCTTTGACTTTAAGATAGGTCTTTTCCTGTAGGTGTTTTAGTAGAGACTCTGTTTGGTCTTGTGAAAGTTTTGATTTGCTACCGCCTCGAGGGCTACTTCCAGTTTTATTTTCGGAATCATATTCTCTGAGGTATTCCTGAACAGTGATAGGGCTTATCCGATGAATCGGAACCACTATAGATCAACTCTTCGTGGACGTGTTTTTTTGCGTGTAGACTCAAGTATTAGATGGATTTTGCTAAATTGTTTACGAGAAATATCGCTTGGATAAGAGCGGGTCATAACTACCTCCAAAGGTTTTATGAAAACTATCATTATACCTTAATGAGAAGATTTTAAACAGGCTCTTAAGGGAAAAGACGGTATACAATCGATATTACGAAACGTCGGTGACTTTTTTTCAGGCAATTAGAGGATTCTTCTTAGAAGAGATACCGAAAATAACAGATATTTTGAAATGTAGGATAAACGACAAGTTTCAAGTCGTTGACTTGAACCCCATTAAGCTAGCCGTTTGAATCGGCACTAATATATATCTGAGTATTTTTTATCAAACTAATTACTAGCTTTAAGTACTTCCATAAAAGCAGACTGAGGGATATTCACCTTGCCAATTTCTTTCATTTTCTTTTTACCTTCCTTCTGCTTTTCCCATAATTTGCGTTTACGCGTGATGTCTCCACCGTAGCATTTAGCAGTGACGTTTTTAGTCAATGCGCGGATGGTTTCACGGGCTACAATTTTCCCTCCAATAGCAGCTTGGATTGGCACTTTAAATTGTTGCATGGGGATTACATCGACTAGTTTTTTACAGATAGCTCTTCCTTTAGCTTCAGCTTTTGTGCGGTGAACAAGACAGGAAAAAGCATCCACAGGCTCTTCGTTAACGCGAATCTCTAATTTTACCATATCGCTGATCTCATATTTTTCAAACTCGTAGTCGAAAGAACCATAGCCTCGAGTAACCGATTTCAGTTTATCATTAAAATCGATGATAATTTCATTTAAGGGGAATCTATAAGTTAATAGTAGCCTCTTTGCATCGATTGTTTCTGTTTTAGTGAGCTCTCCGCGTTTATCCATTCCTAAACTCATAATAGCACCTAAGTATTCAGAATGAGTCATGATATGACAAATTACCCAAGGCTCTTCAATGTATTCAATAAAAGTAGGATCGGGATAATGTGCCACATTATCAATCAGCAGATTTTTACCATCGGTTAGGGTAAATTTATAGACAACACTGGGAGCTGTTGTGATGATGTCTAAGAGAAACTCTCTTTGAAGTCTTTCAAAAATGATTTCCAAATGTAGAAGACCTAAGAATCCGCAGCGGAAACCGAATCCTAAAGCCATACTGCTTTCTTGTTCTACATGCAGAGCAGAGTCATTGAGCTGGAGTTTGAAAAGAGCGTCTCTTAGCATTTCAAAATCGGAAGAATCAACTGGATAAATACCTGCAAAAACAACAGGGAAAATCATCTTAAATCCAGGTAAAGGATCAATAGCTGGTTTGCGAGAAGAAGTGATAGTATCACCGATTTTCACATCGGCTGTATTTTTAATATTTGCTAGAAGATATCCCACTTCTCCAGGCCTTAATACATCAACTGGTTTTTCTTTCGGTGAAAAAACACCTACTTCTAGAACTTCAAAGACCTTGTCTGTAACCATCATTTTAATTAGGGTTTTATTATGAATCTCTCCACTCATGACGCGTATATAGACGGTAACCCCGCGATATGGGTCGTAGTGAGAATCAAAAACCAGTGCACGAAGGGTATCGTTTAAAGGTTCGGAGGGGGGGGGGATAAAAATAAGGATTTGTTCTAAAATATCTTTAATTCCTATTCCGGTTTTAGCAGAACATAAAATGGCATGAGATGTATCCAAACCAATGACATCTTCAATTTGCTGTTTTACTCCTTCTACATCAGCAGAGGGAAGGTCTATCTTATTGATTACAGGAAGAATTTCTAAGTTGCGTTCAATGGCTAAATGCACATTTGCTAAGCTCTGAGCTTGTACACCTTGTGCTGCATCAACGACAAGTAAAGCTCCTTCACAAGCAGAAAGAGAACGAGATACTTCGTAGGAAAAGTCTACGTGCCCTGGAGTGTCTATGAAATTCATTTGATAAATTTTATCGTCATCTGCTCGGTAATACATCGTAACAGGATGTGCTTTAATCGTAATCCCGCGCTCTCTTTCTAGGTCCATATCATCTAAAACTTGATCTTGCATTTCACGAGCGGAAATGGTACCGGTAATTTCTAATAATCTATCTGCAATCGTGGATTTTCCATGATCGATATGCGCAATAATAGAAAAATTGCGAATCTGTTTGCGATTGTATGTAAACATGAAGGTCCTAAAGAATTAAAGTCGATGCTATTCTACTAATTTTGGCTAAAGTGCTCAATATCAATTATTGCATTTGTCTTCAAATAAAAAACCCCTTTTCCGTATGGACAGAAAAAGGGTTTTTATCAAAGAGTAAAAGGAAAAAACTTTAGCTAGTAGTTACCTCTTGCTCTACATTTGATTTAACGGCTGCTTCTGTTGAAATGGATTCAGCTGCAAGTTTGGCTTGCTCATCTTTCTCAGCACTTAGTTTGGTAAATTGCTTACCAAGAGAGTTTGCTGCAAATATCCAACCAAGGATAATCACTAACAAGATACCACCAATATAAGGAGTAACAGCTCCTAAAGAACCAAAGGTTACTATTAACCCTTGTTGTATAAGCGATCCACCAGATTTACCTAATCTAGCTCCTACAACGTCAATAGCAGCTTTTCCTTTAACCTTTGATTCTTGATCAAGGGGGATATAAGCCATTTCTTTTGTAGGATCGAATAAGGAGTACTTAGCGGATTTACTCATGATGTTTTGAGCAGTACCAAATATCACAGCTAGCATTAGAGGTGTTGTTCCCAGAAGAGCAATCATGCCTGCTAAAGAATCGCGAAAAATCACGAATGAGAAGAAACCCACTCCTGTAACCAATAGAACAATCGGAGTAATCAAAGCACCGACTTTCCAACCAAAACGACGAGTTACATTACCTCCGACAAATAACATCATAAAGATGGTTATAGCTCCTGTAATTGTAGAGAATTGTCCCATAAAGGCTTGATAGTCATTGCCATTAGGATATTGGAGCTTTAATTGTCCTTTCCAGGTTACCTCTACCAAATTGATCGCAATTCCATAGGCAATTACTAAAACGGCAATGCAGCCAATGTATTTAGAACGAGTTAGGAATAAAAAGCTCTCTTTAAGAGACATTTTGGGTTTTTCTTTCTTTACACGGCGAAGTTCGTTAGGATCGTAAAATCTGCTATCTGTTAAGACATTCTTGTCGATCCATCTATAAATTGCCATAATGATAAGACCTGAAAGGCATACCATACCAACCATGTAATTTATGGTAATTCCCCATGCATCAATTCCCGCAGCAAGCCCTTTTTGCATTTTTGAGAAGTAAATAATAGCAGGACCAGAAAAGAGCATGGCTACGTTTGCTCCTAACCCAAATAAAGTATAAAAACGTTTAGACTCAGACACTTTGGTAATGTCATTAGCAAAACCCCAGAAAAGTAAGGATATAGCTACGCTTCCCCATAATTCTGCCATCACATAGAAAAGGGAGAAGGTCCAATTTCTAAGCATGGAAATCATTCCGCTAAACCCTTGAGGAAGGATTGTTTGTAGCTTGTCGGCTAGATCATTAGGATGGAAAAATTCACGGTTTGGATAAAATACGAGAGCAAATAAAGCAAAGTACCCAATGAAGAGAGAGATCGTGGAGTAAAAAAGCTTTTGTTTGCTAAAGATATTACTCAATTTAGAATAAACGATCATGAAAAGCACAGCCATAGGCAAAACTGCCCATACCTTTAAAAAAGGAAGGGTTTCAGCACCAGAACCTGGGGCTGTAACAATTAGAGCATCTTTAGTATCTCGCAAAATTGTGTAGTTGAAGTTAATGAAGAAGAAGAGAAAGAACATGGGGAGTAACTTTTTCAGCTCGAAATTATGCACGGGCCAAAGAAAGGATCTCCATTTTCCAAATTCTGTTTTTTTTGTTTCTGACATATAATATAATCCTTTAGACAAGATTCAAACAATTTTTTTTGTAAATTGAAGTCGATTGCGATAGGCTTAAAAATATTTTAAGCGAATAATGTTTGACATTTCAAATCTACGATATAACTAATCAATTATACCACAAATTTATTTCTTTTCAAGGGTAATTTATGGAATGTTAAGAGTTTATTTATTCAGGTAAATGGTTTTTTTAATTTTAAAACATTGATAATGAGATAAATAAGAAAAACACCTGCTTTTTTAAGTTATTAAAAAGCCAACAAACAGGTGTTTTTAGATAAATTACTTGTTGCCTTGCATAGCAGAGAGAATATCCATTAGAGAAGCATTAGTAGGTGGATTTTGTTGAGTATTTAAGGACTCTACATAGGCATTCCACAAATCAGGCTCCACTCGAGAATGACGAATAGAAGCAATTAATTCTCTTTTACAAGTTGCTAAAGATTTTTTAGGGGCTAAAATGGAAACCATTTCTTTATCTCCAGCTAAACGAGCAATATTGAGCATTCTTTCAATTTGATTACGGGTAAAGGTGAGCTGATCGCGACGTTTGCGAGAGCCTCTAGCAGCGCGTTGTTTAGGAGGGACAGTAGCAGGTCTTTCTGAATTAATAATATATTTTTCGAGCATAGAACCCAGTTCATGAGGTTGGCGCGTTTTCATTTTTCTTAAAGTAAAATGATGCATATAACCACCTGATGTCATCGGTAAATACTTGCAGAGGTCATTCTCTTTTCTTCCATTGACTTTTTTAATTGCTTTTGCGATAATTTCTTCAATTTCTTTTAAATTTTTTGTTTTATGCTCGACTATGTCTTCTTTATGGCTCATAAGAGGCGTCCCTTTTTGTTGCAAATTGTTTTCCTTTGAGTCTTTGGATTAAACTAAATTGTTTCTTTATTTTCAATCTTAATTTTACAGATAACTAATACAGTTATGAATTTATCTTTTTTAAATGCTTAAGATTCTCTATATGACTTTTAAATTTCAAAGCAATTTCCTTTGATTTTATGACAAGGTTCTTTTTTTGCAATAATTATTTGTATCTTACAAAAAATCTTTAAAAAGATTTAGTCTATTCAGAATTTTTTAAAATTCCGCTTAATTTTTAAGACAGATGTTTGCTAATTTATTCCCATTCAATTTGAAAACAAAGTCATTTATATATTCTAAGGGCATATTGCTAATATCGCTTAGCTTTTTAGTTTTGCATTTGAATTTTGGAATGAAAGGGTTTAGGATTACTCCGTGTTTAGAAATAATTACGGGTTTACTAATCTGACAATAATTGATAAAATGACTTTTTTTAAAAAGTTAGAGCTTGGTCTAAATGATTAATAAGTGGATAAGAATAGTGGGATCTTTTCTTTCTATAGCATGTTTAAGCGGTCTTTTTCTGCTATCTTGTTGTAGTAAAACGAGGGTATCGTCAAATCTATTTAATCAATGGATGCAATCTAGTGATAAAATTAAAGTGTTATCTACTGTAGCTATGATAGATGATATTGTAAGACAAATTGGACAAGAAAAAGTTTTACACATGTCTCTTATTTCAGGTCAAATAGATCCTCATAGTTACGAAATGGTCAAAGGAGATGATGAAAAACTCCGGATGGCAACTATTGTGTTTTATAATGGTTTGGGTTTGGAACATGGAGCTAGTTTAAGTAATCATTTATTGAATCATAAAAATGCCATTGCTTTAGGAGATGTAGTAGCTCGCCTAGTTCCAAAAGAAATTATTTATATAGACAGGACAGTTGATCCCCATATCTGGATGGATATTTCATTATGGAGTCTAATCATAGATCCCATCGTACAAGAATTCTCTAGATTAGACCCTGAATCGGCAGAATTTTATAAGAATAACGGAAAAAATCTTTTAGAAGCGATGCAAAGAATGGACAAAAAGATTTACCATGCAATGCATGAAATCCCTTCATCTCAACGCTATCTTGTTACAAGTCATGATGCATTTAATTATTTTACGCGAGCTTATTTAGCAAATCCTGATGAAGAGTATTGGCAAAGCCGAGTAAATGCACCGGAGGGTTTAGCTCCAGATGGACAATTAAGCTCAAGCGATATCCAATACATTGTAAATTTTTTATTAGAAAAGCATATCCGGACGGTTTTCCCTGAGTCCAGTGTTAATCGAGATGCATTGAACAAGATCATTCACGATTGCCAGAAAAAAGGACTCAAGGTCCATATGGCCAGTTCTTCTCTTTATAGCGATTCAATGGGAGGAAAAGATAGCGGGGCCAGTAATTACTTGGATATGATGTGGTATAATACAAGTACAATTCTTTCAGAATGGGAAAAAAACTAAGGGCTTACATGCAAAATGCTATTGAGGTAGAAAATATTACTGTGACTTATGGAAAAATAGCGGTTCTTTGGGACATTAATTTAACTATTCCAAAAGGCAAACTCGTGGGAATTATTGGGCCTAATGGAGCAGGAAAAAGCACTCTTTTAAAGGCTATGTTAGAAATGGTTGATGTGTTATCGGGTACCATTACTTTTTTGGATCAGCCTTTTAAAAAATCTCGTAAGAAAATTGCCTATGTACCCCAACGCTCTTCTGTAGATTGGGATTTTCCTATTACAGCTTTTGAGCTTGTTTTGATGGGTAGATATAACAAGATAGGATATTTGAAATGGCCTAAAGCAGCGGATAGAGAAGCTACAAAAAAGGCATTGGGCCTAGTAGGGATGCTCTCTTTTGCAAATAGACAGATTAGCCAATTGTCAGGAGGACAACAACAAAGGCTATTTATTGCTCGAGCTCTTATGCAAGAAGCAGAATTTTATTTAATGGATGAGCCTTTTGCAGGAGTTGATATAGCAACAGAGAAAGCTATTGTGGTTTTGATGAATAAGCTCAGGGAACAAGGAAAAACTCTACTTGTTGTGCATCATGATTTATCAACGGTAAAAACCTATTTTGATTGGGTCATTTTATTAAATACATGTTTGATTGCAAATGGTCCTGTGCAGGAGGTTTTTTGTTCTGATATGATTATGCGTACTTTTGGAAGATCACATGTTTTATTAGATGAGGCGGCTCATTTAACACAAAATAAGACCACAGGGATATCGTGATTTTATCTTCTGTGTGGCAGTTTTTTTCCGATCCTGTTTTACAAGCACCAACAATAGCTAGCATGCTGATGTGTTTGTCAAGTGCTATTGTAGGAGTCATTGTTCTTATGCGCAAGCGCTCTTTGTTAGGAGAGGCTCTATCCCATGCGGCTTATCCAGGGGTTATTTTATCTTTGCTCTTTTTATCCACTTTTTTCCCTGGACAATACGATTTGGTTTCCTTAAGCGTTTTAGTCGGAGGGTTTATTTCTGCTTGTATAGGTTTATGGTTTCTCGAAAAGATGCAGAAATTAACTAGAGTAAAAGATGATGGAGCCCTGTGCTTTATTCTTTCTTCTTTTTTTGGAATAGGAGTTTTATTTGCAAGTCGTATGCAAACGACAAATGTCATTTATTATAAAATGGCACAAATGTTTCTATATGGACAAGTAGCTACTATGACTCAGTCCCATATTTGGATTTATGCAGGGTTAACTTTGGTTGTTATAGCTATTATCTTGCTTTGCTACCGACCTATTATTCTTGTTTTGTTTGACCGGGATTTTTCAAGGGTTTTAAATACTTCTGTACGATTGATTGAAACGATATTATTTTTCCTTCTTGTCTTAGCGATTGTCATTGGGATTCGAAGTGTAGGTGTTGTTTTGATGTCCGGTATGTTGATTGCACCCTCTGTTGCTGCACGTCAATGGAGCAATCGATTAAGTAAGATATTTATTTTATCTGCTATTTTTGGAGCTGTTAGTGGATTTTTAGGTAATTACTTATCTTTTGAAGTACCTAAATGGTTTGGTAATGAGAGGTTTTCTTTTCCAACAGGACCTATGATTCTATTAGTAGCTATATTTTTAGCTTTTTTCTCCTTACTTTTTAGCCCTACAAGAGGTTTTGCATTTCGCTTATGGCGAATTGCTAGATTTCGATGGAATTGCAAGGAAGAAAACCTGCTTAAATTGCTGTGGAAGTTGCAGCTTCAAGAAGGGTTGTCCAAAAAAGAGATACAAGCAAAATCTAGTTTGTCCTATGTTCATACCACTCTTCTTCTTGGATACCTTAAGCAACAAGGATGGCTAAAAAAAATAGATTTTAAGTATAATTTAACTAGCGATGGGGTCCAAAGAGCAGCAAGGGTTATACGTTTGCATAGACTGTGGGAGGCATATTTAGTTTATTTAGGACAGGGTATAGAGAAAGTACATCGAAGTGCGGAAGGGATGGAGCATATCATCAGCCCAGAGATAGAAGCTCAGCTTACAGAGCTTTTAAATGATCCTAAACAAGATCCTCATTCGCAGCCCATTCCAGCAAGGGAAACAACATTATGAATCCCTATTTTGCTAAAGATTTTTTTTCTTTTTTTGCAATATTTATACAACGCTTATTTCTCTTTTTTAGCGGACAGCTCTCTATGGCAGAAATAGTATCCGATGAATTACAGATCTTTGTATTAAGCTTAATCTCTTGTACAAGCGCAATTGTGGGAAGTTTGCTCGTCTTAAAGAAAAGCACTATGTTAGCAAATAGTTTATCTCATACGGTTTTATTAGGGATTAGTGTGGCTTATTTAATGGTGGCCTTTTTCTCTCAACAACAAACCCAGGTTGTCATTGGGGTTTATGTTTTATTATTAGCAGCTTTTATCACAGCTATACTTACAACTGTACTTACACAATTTCTCATTCATTCTTTAAGATTGCAAGAAGATGCAAGTATTGGGCTTATATTTACTCTTTTTTTTGCCTTAGGTGTGACAATTGTAACTATGTATACAAAGAGCACACATTTAGGAATAGAAGCTGTCATGGGTAATGTAGATGCTCTGCATCTAGATGATTTAAAACTTATTTCTTGGGTTGTTTTATTAGATATATTTGTAGTAGGGATCTTTTTCAAAGAATTTAAAATGGTTATTTTTGATCCTTGCTTTGCAACGGTTTTAGGAGTAAGGCCTTCTCTATTTCATTATCTGTTAATGGGTTTAACTGCGGCTACTGTGATTGGAGCGTTTCGTGCTGTGGGGGTTTTATTGGTGTTAAGCTTGCTTGTCGGCCCTGTTCTCATTGCACGGATTTTTACAAAACGCTTAAAGCCCATGATCTTCTACTCTTGTATGATTGGATCTTTTTCTTCTCTATTAAGTGTAGCTATGGCCAGACATTTACTCTCTGTGCATGATATGTCCTTATCTACAGCTGGCCTTGTTGTATTTGTGATCACGGTTATTTATTCTGCTTCTTTATTGTTTATTAAAATAAAAAGATCCGTCACTCTCTCTAGATTAGCTAAACAAAAAAAATACTTAGAATTAAGATGAGTACTGTATGAAGCAAAAAAATGTAGTTATTTTAGGCAGTACCGGCTCCATTGGAACCCAAACTTTAGATGTCATTGATCATCTTAAACCTGAGGGTTTCAAGCCAATTGCATTAGCTGCTCATTCTCAAATTGATCTTTTGGAACAACAAGCACATAAATGGCAGCCACAGATCATTGCAGTTTATGATCAGAAAAAAGCATTTGAACTACAAAAACGCCTGCCCCAACAAAAAATTGTTACAGGTATAGAAGGATTAAAAGAGGTAGCCTCCCTTCAAGAAGCTGATATCGTTGTATCCGCTATGTCTGGAAGTGTAGGGATAGAGCCTACTTTAAGCGCTCTAAAGGTGGCAAAAAACGTAGCTTTAGCTAATAAAGAAGTTCTAGTAGCTGCAGGGGAACTCATCATGCGTACTGCGAAAGAACATGGAGCTTCTGTCCTTCCCATCGATAGTGAACATAGCGCTTTATTTCAGTGCTTAGAAGGAAAAGATCATAAGTCTGTGAGAAGATTGCTTTTAACCGCATCTGGTGGACCTTTTTTAGGCTATTCTCGCGATAAGCTCTGTCAAGTCACGCTAAAAGAAGCCCTTATGCATCCTACTTGGCAGATGGGGGTAAAAAATACTATTGATTCCTCAACTTTAATGAATAAAGGTTTAGAATTGATCGAAGCGCATTTTTTATTTGGTATTACATCTGAAAACATAGAGATTGTTATTCATCCGCAGAGTGTCATTCATAGTATGGTTGAGTTCATTGATGGTTCGATGTTGGCTCAAATGTCAGCTCCTACTATGTTAGTTCCTATTCAATACGCACTGAGCCATCCTAAACGTTATCCAGGCCTAATTGAGCGGTTTGATTATACAAATTTTTCCAAACTGGAGTTTTTGGCGCCGAATCCTAGTTTTAAATGTATAAATCTTTGTTATTACGCATTAAAGCAAGGAGGAACAACCCCTTGTTATTTAAATGCTGTGAATGAAATATTAGTGGAAAGATTTGTAAAAGGCGAAATTCTTTGGATAGATATTTCAGATAGATTAGAAAAACTATTAATGAAGTATCGACCAGAGAGAGAGCTAACTTTGGAAAAAATTCTAGAAACAGATAGACTTGGTCGTCTACATGCAAACTCTGTTTAAAAAGGTATAGGCATATATTATGATATTTAGCGTGATCTATTTTATTTTAGCAGCTTTTGGACTTGGTCTTATCGTATTTATTCATGAGTTTGGTCATTATTGGATGGCTCGAAAAGAAGGAATGAAAGTAGAAGTTTTTTCTATTGGATTTGGTAGTCCCATTTGCGATTGGCAATACCAGGGTGTGAAATGGCAGTTGTGCTGGCTCCCCTTTGGAGGATATGTACGAATTGCAGGAATGGAAAAAGAAGGAACTTTAGAGCCTTATCAAATCCCTAATAGTTTTTACGCAAAAAAACCTTGGGCACGAATTAAAGTCGCTTTTATGGGGCCTTTGATAAACGCTGTTTTTGCTTTATTCATATTTTGTATCTTATGGCTCTCTGGAGGAAGGCAAGATTCCTTTTCAGATCATACGCAAATTGTAGGTTGGGTTGATTCTGATTTAGAAGCTTGCTTTTCAGAGATCTATCCCGGGGATCGTATTACGCAAATTAACAATAAGCCTTTATCACAATTTAGACAGCTCTATGCGTATGTCGCTCTAGAAGAACAAGCCCCTAAGATTCAAGGGACCCAAATCAATTATCTAGATCAAAAACAACACCCTTTTACTCTAATTTGCAACGATACAAATCAACTAAAAGGAATAGAGAGAAGCAGATTGATTATGCAAGCTGTGCAACCTGCTAACTTTTTGATCTATTCTCAAAGCATAGGCGCTGTGAATTCAAGTATTCCTGCAGGATCTCCCATGGAAAATAGCGGGATCCAAAATAAAGATCGCATTGTGTGGGTAGATGGAGAGATTGTTTTCTCAAGGCAGCAATTAGTATCTACAATTAATCAAAAAAAAGCCTTGCTTACAATTAAAAGAGGTTCTGAGGTTTTTCTAACAAGAGTTCCTCGCTTAAGAGTTTCCGATTTACGGATAAATACATCTCAAAAAGATGAGATTAGCGATTGGCAAAACGAAGCTAAAATACAAGGCAAGCTAAATGATCTGTATTTTATTCCCTATCAAATCACCTCGGATTGCAAGGTAGATCACTTAATTTCCTTTTTCAATAATGATTCTCAAGAACAGATGCATGAATTAAAAAAAGGATCTTTTTTAGAAGTGCCTTTAGAAGCAAATGATCAAATCATAGCTGTTGATGGGGTAAGAATTCATTCAGGATATGAATTGCTAAACCAACTACAAACTCACTTAGTACAAATAGTTGTCTCTCGAGATAGCCAAGCGCTCGAGACTCTTTCTTGGAAAACAGCCGATAAAGCATTTATCGATCAAGTAGATTGGCGTGGACTTGGAAAGATTGTTCATTCCATTGGAACAGATGAGTTAATAAAAACAGTTGAAAATCTACATTTACTCAAACCAGTACAGCCTAAGCCATTTAATCAATTACCTTTGCCAGAATCTATCAAGATGTTTCATACGCATCAATTGCAAGAACAACGTAAGATGATTGATGCCATTGAAGATCCTAAGATTAAAGATCAAGCCTTAAAAACATGGCAAGATCAACAAAAAGAGCTTAGATTAGGTGTAAGTTTAGCTGATTGTAAAGTAAATTATAATCCTTCTCCTTTAGCGCTTTTTTCCAGCGCCTTTCAAGAAATGGGTAAAACAATAACGGCTCTTATGACTGGAATTTTAACCCCAAAGGCTCTAACAGGTCCAATTGGAATCGTAGAAATCATGCATACAAGTTGGGCTGAAGGAAGCAAAGAAGCTCTTTTTTGGCTGGGGATGATTAGTTTGAATTTAGGCGTTTTAAACCTGCTGCCTATTCCAATATTAGACGGAGGTCATATCTGTTTTTCTGTTTGGGAGTGGATGACTAAAAAACCGATCAAGGCAAAAACCATGCAGAAGCTGGTTATTCCCTTTGTCGTATTTTTAGTTACTCTCTTTATTTATCTTACCTATCAAGATCTCTCTCGGATTATAAAAAGGTTCTTGTAGATTGAAGGACACTTTTAAAAAAAAGTGTCTCTTTTAATCACTTAGCTTCAGAAGAAGGTAAAAGCATTCGATCACCCCATAGAGAGGGATAGTGAAAGGCAGGTTTGGGTTTATCATTTATATATTGGTTCCGATTCAATCGTATAAAAAAATATTTTGTTTTGTGTTAAGCTATTGAGCATGAAAAAACTGACCCCTAGCCAGAGAGCTGACTTAGAACACAAGTTAAAGCATCCAAAAGACTATTCTGAACGGAATAGGCTTTGTGTAATTTTGGGCTATGATGAGGGTATCTCAACAAAAAATCTTGCTAAAGCACTTCGGATAAGCCCTATCACTGTTCAGGAATACCTCAGAGAATATGATTCCGAAAATAAAACTGGAAGTAGCCCTCGAGGCGGTAGCAAATCAAAACTTTCACAAGACCAAATAGAGTCTCTACTAAAACACCTACAGGAAAAGACCTATCTTAAAGTCAAAGGGATCATAGCTTATGTGCATGAGCAATATGGGATAAAATATTCCCGAAGTGGCATGACAGATTGGCTCATACAGCACGGATTTGCTTATAAACGTCCTAAAAAGATTCCTGGGAAATTAGATCCTGAAAAACAACGAATTTTCATAGAACAATATAGGGCTTTAAAGGAGACCTTAAACCCTGATGAAGAGATCTATTTCATAGATGCTATGCATCCTGAACATCAGTCCCAAGCCGTATGTGGATGGATCAAAAAAGGCGTTCAAAAGACTTTGCAGACATCCGGGAAACAATAGCGATTGCATTTTGCTGGAGCTCTTTGCCTGACAGGAATGAAGATTGTTACAGAGGAATATAAGACAGTTGATGCCGATGCAATGCTCGATTTTTTCAAGAAGCTAGAAAAACAGACAGAGGCTCGAATTATTCATGTAATTTTGGATAATGCGAGATCAAACAAAAATAAGAAACTAGAAGAGTTTCTGATGTCTTCTAGGATTAAAGTGCACTATCTCTCTCCTTATTCGCCGAATTTGAATCCTATTGAACGCTTGTGGAAGATCTTAAAGGAAAAGACGGTATACAATCGATATTACGAAACGTCGGTGACTTTTTTTCAGGCAATTAGAGGATTCTTCTTAGAGCCTGTTTAAAATCTTTTCAGTAAGGTATAATGATAGTTTTCATAAAACCTTTGGAGGTAGTTATGACCCGCTCTTATCCAAGCGATATTTCTCGTAAACAATTTAGCAAAATCCATCTAATACTTGAGTCTACACGCAAAAAAACACGTCCACGAAGAGTTGATCTATATGATATTTTTTGTGGAATTTTGTACATTTTAAAAAGTGGTTGCCAGTGGCGTATGTTACCCATAGAATATCCTAAATGGGAATTATGTGATTATTATTTCCATCTTTGGAATAAAAAAGATGATAAAAATTCTAAGAGTATTCTTGAAATAGTTTTAAAAAAAATTGGTTGGCGAGGTCAGAAAAAGCAGTGGTCGGAAAGAGAAAACAAGCTTTGTAATTATTGATGCTCAAAGTATTAAAAATACTGATACAGCGGAGAAGAAAGGATATGATGCAGGGAAAAAAATATAAAGACATATAGCAGTCGATAGCCAAGGGCTTCCTCATGCGATTCACATTACCACCGCTAATATCACTGACAGAAATGGGTGTATAGAAGCATTTTCACTACATAAAAACCATTTGTTCGGTGTAAAAAATGTTTTAGCAGATGGAGGATATTCTGGAGAAAAATTTGCAAAGAGTGTGCAGGAGATATTAGGATGTATAGTAGAAATAGCCAAAAGAAATACACTTCATACTTTTACAGTTATTCCCAAAAGATGGGTTGTAGAGCGTTCTTTTGCGTGGATAGAAAAATGTCGCAGGCTATGGAAAAATTGCGAAAGAAAACTACATACAAGCCTGAATATGGTGGTTCTTGCTTTTATTGCTCTACTTTTGAAAAGATTTTAAACAGGCTCTAAGAGAAGCTAATCTGTTTTTAGCTTGTAAAAACAGATTAGCTGTTTGACAAAATAAAACTCTGAGCTACTTAGAACAGCTCAGAATGTGATTTTCCAAGCAGGAGTTATTTTTTATCCTCATCATCGAGAATTTCTACTTCTGCTTCTTCTATGTTTTCTTTCTCATTCTTTGGTGGTTGAGCATCTGGTGCTGGTTGTGCGCTCTGCATCGCTTCCCCAATTTTTTGCATATGGGTATTTAGCTCTGTGTAGGCAGCTTTAATAGCAGCAATATCCTTATCACCTAGTGCTTTTCTTACAGCATCTATTCTGCTTTGTACTTCTTGAGCAAACTCTTGAGGGATGCGCTCTTTAAATTCCTCCAAAGCTTTTTGTGCTTGGAAAGCTTCAGCTTCAGCTTTATTTTTTAGCTCTGCTTCTTCTTTATTTTTTTTATCTTCTTCTGCGTGATCTTCTGCATCTTTTAGCATGCGCTCAATCTCAGTTTCAGATAAACCGGATTTTGCTTCAATGCGAATTTTTTGCTCTTTGCCACTTTTTACATCTTTTGCTGATACATGCAAGATACCATTAGCATCGATGTCGAAAGCCACCTCGATTTGTGGCATACCACGAGGTGCAGGAGGGATATCTGTAAGATCAAAACGGCCAATTTCTTTATTGTCTTTAGCCATTTTACGTTCCCCTTGCAAAACGACAATAGTAACAGCAGGTTGATTATCAGCTGCAGTAGAAAAAATCTGTGTTTTTTTAGTAGGAATCGTTGTATTTCTTTCTACAATAGGAGTTAGAACTCCACCTAGTGTTTCAATTCCTAAAGTCAATGGGATTACATCGAGCAATAAGACGTCTTTGACATCTCCTGTCAGCACAGCCCCTTGGATAGCAGCACCAATAGCGACAACTTCATCAGGATTAACTCCTTTATGAGGTTCTTGGCCAAATATTTCTTTCACTTTTTTCTCAACAGCTGGCATACGAGACATTCCGCCTACTAGAATTACCTCATTGATTTTTTCTTTGGTTAATTTCGCATCTTCAAGCGCTTTTTCACAAGGTTTAATCAAACGTTCAATTAAGTTATGAACTAAGGATTCTAACTTGGCTCGGGTTAATGTTAATGCGAGGTGTTTAGGACCTGATGCATCCATAGTAATAAATGGTTGATTAATTTCGGTAGTCTGTGTACCAGATAGTTCAATTTTAGCTTTTTCAGCAGCATCGCGCAAACGCTGTAGAGCCATGCTATCTTTACTTAAATCAATACTGGTTTCTTTTTTAAATTCCTCAAGCATCCAATGTAGAATAGCATTGTCAAAGTCGTCACCGCCTAGATGAGTATCTCCGTTTGTTGCTAACACTTCGAAAACACCACCGTGAATTTCTAATACAGAAACATCGAATGTACCTCCACCTAAGTCAAAGACCACTACTTTTTGATCTTCTTTTTTTTCTAGCCCATAAGCTAAAGCAGCAGCAGTTGGCTCTGGAATGATTCTTAAGACATTTAAACCAGCAATTTTCCCCGCGTCTTTTGTCGATTGTCTTTGAGAGTCATTGAAATAAGCAGGGACTGTTACAACAGCTTCAGTGACTGGATGCCCTAAATAGGCTTCTGCTGTTTCTTTCATTTTCATTAAAATCTGAGCTGCAACTTCTTCAGGAGTGATTATCTTGCCAGCTATGTTAAATACAACGTCTCCATTTGCATTTTTAGTGATTTCATAAGGGACGGTTTTAATTTCAGATTCCACTTCATTAAACTTGCGTCCAATAAAACGCTTAGAAGAAGAAATGGTAGACTTAGCATTGGTAACAGCTTGTCTTTTTGCAGGCACCCCTACTAAACGTTCATTATCTTTATAAGCAACGGTTGATGGAGTTGTACGACCTCCTTCTGCATTGGAGATTACTGTTGCTTTGCCGTTCTCCATAATAGCAACGCAAGAATTCGTAGTTCCTAGGTCGACACCAATAACAACTTGTTTTTTATTAGAATTAGATTGTGCCATAATATATTCTCCTTTTATTTTTTTATGTATCTTGTTCTGGTAAAGAAGGTTTTTCTAAATCGGTTGTTTCCTTCTTTTTTGATTCTGGCAAAACAGCAACTTTTACATGCGCTGGGCGTATAGTGCGGTTACTGCTTTTATACCCTTTAATAAATTCTTGAAGGATAGTTCCTTCTGGAGTTTCCTCTGTCTCTTTTGTCTCAATTGCATAATGCAAATTAGGATCAAACATATTGCCATCAGAGCTAAAAGCGGTAATTCCATGCTTTTCTAACGCCTCTTTGCATTGCTGTGCAATCATTTGGAATCCCTGAGCCCAATTAAGTACTTCTTTGGACATATGCTCTGTACTATTTAAAGCGTTTTCCAAATTATCAATGGGTTTTAAAAAATCTTCTAGAGCACATTCAATAGCAAAACGTATAGCTTCTTGTTTTTCTTTTTGCATTCTTTTGCGTGTATTATCCATTTCAGCTAGTAAGCGCAGGTATTTATCTTTGTATTCTTCCAGCTCTTGCTCTGCTTTTTGCTGATGAGTTTTTCCTTCATCTAGTTCATGCGATGCATCTTGTGTTTCATTCTGTTCTTGAGTCATCTATTTCTCCTTCTGATAAAGCGATTTATTTTCTAATAGCAAGTAGGAACTCTTTTCTAAGATAAGTGGGTTTTCTTTAGATTCGAGATGAGAGTGTTTAGGTTGTCTAAAAGAAATTTTATATTTATACATACTGCTTGTTAGCGAGTCTGAAATCATGTTTGCGGCCATTTCTAAAAGTCCAAAAAGCTCTCGATAAGGCATGCGATTTGGCCCTAATATGCCAAATGCTCCGCAGATTGTATAGTGAATGTGGTAGGGGACTGCTAATACGGAACAAGAGATAGCTTCTGGAGCAAAGGCGTGTAAATCATCTCCAATCCAAGAGTGTAATTTACCAATTTGACAGCTCTTATTGAGCAGAGCTCGCAATTGCTGCTTGTTTTCAAATAAAGACAGCCCACTTGCTAATACAGAAGCATCATTAAAATCAGGGTAAGCTAGTAATTTAGAAAAACCTGCTTGAAATAAGTCTTCCACACTAAAATTAGTATAAGAGACAATATGTCTTAAGATGGCTTCCTTATATAGTTTAGCAGAAAGGGATTCTTCTTCGTGATTTAATAGAGGTTTATCTAGTTTGTTAAGACGCCAGTTAAAATAGCTTTCTAATTTTCGCAGTAATGAATGAGAAATTTTATTATCAACATATAAAACTTCATTGTGAATAAGACCAAAGTCACTGATCAGTACACAAAGCAAGCGGTTTTGATCAATACTTACTAGTTTAATATCTAAGATAAAATCTTGATCAAAACGGGGAGCGGAAAGGAAGACAGCACAGTTGGTTAATTCGCTTAGAGATTCTGTAACTTGATTTAAATAGACAACTAGTTCTCTTGTTTGCTTTTGAAATAAACGGGTTGCGTTTTTTTTATCTTGTTCGGATAAACGAGGCTTATTTATATGTGCTTCCGCATAGATTTTAAATCCTAATGAGGTGGGAATGCGCCCTCCAGAAGAGTGTTGCTGTTTAAGATAGCCTTCTTCTTCTAATTTCATAAAATAATTGCGGATAGTTGCTGGACTCAAAGCTTTAAACCCTTGCTCTTTAAGCGTATGAGATCCAATCGGCTTACCTGTTTTAAGGTATAACTCAATCAATCCAAATAGGATTAAACGCTCTCTTTGACTTTTAGCTGGCTTTTTAGGGGTCAGTGGCTTCATATAAAAAAATCTTAAAATTTATAAAGCCAGTATAACTGAAAGGGAGCTGAGAATCAATAAAAATCAGCAGTCTTGAGGTTAGACTGCTAATTTTTATGGATAAGTTTTTGAAAATAAGATTTTTATTAATCTAAGCCATTAATGATTTTTGGGTCAGTAATAATGAGAGGAAGAATATCGACTAGACTAGGAGACCAATCTAGGCCCCGAGTATATACGATTCGAGAGGCTATTTGACAGGCAATAATCGCTTTTTTATGCATATCCGGAACCTCTATTAAAACTCTATTTTGGTATTGATTCCTCAAAAGAGGAGGACAATAGTTAAGTAAACATCGAATAAAAGGATCGGTTGGGTCATTAGATAAGGTCATAAATTGAAAATATTGCATTAATTGGTCTTTATACTGATTAATTCTTTCTGAAATCCATTCTGAAATATCGGTTAAAAATCCTTGAGTGTCTCGATGAGTAGTTAATAAAAGAGAGGCTTCTTCTCGGGCTTTTATACTTACCAATCTTAAAATTTCATTTACAATCTGTTGTTTTTCTTTAACAAATTCCTCTTGAGATAAAACCAAAGAAGTAAGTACTTCAAAAGAAGAACATGTAACGCCTCCTTTGTTAGAAGAACTATCTTTGATAATAAGCACTCCTAATTTTTCTAAAGAACGTCTAGCCCAGGGAGTAAGATAGAGATTAGCTCCTTCAATAATAGCTTGCGCAGTGGGTTTCCCTGCCTCATCTAGGAAATCTTTTATATTGTTTTCGTTTAAGGTACGAGGTCTGCCTCCTCCTGGAATAAAAACATCTGCTTTCACCTGATGTACATTGTGTCTGAGCAGATGGTTCATTTCATTTCCCGATAACCAGTCTTCTATTAACTGCCCGTTTTTTTTTCTCCAACAAAGAGTTTTTTGTGCATAAGCCGTTTCTTCTCTTTTTGTATATAAGTCTAATAAAAACCCTTCATCATTAAGCTCAGATGGAGGGTAGAAGCGTAAGGGTTTTCCTTCTTTAAATAAACGAGCCATTACCTCTAAATTTAAACCGACTGGATCAAAAATTGTACCTGAGATATCTATCGTTGCAAGCAGTTTAGCTGTAGTAGGGTAAAATCGATATAAGTTATAGATTTGATTGCCTGCTACATCGCCATCTGGTCCTCCTGACATTTTTACAGTAAAACAATCTTTGTTAGGGTTAATCCCCAGAAATTTTAACATCTCTTCCATATATACATTAACACCCAAAGAAGTAACCCCAAATTCTTTATGGTTGATCCCTGATCCAGGTTTACTAGAGATAAAGGCTCCTCCTGGCTTATAGTTATAATATTGACTATATGAGGCAATCCAATCGATCATTTCATTGTGCATATTTTCATCAGGGCCTAAATAGATGTATTCAGGCTTTTTCCAATAATCGATAATCCGTTTTGCCCGGAGTTTTCCATCGGGATCACAATTTAAAATAGTTAAAAAACTTTCAATATAAGAGCGTTGTGTTTGATAGAGGTATTCTAGCTTTTGTTCTCGATGATAAGCCTTAAGATATTGCTTGATTTCCTCTTGGGGAAGTCCTTCATCTTCTAACTCTCTTTGATAGATTTCTTCCTCAGAGTACAACCTTTCATAAGGCTCTAGGAAAATGACTCCCTTAGCACCTCCTTCTGGAATATCTTTATTTTTTTTGTTCTGGGTATATGCCAAATTATAACATTCAGCAAAAATGTAGTTTCTCTCTACAAGCATCTGTTCCATTTTTTCGGGAAATACAGTCCGCAAGCCTCCTCTAGATAAGTCGCGAAAGCGAATATGAAAACCGATAAAGTACAATCCTTTCATAAAAAAAACCGCATAGGGCAGTTCGGGGAATTTATCTTTTCTCTCATAGAAGACACTATTAAGATATTCCGGATCTAAACGAAAGCAAAATGCGGTTTTATTGTTACGGTAGACGTTTGTCTTTAATGTGTAATCGACCAGGTTCATTGCTTGTTTAAGAATATTTTTGCGCCTAGTATCGTTGATTTCATGTCCTGTGTCTAGACGATCTACTAGATCCATAAATTCTCTACGTATATTTTGATAAGCTTCTAAATTGACGCTTTCTGGATTGAATTTGGCTTCAAATGCTTGGATTACTTTCACAATTAGTTCCGGATGTCGGCAGACGCCTTCTTCAATGTGGCCAAAAGAATAGATATTCATATCAGCATGAACGAGCGTTTGGTGAATAAAATAGATGATTGCTTTGACAAGATTCCCTTGATTGCCGGTTAAAAGTCCTTCGTCGACAAAAAGCTCTTCAATGATTTCTAGTCCTTCAAAGTATTTTAACGTTACGAGTTCTCTTAAGAAATCATCGATATTGGTTTCTTCCCAAGCAGCTTTTCCTTGAATCCCATGTAAACCTAGTGACATTATGAGAATATTTTGCCTACTATATGCATCAACATAAGTAGCATTTACCCTTTTCATCGTCAGACCATGTCGATGAATCATGCGTGCCATACGGTACAAAAAACTGTATTTGGGAACATTGCGCCAAGCAAATACGATTTGCAAAGAAGGGGTATCTTTTTTCTCTTCCCAGTTTTCATTATAGCGCACTTCATACTGACAATTATCTCGAGATTTAGCACGAAAAAACATATCTAAAGCTAAAGTCAATCGCTCTTGTGGTAAAGAGCGTAAAAAATAAGAATTTAATTCTGTAATTAGCTTGTGCAAATCAGGCTCTGTTACCTGTGGGTTACGTTCTTGGATTTTTTTTAAAATTTCTTTTTCCTTTTTTAGGGAAATAACATCCTCTGATTCCTTTTCCTGTGTCTCTTTAAAGACAATCATAGAAATGCGTAGCAGCTTTTTTACCCCAGGAAAAGGGAGAGGGGCATTAGAGGTAAACGATCGATAGTTTTTAATACCAAACATTTTATAATGTTTTAAAACTTTCAAATCAGCATCTGGACTATCTAAACAAAGAGTAAATCCGAGATTTTTTAAATGAATATGGGAAAAAAAATCGTTTAGATTAAAGCTCATCAGGTTATGAACGATTAGCATCAAACTCTCTTCGTCCATCTTTTCAAAGAAACTAGCAGGCATATGCTGCTCAACCCATTGATAGCACTCTTCAAATTTTTTACGTTCTTTTTCAATACCATATTCTAGTGTTTCTTTAGGAAATTTGGATTGCGAATCCATCTCTGTTTATTCCTCCGTTGTCTTTTCTTATGAATAGCATGTAGAGGAAAAAAATCAATCTATTAAATATAAAAGAGCGAACATTATTTGATTTTTACTAACTATCGATAGAATATAAAAAATATAACAATACTTTTATAAAATAAACAAACAAGGAAAAATAGGATTCAAATTAAATTTTTTAATATTCCTAAAATATTTTATTTGATATTTTTTCTTACTTTAAAAATGCTAAAAAGCGGTTAAAGCTTATTTTAGATACTGAATACAGCAAAGAAGAAAGGATATGATGCAGGAATAAAAAGTGATCTTGTCACCTTTTTTTAGACAGGCCCTTTCAACCTCGAAGTGCAGAAAAAAGAACATATAAATACTTGAAAAAACATCTATTGTGTACCCGGGCATAGCATGTTTGTGGATAATCTCCTAAACACTTCTAGTGGAGTTTCGAAGTTGAGAGCCTTTCTAGGTCTGTTATTTAGTATAAGTTTCCACCCTTTCCATACGCTTGGAAGTAGTGTCTAAAAAGCTTTGTGTTTTAAGAAAATATTGCCTAACTAGTCCGTTTGTATGCTCATTTAAGCCTCTTTCCCAAGAATGGTAGGGCGTTGCAAAGTAAGAAGTCTGTCTCTAGCTCGAAACTAACCATTTGGTGATAGGCAAATTCTTTTCCGTTGTCTGTTGTTAATAGATCTCTTGCATAACCAATAAGCAATCTAAAATTTTAAAGTATTTTAATCCATGAGAGTATGATTGTTTAAGCGATATAGCTGGAAATGCTTTTGTTAAGATAGGAATCTATAAATGAAAGCTTTAAAATAAGGGGTTATGAAAGAAATCTATTGAGAATCACGATCAGAATGGTGAATAAAGCCTCTTTCTGGATTTCTATTCATAATAGCTTGCTGTAATGCACGTTTAACAAGATCTGTTTGCATCCTGCTACTCATAGAGAATCCAACAATTTTTCTTGAAAACAGATCTAGCACAACTGCTAAATATAGCCATCCTTCACGAGTAGCTATATAACTGATATCTGACACCCAAGTTTGATTCGGAGCGCCTATTGTAAAGTTTTGATTTACATAATTAGGAACTATTTCTTTATGCATTTTAGTTGCAGTAAAAAGCTTGTGAATCACATAGGAATGATCATGTACTTCATCTGCGATTATAACTAGAGCTCTTTCAAAACTAGGAAATAAAAAAGCCCTTGTATAAAATAATGCCCTTAAAAATACGTAAGGGCATGATGAAATTTGAAAAAGCAAAAAGTTTAGACAACGAGAAATTCCGAAGATTAACCGGAGTAAAACGTAGCACATTTGATTAAATGAGCTTGATTTTGGAAGATAAGTCACAAAGAGAAAAAAGCCCGAGGAGGCCGCGTCAATAAATTAAAAATAGAAGACATGTTACTGATGACCTTAGAGTATCTAAGAGAGTATAGAACCTATTTTCATATAAGCCAGAGCTATAATATCAGTGAAAGTACAGCTTATAAAACAATAAAATGGGTAGAATACACCCTGATAAAACATCCCCTATTTGCACTGCTTGGACGTAAAGAGCTATTAAAAAGCGATATGGAATATGATGTTATTTTAATAGATGCCACAGAAACACCCATAGAGAGCCCTAAAAAAAACAAAAACATTTTTACTCAGGGAAGAAGAAAAGGCACACCTTAAAGATGCAGCTTGTAATGAGCAAGGACACAAAAAAGATTATTTGTACCTTTTTTTCCAAAGGTAGAAGACATGATTTTAGGATATTTAAGGATTCTAAAATCAAGTTTCATTCCGAAATAAACCTTCTAACAGATGGAGGGTATTGAGGACTTAAAAAGCTTCATGCTAAAACCCAAATGCCTAAAAGAAGAAGCAAGAAAAATCCTTTAACAAAACAAGACAAAAAAAATAATCAATTCCTTTCCAAAGAACGTGTAATTAATGAAAATGCTATTGGTCTGCTTAAGCGATTCAAAATTTTAGCTGATCGTTATAGAAATAGACGAAAAAGGTTTGGTCTTCGGTTCAATCTAATTGCGGGCATTTATAATCTGGAGCTATGTTAATGGGTTTTGAAAGAGGTCTACTGTTAATTCCGAGCTTTACATGTTTAGGACTACCCTATTTTAAAAGATTGTTATATCTAATTTTTTTAGACTGAAAAATAAAATAAGATTTATCAAGTAATTTTTTACAAAATAAACAAGCAAAAAATTTTTTTATTAATTGACAAAATTAAGAAAAATTGTTTTATAAAAACTAAGAACACTAATTTAATTAGATGTATATTAGGCTAAAAACAATACAAAATGAGGGAAGCAATGCTAAGTACAGGAGAAGAAATTTTAGCTGATATTGATCAAACATTGGATCAATTAATTGAAAATGCAGACATAATTAATCGCATTTCATTCAATGCATTATTTACATCTGAAGTACAAGCATTACAAAAGACACAAGAAAGTTTAATGGCACGTCTAATGCATATGCATGAATTATTAGAAAAAGACAAAAAGCCACAGACTCTTACAAAAAAAGCCAATCCTTTAAATCAAATAGAAAATAAACTCAAAGAATTTGGCCAATTGAATGCACGATTAATTGAGCATCTAGCTCAAAAGGTTAAAACATCTCAACAAATAAAAAAGCCACAGATTCGTCCTTGTAGAAAAAAGAGACCGATTAAAACCGAGCAAGTTGATGTATAGCCTGCTCTAAATCTTCTATTTGAGGCAATACAGCATCTTCTAACCGCTTACAATAAGGAACGGGGCAATCCTTTGCTGTAACACGCTTAATAGGCGCATCTAGTAAATCAAAAGCCTCTTCTGCTATAAGAGCTGCAATTTCAGCACCAAAACCACAAGTACGAACAGCTTCATGAGCAATGAGTAATTTACCGGTTTTTTTAATAGATTGCACAATTAGATCAAGATCAAGAGGAACTAGAGTTCTCAAGTCAATAACTTCTATAGAAATCCCATCTTGCAAGAGACGATCTGCAATTTGAGAAGCCATAAAAACCATCATTCCCCAACAAACAACTGTTAAATCCGCTCCCTTCCGAACGTATTTAGCTATGCCAAAGGCTTGTAATTCTTCTTCTGAAGGCTCGGGGCTAGCACAGAAAACCCTTTGACGATAAAGAGCTTTGTGTTCAAGAAACACAACAGGATTAGGATCGCGAATAGCCATTTTTAAGAGTCTTTTTGCATCAGCCGCATTACTGGGAATGACTACTTTTAATCCTGGAATATGAGCAAGAATAGCCTCAACGCTCTGTGAATGATAAGGGCCTCCTTGAATGTATCCGCCATATGGCATGCGAATGACCACAGGGCAATGCCACTCTGCATTAGAACGATAATGAAAGCTAGATAACTCATTAAAAAGTTGATTAACGCCCGTCCACATGTAATCTGCAAATTGAATCTCTACAACAGGACGAATTCCTGCTATCGACATTCCCAAAGCAACTCCTATAATACTAGACTCTGCAAGAGGCGAATTAAAGCAGCGAGAACTTCCATATTTTTCTGTTAACTTACGGGTAATTCCAAATACTCCTCCCTTCCCATGAGCCACATCTTGACCAAAAACAACAACGTTGGAATCATATTGCATTTCTTCGTCTAAAGCATGGTTTAATCCATCCATCATTACAATGCTCTCTAACGGACATTTAGAGGTTTTTTGCAATTGAAAATCTTCTATCACACTCTTTTTAAAAACATGATCGGCTGCTGTGTCTGCAATGGGAAAAGGAATTTGATCCGCTTCTACTGCGGCCTTTTCCACTTCTTCAAAACAACGATTTTTCATTTTTTGCATTTCATCGATAGAAACTCCAAGCCCTACAAGATGGTTTTCCATACGAGGCAAAATATCTTTTGCTTGATCGCTTGCAATGCATTTTATTGTTCTATATTTATTTTGGTCATCGCTACTGCTATGAGGGCCTATTCGAGGAACTTTGGCTACAATAAGACTTGGCCCTTGAGCACCTCTAGCTTTTTGCACAGCTGTATCAAATGCTTTGGTGAGTTCTTCGTAATCTCCACCATCAACATCAAAAATAGAAAGACCTGGATAGCCTTCTGCCATATAGGCGATAGAGCCTCCTGCTGTTTGATCTTTTATAGGAACAGAAATCGCAAACCCATTATCTTGAATAACAAAAATAACCCCTAGTTTGTGTAAAAGGGAAAAATTTAACGCTTCGTGAAAGTCTCCTTGAGAAGTAGCTCCATCTCCAGCAGACACATAAACAACATCATCCTCTTTAAGGAGTTGCCTTGCCTTTGCAACGCCTACAGCTTGTAAAAATTGAGATCCTACACAACTGGATTGACAAGGCAAACGAAACTCTTTATGAGAAAAATGCTCCGGCATCATACGCCCAGAGGAATGATGCGGTATATCACGCGCTAAGGAAGCTGCAATAATTTCTGTGAGAGTACAACCAATTCCTATTGCAAAACCTCGGTCGCGATAATACGCTAGCCCCCAATCCTTGCCTGGGATCAATGCTGATGCAGCCACAGCTCCTACCATTTCGTGTCCTGCAGTACATAAATGAAATGTGCCACCTTTATTTTGGCGAATCAACTTTTTCATTTTTTCATCGGCAAATCGCGTTCGATAAATCACTTCTAAAGTTTTCATGGCTCTTGTCAGACCTTGGCAAAAAAGTTGCTGCGTCATTTTCAACTCTTACCCTTTTCTATGCTGTTTGCGGATCTGTGTCACTGTCTTTATCTCACCCTTTTTCTTTGCTGGATCTGCAGATTTTTTTCGAGAAGGTAGCAAATCTTTAACAACCTCCGAAATAGAACTTTTCTTATTTTCTATTGGTGCAGAGACTGTAGCTTCGGGAATCTGTTTTAAGTGTTTAATGCCTTGTTCGGCTAAACTAGAACTATCTGCTGTAGTGATTAGCCGCGTGGATAAATGGCGCAATGATTCCAGTCTTTCTGAAAGTGCTTGCAATTTAGTATCCACTTTAATACGAGAACTTCCTCTAAGGCTAGCGAGTAGTTGCGCTTCCGTATCAAATTTAGCAGAAAAAGTAATACTTGCAGCATTGGTAATATCTGGCAAATATAAAAAGGTTCGACAGGAAGAAGGAACCATTGTATACATATCAACGGTTACCTGTGGCTCTACTTCTACTTTAGCAACTTGTTTAGGAGGACGTCCACGTTTAGGACGAGGATTTAGTGCTTCATTTGAATAATAGGTTTTTGCTTTTACATATAAAGCTTCTCTCACAGCTGCTATGTCTTTGGAGACCTTCATGTCAAATAAATATCGCTTTAACTTCTCCATCATATTTTTATTTAAATCTAAATCTTCTTCAAATACAAATAAGATTTCCTGAAGACGCAACCACTCGATAATACGAATACGAGAGCGCTCTACATAATATTGCTGCCACTTCTCTAGTTCCGTGTGATGATCATAAATGAATTCCAAAAAATTATCGCGAGCTTCTCTAGATTGAATAATGTCCAGCAGCTTTTCTTTAGTATCGATGTCATACACTTTTTCATTAATAAATCCTTCCATAAACTTTTTTGTCTCATAGAAAGTCATTTTTGGTAAAAGCGCGTAGCGTTTATTATGGATGCTAATCTCTTTGTCAAGATCAGCTAATTCTTTTTCTCCTTTATCTAAATCGACATAAACAATAAACCCTTCTACCTTATCTAGATAAAAATCACGCTCGTCATCTGATTTAGCAAAAGCATCCATTAGACGGTGATACCGGAGCAAAAGTGGATTTTGTGCCTGTGGATATTTTGACATTGATAAACCTCTTAAATCGCCATTGTATTTTTGTTAAAGCAAAGCTTAAACGCTACTTTACAGATAAAATGGTTTTTTTATTCTTTTAAGTAAAGAGGGTAGCATACTTTGAGCTCTAATTCAAGAAAGAACAGAACTACTATACTCGTTTGCATTCAAATTAAGAGTTTGAATGTATAAACATTTTTATAAAAAAAGATAACATCTTCTTGCAAGAAAGAGCAGTTTTTTCAAAAAAACCTAGTTATGCAATTCTTAATTTGGCCCTTTCAACCTTGAAGTGCACAAAAAAGAACATATAAATACTTGAAAAAACATCTATTGTGCACCCGAGCATAGCATGTTTGTAGATAATCTCGTAAACACTTCTAGTGGAGTTTCGAAGTTGAGAGCCTTTCTAGGTCTGTTATTTAGTAAAGTTTCCACCCTTTCTATATCCTTGGAAGTCGTATCTAAAAAGCTTTGTGTTTTAGGAAAATATTGCCTAACTAGTCCGTTTGTATGCTCATTTAAGCCTCTTTCCCAAGAATGGTAGGGCGTTGCAAAGTAGAAGTCTGTCTCTAGCTCGAAACTAACCATTTGGTGATAGGCAAATTCTTTTCCGTTGTCTGCTGTTAATGTGTGTACAAAATCTTTGATAGGTTTAAGTTGTTCAATTAACGCTTGACTTACTTCCTCTGCAGTTTTATGAGAAACTTTGGCGAGCTTAGTTAGCTTGGAAGTTCTTTCTACCATTGATACAATTACGCCTTTATGTCCTGCCCCTATGACTGTATCTAGTTCCCAGTCTCCTAAACGAGTCTTTTTTTCTACAATACAAGGCCGTTGCTTAATATCTATACGACCAGGCATGTTCCCTCTTCCAGAAGCTCCCTTTCTCTGCTTGTTATATTTTTTCCCTCGATGACGGAGCTCTCTATAAAGCTGTCCTCCCTGTCGTTTATCTTTCCAGATATGATTATAGATGGTCTCATGACTAACATGTTCTTTACCATGTCTTTTAAGCCATCCGGATATTTGTATAGGGCTCCATTGCAACTTGATTTTTTCTTCAATACGGGTAACTATTTGAGGAGTCATTTTTTTATTGGGCTGAGAATTTTTTCTAAGAAATGCTTTTTCTTGAGCTTGCTGATGACGGTATCCTCGTTGCCCTTTATTTCTCTTAAGTTCCCTACTAATAGTGCTATGATGAACTTTTAGAATGTTTGCTATTGAGCTAGATGTATCTCCTCTAGCTTTTAAAATATAAATCTGACATCTTTGGTCATAGGTTAGGTGATGGTAGCCTTTAGGCAAGGTCTCTCCTTGTGTTTGATTGTTAAAAATCACAATAGAGATTCTTTCATCGCCTGCCTATTCTTTTTTTAATTCTTCTGTGCACTTCAAACTTGAAAAGACTTTTGAAATCAAGCTAGTATATACTAGTGCCGATTCAAACGGCTAGCTTAATGGGATTTAAGTCAACGACTTGAAACTTGTCGTTTATCCTACATTTCAAAATATCTGTTATTTTCGGTATCTCTTCTAAGAAGAATCCTCTAATTGCCTGAAAAAAAGTCACCGACGTTTCGTAATATCGATTGTATACCTTCTTTTCCTTTAAGATCTTCCACAAGCGTTCAATAGGATTCAAATTCGGCGAATAAGGAGGGAGATAGTGCACTTTAATCCTAGAAGACATCAGAAACTCTTCTAGTTTCTTATTTTTGTTTGATCTCGCATTATCCAAAATTACATGAATAATTCGAGCCTCTGTCTGTTTTTCTAGCTTCTTGAAAAAATCGAGCATTGCATCGGCATCAACTGTCTTATATTCCTCTGTAAAAATCTTCATTCCTGTCAGGCAAAGAGCTCCAGCAAAATGCAATCGCAATTGTTTCCCGGATGTCTGCAAAGTCTTTTGAACGCCTTTTTTGATCCATCCACATACGGCTTGGGACTGATGTTCAGGATGCACAGCATCTATGAAATAGATCTCTTCATCAGGGTTTAAGGTCTCCTTTAAAACCATATATTGTTCTATGAAAATTCGTTGTTTTTCAGGATCTAATTTCCCAGGAATCTTTTTAGGACGTTTATAAACAAATCCGTGCTGTATGAGCCAATCTGTCATGCCACTTCGGGAATATTTTATCCCATATTGCTCATGCACATAAGCTATGATCCCTTTGACTTTAAGATAGGTCTTTTCCTGTAGGTGTTTTAGTAGAGACTCTGTTTGGTCTTGTGAAAGTTTTGATTTGCTACCGCCTCGAGGGCTATTTCCAGTTTTATTTTCGGAATCATATTCTCTGAGGTATTCCTGAACAGTGATAGGGCTTATCCGAAGTGCTTTAGCAAGATTTTTTGTTGAGATACCCTCATCATAGCCCAAAATTACACAAAGCCTATTCCGTTCAGAATAGTCTTTTGGATGCTTTAACTTGTGTTCTAAGTCAGCTATCTGGCTAGGGGTCAGTTTTTTCATACTCAATAGCTTAACACAAAACAAAATATTTTTCTATCCGATTGAATCGGAACCACTATATCTTAAAAATTATTTTTTAATAGATAAGTTCTTTAGGTCTATTATTTGCAATAAATACAATAAGAGCAAAAAACATAGCCATAGCTCCCACAACGAAAGGAAGATAAGGATAAATGGCTACAAACGAACCCGAGAAAAGAGGAGTCAGGCCAATTGCCGCCCACTGCACTGAATTGTAAATGCCTAAAATATGTCCTTGCGATTGCTTATCACTCACGTTCGAGACAATTGTCGTTGCAGATGGAAAAAGCAAAGCCTCAAAAAAAGCAAGGGCTGGTAGCATGCAATAAAGAAAGAATTTAACTTTTATAAAAACCATAATTATTAGAGTACAACCCATTCCAAGTAAGGCAGTTAAAATAAGAGAATTAGGAGAGAACCATTTTAAGAAAGGACGAATAACAAGCCCTTGGCAGAAAGCAATCCAAAAACCAATACTTGCATAAAAATTAGCAATTTCAGACCCGCTAAAGTGAAATTCTCGAATCAAAAAAACAGGACAAAATTCCGTAAAAAACCCCCAACCGATACAAAAAATAAACATCATGAAGAATAAACTACGAAGTTTAACAGAGGTAAATGCTTCCTTAAGTTGATGAATACCAGCAACTAAGCTAATTTTTGTAAACTGAATGGCTGGCAGGCTTTCTTGCATTTTCCAAAGTAAAAGAGCAATGTTAAGCAAACAAAGAACAGAAGCCGCCCAAAAAGGGGTGGTCAAATTAAAAATAGCACATATAGAAGGATCTGAAAGCTTGCCTCCTAGATAAGGTCCTATAACAAACCCTGTTCCCCATGCCATTCCCAATAAACCAAAGTTCTTGGTTTTTTCTTCCTCAGTGCTGGTATCTACAATTATCGTTTGAGCCACAGACCAATTACCAGCAGCTACTCCTCCTAATAAACGAGAGATAAAAATGACAACGATACTCTCAAAAATAATTCCGAAAACAGTCAATGCATAAGTAGATGCAGCAAGCCAAAGAGTGAGCAATAAAATTTTTTTACGCCCTTTATAATCAGATAAAGTCCCTAAAATCGGTCCACCAAAAAACTGCCCCAAACAAAAACCCGAAACCAGTAATCCAAATAACCAGCCTCGGAGCGCTAAAGAGGTATTTAGAGGCAAAAATCCTTGTTCAGGATTCATGAGCAACACAGAAAAAATCGGATAAACCAGACCAAAACCTAAGCTATCGATAAAGACAGTTAATAATATAGGAAATAAACGCATACATTTTTTTCAGAGTGAAACTGAATTCCAAAAAAGAGTAAAGTACAAATGTTTTAAAGTCATATTCTTTTAAAACAAGATTGACTGATAGCAGCTCGAAACATTATAATTTTATCTTTTTTTAAAAGCCATATTATTATAGCTCTCATCCCACCTCATGTGATATAAATTTTAAGTTAGATAAATGCAATGTAAAAGAACAAAAATTCTATGACACACATTTTAGCTGATTTAAAAGTTTTTTTAGAAACAGCACCTACTTCTTGGCATGCTGTTCAGGAAATAGGTAATCGTCTAGCCATTCATAATTTCCTGCCTTTAGAAGAAATCGATAAATGGAAATTAAAACCAGGTGGTAAATATTTCACGATAAGAGGAGGAAGTTTGTGTGCTTTTTCCCTTCCTAAAAACCCCCCTAAACAAGCGCTTATTCTTGCCTCTCACACGGATAGCTGTGCTCTTAAACTCAAACCACTTCCCAGCTATCTTAAGCAAAACATGACCTCGTTTGGTGTTGAAGTATATGGCAGTCCTCTGCTTTCTTCGTGGCTAAATCGCGATCTGGTTCTAGCAGGGAGAGTAGTTATTTTAAATAAGGATCAACAACCAGAAGAGAACCTGGTTATTTTAGACGATGCTACTTTTATCATCCCACAGCTTGCCCTCCATTTAGATCGCGAAGTGAATGAAAAAGGAGTGATTTTAAATAAACAAGAACACTTATGCCCTCTTGTCAGTGTATCTAGTCAAGAAAAAAATATCTTAGAAAAATTATTAAAACGTCAGCTCTCTTTTGAAAAGCTGCTTTCCTTCGATCTTTTTCTAGTACCACAAGAACCTGCGCGTTTTATAGGATTAAACAATGAAATGCTTGCCTCGTATCGAATAGATAACTTAGTCAGTGCACATGCTGCTTTAGCTGCTTTAGTCTATTGTAAAAAACCAAGCTTAAGCCAGCTACAAATAGCGCTCTTTTGGGACCATGAAGAGATAGGGTCCTATAGTGTAGAAGGAGCTGGCTCTTCCTTCCTACAAGATATATTGCAACGCATTTCTTACCACCTTCGATTAGATGTAGAAGCGCTAACACGCATGAAAAACAGTTCTCTTTGTCTTTCGATTGATATGGCTCATGCGCTAAACCCAAATTATATAGATAAACACGATTCACAGCACCAGCCTCTTTTAAATAAGGGGATTGTGATTAAATACAATGCAAACCAAAAATATGCTTCCCAGGCAATTTCTGTAGCTCCTATTGTACATGCTTGTCACAACTTAAATCTCAACTACCAATCTTTTCTATCTAGATCTGATCTTCCTTGTGGAAGCACCATTGGTCCCATCATGGCTGCTAATCTAGGAATTGATACAATCGATATTGGATGTCCTCAACTTTCTATGCATTCGACCAGGGAATTAATTGCTTGTCAAGATTACCTCGATCTGTTGCACTTGCTTAGCTATTTGGTTCAAGAGGGATCATAAAATCATGTCCAAACATTTTAAAGGAAAGTTAGTTCCAGAACATCTAAAAGAAGCACGTAAAAAAGGAATGCTTCTCAAAGCTGAAATACATGGATCAGAAGTTCCCTCCCATGTAATTGCCGCAACAGAAAGCATGAAATTGCTTGCGATAGCGCTTTTGATTGGATGGCTTATTCAACTATCTTTGCAAACTCTCGGACTACTCTCTTTTGGTCTGATTTTATTTATAGCATCGCGTAGTGCTTTAAATGGCTGGTCGCGAATGGAAAGATTACATCGTGTGATTGAAGAAGAGCGCTTTGAAATTGAGCATCATAGACATCAAGAAAGAGAAGAGCTAGCCGAAATCTATGAAGCAAAAGGCTTTTCTGGTAAATTGCTCGAAGAAGTGATCGACTGTCTGATGGCTGATGACAATCGTCTTTTACAAATTATGTTAGAAGAAGAATTAGGCCTCTCTTTAGAACAATACGAACATCCGCTTAAACAAAGCGCTTTTGCCTTGTTAGGGGCTTTAATAAGCGCTGTTTTGTGTTTAATAGGTTATGCTTTATCTTTCTCATTTGGGCTGCCTATTGCCGTTCTTTTAATAACGGTTTTTTCCACTGTACTTTCTGCTCGTCTTGAAAATAGTTCAGCTTGGCAAAGAACTGTTTGGAATTGTGCTGTATTGGTTCTTGTTGGCGGCGCTGTTATATTTGCTCAACAGTTAATCAAGGGCATCTAAAATGAATAGCCCTTATCTCTTTGATGAATTTTTTGCCTCGGGTAAGGAAGAGAGCATCAGTCCCTTTCTAACCCCTTCTTCGCGTAAATGGGGTAAACACCTCTCTTTAAAAACAGCTTTTATATCTGGAATATTATTACTATGCGCTTTTATTTTTTCCTTTCTTAACCCTGCTTTTTCTAATCTCTGTCTGTTATTTGTTTATTTTTTTTCGGGAACCCCTGCGTTAATTGGAGCTTTAGGGGATATAAAAAATCTCGAAATTAATATCGATGTACTAATGACTTTAGCCGCTCTCTTATCGGTATTAATAGGGAATGGTATGGAAGGAGCCTTATTGCTTGTTTTATTTGAGTTATCTGGTGCTATGGAAACTTTAGTTACAGAAAAAACAAAAAGTGCCCTGGTTAGTTTGCATCAAATAGCTCCTAGATTTGCCTACGTAGTAGCAGAAGATGGAGCTATTTACGAGAGATCTGTAAAAGATATCCCTCTTAAAACCACCCTGCTGATTAAAGCAGGAGAAATTGTTCCTCTTGACTCTGTTGTTATTAAGGGTAGTTCTTTTGTAAATTTAAGTCATTTAACAGGAGAAAGTCGCCCTGTTAGTAAAAAACTAGGCGATGAAGTACAGGCAGGTGCTTATAATCTTGATGGCACTATTACAGTAGAGGTTACTCGCACAAGTAGTGATTCCACATTAAATCGGATTATTGAGCTCATTACTCAAGCTCAAGAATCAAAACCCCGTCTGCAACGCTTTTTAGATCGTTTTGGTAAATGGTATGCGATGAGTATCATCTCACTTTTTTTAATTTTTGCAATCACACTACCTTGGATTTTTCCCATCACCTATTTAGGAGCTGAAGGAGGGCTCTACCGCGCGTTATCTTTCTTAATTGCAGCTTCTCCTTGCGCATTAATCATAGCAACTCCAACGGCTTATTTAAGTGCAATCAGTAGCTGCGCTCGTAAAGGCATCTTGCTTAAAGGAGGGATTATTTTAGACGCACTTACCTCATGTCACACTGTAGCTTTTGATAAAACAGGAACATTAACAACGGGAAAGCTTCATTGCACAAAATTAGAAATAATCCATCCAAAGCAGGCTCCATGCTATACTTTAGAAGAAGGATTACAAGCAGCTTATGGGTTAGAAATATTTGCCGTACATCCCATTGCAGATGCTATTATTTCTTATGCAAAAGAAAAACAAATTAAGCCTTCGGAACTTTTAGATTTTACATCTATTCCAGGTTCTGGTTTACAAGGTTTTGTTTTTTTACAAAACCGCAAAGTCCCTGTCTACATAGGTAATTCAGCATTTATCCTACCCTATTTACCTAAAACCTTTTCTCCTGAGATCTTTCAAAAAGGAACACTAAATAGTTATCTTTTATTAGGAAATACTCTATTTCTCTTCCATTTTACCGATACTTTACGAGCTCAATCAAAACCCTTAATCGATCGACTAAAAAACCAAAAACTTCATCCCGTTATGCTTACAGGTGATAAGTTAAAAATTGCAAAAGATGTAGCTGAGCAATTAGCTATTTCTACAATCTATGCAGACTTAAAACCTGAAGATAAATTAGCTAAAGTAGCAGAACTTTCTACTAGCCAAGGTCTTATTATGGTTGGCGATGGAATTAATGATGCTCCTGCCCTAGCAAGAGCCACTGTGGGTATCTCTATGGGAACAATAGGAAGTGCTACAGCAATTGAAGCATCAGATATTGTTTTTCTCAATGATGATCTTTCTTTACTCGATTGGATGATTCAAAAAGCCCACAGAACAATTGCTATTGTCAAACAAAACATCACCCTAGCTCTTGCTGTTATTCTATTAGTAACCCTCCCTGCCCTTTTAGGTTTGGTTCCCCTTTGGCTTGCGGTTATCTTCCACGAAGGAGGCACCGTTCTTGTGGGCTTAAATAGCCTAAGACTCCTTAGACAATAAACCTTAAGCTATTTTCTACAGGGAAAGCAACTTATAAAAAAATTAAAGATTCTATGAGCCAATGTCTCTATTGTGAGGTACAGAATCCTTGTCCTACTTATTCTCCCGATCTCAATCTGATTGAACGCCTTTGGCGATTCATGAATAAAAAAGTTCTCAATAATCGATATTAGACTTCTTTCGAAATTAAATTTTTGAGAGTATATTGTATCCTCTATTGGATGAAGAAAAGTTTCGTCGTCTAACCGGTGTTAAGCAAAAGACGTTTGATAAGATGATAGGTATTCTAGAGCAAGAAGTTAAAGATAGAAAAACAAAGAAGAGAAGAAAAAAGAAGATAAGCATAGAAAACATGCTGCTTATGACTTTAGAGTACATTAGAGAATATAGGACTTACTTTCACATAAGCCAAAGTTACTCAGTCAGTGAAAGTAATGCTTATAAAACAGTGAAATGGTTGGAAGACACAGTAATTAAGCATCCAGATTTTGAGCTACCAGGACGTAAAGCTCTTTTGAAGAGTGATACAGATAAAAGTTTTTTTTACGCCACTGGTAACCACTTTTTAAAAAAGCTCTTCTTAAGAGTGACATGGAATACGAAGTAATTCTTATAGATGCATCAGAAACACCTATAGAGCGTCCCAAAAAAAAGTCAAAGATAAAAAGAGGATAAAAAATCGCAATTTTACTCCGGAAAAAAGAAAAAGCATTCGATCAAAAGACAAATAGTCGTAGAAAGGCGCAATTATATCAATGGTAGAAATGGGTGTATAGAAGCATTTTCACTACATAAAAACCATTTGTTCGGTGTAAAAAATGTTTTAGCAGATGGAGGATATTCTGGAGAAAAATTTGCAAAGAGTATGCAGGAGATATTAGGATGTATAGTAGAAATAGCCAAAAGAAATACACTTCATACTTTTACAGTTATTCCCAAAAGATGGGTTGTAGAGCGTTCTTTTGCGTGGATAGAAAAATGTCGCAGGCTATGGAAAATACGATGAAACTACTAGGAAAGGTATGATGCCGTCTAAATTTCGGTTTACATTTAAACCACTGGTATTAGAAGATCGGCCTCTTATTCACAAATGGCTTGTACAACCCCATGTTGCTGAGTGGATTCATGGAGTCGGACTTCAAAATACCCTAAACGGATTGGAAAAGTTTTTTCAAGGAGAATCTAATACTACCTACTGGATTGGTTATGATAAAGATATCCCTTTCGCTTTTCTGATAACTTCTCCTAAAGGAAATGATGCGACTACCTTAGATTTGTTCATTTGTGACCTGAATTATTTGGGGAAAGGGATTGCTGTACCGATGATTCAAGAGTTTTTAATCAGCCAGTTTCCAAATATGAAAAGAGTTCTGACAGACCCTGAAGCGACCAATAAACGAGCCATCCACGTGTATCAAAAAGTGGGCTTTAAGATCATGGGAGAGTTTATTGCAAGCTGGCATCCAGTCCCTCACTACCAAATGGAGCTGTATATGAGAGATTTGCATCCTAAGAGGCCTGTTTAAAATCTTTTCGATAAGTCATAAAGATAGTTTTCATAAAACCTTTGGAAGAGTCTTTTCAAGTTTGAAGTGCACAGAAGAATTAAAAAAAAGAATAGGCAGGCGATGAAAGAATCTCTATTGTGATTTTTAACAATCAAACACAACAAGAGACCTTGACTAAAGGCTACCATCACCTAACGTATGACCAAAGATGTCAGATTTATATTTTAAAAGCTAGAGGCGATACATCTAGCTCAATAGCAACCATTCTAAAAGTTCATCATAGCACTATTAGTAGGGAACTTAAGAGAAATAAAGGGCAACGAGGATACCGTCATCAGCAAGCTCAAGAAAAAGCATTTCTTAGAAAAAATTCTCAGCCCAATAAAAAAATGACTCCTCAAATAGTTACCAGTATTGAAGAAAAAATCAAGTTGCAATGGAGCCCTATACAAATATCCGGATGGCTTAAAAGACATGGTAAAGAACATGTTAGTCATGAGACCATCTATAATCATATCTGGAAAGATAAACGACAGGGAGGACAGCTTTATAGAGAGCTCCGTCATCGAGGGAAAAAATATAACAAGCAGAGAAAGGGAACTTCTGGAAGAGGGAACATCCCTGGTCGTATAGATATTAAGCAACGGCCTTGTATTGTAGAAAAAAAGACTCGTTTAGGAGACTGGGAACTAGATACAGTCATAGGGGCAGGACATAAAGGCGTAATAGTATCAATGGTAGAAAGAACTTCCAAGCTAACTAAGCTCGCCAAAGTTTCTCATAAAACTGCAGAGGAAGTAAGTCAAGCGTTAATTGAACAACTTAAACCTATCAAAGATTTTGTACACACATTAACAGCAGACAATGGAAAAGAATTTGCCTATCACCAAATGGTTAGTTTCGAGCTAGAGACAGACTTCTACTTTGCAACGCCCTACCATTCTTGGGAAAGAGGCTTAAATGAGCATACAAACGGACTAGTTAGGCAATATTTTCCTAAAACACAAAGCTTTTTAGATACGACTTCCAAGGATATGGAAAGGGTGGAAACTTTACTAAATAACAGACCTAGACAAGGTTCTCAACCTCGAGACTCCACTAGAAGTGTTTAGGAGATTATCTACAAACATGCTATGCTCGGGTGCACAATAGATGTTTTTTCAAGTATTTATATGTTCTTTTTTGTGCACTTCGATGTTGAAAGGGCCATATTAAGCATTACATGTTTAGGATTACCTAAAATGGAGAAAAAACCATAAATAAAATAGCAATAAGATATATAACCAAAAAATCTTTCTAAGATCTTATAAATTTTTAAATACACATCTTTAAAATCTGTTAATAAGAATAACTATTTTTTTAGAGATCTATTTCTTTTTTTAAAATAATCTTTATTTTTTTTGATTGCTCTGATAGCTTCATGGAATGAATTTTTTATGAGCAAATAGATATGTATTTTATTTTCCTTTTTACTTTTTTATGCACTTGTATCCCGTCTTACAGCAAGATATATGATTGTTTTACCTTTTTTAATGAGTTAGAACTTTTAAAGATGCGTTTAGAAGAACTCAATGATCACGTGGATTATTTTGTATTGGTAGAATCGGTTGAAACACAAAGAGGGGAACCTAAGCCTTTGTATTTTCAAGAAAACCAACATCTTTTTGAAAAGTATCTACCTAAAATCAAACATGTCATTGTCGATGAACGTCTAGCTTCAAATACAATGGATCCTGCAACAGGGCTTTGTTGGGATAGAGAGAATTTTCAAAGAAAATGCATCATAAAAGGTCTACAGCAGTGCAATGATTGGGATATTATTATGATTTCCGATCTCGATGAGATTCCTCGAGTACAGGCTTTAGAAACGCTTAGGTGGCTATTTTATAGAGAAACAAGAAAGCCCAAAAAGCTAGTCATAAAAAATCCACCAGATGCAATAGCTCTTGAAATGCCTTTATTTATGTATCAACTCAATAGAAAAAGTGAACTTAATGGGGGTCGATGGGTAGGGACCGTTGCTACTCTATATGATACTGTTAAAAGGAAGGGAATTCAGTTCTTTCGAGATAACCGCTGGAACTTTTTTCAAATTATGGATGGGGGATGGCATTTTACCTGTATGGGAGGTAAAGATAAGACTAGACAGAAGTTACTTAGTATTGTAGAAGGTAGAGATAAAGAAAATGTAGATTCGCTTTCAGATGAAGAAATAGAAATCTGGATTCAAGCACAAGAGATCATCCCTGTTGATAGTGAGTATCCTAACGATTTTCCTGAATATATGAAAAAAAATATGAAGCACCTTAGATCAATGGGATTTATTGCAGAGTAAGTGCTAGAGAAAAGTTAGAATCAGAAGATCGATCTTAAGTTTTTAAAGATTTTATGCTATGAGCGCTATTTTAATACTTTTTTGCCTGTTATGCTCTCAGGGCTTACGCATGAAGAATTTCCTTTGCACCTACCAGATCTAATAAATAATCTTTACGACATGATGCAATGAAGCGCCGTTTATGTAAACTGACCTTGCTTGTCTTATCTTTTTGTAAAAGATTCAAAGTAGCTCCGTCGAACTATAGATAGATTTTCAGCTCCATTTCCTTTTCTAACACGACTTAAATCCTCTCGGAAATTAACATCAAGTTGCCAATGCAATTTGTTTTCGATGCTCCATTGATTACGCACTTCCTTTGCAAGACGTTCTGCATTAGCAGGTAGACTTGAAATAAAATACCGAATTTCACAGCTATTCCTCTCTTGCGATTTCTTCTGTACTTTTACGTATATCAAGCTATGCAGCTTCTTCTAAATCTGACGCTGAGGTAACCAATCTAATTTCTCAGTCGCCCATACTTCTCTTATCTCACTACGTCCTCGAGTACATTTTTCAGACCGCCAATAAGCACAGCTAGCTTCTTCCTGTATAACGTCCTGTGCTTGTTCAAAAAAGTTATGAGCTTCTGCATGTAAGTGGTCTTGATTGCCTTTAAGGGCAATAACATAATCTCCTCCCTGGGAACAAATCTGTTCTACTACTATTTTGTGACAACCGGCTGCATCGATTGTTACAACAACTCCTTTAATAGACTTCTTTCGAAATTCTTCAAAGCAACTCCAAATTGTGAATTTAGGTAATTTAAAGAGATTTAAGATTATAAGCGATAGATACAGAAATCGGAGAAAGAGGTTTGGTTTGTGATTTAATCTTATCGCAGGGATTCACAATTTGGAGTTGCTTTGAGGAATTTCGAAAGAAGTCTAATACTTTTTTCCTGTTTTTCTAAATGACTCCTCAAATAGTTACCAGTATTGAAGAAAAAATCAAGTTTGCGGGCTATTCTTTTTATCTGCTCCTAAAAAATTGTCCCGTAAAGAGAGAAAGAAGAGACGATATACTTGGCATTACAGATGAGGAACTCGAAACTTGGATTCAACAACAAGTAACTATTCCTATTGACAATACTTTTCCTAAATATGTTATGGAAAATGTGGAACATCTTAAATCAATAGGTTCTATCGCGAAATGTATTTTTTGATGCAAAGAGAGAATTTTTTTTCTTAGCTTGTGCAAATCGCTGTTTTCTTGTTAAAACAGTTATCTTGGAATTTAAGGAAAAAAAAGATGATTGGTTTTTGTCCTCTTGCATCTGGCTCTAAAGGTAATTGTCTCTATATTGGAACTGAAAAGACAAAACTTTTAATCGATGCAGGAATCGGTATAAAAATCCTAAAAGAGAGATTAGAATTGATTGGTGTGCATTTAAGTCAAATCGATGCGGTTATAGTCACTCATGAGCACACAGATCATATTAAAGGCTTAGAGCGTTTAGCTTGGGAAGATCAAATTCCTGTATTTGTAAATAGCGATACAGCTTGTGCTATTGCTTCTTATGTCAAGAAGATCCCTCGTTTTAAGATTTTTTCTACAGGAGAATATTTTTCATTTGGAGATATTGAAATTCTTCCTTTTTCTATTCCCCATGATGCAGCAGATCCAGTAGGATTTACCCTTCATTTGGAGGGATTAAAAATAGGTATTTGTGCAGATTTGGGTTTTATTTCTACTTCCATTGTACAAACATTGAAGAAATGTGATTATCTGTATGTAGAGGCTAATCATCAACCTTCGATGGTTTATGCGAGTGCGCGCCCTGCTATTTATAAACAAAGAGTTTTAGGGCGTCAGGGACATCTTTCTAACGAAGAGTGTAGCTCTTTAATTGAGCAAATTTTTCATCCAAACCTCAAACAGATCTACTTAGCACATCTTTCTAGTGAATGTAATCATCCTGATGTGGCATTAGAAACCGTGCAAAAAAAACTTGAAATCTTACAGGCGGAGACTAAGGTATGCATCGCTTTTCAACAGCATTGCAGTCAACCTGTTGTGTTTTAAAGCGGCAGTAAGAGTCCATCAAAGGCCATTTCAAAATGACAATCTGTATTACAATCGATTAAGACATCTCGATGCAGTTTGAATTTTATGCAATAAATTTTCATCTGTATGCATAGGATCATGATGAGTCACAATCCAATGAGAGGTGTCTGTATATAGTGGTTCCGATTCAATCGTATAGAAAAATATTTGTTTTGTGTTAAGCTATTGAGCATGAAAAAACCGACCCCTAGCCAGAGAGCTGACTTAGAACACAAGTTAAAGCATCCAAAAGACTATTCTGAACGGAATAGGCTTTGTGTAATTTTGGGCTATAATGAGAGTATCTCAACAAAAAATCTTGCTAAAACACTCCGGATAAGCCCTATCACTGTTCAGGAATACCTCAGAGAATATGATTCCGAAAATAAAACTGGAAGTAGCCCTCGAGGCGGTAGCAAATCAAAACTTTCACAAGACCAACAAATATTTTTCTATACGATTGAATCGGAACCACTATATACACCATTATACTTTGGGACTAAACATCTTAGAAAAAATTCTCAGCCCAATAAAAAAATGACTCCTCAAATAGTTACCAGTATTGAAGAAAAAATCAAGTTGCAATGGAGCCCTATACAAATATCCGGATGGCTTAAAAGACATGGTAAAGAACATGTTAGTCATGAGACCATCTATAATCATATCTGGAAAGATAAACGACAGGGAGGACAGCTTTATAGAGAGCTCCGTCATCGAGGGAAAAAATATAACAAGCAGAGAAAGGGAACTTCTGGAAGAGGGAACATCCCTGGTCGTATAGATATTAAGCAACGGCCTTGTATTGTAGAAAAAAAGACTCGTTTAGGAGACTGGGAACTAGATACAGTCATAGGGGCAGGACATAAAGGCGCAATTATATCAATGGTAGAAAGAACTTCCAAGCTCGCCAAAGTTTCTCATAAAACTGCAGAGGAAGTAAGTCTAGCGTTAATAGAACAACTTAAACCTATCAAAGATTTTGTACACACATTAACAGCAGACAATGGAAAAGAATTTGCCTATCACCAAATGGTTAGTTTCGAGCTAGAGACAGACTTCTACTTTGCAACGCCCTACCATTCTTGGGAAAGAGGCTTAAATGAGCACACAAACGGACTAGTTAGGCAATATTTTCCTAAAACACAAAGCTTTTTAGATACGACTTCCAAGGATATGGAAAGGGTGGAAACTTATACTAAATAACAGACCTAGAAAGGCTCTCAACTTCGAAACTCCACTAGAAGTGTTTAGGAGATTATCTACAAACATGCTATGCTCGGGTGCACAATAGATGTTTTTTCAAGTATTTATATGTTCTTTTTTGTGCAATTCGAGGTTGAAAGGGCCCTTCGATTCCGTGAATATGGGGTAGCACGAGCTCTACAACCACTAGATCGGGTTGAAAATGAGGCATTTTTTTCAAAACTTCTGTTCCAGAAGCTGCGAATTCGAAATGATATTGCGCTGCTTCTTTAGCTTGTTTAATACGTTGATGTAATTTTCGATCAGAATCAGCCAAAAGAATTTTTTTAGACTCTTTTCTGTTCATTAATGATTAAACCTGTAGATTTTTCTTCTTTTTATAAAAGAGCCAAAAGCAAGAAGTTCCTACTAAAGCAAATAATGCGCTCACATAGAAAAAGTTAAAAACCTCTCTGGGATCAAGCTCTAAAAGAGATTCATCTTCTGTAAGAAGACTTAAACCCGAGCCTTGCTCCATTTCTTGAGGAGTTGTTAAGTTATCTTCTGCAAGCTCGGTGTAAATAGAATTCGATTTAGGTGCAAAAATGGCTATAGATAGAGTAATACAAGCAAATCCATAGAGGATGTATCCCATGAACTTTAAACCGGGCAATAGTGGAATATCGGGATGGATTGTATCCTCGTCAGGAGTGTTATTCTGTATCATTTACCTTATTTGGTTTAAGCAAGGAATCTTTAGGATCCACTAAAATCCTTCTAGGTTTTGCTCCTTCTTGCGAGCTAATCACTTTTTTGCTCTCTAGTTCATCCATTAAAGAGGCAGCTCTTGCATAGCCAATTTTCAATTTGCGTTGCAGAAAAGTTGTCGATGCCATTCCTGTTTCTATAACTAGGTTAAGCGCTTGTTCATAGAGCATATCACGAGGACCGCTTTCTGCCCCTTCTTCAGAAGATAGATCTTCAAAACGCATTTTGTCAAAAGATTCTATCAAATAATTCGGAGGGCTTTGATTGCATATAAAAGAGACGACTCGATTGATCTCTTCATCGCTAATATATACTCCCTGAGAACGAATTAAGGTAGATGTACCGGGGGGTAAAAAAAGCATATCGCCATTTCCTAAAAGACTTTCTGCTCCTACGTCATCTAGAATGATTTGCGAGTTAATCCGACTAGCTACTTTAAAAGCGATTCGAGTAGGAAAATTTGCTTTAATAAGACCTGTAATCACTTCTCTAGATGGTCTTTGTGTTGCTAATATAAGATGTATGCCCACTGCACGAGCCATTTGGGCAATACGAGCAATGGGAGTTTCTAAATCAGAGCTAGAGGCCATTATAAGATCAGCAAACTCATCAATAATAGCTACAATTGCATACATTTTAGCAGGGATAGGAATATTCAAAGAACTTTCTAATTCTTGATTGATCTGCCTATTATTAAAAGCTGTGATGTTACGTACTCCTAATTGCTTTAAAATATCGTAGCGGGTTTGCATCTCTTTTACAAGCCAACTCAAAGCTGCATAAGCTCCATGGGGTTCTGTAATAACAGGTGCTAACATATGAGGTAGATTAGTATAGGGGGTTAACTCTACTTTTTTAGGATCGATCATGACTAACTTGATTTCATCAGGGCGTGCATTCATAAGAATGGACATGATCAGAGTATTTACGCAAACGGATTTTCCCGAACCTGTTGCCCCTGCAATTAGACAGTGAGGCATTTTACTTAAATCGCTAATTACGCTATCTCCTGAGACTGTTTTACCTAGCAAAAGAGGAACCATCATTTTACGTACATGGCTTTGATATTGGGTTAGCAGCTCTTTAAAACTCACCTCTTGAGGATAAATAGAAGGGACTTCTACCCCTACTGCTGCCTTACCTGGAATAGGAGCAATAATGCGGATGGATTTAGCTTGTAGATTGAGAGCGATATCATTTTCTAGCGTTTTGATCTTTTGTACTTTTACTCCAATAGCTGGATGTACTTCAAAAGAGGTAATAGTGGGGCCGCAGTTGATTTCACCGACTTTAGCTTCGATCCCAAAACTCATTAAAGTATCTTGAAGTACCTCGGCTTGTTTTTTTAATTCTTTTTTTAGAAGTGGTTGATCTACTTTTTTAGGGTGATTCAATAAAGAGGCAGGAGGGACTTGATATGTTGTATAATCTCCTTTGACAACACATTGTGCATTAAGCGCTAGTTGCCGTTTGCTGAGTTTAGTTTCTATGGGCTGTTTTTTTTTAACAGGCTCAATATCCGCCATCGTGCGAATTTTTATCTCCTTTTCCGGCCTTTCTTGAGGTTTTGTGTGTAAATAAGGAGGAGCTATGGAGCGCTGTGAAAGTAAACGCTCAATTTCAGAAGCGCTTTTAATCGTGGGAAGTGTTTTTTTTTGAGAGATTTTGTTAAGGAGTTTATTCTTTAGAAATAAGGTGAAAGATTTAAGTTTTCTGCCAATGGCAAGCAATTCAATTTCCATTAAGAACAAAAAAGATACGCAAGCTGTTATAAAGAAAGTAATAAAGATTCCTACATCGCTTAGCATATGCTGTAAATTAAATGTAGGGATGTCCTTATATAGATAGTACAAAGGAACTCCTCCCAAATTATATCGAAGGGTAGAATAAGGATAGGGGAGTTCGAAAAAATATGATTCGGTATACACCCTGTTTTCAAACAACTGAGTGTAAGTCCATTTATTCTCTGCTAGTAAATTTAGTAAAAAACAACAAGAAAAACACAGAATCAGGAAGCAAAAAAGCTTAGATAGCATATATATAGGTTTTTGATTGAGGATCAACTTCCATCCAAGCCACAAACCAAAACCAGCAATGAGATAGCTGCTTATTCCAAAAAGATAATTAAAACCAAATCCCAATCCCCAACCAATGAGACCTAACCAATTCTGATGAGGAGCATCGAATCGAAAACTGATCAAACTTAGTAAAACAATCACAGTAAGTGCTAATAAGATCAATCCTCTTGCTTCTGGATGTACTACTTTAGATTTTTTTTCAAAAGATGTATTTTTATTCACTATCAACTCCTAATAGTTTAAATAAATTGCGCTGCAAAAGCCAAGAATAAGACAATACCAAGCAAAGGGTTTAAAATTTCCTTTTTCTAGGATAGAAAAGGCAAAGCGAATAACAAGCAACCCAACTAGGCAAGAAGTGATAAATCCCACTATACAAGCCATCAGGGAGAAATCTTTAGGAGCATCGCATATAGTTATTTGAAAAAGCTCTAAACAGTTACCGCCGATAATAGTAGGAATAGAGAGTAAAAAAGAAAAGCGTACTGCATCGCTTGTTTCCCATCCTAAAACACGAGCACAACAAATAGTAGAAGCGCTACGCGATACACCAGGAATTAAAGCAATGGATTGCAAGGCTCCAATGTAGAGAGCATCATGTACGCGTTTTTTCAAAGAAGATTCAATGGGTATTTTTAAACGCCAAAAATGACCTATCAGTAAAACAAAGCCTGTAAACATTAAACCAAACCCAAGAAAGTTGGGATTAAAAACCCAATCTTTAAATGGTTTAACCAGTAAATAGCAAGGAATAAGAGGAATTATTGCTAAAAAAAGCAAAAGAGCTTTTTTACGGTCCGTTCGCAAAATGGTTAGAATATCTTGTTTTAAGAAAACAATCACAGCTAAGAGAGTGCCTAAATGGCAGAAAAGACTTAAAATAACTTGGGTTTCTGTGTCTTGGATACCAAGCATCAATTTAAATAATGTAAGATGTGCTGAAGAGCTAACCGGAAAAAATTCAGTTAACCCTTGTATTAGACCTAACAAAAAAGCTTCTAATAAAGACATGAAAATCTCCTTAGCCTACAAATTTAACTTAGAGCCTGTTTAAAATCTTTTCAAAAGTAGAGCAATAAAAGCAAGAACCACCATATTCAGGCTTGTATGTATTTATCTTTCGCAATTTTTCCATAGCCTGCGACATTTTTCTATCCACGCAAAAGAACGCTCTACAACCCATCTTCTAGGAATAACTGTAAAAGTATGAAGTGCATTTCTTTTGGCTATTTCTACTATACATCCTAATATTTCCTGCGCACTCTTTGCAAATCTTTCTCCAGAATATCCTCTATCTGCTAAAACATTTTTTACACCGAAAAAATGGTTTTTATGTAGTGAAAATGCTTCTATACACCCATTTCTGTCAGTGATATTAGCGGTGGTAATGTGAATCGCATGAGGAAGCCCTTGGGTATCGACTGCTATATGTCTTTTTATTCCTGATATTTTTTTCCCTGCATCATGTCCTTATCTTCTCCACTGTATACTCGTTTGCATTCAAATTAAGAGGTTGAATGTATAAACATTTTTATACAAAGGATAACATCTTCTTGCAAGATAGAGCAGTTTTTTCAAAAAACCCAGTTATGCAATGTTTTTAACACTTTGAGCATCAATAATTACAAAGCTTGTTTTCTCTTTCCGACCACTGCTTTTTCTGACCTCGCCAACTAATTTTTTTTAAAACTATTTCAAGAATACTCTTAGAATTTTTATGATCTTTTTTATTCCAAAGAGGGAAATAATAATCACATCATTCCCATTTAGGATATTCTATGGGTAACATACGCCACCGGCAACCACTTTTTAAAATGTACAAAACCCGACAAAAAATATCATATAGATTAACTATTCGTGGACGTGTTTTTTTGCGTGTAGACTCAAGTATTAGATGGATTTTGCTAAATTGGTTACGCGAGATATCGCTTGGATAAGAGCGGGTCATAATTACCTCCAAAGGTTTTATGAAAACTATCATTATGCCTTACTGAAAAGATTTTAAACAGGCTCTTAGCATAATTGAACAGGAGATAGTAAGAATTTGGGCGATCGACGGGGCTCGAACCCGCGACATCTGGAACCACAATCCAGTGCTCTAACCAGCTGAGCTACGACCGCCACAATAAGCGAATCATTTTATCTTAAAAGTTTTTTTGCGTCAAATTACTTCGATAAAAATAAGACGGAATGCGCCCTATTAAAGAGTGTAGTGAATACATGTTAACAATAAATAAAAAAATAATTTTTAGTTTAAAATTTAATTTGAATTTATTTTAATAATTAATTACGCTTAATTATAAAAGAGTATTTTTTTAAATACTTAATATAAGTAAAAAATCTATTGTGTTTTAGAACTTATTGTTAAGAGGAAGTCTTTTCAAGTTTGAAGTGCACAGAAGAATTAAAAAAAGAATAGGCAGGCGATGAAAGAATCAGTCTTTTCAAGTTTGAAGTGCACAGAAGAATTAAAAAAAAGAATAGGCAGGCGATGAAAGAATCTCTATTGTGATTTTTAACAATCAAATACAAGGAGAGACCTTGCCTAAAGGCTACCATCACCTAACCTATGACCAAAGATGTCAGATTTATATTAGACTTCTTTCGAAATTCCTCAAAGCAACTCCAAATTGTGAATCCCTGCGATAAGATTAAATCACAAACCAAACCTCTTTCTCCGATTTCTGTATCTATCGCTTATAATCTTAAATCTCTTTAAATTGCCTAAATTCACAATTTGGAGTTGCTTTGAGGAATTTCGAAAGAAGTCTATTTTAAAAGCTAGAGGCGATACATCTAGCTCAATAGCAAGCATTCTAAAAGTTCATCATAGCACTATTAGTAGGGAACTTAAGAGAAATAAAGGGCAACGAGGATACCGTCATCAGCAAGCTCAAGAAAAAGCATTTCTTAGAAAAAATTCTCAGCCCAATAAAAAAATGACTCCTCAAATAGTTACCAGTATTGAAGAAAAAATCAAGTTGCAATGAAGCCCTATACAAATATCCGGATGGCTTAAAAGACATGGTAAAGAACATGTTAGTCATGAGACCATCTATAATCATATCTGGAAAGATAAACGACAGGGAGGACAGCTTTATAGAGAGCTCCGTCATCGAGGGAAAAAATATAACAAGCAGAGAAAGGGAACTTCTGGAAGAGGGAACATCCCTGGTCGTATAGATATTAAGCAACGGCCTTGTATTGTAGAAAAAAAGACTCGTTTAGGAGACTGGGAACTAGATACAGTCATAGGGGCAGGACATAAAGGCGCAATTATATCAATGGTAGAAAGAACTTCCAAGCTAACTAAGCTCGCCAAAGTTTCTCATAAAACCGCAGAGGAAGTAAGTCAAGCGTTAATTGAACAACTTAAACCTATCAAAGATTTTGTACACACATTAACAGCAGACAACGGAAAAGAATTTGCCTATCACCAAATGGTTAGTTTCGAGCTAGAGACAGACTTCTACTTTGCAACGCCCTACCATTCTTGGGAAAGAGGCTTAAATGAGCATACAAACGGACTAGTTAGGCAATATTTTCCTAAAACACAAAGCTTTTTAGATACGACTTCCAAGGATATGGAAAGGGTGGAAACTTATACTAAATAACAGACCTAGAAAGGCTCTCAACTTCGAAACTCCACTAGAAGCGTTTAGGAGATTATCTACAAACATGCTATGCTCGGGTGCACAATAGATGTTTTTTCAAGTATTTATATGTTCTTTTTTGTGCACTTCGAGGTTGAAAGGGCCAAATGAAATACAAAGAAACAGGTGACTTATAGATAGATACATATAGTATTAGTTGTTTATAATTATTAACTTAGAAATATTTCTTGTGTAGAGTAATTTGGGATTATTTATTGAATAAAACCCAAAACTGAGGTTACTAAAGATAAAGAAAGTTCAAAAACCCAAATAAACAATAAAAAAATCTATAAAGAATTACCTGGGAAATATAAAAAATTGATAAAGAAATCTAACCCGAAATTCAGCCTAGATATGCAGTCTACTAAATCAGTTAAATCCATTGAGTCCACTAGAGCTCATTTAAAGAAACGCTCTATCTTCATCAAAGCAGAACCACTTTCTTTAAAAGATAGGATTTGAAGCCTTTTGCAAAGAAGCTTTTTCATGAAAAGCAATCGCTCCAAAAAAAAGCACTGTTAGATATAAACCGAGCATATTGGGAGTTATCACATCTGTGCGTAGACTAAACTGTAGCTTTATGGGAGGATAGGATGTGATATGTAAAATAGCTGTGGAAAAAAGCTCATTGATCTTGAATACAAAAGAACATGCCTTAGGTATAAAATACAAAATAAGGCTAGGAAATAGTAAAATACAAGAAAGAGCTGCACAATAGGGAAAGAAAAGATTGTAAGCAATGCTAAGCAAGGGAAATTGGTGAAACAGATAGAGCAGTAAGGGAACGGTTGCAATGTGAACTGCGATATTTACCGAAAAAGAACTGCGCAAGAGGTGCAAAATACTGTAGGCATATTTATCTATAAGGGGCATCTCCTTGAGTTCTTTTTCGGTGCGTTTGGGTAAAAAATAGCTCAATAGATGTTCTGTTGGTTGGTACAATAAAAGGATAGCTAAAGTACAAAGAAAGGTAAGTTGAAACCCCAGTTCTAAAATGTTCAAAGGCAATGCATATAGCTCAACAATCAATCCTAAACCAATAGTATTGAGTCCAGAAGAGGGATAACCAATTAATTCTCCCATTAAAAGGGTAGCAATTGCAATATACGCTCTTTGAATAGAAGGAGAATCTCCTAGAAAAACATAATAGAAGCTAAGGCATAAAAGAGTCGTCAAAGCAGTTGTCTTGTAAGGAAGTAAACAGTTAAACATACTTTTCAGCAAATAAGCTAATAGTGCAAAATGAAAACCTGAAATGACAAGTAAATGTTGTAGACCTAACTTACCAAACTGCATCGTTAATAATCTCTCATCGATTTGCCCAGTAACCAAAGCACTTAAAAAAACAGCTGTTTTTCGATCCGATACCTGCTTATGGATGTATTTGGAGATTAGCTGTTTAGCCGAGAAGCGCCATTCAATGAGACTTAAAAAAGGAGCTACCCTCTTCCAAGTTTTTTTCTTCGTTGGTTTTAAGACAAAAAGGTGAGAAGATTTTTGCTGTAGATTGCCTTCTATTTCATAAATCGCATTACAAATAGGCCTTTTACCGTAAATGGGCAAGTAAATAGAACAAGGGATATTATGATAGGTTTGTTCTTTCGTTTGAAAATCGATTAATGTTCCCTGATAGAGCAAAGAACGATAAAAAGGAGAAGAGACCATTTTAATCAATTGGGGTTTGAACTTACCTACTCCTGAAATCTTTTCAGAAGCAAGTGTTAATTCAGGATAGCGGAATAAGATAGATACAAAACCAATTAGAATAGCGATAATTGCTAAACAAAAAAGCTTCAGATTTTTAGTTATGGGAAGAATAAGAACTGCTAAAACTACCAGATAATAGGACTGGAAGCTTAAATAACAAGCGCTTCCCATTAAGAGAGAAATCCCTGTAAGAAGCGCAGGGTGTTTTAGCCAAAAGTTATAGTAAGCTTGGCATGTATTTGAAAGCATCTTAGGAAATAACTCTTTTGGATGATATTTTCCAAACCCTTGGCTTTTCTCATAATTTTTTTACAAAGCCAATATAACAATAAAGTCCTATTATCTAGAGCTTATTTTTTACTATTTCCCACGAGATTTTTCTAAAGCCTGATTTTATACAGTTTGTATAAGAAATACTTGTAGAAAAAGCTTTCAGATTTTGGTTGAAAAAGAATAAAGATAGATTAGAAACTAAAAAACAATAGTGCTTCTATTAAGAAGCACTGAGTTGTTTGCTAAAATTAAGAATATTCATATGACTCCAGTAAGGGCGGTAATTTTTCTGAATCCTGCAAGTTTATTGACTGATTCAAAATTTCATGTGAACAGTAGATAGTACCATTTTCGGCGCGTTTTTTCTTAATATTGGGAATGTATTCTAAACATGCTTGTGCCAAATCTGCAGCTTCATAACATGACGAGCAAATTGATTGTGCGCAAGATTGAGCTACATCAAAGCAATCATAAAAAAAATCTCTAAGACTAAACAAACGACAAAGATCTTTATTAAAGAGATTATTAAAAGCATTTTCACAATTAGAAAAATTTCCTCTAACCTGTTTAGATAAATCGAAAATTTCACCTGCGATGATATTACCTTCTGCAGTTTCACAAATAAAATTCCGGTTTTCGTTAAGGCATAAAGATTCAGCATCTTTACCAGCCTCAAAATAACATGCAGTAACCGCAGCTATTGCTGCGATTCCAACGCCAGTAGCACATCCAATTACAATATTCCTTCGTGTTAAGCAAGAATGATTAGATGTTGAAGGTGATAAATCGACGGTTACTGTGTATGAGTTTTGTGGAACTGAGTGAAATTTTACCGCTGATGTCATAAATCTCCTTAGTAAATTATTTTATCATGATTTTTAGACTTATAAGTATGTTTTTATTAAAATATAGTTTAAATAAGAACGTAATGGAACTAAATAAATTGACAGTATGGAAAACCGTTGTTTAAAAAACATCTAGATCTATTCTTTTATTTCATCTATAGAACGGCTGTAGATGAGTCGTACCCCTCTTTTACCAGAAATCAAGGTCATTACCCACTCAATTAGTACGATAAAGCGGTCACGGAACCCAATGAGATAGATAAGGTGAATAAAAGCCCATATAAGCCAGGCGATAAAGCCGGTAAATTGGAGTTTACCAATAAAAGCAATGGCTTTGGCTTTTCCAATAGTAGCCATGCTCCCTTTATCAAAATACTTAAAAGGTTTTCTATTTTTTTTATCTAGGTCGCGGATAATGGTTTTTGCTACATAGCGCCCTTGTTGAATAGCTACAGGTGCAATCCCAGGAAGAAGCTTGTCTTTGTATTCCATATGTGCAGCATCTCCGATGACAAATACTTCTGGCAAGTTAGACAGGGTTAAATCAGGTTCAACAATCACACGACCTGCACGATCTAGGGGAGTATTTAAGCAGTTGAGTAATTTGGATGCTTGATTGCCAGCTGCCCAAATGATGTTTTTTGAAGCGATAAACGTGTCTGCTATTTGAACGCCTGAGTCATCAATATTGGTTACTTTTGTGTTATTAAGTACTCGAACTCCGAGTTTTTCAAGGTCTTTTTTAGCACGTTTGGATAATCTTTCAGGATAACTAGGTAGGATATTAGGGCATGCTTCTATTAAAAAAATCTGTGCTTTCTCTGGATTAATTTTACGAAAGTTTTTAAACATGGTTTTGTAAGCAATTTCAGCAATAGCGCCTGCCATTTCTACTCCAGTAGGTCCTCCTCCAATAATTACAAATGTTAAATAAGGCAAAATGGATCCAAAATCCGCTCTTTCTGCTTTTTCAAAAGAGATTAAGATTTGCTCGCGAATATTTAAAGCATCGGGAATGGTTTTTAAACCAGGAGCGAATGCTTCCCATTGATCATTGCCAAAGTAGCTGTGACGAGCTCCAGTTGCAATGATTAAATAATCATATCCAAACCATGCTTGATTAGAAAGAATCACTTGTTTTTGCGCGGTATTGATATCAGTTACCTCGCCCATAATTACAGAAACATTTTCTTGGTTTCTAAGAATTTCTCTTAGAGGTGTTGCGATTTCTCCCGGCGATAGAGCCGCTGTAGCCACTTCGTATAAAAGAGGTTGAAATAGGTGGTAGTTCATTTTATCGATTAATAAAATATCTACATTAGCTTTTTTTAAAGCTTTAGCGGCATTTAATCCTCCAAAGCCTCCACCAATAATAATTAATCTGCTTTTAGTCATAAAATTACTTTAGTTTTATTATTATGAAATTAATCTTCTTGTTTTTATTTAAATAAGAGGAAAAGTAAAATCTTTGCAAGATTCTTTTATCGAGAGAATATATTTCTTTTTGATTTGCAAGAAAGCCTACTTCTCAATAAAATCACTTTAAAATACAAAAATAAAAATTTTAACACCATATTGCGCTAAAGCTGAAAAATCCGTTAAAGCAGCGATTCGCATTTACCTTAAGTTACTACATGTATTGTGTTCAAGATCTTTTCCAAAAATATGGACCACAGCTTGGATTAAAATTAATTGCAGGAGAACCGGGTTTAAATCGTCAAATTAAAGTACCAGAAGTACATCGTCCAGGCCTTAGCTTATCCGGATATCTAAAGAATTATGCCAGTCAAAGAATCTTAGTGTTTGGTAACGTTGAAGCGCGCTATCTTAGAGATCTCGACAAAAAACTACGATTAAGTAGATTACAAGCAATTCTAACTCCCCAAACCCCCGCTGTTATTTTAGCTGGTCGTTATACGCCTTTAAAAGAACTGGTGCGTATTTGCGCAGAAGTGAAAATTCCTTTGTTTCAAGCTCAAGGTTCCACCATGAGCTTAGTTAGTAAAATGACATTAATACTCAATGAAGAGTTCTCGTTAACCATGAGCTGCCATGGAACTTTAGTAGAAGCTTTTGGAGTAGGCATATTGATACAAGGCGATTCCTCGGTAGGTAAAAGCGAAGCTGCTTTAGGCCTTATTGAAAGAGGGCATCGTTTAATTTCCGATGATGTTGTGCGTATTCGTCTGCGAAAAGGATCTTATCTTCAAGGATCAGGCCCTGAATTAACCCGTCACTTACTTGAAATTCGAGGAATTGGCATTATTAATGTAGCCCACCTATATGGAGCGGTATGTGTAAGAGATGAGAAAACAATCGATCTCATTATAAAGCTAGAAGAGTGGGATGAGCGTAGATTTTATGATCGAGTGGGTTTAGATGAAAAATATTATGATATTCTTGGAATCAAAGTTCCTTTTCACGTGATTCCCGTTAAGCAAGGTCGAGATATTGTTTTGCTGATTGAAACCATTGTTTTGAATCAAAGATTAAAAGAGATGGGGTATCATTCTGCTCGGGAATTCAATGCTAAGTTATTGGAAAGTATTTCTAGAAAACAGAGTAAGAGGGCTAAAATCTGTGAAGGTCATGCGCAAAGTGAGGGTTAAAAATGCAATGGGATTGCATGCTAGACCAGCTACCGGAATTGTTAGATTACTGCAAGGGACAAAGTCTGCTGTTTCTTTTACCTATCGCAAAGAAACAATTAATGCACGGAGTATCATGAGCATTTTGATGTTAGCTGCAACAAAAAACTCTTTGATTACTATCTTGGTGGAAGGAGATGATGCTCAAGAAACTATGGAAAAGCTAGTTAATGGATTTGAGAATCATTTTGGAGAGCAGTAAATGTCCAAAAAACAAGAAGACAAAACCCAAGAAACTCGGATTCAAGGTTATTCGGTTAGCGAAGGAATTGCAATAGGTCATCCCTTTTTTCTAGAAAATATAGACAAACCCATTCCTAATTTCCCTATTACATTAAATGAAGTTGATCAAGAGATCCAACGTTATCACATAGCTTTAAGGTGCAGCAGTGAAGATCTTAAAAAACTTTCCAAATATTTAACCTATAAAGGTTCCAAAGAAGCCGCTACTATTATTGATACGCAAATCCAAATTTTGGGAGATCCCTGTTTAACCACTCAAGTAGAAGAAAAGATTCGGAATATGCTGCAAAATATCGAAGCGGTTTTTCATTCTGTAATTACAGAATATGAGATTCGTTTTTCTTGTATAAAGGATAACCTTTTTCAAGATAGATGGGTTGATATAATGGACTTAGCGAAAAGAGTTCTTAGGCATCTTTGTTTTCAAGAGCAAGCTCCTTGGCTTAATGTTCCGGCTGAGTCTATCATTTTTGCAAAAGATTTAATTCCTTCTCATGCAGCAGTTGCTGATTATCCTCTTGTGATTGCTTTTGTTACAGAAGAAGGAGGAACTAGTTCACACGCAGCACTTATTGCTAGATCGAAAGGAATTCCTTATGTGACTTGTATTAATTTAAATAATCTGCGCTTATGCTTAATCCAATGCGTTATTGTAGATGGATATAGTGGGGAAGTTATTTTAAATCCTAACGATAAAACTTTAGCAGAATATCAGAACCGCAGAAATAATTTACAGAAATGGATTAAGAAAATTCATGTGAATACAGATTCTGTTTTACGAACAAAGGATGGACAATCTGTAGAAGTATTAGCAAATGTAGGTCATCTACATGATGTCGAACAGTTGACAAAGCTTGGATCCAAAGGGATTGGTTTGTTTCGAACAGAATATCTTTTCTTCCAAAACGATCATTTTTCTTTTTCAGAAGAACATCAATATGAGTTTTATTCGAAAATTATTCAGAAAGCCGCCGATATGCCAGTAACTATTCGTGTTTTTGATATTGGAGGAGATAAAATTCCACAGTTTTTACACTCTTTTAACACAGATAATACTGTATCCAAATATCGAGGTATTCGTTTTCTTCTTTTACATAAAGATATTTTCCGTGTGCAATTAAGAGCTATTTTACGAGTAGCATATTATGGAAATGTACGCATTTTATTACCTTTAATCAGCGATCTTATCGAATTAGAAGAATCGCGTATTTTGATAGAACAAGTGTCTCAAGAGCTATCTCAAGAAGGGGCATTATATAAATCAAATCTACCTTTAGGATGTATGATTGAAATCCCATCGGCTGTATTCATTTCTGGTGCTTTAGCAAAAAATTGCGATTTCTTATCTATTGGGACCAATGATCTTATACAATATAGCTTAGGAATAGATCGGAGTGATTATGTAGAAAGCGGTTTTAATTATTCTATTCATCCGAGTATTATCCGCATGATTAAAATGGTTATTTCTGAGGCTATACAAAATAAAAAAGATGTTTCCATTTGTGGAGAGATTGCTTCTAACCCTCTCTTTGTTGCTCTATTAATGGGATTAGGATTGAAAATCTTTTCCTGTTCTCCTCGCTATATTCCAGCTATTAGATATGTAATTAAACAAATTCACCTTAAAGATGCAGCTATTCTAGCACAAACAATATTGGAAATGGATTCATCAGCACAAATTTTTGAGATCTTACAAAATTATCTCAGTTCTATACATATTCCTGCATATTTGAGCAGCAATCTTTATGCAAAAAATAGATCGTGAATATATTAGACCCCTTTCTCCGATTTCTGTACCTATCGATTGGCATCTGATAGGCTTATTTGGCAGGCTTTTGATCTAAAAAAGATGTTTCCATCCTACATTCCTACCCCCTAGCATATATTTTTGGAATTAGCTAAGCCTTTTATGCTATTATGTCTTTTTTGAACAAAGAAGTGCGTTATGGTAGAGGTTTCAGAAGGAGAAATTCAAACGACAGTAATGGACCATCATGGCTTAGTGGCTGCCATTTGTCAGGACTTAAAAATTGCTGAAAGGATTGACAATCGTATGCTATCAGGCCCTCAAAGAAAAGTTAGTCCGGGAATAGCAGCGTTGGCTATGATCATCTATAGATTCCTATCTTAACAAAAGCATTTCCAGCTATATCGCTCAAATAATCATATCTCATGGATTAAAATACTTTAAAATTTTAGACGGTTTGGCGAGCTCATAATAAGTTTGCAGAGTTAGAACTTTCTATAGATGATTCTTTATCTTTTGATAGGCGTGTTATGATACTAGCTTTGCTAATGAATTTCTTCTTTACCAAAGTTTTTACATAAATGGTGCCCCTGTTACAATAAAAGGCTGCTTTATCAAAAAAAGACAGCCGAGAGTTTCTGTTTTTCAATATAATGTTGGATTAATGTCTAAGAGCCTGTTTAAAATCTTCTCATTAAGGTATAATGATAGTTTTCATAAAACCTTTGGAGGTAGTTATGACCCGCTCTTATCCAAGCGATATTTCTCGTAAACAATTTAGCAAAATCCATCTAATACTTGAGTCTACACGCAAAAAAACACGTCCACGAATAGTTGATCTATATGATATTTTTTGTGGAATTTTGTACATTTTAAAAAGTGGTTGCCAATGGCGTATGTTACCCATAGAATATCCTAAATGGGAATTATGTTATTATTATTTCCATCTTTGGAATAAAAAAGATGATAAAAGTTCTAAGAGTATTCTTGAAATAGTTTTAAAAAAAATTGGTTGGCGAGGTCAGAAAAAGCAGTGGTCGGAAAGAGAAAACAAGCTTTGTAATTATTGATGCTCAAAGTGTTAAAAATACTGATACAGCGGAGAAGAAAGGATATGATGCAGGGAAAAAAATATCAGGAATAAAAAGACATATAGCAGTCGATACCCAAGGGCTCCCTCATGCGATTCACATTACCACTGCTAATATCACTGACAGAAATGGGTGTATAGAAGCATTTTCACTACATAAAAACAATTTGTTCTGTGTAAAAAATGTTTTAGCAGATGGAGGATATTCTGGAGAAAAATTTGCAAAGAGTGTCCAGGAGATATTAGGATGTATATTAGAAATAGCTAAAAGAAATACACTTCATACTTTTACAGTTATTCCCAAAAGATGGGTTGTAGAGCATTCTTTTGCGTGGATAGAAAAATGTCGCAGGCTATGGAAAAATTGCGAAAGAAAACTACATACAAGCCTGAATATGTTGGTTCTTGCTTTTATTGCTCTACTTTTGAAAAGATTTTAAACAGGCTCTAAGAAGAAGTTTACTTCTTATCCTATGGGATATAGTGGTTCCGATTCAATCGTATAGAAAAATATTTTGTTTTGTGTTAAGCTATTGAGTATGAAAAAACTGACCCCTAGCCAGAGAGCTGACTTAGAACACAAGTTAAAGCATCCAAAAGACTATTCTGAACGGAATAGGCTTTGTGTAATTTTGGGCTATGATGAGGGTATCTCAACAAAAAATCTTGCTAAAACACTCCGGATAAGTCCTATCACTGTTCAGGAATACCTCAGAGAATATGATTCCGAAAATAAAACTGGAAGTAGCCCTCGAGGCGGTAGCAAATCAAAACTTTCACAAGACCAAACAGAGTCTCTACTAAAACACCTACAGGGAAAAGACCTATCTTAAAGTCAAAGGGATCATAGCTTATGTGCATGAGCAATATGGGATAAAATATTCCCGAAGTGGCATGACAGATTGGCTAATACAGCACGGATTTGCTTATAAACGTCCTAAAAAGATTCCTGGGAAATTAGATCCTGAAAAACAACGAATTTTCATAGAACAATATATGGCTTTAAAGGAGACCTTAAACCCTGATTTTGCCTGATAGGAATGAAGATTTTTACAGAGGAATATAAGACAGTTGATGCCGATGCAATGCTCGATTTTTTCAAGAAGCTAGAAAAACAGACAGAGGCTCGAATTATTCATGTAATTTTGGATAATGCGAGATCAAACAAAAATAAGAAACTAGAAGAGTTTCTGATGTCTTCTAGGATTAAAGTGCACTATCTCCCTCCTTATTCGCCGAATTTGAATCCTATTGAACGCTTGTGGAAGATCTTAAAGGAAAAGACGGTATAAAATCGATATTACGAAACGTCGGTGACTTTTTTTCAGGCAATTAGAGGATTCTTCTTAGAAGAGATACCGAAAATAACAGATGTTTTGAAATGTAGGATTAACGACAAGTTTCAAGTCGTTGACTTAAATCCCATTAAGCTAGCCGTTTGAATCGGCACTACTATAGACCGAAGTCATTAAAAACTCAAAAAAATGATTTTTTCATTTAGCTGGAATGATTGATTTATAAACTCTAACTTTGAGGATTCTTGCCCTGATGTTTCATGTAATCTCCTATTGACCCAATAGGCACATTTTGGGTGATTAGCATTAAAAATAGCAAAAATTACCAACTGGTTCTTTAAAAATTAGAAACCAAAAGGGAGAGAACTTGATTCGCTAGATAACTGTTGATAGGCATTTTCACAAGCTGCTTTGATTAAATCTTGCAATCCTTCAGGGTCATTGGGATCTAAACACTCTGGTTTAATGTTTATTTCTAGAAGCTCTTTTTCTCCATTTAGCACAACTGTAACAAGATTAGCTGAGCTTGTCCCTGTTACTTTTTTGTTTTGTAACTCATGGCGCATTGTTTCGATTTGCTGTTCCATAAGCTTTGCTTGTTTTTTTGCTTTTGAATAACCACTGCCCATATAAATTATGACTCCTTTTTAATTACAGCTTCTAGTTCTACAGCAGCAAATCGCAATAAGGTATCATATCGGCTTTGATGTGCAGAAGGTAAAGATGCGGGTGTAGGTTTTGGTTCTTGAATAGTGGGGGAAGGTAGAGATGTTATGTTTTCTATTGGTTTAATTAATGGATCTAATGGCTCAGAAGAAGAAATAGCTGGTATAGATAATTTAGATTCTAACTGAATAAGGCGTTGCACAAGTGTAGAAGAGTGCATGCGGTATTTAGAACGAATGATATATAACAAGATGGTTTCAACTAAGATTTGTTTTACAGAGATTTTACTAATCATTTGCTGCCAATGAATCAGATAATCTAAAACATCTAAGCACTGTTCTAAAGTATAGTAAGCAGCAGATGCTTTGTAATTGCTGTGCTGGTTTCCAAATAAACAAATAGGAAAACGATCCAACTTATATTGGATTAAATTACGGTAATGCTGGAGGAGTTGGTTAATGAAATAATAAAGGTCTTTACCACTTGAAAAGAGATCATGAGATAGCTCAAAGGCAACTTTAAGATCGTATTCTTCTACTGCCTTATCTAACTTGAAAAAGATAGATTTATTAATTAAAGCAAAGGCAGAGGTAGCATTTTTTACAGTAATGCAAGAGTTGTCAAAACAGATGAGTTGATCAAGTAAAGATTCCGCGTCGCGTAGAGATCCATCAGATAACTCAGAAATCAGGAAAAGAGCTTCTTCTTCACTGGAAATTCCTAAGTTTTCTAAAATTTGTTTGAGTTTTTTGACAATTAATTCAGGAGAAATGCGATTAAGATCAAACCGTTGGCAGCGACTAATAATAGTTGGCAAAACTTTATGCGGCTCTGTAGTAGCAAAGATGAATTTAACAGTAGAAGGAGGTTCTTCAAGAGGTTTAAGAAGGGCATTAAAAGCTTCTTTTGTAAGCATATGTACTTCATCGATAATATATATTTTATATTTACCGTGTGTTGGAGCATAGCCAATTGTCTCATTCATTTGACGGATATCATCAATGCCTCTATGAGATGCTCCATCAATTTCCAATACGTCCAGAGAACAATTGTTTAAGATATCTAAACAAGAATTACACTGGTTACAAGGTTCAGATTCTGCAAGGTTTTGGCAGTTCAGCGCTTTTGCTAAAATCCGTAAGAGAGAGGTTTTCCCAGTACCCCGCAACCCACAAAAAAGATATGCATGGGCTAATCTTGAATTATAGAGAGCATTTTTTAAGGTAGTAACAATTGCATCTTGTCCAAGCACATCTCCAAAAAGCTGCGGTCGATATTTTCTATAAGAAATACTCACTAAATCCTCTAGCTATAAACAATACTTCTATTATCATACAAAAAAAGCATTTAGAAGCCAAAGAGATCGTTTAAAAATTAAGGGAATCTGCAAAAAAATTTTTACCCCTAGAAAAGATAGTTATTAATTGCTAAGAATCTGTTATAATGGAAAAGATAAGTTCAAAGGGAGTTTTCAACGCTTAAACCCCTTATGCAAGAAGCAGAAATTGATGAAAACTCATTAGATTTACGTGGATGGCAAAAATGGTTTAAAGGCCATGAGTTTGTTAAGCGGCTTGTCTTGTTTTCACTCTTGATCATTTCTTTGACTTTTTTTATTAATAACCGAGAAGTTTTAATTGATTTACCAGAAGTTGGAAGTCTAGCTCCTCGCTATATAAGCGCTCAAGTCGCTTTTGATTTTCCAGATCTTGAAGCTACAAGAATGCTAAAACAGGAAGCTGTAAGAGATATTAGCCCCTTCTACCGCATAGATGAAAATCAAATTCGCAGCTATCGCAAAGAATTAGAACTTTCTTTAATTCAAAATCCAAATTGGCGATCTAAATTAAGTAAAAGCACTTTTGAAAATCTTTATACTGTTTTGGATCGATTAGAAGAAATTTTGATTCAGGCGCATTTTACCGATCAACGAACCTTAAATAAAATGCATGGGCTTGATATCCCTACCAAAGGAATTTTTGTTCTTTCTTTAGCTAAAGAAAATATAGAAGAGCAGCAGCTTGTGCCTGAGCGCTTTTGGCAGAAATTAGAAGAGAGGTTAAAGGAACTTCGTCATTTAAATTCAGAGGCAATTGATTTTATCCTTGTACAGTTTTCTAAACAGTTTTGGCTTCTTCAAGAAGATCTTTCTCTAGAGCGCAGCATCAAACATAGTATTCAAGATCGAGTTGTTCCACGCTATACTCATATTGAACCGGGAAGTCAAATTATTAAGGTAGGCGAAAGAGTTTCTCAACGTCACCTAACAATGTTGAAATCTATGAAGCATGCGTTAGCAGAATCTCAAGACCGATGGGCTTTTAAGACATTGTTAAGCAGTTTTTTGATAGCACTATCTTTGCTCATTTCACTAATTGCATTTTTAAATATTTTCTATCATGAAATTTTACAATCAGTACGTAAATTAGCTCTTTTGGTGTTAGTTTCTATTCTGACTTTAATTTTTTCTTCTTTAGTGGAACATTTATTGCTATCTGAAGAAAATCATTTGATTGAAATTGTCCGTATTCCCATTCTAGTGCCTTTTGCCTCTATATTAATATGTATTTTGTTTGAAACCCAACTAGCTTTGATCTTTTCTTTATTTCTTTTATCTTTATTTTCAGCTGTTTTAGCCGTAAATTATGTACCTTTTATCTTAATCAATTTTATTGCGATACTTACCACAGTTTTATTTACGCATAATTTGCATAAGAGAAAGCAAATATTTTCTGTTTTCGGCAAAGTTTGGTTATCTATTCTTCTACCTATAATTGGCTTGAATTTAGATAGAAATGGCTTGTGGGGTTTTAATTTAATTCCAGATGTAATGAGTTGTTTTGTATTTTTATGCGCGATTGCTATTTTTACGGTTGCTCTATTACCCATTTTAGAAACCTTATTTCATATAACAACAGATATGAGTTTAATGGAGTACATGGATCCTAATCATGAGTTGTTACATCGTTTGAGTTTAGAAGCACCGGGAACATATCAGCATTGTTTAGTTGTAGGGCATTTAGCAGAAGCGGGGGCTAGATCTATTGGCGCCAACGGCCTTTTTTGCAGAGTAGCTACTCTCTATCACGATATCGGCAAATTGTTTAATCCTCATTATTTTACAGAAAATCAATTTGGAGGATTTAATATCCACCAACTACTCACCCCCATGGAATCAACGCAGGTAATTATTGCTCACGTGCCAGAAGGGGAAGCATTAGCTCGTAAATACCATCTTCCGCAAGGATTTATCGATATTATTCGAGAGCATCATGGAACAACAATGGTTTACTATTTTTATTGTAAACAAATGGAACAAATGGGTAGTGATGCGAATAAAGTGAATGAAAAGCTTTTTCGTTACCCAGGCCCTAAACCCCATAGTAGAGAATCAGCAATCATTATGATTGCTGATACAATAGAAGCAGCTTCTCGTTCTATGGAAGAACTTACAGAAGAATCCATTACCGATATGATTGATAAGTTAATAGACGAAAAAGCCGAGGATGGGCAATTTAATGAATCTCAATTAACATTCGAAGAATTAGGAAAAGTAAAAAGAGCGATCATTAAGTCTTTAATTGTTACACGTCATCTGCGCATTAAATATCCCTCTAGAAACTAGATTCCAGATTCTTAAAAACATATAATGTCTAAGGAACTTTTAAGCGTTTATTTTCTCTTCCATATGACTCAGAAAAGAAGGACTTTTCTAGGTGGACTTATATTAGACAAATCTATTCTTCTTGAAATAAAAAACGTGGGAGCTGAGGATCTTTTCTTATTAAGAAGGTAGGACGCCAGAGAAGTATTATACTAGTTTAATTTCAAATTAAGGATTACATTCTTGGTATTTTGAAAAAAATCTCTTTACCTTCATATAAGGTATTGTTCTTTGCTTAAAGATTTTTATATGGTTCAAATTCTTAATTTGAAGCCAAACTAGTATACTTGTTCCTTTTTCAGGACTATTAGCTCTTGTAGGGGGATTAAGTATCCTTTTAGGTTATAAAGCGCGTTACGGAGCTTGGTTATTAGTGATCTTTTTAGTTCCTGTTTACTTATATGATGCATAAATTTTGGACGATTTCAAATCTCATGATGCATGACATGCAGCAAGTGATGTTTATGAAAAATGCCGCTTTATTTAGGCGCTGCTTTACTAATTACGCATTTTGGATCAGGACCTTTGAGTTTAAAGAAGTAAGATTTAGGAATTTTTTCTATATCTTTTACTTAAAGATCTTTGCAAAAGAGGCAGTAGAAAGCTCTTAGGAATAAAGTAAGTTAAAAAAATCATCAAGCGATATCTTAGATCGATGATTTTTACTCTTTTTTTTTGGCTTATTTGTTTGATGATCAATCGTACTGCTTTTTCACAAGATAGGGTAAAATAATCTGGTTTTTGAGGGAAGTTCTGAGAGGCTTTTTTACGAAAATCCGTTGCTATTTGTCCAGGACATATGGTAAGTACACGAATATGATAAGCAGATAGCTCTATGTCCAGAGCTTCTGAAAAACGGTAGACAAATGCCTTGCTAGCTGCATATACAGAAAAATTAGGATAGGAAAAAAAAGCAGCGGCTGATGAAATATTTAAGATCAACCCGGGCTTTTTAGCTTTTTTTAACGCTGAAGTAGCTTCTATAGAACACTCCATAACAGCCTGTATATTTACTTGGATCATTTCCTGCAATAGTTTTAAGGGTAGCTTTATAGCAGAGCCATACAAACCAAATCCTGCATTATTAATCACAAGATCTGGGCAGAGCTCTTGAATCAGTGCATAAAGAGAAGTTCTTTGATTTAATTGGCTCAAATCTGCTTGCACAATTCGAATCGGTGTTTGTATTTTTTTAGCGAGAAGCTGTAATTTTTGGATATTTCTACCGACTGCAATTAAAGAGATGTTTCTTTGCGCTAACGCATAACATAAGGCTCTTCCTAGCCCAGATGTAGCTCCAGTGACTAAAGCTAAATCATAATTCATAATATAAACTGGTTAAAATTAGTTAGTAAAGTATGTAAATGAGTTTGACATTGATTAATTCCTTGTTCTAATGAAGAATAAGAATCTAAATGAGTAGATAGATATATTTTTATTTTAGGCTCTGTTCCAGAGGGGCGTATAATTAAGCGACTCTGATCTTTTAATCCAAACACTAATACATTAGAAAGAGGTAGCTCTAGGGCTTCTTCTTGCTTAAGCTCTAAGGTAAAACGTATTCTTTTTTGATAATCTTCTATATAGAGCACGTCTATCGCTGCAATTGTCTTAGGCGGGTTTTGTCTTAATTGTTGCATAATTTTCTCAATTTTTTCCATGCCTTTTTTACCAGGTGCAAAATCTATAGAAAATTGCTTTTCTTGAAAAAGACCATATGTTTGATAAATCTTTTCTAAGCGATCTTGGAGGGTTTGATTCTGTTTTTTTGCATATAGCGCAATTTCTGCGAGTAAACAAGACATGACAATAGCATCTTTATCTCTTGCGTGAGTACCGATTAAGTAGCCGTAAGACTCTTCAGCACCGAATAGAAAATGAGGGCCTTCTTGGGATTGTTCCCATTTATGAATCAGTTCGCCAATATATTTAAATCCAGTAAGAACTTCTCTATAGGCAATTTTATAGCGCTTTGCAATGCTTTTTAAGAGCTGCGTTGAAACAATAGTTGTAACAATTGCTGCTCTAGCTGGCATTTTGTTCTCTGAGTTCAATACTTGGGCAAGATAGTCTGCGCAAATAGCTGCTACTTGGTTCCCATCCAATAGGATAGGTTTATTTTGATGTAAAATCGCAATCCCTATCCGATCTGCATCGGGATCTGTTGCGATCAAAAGATCAGACTTGGTATCTAGCATATATTTCAGACCCATTGTAAATGTTTCTTTATACTCAGGATTTGGAAAAGCTACAGTGGGAAAAGAACCATCAGGTTGGCACTGTTCTTTGACTAGATAGACCTGATCAAAACCCCAATGTGTTAAAGCTTGAGGCACGATAGTGCTACCTGTACCGTATAAGCTTGTATAGGTAATCTTCAAATTCTTACCCATTTGATGGTCTTGCTTGGGAAAGACCTGCAGAGGGGCTATTGCTTGTAAATAGAATTGATCTAGTTGATCTAGTTGATTTGAAGAATTATTAATTTTTTGGATGATTGGATTAGAAAAATCACTTAAATGAATTTGTGAAAGTTGGGATATTTTTTCTACTTCTTGCATGATACCTATATCATGTGGAGATACAACTTGACCGCCATCGCTCCAATAGACTTTATATCCGTTGTATTGAGCGGGATTGTGAGAAGCGGTAATCATAATAGCAGCATCTGCTTGCACAAAACGACAAGCAAATGAAATATAAGGAGTCGGTCTTAATTCATGGATTAAAAAGACTTGAATTTGATTAGCAGCAAGTACTTTTGCGGCTTCTTCTGCAAATTCTTTAGAATGATGTCGACTATCAAAACCAATGACAACTTTTCCTGTTTTTTTTTGTTGATTTACATAATTTGCTAAACCTTGGGTAGCTCTTTGAATAGTATAGATGTTTAGACGGTTGGTCCCTACTCCCATTAATCCTCGCATACCTCCTGTCCCAAAAGAAAGGTCGCAAAAAAAGGCATCGATAAGCTCTTGGGGCTTTTGCATGAGCAAACGCACTTGGTTTTGCGTGTCAGAATCAAAAGGGCTATTTAGCCAAACCTCAGCACGTTTTTGAATATCTGCCGGAATTGCCATATATCACCGCTTTTTTAAGAATCTACTTGTTTTTCTATTTCTCCAAAAGAGATCAAAGGCGCATCAACATGGTTTATTCCTTCACAACGTATGGCCTCTTCTTCCCAATCTTTTTTTGTTTTTAAGTTTTCTAGCCACCAAGGAAATTTGCGGCATTGTTTAGGCCTAGTAGAATAAATCTGACAGTTCTTATCTTTTAGAAAAACACAATCATAACTTAGATAATCCTCTAAAAGCGAGAGTCTCCCTACCACTTTACGGGTGTATTTTTTTATGCATTCTTCAAAACTTATTTGTAAAAATTGTGAGATTTCTTTCACTTCGCTATCACTTACCCATACATATCCAGGAGATCCTGTGCAGCATTTACCGCATCCTGTACAATGAAAACGTAGACCTTCTTTATACCATTTTTCAGACATTATTAACCTTAAAATAAGAGCGGGAAGTAGGTTGCCATTTGCTGTTAATGATTTTAAAGCCCTCAACCCAAAATTCCTTTTCATGTAATTCAATGAGATTCCAAGAGCCCGTTTTTTTTTCTATAATAGATCCGCTATCTAGGATAATAGGTAAATCGCTTTGTCTAAGATCTGCAATACAATGGCGATGGGTATGCCCATGTAGATATAAATTAACCCGAGGAAACTCCTTAATGAGATCGCATAAAGCCTCTGAGCGTTTAAGACCTTTTTCAGGAGCTTCGTTATAAATGAGAGGAAAATGATTTAAAATCAATATACTGTGATCTTTAGGTATTTGTTTTAAAGCTTGTTTTAATCTCTTTTCTAGTTCTATTGAAAAAAAACCATGACACGCAAGAGGAGGCGTAGCTATTGCGGTATCTAAAAAAATAGCAGACCATTTATTTTCTATTTCAACGATTGTTAGACCATCGTCTTTTAAGTTACATGTAGATTCAGAAAAATAAGAGGGGAAAAAACGATAATAGGTTTTATGGGAAAAATCAGCTTTTGTGTATTGGTCGTGATTACCAGGAAGAAGAAATACTAAAAGGCCCTGTTCCTCTAGTCTTTGAAGAAAAGCTTGCGCCATTAAAAATTCTTTTTCATCAGAAGTAGTAGTTAGATCTCCTGTAATCAGTACCTTAGAAACCCCTAACTGTTTAAAAAGCAAAGGGAGCGATTGTATATTTTCAAAACAAAATTGGGAGCGTCTGCGTAGATAGAAGTTAACATTTCCTATCCATCTCTTAGAAAAAAATTGATGGATTTTCCAAGACGGTTTTGCAAAATGTAGATCTGAAATATGAGCGCAGCGAACCATTGTGATCATCCTAAAATACTTTGGTCATTAGATTAACCGATCTGAGAATTCTTCTCTATAAATATACAAACGAGCAAAAGGCTTGTCGCACAATGTTCTTTATGCAAAAGTGTAAGAACCTCAGTTTTGGGTTTTAGTCAATAAATAATCCCCAATTACTCTATACAAGAAATATTTCTAAGATCCTGTTTAAAATCTTTTCAAAAGTAGAGCGATAAAAGCGAGAACCACCATATTCAGGCTTGTATGTAGTTTTCTTTCGCAATTTTTCTATAGCCTGCGACATTTTTCTATCCACGCAAAAGAACGCTCTACAACCCATTTTCTAGGAATAACTGTAAAAGTATGAAGTGTATTTCTCAAGAAGGGGTTGTAGAGCGTTCTTTTGCGTGGATAGAAAAATGTTTATACATTCAAACTCTTAATTTGAATGCAAACGAGTATAGTTACATCTAAAGACTCAGTAGCAAGATCTTCAACAATAGGATGGATGCCAAAATGAGGGCCATAGCATTTCTGAAAGACCTAGTGAGTATGCATATATCTGTTAAGTCAATGTATAGTTATTTAAAATATTATTGATAAAGTTGTATATTTTTCTCCAACAAAATATATGGAGGTAGAGAAATGCCTAAACCTTATTCAATGGATCTAAGAAAACGAGTGCTTCAATACCTAGAAGAAAATAACGACAAAATGAAGGCCAGCCAGCTATTTCAAGTTGGGATTGCAACTGTCTACCGATGGGTAAAGCGTAAGAAACAAAGAGGAAACGTAGAACCTCTAAAAAAGAAAAGCACTTATAAGAAAATTGATGATCAGAGATTAATCGCTTATGTAGAAAAAAACCCCGATCATTTTTTATCAGAGATTGCAAAGCATTTTGGTTTGACTTTGCAAGCAATCTTTTACGCTTTGAAAAGACTCAAGATCACAAGAAAAAAAAGATTGCGTTTTATAAGGAAAGGAATGCGGAAGCAAGAGCGGAATATCTAAAAAAGATAGAAGCAATTTCTCCTGAAAAAAGGGTCTATTTGGATCAGAGCGGAATCAGTCAATATGTGCATAGGCAATATGCGAGGAGCGCGAGGGGAAAACAAATATTTGGAGGAATTTCAGGAAAACGATTTGGTAGACAGAGTGTAATTTCGGCACTACAAGGGAAGAAATTGCTGGCACCGATGTGTTTTGAAGGAACTTGCAATACGGATCTATTTAATGTATGGCTAAAACAGGAATTGATTCCAAATTTGACTCATGGCCAAGTTTTGATTCTCGATAACGCGAGCTTTCATAAATCAAAGACAACTAGAACATTGATAGAGGAAAGTGGATACGAAATGCTCTTTCTCCCGCCTTATTCACCGGACTTAAATCCTATCGAAAAATATTGGGCCAATATGAAAACGAAAATCCGAGAACTTTTACCTACTGTAGCTAATTTATCCGAAGCCTTAGATCAAGCTGTTTTATCAATGTCGATTTAAATAACTATAACTTCTTACTAGCGTAGGCAAACTCTTACATTTGGCATTAATAAAAAAAGCCCTAGAGGCAAGACAAAAACGTCCTTATTTTTTTCTAGGTCCATTGCGGCTCAAAATCTTCTGCTGGGCAAGATTTTGTTTGATGGTTGTTTTTATCCAGCGAACACCTTCAATGTGAGTGTGAGCTGGTTGAGCATCGGTTGTTGTAATGCCTATTCCCGGCGTAGTGCGTTTAGAATTTTTAGTATTGTGTCTAGCTTTTTTAATTTTCATATGTCTTGTAAAAGAATCCATTAACTCTTTTCTTTTTTGCATGATTTTTTTAGGAATTTTTACAGGAGGATTCTCTTGAATGACGGGGTTTTTTTGAGCAGAATGAATTTCTTTTCTTTGTTTTTTGCGATTTTTTAAAGAGAGTTGATCTTTCATAGATTAGCCTTGAATGGATATATTGCTCTTAAATGCTCATTCTATTTTTTAATTTATTTATTTTCAATTTATAACCAGTATTTTTGTGTAAAATCAGCCTAGGTCTAAAGAAACCTAGGCTAAATAAAAGCTTTTTATTCTTTTTCAGGAGCATTACCAATCAAAACCTCTGAGAAAAGAATAAGAATAGCTGTTGATACAGCACATTGTAGAGCAGACCTTAAAACCTTCAATGGGTCTATAATGCCGCTTTTTAGAAGATCCTCTACTTTTCCTGTTAGGGCATTTAATCCAAATTGCGACTCTTTGCTCAGAATCTCATTAAAAATAACAGCGCTGTCTAGACCGTTATTAGCAATGATTTGCTTAAGAGGAGCTTCGCAAGCTTGGATCAAAATTTGCGCTCCCCTATTTTCTTCATCGCTTAGATGCACGTTTATGTTGCGGCTAGCTCTTAAAAGCCCGATTCCTGCTCCAATTACAATTCCTTCATCAATTGCAGCTCTTGTGGAATTGAGACTGTCTTTAAATATTTGTTGTTTTTGTTTGGCTTCTGCCTCAATAGCACCTCCTACGCGAATGACCGCTGCTCCGCTTATCAATTTAGCTTTGCGATCTTCTAACTTTTCTTTGTTGTAAGAGGAGGTAGTTTCTGTAATTTCTAACTCAATCTGCTTAATGCGTACTTTTACTTCTTCATTTTTGCTCTCATCTGTAATGATAATTGTTTTATCTTTGCTCACAATCACTTTTTCTGCATAGCCTAGATCCTCAAAAGTAGCATCTTTTAAAGACAAACCGGTCTCTTTTGAGATAAACTTAGCGCCTGTTAATATAGCAATATCTTTGAGCATTTCCTGACGGTTATCTCCAAAACCAGGGGCTTTTACTGCACTTACTTTAAGTATTCCCTTTAATTTATTAATCACTAGCGTGGAAAGAGCATCTGCTTCTACCTCTTCTGCAATAATCAATAATTCAGAAGAGGAAGTGGCAATGGATTGTAAAATAGGCAGTAATTCTTGAGCAGATGAGATCTTTTTATCTGTGACTAAAATGCGAGGGTTATGTAGTTCTACACATAGTGCATCTTCTTTTGTGCAGAAAGAGGAACTGATATAGCCACGGTCAAATTGCATCCCTTTAGCTATTTCAACCGTTGTGTGGATTCCTTTGCTCTCTTCTATAGTAATAACACCATTTTTCCCTACTCGTTCAATAGCTTCAGCAATAAAGGTTCCAATGGTTTGATCGCCTGAAGCAGAAGCTGTTGCTATATTTTGTATTTCTTTTTGGGTTTCAATGGTAATAGCATTTGTCTTCAAATCATGTAAAATGGCGTCAAGTGCTTTTTCTATTCCTCGTTTTAAATGAACAGGGTTTGATCCTGATGTGATTTGTTTAGCGGCATTTTTTGCAATTGCGCGTAGTAAAATCAAACAGGTAGTGATTCCATCTCCACACAGCTCTTTCATTTTTGCAGCACTCTCTTTACCTAAAGCAATTCCCATATTTGTATATTGATCTTTTAGCTCGATTTCTTTAGCCACATTATTTCCATGATTGGTAATACTAGGAGCTCCCCAAGAGGATTCTATAGCTACATTGCTGCCTTTAGGACCTAATGTATTACAAACAGCGTCTACAAGTTGATCTATTCCTTCGAGTAATTTATTTCTGGCTTCTTCTTCGAAAATCAGTTCCTTAAGTGTTGACATAACTATCTCCTAGTTAAAAGTGGTTGTCATACAGAGTGACATAATAGTGATTATTTCTGATAGAAGAAGTATAAAAAGAGAAAGCTTATTTTGCAATTAGTTGTCTTCAAAGTCAAGATCTTCTTTATAAATTTTTCTTTTAGGGAGTTGATGCAGTTTGGCGACTATTTTAACGGCTTCAGAGCGGCTAAGATGTAGTTCTTCTTGTAGTATGTTAATATGCGAAATGACATTGCCTGTTAGACAGCCCTCTTGTGTATTTTCTGAAATTAATAAGACGATTTCTCCACGAGGGGTATGTGTTTGAAAATGATCGAGTAAGACACTAGCTTCTCCAAACAAACTCTCCTCATGTAGTTTGGTTGCTTCTCTTACAATACAAAGAAACCTTGTATTATCTAGTTTTTGTAAATGAGACAGGGTTTTTTGTATTTGATGAGGAGTCTCATAGAAGATACTAGTTCCTTTATACTCTAATGCTATCTTAAGGATTAGAGCCCTTTCTTTTTCTTTTTTAGGAACAAACCCTAGAAATTGAAAAACAGTAGATGAAAAGCCAGACAATCCAAGGGCAACAATTAGAGCACAAGCTCCTGGGATCACTGTCATAGGAATTTTTTTCTGGCGACATGCAGAGATAAGTGGTAGACCAGGATCTGAAACTGTAGGAGTTCCCGCATCGGAAATAAGTGCTACATTTTTTCCATTTGCTAAATCTTCTAAAATGCTATCGAGTCTCATTCTTTCATTAAAGCGATGAAAGCTTTTTAGGGGATTTTTAATCGAGTAATGATTTAAGAGGATTTGGCTATGACGGGTATCTTCACATAAGATATAATCACATTCTTTAAGTACATCAAGTGCACGAAAGGAAAAATCTTTTAAATTGCCAATAGGGGTTGAAACTACATATAACATGGATTTTTAGTAAAAATAAAAGGTGGCACCCAGATTCGAACTGGGGATAGGAGCTTTGCAGGCTCCTGCCTTACCACTTGGCCATGCCACCTTAAGGAATTTGCAAAAATTATGCTGTATTAAGCATAAAAGGGTCAAGGATAAGTTTTTTTAATGATTAAAATCTTTATTTAGTTACTCTTTCATACAAATGTATACTTGTAAAGAAATTGCAGCTTATTTAGGCATCCTCTCCTCTAATCTGGTTTCCATAAAGGGATTTCATCAAGATAGCAGGCTAATTGAGCCAAGCGATCTGTTTTTTGCTCTGTCTGGAGAGAGAGTGGATGGTCATGCTTTTTTAAGAGAAGTAGCAAAAAAAGGGGCAGTAGCAGCTGTTGTATCCAAGCGATACAAAGGGCCAAGCTATGGTTTATCTCTATTAGCTGTAGAAGATGTCATGAATGCATTACATCTTTTGGCACAGGTTGTATTTTCAAAGAGACAAACCCGTATTATTGCAGTTACTGGATCTGTGGGGAAAACAACTATTAAAGAGTTTATTGCAGCGCTTTTATCCGCGCAGTTTAGGGTTGCGAAAACTCCCGGTAATGCCAATTCTCGAATAGGGGTACCTTTGGCTTTATTAAATGCAGATAGAAAAGCAGATATTTTTGTTGTGGAAATGGGAATGAGTCAAAAAGGACAAATAGCTAAACTTGTATCTATTGCCCCTCCAGAAATTGCTGTAATCACCAATATAGGTTTAGCTCATAGCGCTTATTTTCCAGAAGGATTAGAAGCTATTGCTCAGGCAAAGGCTGAAGTTTTGTCATCCAGCAAAACGCGTCTTGCTATTTTAGGATCTAATGTAGGAAATTTTTCCGCTATTAAAAATAGCTTGTTGCCCAAAAAAAATTATGGTTTATCACAAGGATTAGATCTCTATTTACAAGTTTGTGAGGAAAAGTTTTGTTTGATAGAAAAATCTGGTAGATCTTCTTTTTTTTCTTTGCCTTTTCAAGCAGAGCATTTATGGGAAAATTTTTGTGGTGCTGCTCTAGTTGTTAGGGAATTTGGCGTTTGCTGGAAAAAGATTATTGAACAAACCAAGCAACTTAAAACCATTTCTCATCGATTTACTATTGTAGAAAAAAAAGGGATTATATTTGTTGATGACTCTTATAATGCTAGTGTGTCTTCCATGAGAGCAGCTTTTAAGTCCTTGCCAAAGTCTAAAGGAAAGACAATTGCTGTAATAGGGGATATGAAAGAGCTCGGAGAGTTTACAGAGACATGTCATTTGGAAGTGGCTAAATACGCATTAGAAGTCACCGATATATTGCTCTGTTTAGGAAAAGATTGTTCCTTAATGGTAGAATTATTTATTAAGAATAAACGCAAAGCTTATCTATATCATGATTTTCAAGATCTGTACAAAGCTGTATATGCTCTTGCAAGCCATGGTGATGTTGTTTTAATTAAAGGCGCGAATTCTCATCAATTATGGCGCATTTTGGATTAGGATTGCGATGTTTTCATCTTCTAGCTTAAGATAACATTTACTTAAAGAACAACTTAAGAGTGCATCCGTGATTCTTTTCATTTATCAATATTTAAGTAGTTTAGGAATTCCATTACATTCGGTTTTTACTTATTCATCTACTCGGACGATACTAGCAGCATTGAGCTCTTTGCTATGTGCGATTTGGATAGGCCCTTACTGTATCAGAAGGCTCTATGCCTTAAAAACAGGACAGTCAATTCGTGTGGAAGATTGCCCTCTATTAGCAGAACTTCATCAAAAAAAAAAAGAAACCCCGACTATGGGAGGTATTTTCCTTTTATTTTCGGCACTGATTTCCCTTATTTTGTGGATGGATTGGAGAAGCAGCTTTACCATCATGTTATGCTTACTTACTTTGGGTCTAGCAGTTATAGGTGGAATTGACGATTATTTAAAAATGAAATTAAAAAATTCTAAAGGAATGAAGGCGCGCACCAAATTTCTCATGCAGCTGTTTATTACATTAGGAATTTGTAGCTATCTATATATCCCTCAGTTTACACAAGAAGACTTCTTGCATCCACCTATTGCTAAAGAATGGGTTAAAAGAAGCAAGACAGAAGGAGAGTGGAAAGTATTAAATACACAGCAATACATGGGCTATTATTTTGTTCCTTTTATCAAAAAGCCTCTATTTAAGTTAACTGGTTTAAGCTTAGTGCTTGGAATTTTTTTAAGTGTATTTGTAATCACCGGTTCTTCCAATGCGGTAAATTTAACAGACGGATTAGATGGTTTAGCTTCAGGTTGCTTGATTATGGTAGCGGTTGTATTAGGAATCGTTGCCTTTTTATCAAATAATAAAGAAATGGCTCGTTACCTAAATATCTTATACATCAAACAAAGTGGAGAAATAGCTATCTATTTATTTGCTGTTATTGGCGCAACTCTTGGGTTTTTGTGGTATAATGGGTTCCCGGCACAGGTCTTTATGGGCGATATCGGCTCATTATCTCTAGGGGGGATCATTGGCTTTTGTGCTGTTTTATTACGAAGAGAGCTTCTTTTAGCCTTAGTGGGGGGAGTATTTGTTGCAGAAACCCTTTCTGTGATCTTACAAGTAGGAAGTTACAAATTGCGTAATCGCAAACGTATTTTTCTATGTACACCTCTTCACCATCATTTTGAATATAAGGGCTGGCCTGAGACAAAAGTGGTTATTCGCTTTTGGATTATGGGTTTGATTTTAGCGTTATTGGGGTTAGTTTCCTTAAAATTTCAGTAAGAGTTAGAGCTGTTGCTATTTTAGTTTGTATTTGCTTGCATAGTCAAACCAAAATGCTTTGCAATTTTTGATAAAAAATGATCGGGGTTTTTCTCTACATAAGCGATTAATCTCTGATCATCAATTTTCCTATAAGTGCTTTTCTTTTTTAGAGGTTCTACGTTTCCTCTTTGTTTCTTACTCTTTACCCATCGGTAGACAGTTGCAATCCCAACTTGAAATAGCTGGCTAGCCTTCATTAGACTTCTTGCGTAATTAGGTTTTTGCTATACTTCCTTCCTAAATGGAGGAATATGAAAAATTACTTAGAACTTCAATCACTCTCACCCGAGCAATTTAGAAGACTAACAGGAGTGAAACGAAAAACTTTTGAAGAAAAGGTCTTAATTTTATTGGAAGAGCAAAACAAAAGATAGAGAAAAGCTAGGAGAAAAGGCTTACTTAAACCTAGAAGACAAGCTTTTAAAGACTTTAGAATATTTGAGAGAATATCGAACGTATTTTCACACAGGTTGCAGGTACGGTCTGAGAGCCTGTTTAAAATCTTTTCAAAAGTAGAGCAATAAAAGCAAGAACCACCATATTCAGGCTTGTATGTAGTTTTCTTTCTCAATTTTTCCATAGCCTGCGACATTTTTCTATCCACGCAAAAGAACGCTTTACAATCCATCTTCTAGAAATGACTGTAAAAGTATGAAGTGCATTTCTTTTTGCTATTTCTAATATATATTCTAATATTTCCTGTACACTCTTTCCAAATCTTTCTCCAGAATATCCTCACTTTTGAAAAGATTTTAAACAGGCTCTTAGAATTTTTATCATCTTTTTTATTCCAAAGATGGAAATAATAATAACATAATTCCCATTTAGGATACTCTATGGGTAACATACGCCACTGGCAACCACTTTTTAAAATGTACAAAATTCCACAAAAAATATCATATAGATCAACTCTTCGTGGACGTGTTTTTTTGCGTGTAGACTCAATTATTAGATGGATTTTGCTAAATTGTTTACGAGAAATATCGCTTGGATAAGAGCGGGTCATAACTACCTCCAAAGGTTTTATGAAAACTATCATTATACCTTAATGAGAAGATTTTAAACAGGCTCTTAGAAGAGATACCGAAACTAACAGATGTTTTGAAATGTAGGATTAACGACAAGTTTCAATTCGTTGACTTGAACTCTATATAAGTTAGCCATTTGAATCGGCACTAGTATAGTCGAAAGATTTTGACGATTTATGTATGCACAAAATTCAAGATAATGTATTTCAAAGAATAACTTCAACGTTATTAGGATATTTATTTTCGCGAAATTTTGCAATAAATAAGTCTTCGTATTCTTGTTTTTTAAAAAGTTGAACAATTTAATATTAGGAAATAAAAATGAGCTTTATCAATTCAAGAACCTATCTTGAATTGAATATAAATTTTCGCTATGATACCAGATCTTTTTATTTTTTAACTAAAGACAGATGACATGAGCAAGCAAGGATTAAATGAAGAACAGTTTAAAATACTCGAACCTCAAATGGAAAAATGGGTAAATCGTAACCATTATGGAAGAAAATTAGCGCCATGGAGACCTGTAGTGAATACTATTTTCTGGGTGCTTCGGACAGGAGCTCCTTGGAAAGATGCACCTAGAAACAAGGAGTTTTCTCATCCCTCAACAGCACACGCATGGCTTGGAAGAATGCAATCTGCTGGATTTTTAGATCAATTTTTAGAAGAGCTGCTTAAGCTTGCCGAACAGCTGGGGTGTATTGATGCCCAGAGACTCTCTGTAGATGGTTTTTTTTTCCAGCGGACGCGGAGGAGGAGAGCAAGTTGATTATGGCTACAAAGGTAAAGGCGTGACATCGCATTTACTGGTAGAAAAATCAGGAAAGCCTCTTGCAATCACTTTTACATCAGCATCCGGGGATGAGAAAAAAACAAGTGATCCCTCTGCTTAGGAAAGTCATTTCCTTCATTAAAAAAGCATGGAATCAGGGAAAAGTACCCATACTTGAAGCAGATAAAGGTTATGACTCAGAGCAAACACGTATCGATGTTCTTTCCCATGAGGTTTTTCCTCTGATAGCTCGGAAAAGAAACACTAAGGGATATAAGATAAAAGGCATTTGCTACCTTGAAAAGCAACGTTGGGTCGTTGAGAGAACGATTTCTTGGTTAAAGACATGCTTCCGTCGTCTTACAGTGCGCTGGGAAAGAAAGGCAATATATTGGAACGGACTATTAATGTTTGGACTACTGGGATATTGGATGAATTTCTTAAGTCGGCAAGTATCTTTAAAACAGTAAATTTAATTCAAGATAGGTTCATAGTGCCATTTTCAAATGAACTTCCAATGAATTTAAAGAATGCTACCAATATGTTTTCTTCACATCGAAAAATAGATAGAGTGGCTAAGGTGAAAATTGGAAATGGGTTTACAGATTCAAAGTATGGAAATATTCCACGGTCAAAGCGTATTCATGCAAGACATAAAAGACCTAGAGTAATAGAACCTGTTTACGAGGTATCGGTAGAATACATGACAAGCCTGGTTATCGATTATAGGACTTGCCGTACAGAAAAACAGGTATGTAATAGCTCTTTAAAAGAAAAAGAGAGCACGATTGCTCAATTAGAAGAGCAGTGTAGTAGATCAACTCGATATAAAAAAAGTTCAGAAAAACCAACTACAATATTTGAACTAACTCACTCAACAACTGCTCCAGAAATAACAGTTAACCACACAAAACTACCACCTACCGTGTTAAACCTGATTGCTGATCTTAATACTTGCCGTACAGAAAATCAGGTATGTAATAGCTCTTTAAAAGAAAAAGAGAGCATGATTGCTCAATTAGAAGAGCAGTGTAGTAGGTCAACTCGATATAAAAAAAGTTCAGAAAAACCAACTACAATATTTGAACTAACTCACTCAACAACTGCTCCAGAAACAACAGTTAAACAAACAAAACCAACAGCTGCTACTTCAACAGCAATACCTGAACCAACCACAACAACAGAACCTAAAATAACTAAATCAACAAATATTCAACGAGGGATTGCATTAATAGGATTAGCTCTATTTGCAACTGGAAGTTTATTAGCTGGTATTTTCATGTTTAAGAAAAAAAGAAGATGCCAGCATAGTTTACATCTTGCTAATAACTTAAAAACTTCGCAGAGACAAGGCCATACTCAAGTACAGGGCCAACGCATGAAGATTTTGCTTGATAGTTGAGAGATAAAAATCGATGCAGCCGGTTGTCACAAAGTAGTATTAGAACAGATTTGTTCCCAGGGAGGAGATTATGTTATTGCCCTTAAAGGCAATCAAGACCACTTACATGCAGAAGCTCATAACTTTTTTGAACAAGCACAGGACGTTATACCGGAAGAAGCTAGCTGTGATTATTGGCGGTCTGAAAAATGTACTCGAGGACGTAGTGAGATAAGAGAAGTATGGGCACTGAGAAATTAGATTGGTTATCTCAGCGTCAGATTTGTGTCCTAGACAGAACTTGAGTTGACAGGCAGCGCTTCATTGACAGTAGATCGCTTGCATAACCAATAATTTTAAAGGAATTTAGTCCATGAGATATGATTGTTTGAGCGATATATCTGGAAATGCTTTTGTTAAGATAGGAATCTATAAATGAAAGCTTTAAAATAGGGGGTTATGCAAGAAGTTCAGTGTCAAATTGGTGTAATGTATCTAGCATTTTCATTTTGTAATGAGCAAGGATACAAAAAAGATTATTTGTACCTTTTTTTCCAAAGGTAGAAGACATGATTTTAGGATATTTAAGGAAGTCTTTTCAAGTTTGAAGTGCACAGAAGAATTAAAAAAAGAATAGGCAGGCGATGAAAGAATCTCTATTGTGATTTTTAACAATCAAACACAAGGAGAGACCTTGCCTAAAGGCTACCATCACCTAACCTATGACCAAAGATGTCAGATTTATATTTTAAAAGCTAGAGGAGATACATCTAGCTCAATAGCAAACATTCTAAAAGTTCATCATAGCACTATTAGTAGGGAACTTAAGAGAAATAAAGGGCAACGAGGATACCGTCATCAGCAAGCTCAAGAAAAAGCATTTCTTAGAAAAAATTCTCAGCCCAATAAAAAAATGACTCCTCAAATAGTTACCCGTATTGAAGAAAAAATCAAGTTGCAATGGAGCCCTATACAAATATCCGGATGGCTTAAAAGACATGGTAAAGAACATGTTAGTCATGAGACCATCTATAATCATATCTGGAAAGATAAACGACAGGGAGGACAGCTTTATAGAGAGCTCCGTCATCGAGGGAAAAAATATAACAAGCAGAGAAAGGGAGCTTCTGGAAGAGGGAACATGCCTGGTCGTATAGATATTAAGCAACGGCCTTGTATTGTAGAAAAAAAGACTCGTTTAGGAGACTGGGAACTAGATACAGTCATAGGGGCAGGACATAAAGGCGTAATTGTATCAATGGTAGAAAGAACTTCCAAGCTAACTAAGCTCGCCAAAGTTTCTCATAAAACTGCAGAGGAAGTAAGTCAAGCGTTAATTGAACAACTTAAACCTATCAAAGATTTTGTACACACATTAACAGCAGACAACGGAAAAGAATTTGCCTATCACCAAATGGTTAGTTTCGAGCTAGAGACAGACTTCTACTTTGCAACGCCCTACCATTCTTGGGAAAGAGGCTTAAATGAGCATACAAACGGACTAGTTAGGCAATATTTTCCTAAAACACAAAGCTTTTTAGATACGACTTCTAAGGATATAGAAAGGGTGGAAACTTTACTAAATAACAGACCTAGAAAGGCTCTCAACTTCGAAACTCCACTAGAAGTGTTTACGAGATTATCTACAAACATGCTATGCTCGGGTGCACAATAGATGTTTTTTCAAGTATTTATATGTTCTTTTTTGTGCACTTCAAGGTTGAAAGGGCCAATCTGGAGCTATGTTAATGGGTTTTGAAAGAGGTCTAATAAAAAAACCATGCATCCTAATGAAAATTTATAGTCAATTCAAGATAGGTTCATCTATAGTTTTTAAATCACAAATCTTGTAGTTTTAGTTGAAAATAAGCATAAGCTTTAACCGTTTGGTATTTAGAGGGTTTTATGAAAAGGGCTCTTATCCTGGGACTGGGAAAAAGCGGAAGGGCTGCTGCGGAATTACTTTTATTCCATAAAAAAAACGTATGTGCTTTTGATGATTACTTGGATCTTAAAGAAGCTCTTCGTTTAGAAGAGCTTGGCTTAAAGTGTATTCCCGATTTTGGAGCTATTTGTTGGGAGGAAATAGATCAATGCGTTATTTCACCGGGAGTTAATCCTAAACATGTAATCTATACAACTGCTAAAGATAGGGGTATTTCTATTGTCACAGAGGTAGGATTAGCCCTGCCTTTTATTTCAGCGCCTTTAATAGCGGTGACAGGAACCAATGGTAAAACTACTGTAACTCTAATGGTAGAACATATTCTAAAGGCAAGTGGAATTTATGCAAAAGCAATGGGGAATGTGGGCATGCCTCTTTGTTCTTATGTGCTTGCTCCTCGAAAAGCAGAGGTTCTTGTGGTTGAATTGAGCTCTTTTCAACTGGAAACTTTAGACTCTCCTGTATTTGATCAAGCGGTTGTTCTTAATATTACACCAGATCATTTAGATCGTTATTCTAATATGCAAGCTTATGCTAGAGCAAAGCTACGTCTACAAAATTGTATAAAAGAGAGAGGTTCTTTATTTGTACATGAGAAAGTGGTGGAGCGGTTTGGTTTTCTTTTGGAAAGAAACGAATATAAAACATTAGGTTTTTATCAAAAAGATCTTGAATATTTTTCATCGGTACTATATAGAGAATGTGCAGAGCATGAAAGGGAAAATGCATTAGCAGCTTGGGCTCTTTGTAAACCTTTTGGTATTTCCCACACACAATTTACGAAAGCTTTAACCACATTTTGTAGGCCTCCACACCGATTAGAATATATAGCTTCTATTGCTGGAGTTGATTACTATGATGATAGTAAAGGCACAAATATAGATGCGGTTATTTGTGCTGTACGCGCAATGAAAGGGGAAGTTATCCTGATTGCCGGAGGGGTTGATAAGGGAAGCTCATATGCAGTCTGGAAAAAACCTTTTTCAGGAAAAGTAAGACAAATTATAGCAATTGGCTTAGCAGCAAAAAAAATACAACAGGAACTGCATCCTTTTGTTCCCGTTATATGCGTTGACTCCATGCAAACAGCAGTAATTATGGCAAAAAAGCTTGCCAAGGAAAAAGAGAGCGTCTTACTTTCACCAGGATGTGCAAGTTTTGATATGTTTTGTGACTATGCTCATAGAGGAAAAGAATTTCAGTATCAAGTGCGCTTATTAAGAGATGGGGAGATTTAAGAGTTATGAGTCGTAAAGATACCATTATTATTGCTGTATTGGTTAATGCAGGTTTATTAATTATTTTATTTGCCAGCGCCCTAAAGCCACATATGCATAATACGTGCTATCAGCCAGAACCATTGAAGCCTATTGTAGATGGTTCTCCTAAAAAGGAAGTAGTTATTCAAAAAGGAGATGCTGTAGATCACGCTTTAGAACAATTTGCAAAGCAACGCTTAAATACTGTAGAACAACCTGTAGTCATCCAAAATCCTGTTATTGCAGGAGAACCTAGGCAAGTTGCTATTTTGGAAAATAAAACGGAAAAACTAGCTGGACAAGAGGTTACTATCAAAAAAGGGGATATGTTGGAAAAAATTGCTCGCCAACATCATACTACGGTTCATGAAATTATGCGACTAAATGGGTTGCAAACATCTCATTTGCGTATTGGCCAGATTCTGAAAATTCCTTCTAATCATACCGCAAGCCCTGTTTTGGAAGAGACAACCCAATACTATATTGTAAAAGAAGGAGATAATCCTTCGATTATTGCAAAGAAAAATAATATTAAGCTAGAAATTCTTTTGAATCTAAATGAGATGAGCGAGGAAAAAGCTCGAAAACTACGACCTGGGGATAAATTGCGTATTCGTTAATACACTAGTTTTCTTTCAAATTAAGAATTGCATAACTGAGTTTTTTTGAAAAAGCTGCTCTATCTTGCAAGAATAGGTTATTCTTTTTATAAAAATGTTTATATATTCAACTTCTTAATTTGAATGTAAACGAGTATAGCTTTTGTTTTCAAGGATCGATTTTTATGAATCGTTACGCCTTTATCATGCTCAGCTCTATTTCTGTGCTTTTTGTATTAGGCCTTGTTATGGTCTTTAATACAACCTCTGCACAAATTCTAGATCGTTTTTCAGACCGTAGCCTTTATTATGCATTAGTAAAACAACTTCTCTATGCAGCTATAAGCGCAATAGGCGTGATTGCTATTTGGTCGGTGGGATATCGATCTCTTTTGTCATTGAGTCCATTGCTACTTTTTTTAGGGGTTATAGGTTTAATTCTCGTTTTGGTATTTGGGCCTAAACTCAATGGAGCTCGTCGTTGGATTAGTCTGTTTGGAAATTCTTTACAGCCTTCAGAGTTTGTCAAGTATGTAATCCCTTTGTATTATATCTATGCGGTCACTAAACAAAAAAGCTCTTTGGATTGGCTGCAATTTTTACGCTTGCTAGGTGTTATTTGTATTCCTTTAGGCTTAATCTTAATTGAGCCCGATAATGGAACAGTGGCCATTATTCTCTCTGCTTTAATTGTTTTGTTCATCTTAAGCCAGATTAATTGGGTATACTGGGCACTGCCTTTAGCCATTATTTGCTGTATAGGTGCTGTGGTTGCTTCACAAATGCCTCATGTATCAGATCGATTAAAGATCTATTTACATCCAGAATACGATCTGAAAGGCAAGGGACATCAACCTTATCAAGCAAGAATTGCAGCGGGCTCTGGTAGGTTATTTGGCAGAGGAATCGGAGAGAGTTTACAAAAGCTAGAGTATCTTCCAGAGGCAAGATGTGATTATATTGCAGCCATTTTTGCAGAGGAGTGTGGTTTTATTGGGATGAGTATTCTGATTTTTCTGTATGCTATGGTAGCGTTTTGTGGTTTTGCTATTGCGTTGCAGGTAAAGGAAATCGGTGGGTTTTATCTTGTGGCAAGTTTTACCTTTCTGATTTGTTTTCAAGCTTTTTTAAACCTAGGCATAGTTTCAGGATTATTACCTAGCAAGGGCACGAATCTTCCTTTTTTTAGCCAAGGAGGGTCTTCTTTAATTGCAAATATGCTCGCACTAACCGTTATTATAAAAGTAGCAGAAGAATCTAAACAACAACTGAAAAATGATGATTAAAAAAAAAGTGATAATCGCTGCAGGAGGAACAGGTGGACACCTCTTGCCCGCACAAGAGATTGCTAAAAAGCTGCAAGAAAAAGAGATAGAAGTTCTCTTTGTTGGATCTGGGTTAAAAGAAAATCTATATTTTGACAGAAAGAGTTTTAAGTTTCATGAAATTTTGGCCAAAACACCTTTTCAGAAAGGATTAACCAGATGTTTAGGGGCGCTATATGCTTTACTCAAAGCAGTTGCTCAAAGTTATTTTTTTCTTAAAGGCTTTAAACCAGATCTTATCATCGGTTTTGGCAGTTTTCATGCCTTCCCTATTTTATGTGCAGCAAAATTGCAAAAAAGACCGTTCATGCTATTCGAATCGAATACAGTAGCAGGAAAAGTAACCAGGTTTTTTTCCTCTTTTGCTACTCATACCGCAATTCATCTACCTCTCGCAAAGAAAATCAAGGGGAATCTGATAGAAGTGGCTTGGCCTTTAAGAGTAAAAGAGTCTACTCTATCGCAAGTAAAGGCAAGAGAGCAACTTCAATTAGCTCCTCATCGCTTTACTCTTTTGATTTTTGGAGGTTCTCAAGGAGCATCTGCTATTAATCATTCTGTATTAAGTATTTGCAAGCACTTACTTGCTAAAGAGATACCTTTTCAGATCATCCATTTAGCTGGTAGATCAATATCTGTTGAAGTAGAGCAGTTCTGTAAAAGGCATAATATTCCCGCATCCATTAAAACCTTTGAGAAAAATATGAGCCAAGTCTTCTATGCGGCAGATTTAGCTCTTTGTAGATCAGGCGCTGCTACAATAGCTGAAATCATTCACTACCAAGTGCCTGCAATACTTGTTCCTTATCCTTATGCAACAGAGCAGCACCAAAGAGAAAATGCTTTGTTTCTGGAGCGTCTATCCGCAGCTTATGTAGTTAAAGAGGGAATCGACATGCAAAGAGTAATCTTAGAGTTTTTAGATACATTTTATAAAAATCCAGAATTAGGAGAGCAAATGCGTGTTTCTCTGCAAAATCTCAAGAGTGAAAAAAGAGAAATGAGCGATCTCATTATAGAGACTCTACATGTATAACAAACACTATTATTTCATTGGTATTGGTGGGATTGGAATGAGTGGTTTGGCGTTAATTGCTCTAGAAAAAGGCGCAATGGTTAGTGGAAGCGATACCGTGCACTCTTGCATTACAAGTGGGTTGCAAAAAAAAGGAGCTAAGATCTTTATTGGGCATAAAAAAGAGCAAATTCCTTTAGATGCTGCTGTTGTTTACAGCAGCGCTATTTCTTCTGATAACTCAGAGCTTATGTTTGCAAAATCGCATAAGCTTAGTATTTTGCATAGATCTGATCTACTCGCCTTAATTATGCAGCCTCAAGAAGCTTTATTAGTAACAGGAACTCATGGAAAGACCACAAGTTCTTCTCTTTTAGCTCATATCTTGCTTGAAAAAGAGATGCAGCCAAGTTTTGCAATAGGGGGATTTATCCGTGGTTTAAATGCTAATGCAGGCTATGGAAAAGGGCGTTATTTTATTGCAGAAGCAGATGAGAGCGATGGGTCTTTTTTAAAATATACCCCTTTCGGGGCAATTATCACAAATATCGATCGTGATCATCTTGATTACTGGCAAACAATGAATGGATTGGTTAGGGGATTCCAGAAGTTTATTGACTCAATTATCTCATGGGAGCATTTTTTTTGGCATGGGGATAACCCGTGGTTATCGGAGATTGTAACTAAAGGGTATAGTTATGGGTTTGATAAAAAAAATGCACTATTTATAGAAAGCCATCGTCAAGATAAATGGAGGAATATATTTACTATTTGTTTTGAAAATAAACGTTATAAAGAGATAGAAATACCCATAATAGGTAGGCATAATATACTCAATGCATCTGCAGTATTTGGTCTTTGCCTTAAATTAGGGATGATGGAAGAAAAAATCCGCAGTGCTTTTATGAGCTTTAAGGGGATAAATCGACGTCTAGAGTGTAAAGGAGAAGCAAAAGGGGTCATTTTTTATGATGATTATGCTCATCACCCTACGGAAGTCCTTACAACTTTAAGAGCTATAAAAAATGCAGTAGGATCAGCAAGGATTGTTTTGGCTTTTCAACCTCATCGTTATTCGCGTACCCTGGCTTGTTTAAATGAGTTTGGGGCTGCTTTTGAAGCTGCGGATATAGTGGTTATTACAGACATTTACACAGCTGGAGAGGCTCCTATTAAAGAGATCGATGAAGGGCTTTTATTACGCGAAATTAACAAGGAAATTAAGCGTCCTGCTTATTACTTCTCCCGTAGCAAATTATCTTGTCAGCTTGTAAAAATCCTACAAACAGGGGACTGTCTAATAACTATGGGGGCTGGAGACATCAGTAGCCTATCTTATGATATTATGGAAAATCTTTAGATGATATCTCGATTAAAACTCTCTATACGTTTACCTCTTTCTTATGCAATTGGTTGGATTATTGTTTCTACGCTTCTATGTACAGGAGGGTCTTTTGCTTATCTAAAGCAGTATTTAAAAAAAAAACACCAAAAAGCCTTTAGCTATGACAATCAAATCCACTCCATTATCCAAACAGGTCCCCAAAAAGAAGCTTTGAAAACAGAATATTTAGCGGAACTTTTGCAAATTTCTCGCGATGTTCCAACTAGTATAATTTTTTTTAATGAAGAGCTAGCTAAACAGCGGTTGCTTTCTTCTCCTTTAATCGCTCAGGCAGATGTAAAAGTATTAAAGCCTGCCACTCTTTACATAGATTATACGATTCGTCAACCAGTTGCATGGGTTGAGGACTACGAAAATGTGGTAATGGATAAAGCGGGTTACCCTTTTCCTTTCTATCCTTTTCTTTCTCCTAAAAACCTGCCGTATATCTACTTTGGGTTGTCTTCTTTTGGCAGGCGATCTACGGACCCTGATAAACCCGTTGTGAGATGGAAAGAAGCCATGACCGGTACTTATGTAAATCTGGTTTTTTCTTTGCTTCAACTGATTCATGAAGTGGGATTATCCAATGTGGTACGGATCGATCTCTCTCATGCATTTGCTTCTAGTTGTGGTAAAAGAGAGATTGTTCTAAAAGTGGATAATATCATCTTACAATGGCAAAATGGACTAGAACAACAAATGATTTTTCCTCACCTTCTTCGTTTAGGTACAAAAAATTATAAAGAACAACTTGTGAATTATTTGAATTTAAAGGAGGAATTGATTGAGCAAGAAAAAAAGAGGGTAGTATTACAGATAAACCAGCCCTTTTTACGTCTAAGAGAAAAAGTGATCGATCTGCGTTTATCAAAATTAGCTTTTGTACAAAGTGCGTCTTAAACCTCAGAACGATTACAGCTAGCGCTGTTTTGGTTCGCCTTCTGATCCAAGACGCGAGAAGGTTTAATTTGAGCTTATACTCTTTAATGAGTTCTGTTGGCAAGAGTTCAATTTTTTTTATCCTTTTGAAGGATATTTCTCTTTTATTTTTTAGTGATATCTTATTGAAGCTCAATTAGTATGTTAGCTAAGAATGTGTTTAACCAGATTTTTTCAAATAGTACCATTAGGGATGATTAAAATTATGAAAGAATTTATTGCTTATATTATTAAAAACATAGTTGACTCTCCTGAAGAGGTAAATGTTCAAGTGATTGATAATCAGAAAGAAACCACTGTTGAAGTGAGAGTTTCTGCTCATGATGTGGCTAAAGTAGTAGGTAGACAAGGACGCACGATTCGTTCTTTAAGGATTATTGCTGGCGCTATTGGTGCGCGTTTTAACTGTCGCGTGCGAGTAGAGGTTCTTTGATTTGATCTTAGAATTTAAGCGATTCTTTTGCATGCTTTCAAAAAAAAGAGGTGTGCTAACTTAAGAAAGTCGCAATATGAGTTACAAAGAGAGTAGATGTGGGCACTGTAGGTATTTGTGAAGATAAAGAACTCCAGCTTTTATTAACGCAGTTTCCCTTAGAGCAAACCCATAAATTGATTCCAAGGTCTCAAAAGAAAAAGGTAATTATTATTGCAGGGCCTACTGGAGTGGGTAAAACCGCATTATCTTTATTAATTGCTAAGGCAATTGGCGGTGAAATCATTTCAGCAGATTCTATGCAAGTTTATCGAGGGATGGATATTGGTACTGCTAAAGCCAGTTTAGAAGATAGAAGCGAAGTTATTCACCATTTGATTGATAGCCGATGTTTAGATGAAACATTTAATGTGGTAGAATTTTGTAAGGAAGCAAATTCAGCAATTAAAGAGATTCTGGATCGAGGAGCTGTTCCCATTATAGTCGGCGGAACCGGTTTTTACATCCATTCCTTAATCTATGGCCCTCCTAGTGGTCCTTCATCTAAACCGGACTTAAGGGCAAAACTAGAAATAGAGATGGATACCCTCGGTACAGAAGTGCTTTACGAACGTTTAAAAACATTGGATCCAGATTATGCAATGACTGTTACATCGAAAGATAGACAAAAAATTGTGCGTGCTTTAGAGATTATTTCTGTGACTAAAAATAAGGTATCAGCCCTGCTACCGGTTATTTCAGAATTATCAGAGACATATGATTTTCGCTGTTGGTTTTTATACATGCCAAAAGAGATCCTGTATCCTAGAATTGAAAAAAGATGCGATGAAATGCTGCAAAAGGGATTTGTTGAAGAGGTAAAGCAGCTAGAATTGCAAGGATTAAGCAAGAATCAAACCGCTTCCCAAGCAATTGGTTATCGTCAATGCTTAAGCTATTTACAATCATCTAAAACACAAGAAGATTTGCAGCAATTTATTACACTTTTTAAGCAATCTTCAAGAAGATATGCTAAAAGACAATTCACCTGGTTTCGTAAGGAGCCCTTATTTCGCTGGCTGAACCTTAACAAAGTTTCAGTAGAAATAGCGGCTGAAATAATCATTAGAGATTATGAACAAAGCTTTTAAATTTTTTACTTTTTTTATATACAAAAAAAAATACTAAATAAGCTATTTTGTTATTTTTTGCAAAATAAATTTGTTAATGACAGGTTCATCCTTCACCAAAAAACTAAGATGATTTAGTATTTTTCTGTTTATAACTTTAAAACCAATTTTTTCTGAAACAGAACACAACCATCAGTACAATGAATTCAGATCACGATATGAAAGGCGAATCCGGAAAGAACTTCAGCAATGAAAGTATTGCTGAACTTACTGCGAAGCAGAAACAAAGCGAAAAAGATAATTCTCAAGGAGACGTGTCTGATGCTTACCCAAACGATATGAATGAAAAAAATAGTACCCATTCATTAATAGAGTTTCTCGAGCAATTTCACGGTGAAATACATATTGAAAAAAAGATCCGATTAAGTCTGGAATTTATGCGTCAAACCTTATCTCAAGGAAGTTCTCCTCGCTTTAAGGATTTTTGGGAAGTTAGAAAAATTTGTCTTTCTTTATTCAAGGAAGATATGCCTATCTCAATTCGTGCTGATTTATGGAATTCTTATATTGAGCTTGCTTCAGAAGCAAAGCAATTAAAGGAAATTGTAGATCAGCAGTCAGCGTTTGCGGTTGAACAAATTGAATTAGCCATTCAAGCACTAGAAAAAGATGTAGCAGACATGAATGTAGTGCTTGAGCTGATTGCAGATGTTGTAATCTCTGAAGAATGTTTTTCTCTCCAAAAAAATAGAGAGCTTTATGCGACTATTCAACGCGAATTGCAATTATTAAATGCATTAGCTGTAAAAATTAACTCTTTGCGTAAAGAGCTTCTTAAAACAGAGATGCGCATTCGCATAAAAAATAAACTGCTAGAAAGGTTATCTTTATGTGGAAATCAAGTTTTTCCTAGGCGTAAAGAACTAATCAAGCAAATTTCTGAGCAATTTAGTCAAGATGTAGAGTGTTTTGTATATTCTCAATTCCGTGAAAAAGAGCTGACACAGATCCCGGGATATGTTTTAAGAAAAGAAATTAAATATTTACAGCAAATTGCTAAAGTTTTGACACTAAATACCCATGTTTTTACTGAAACGCGTGTTAAGTTAAGTACTTGTTGGGATGAGATCAAAAATTATGAAAAAGAAAGAAAAAAAGAAACCCAAGAGAAAAAACTGCTCTTTAAACAAGGGTTTGATCAAGTAGCAGAAAAAATCCAGGCATTTGTAGCTTCTGTTAATGAAGAAACATCGCTTCAAGAATGTGATCGACAAATCACGGAAATCCTGGCCTTCATAAAAACTGTTTTATTGGGACGAGAAGAAGTGCAAATGCTTAAAGAGCAATTATATAATGTAAAAAAGCCTATTTTAGAAAAAGCCCGTGAAGCAGAAAAAATACACACGCAAAAACTGCAAGAAAAAGAAAAAGAAAAAAAAGATCGTTTAGAAAAACTTAGCTGTGACTTGAAGAATTTGATACAACAAGCCAGTGAGTTAAGTCTTGAGCAAATAACTTTGCAGAATAAGGCTTTGGAAGAAACTTTTCAACAGAATCGGTGGAAACAATCTGAAAAGCAAATGTTAGAGAGGCTTTTTAAGCAGGTTAAAGATCTAATTAATGATAATAAAGAAAAAACCCTGATGTTGTTATCAGAAGATGATCAAAAAGCTCTTGCGCAATTACAGATTATTCTTTTTGAAAAGAAAAATAGGTGTAAGGAATTAAAAGACCAACTAGAGCAGTATCGTAAACTATTAGGAGGTTCTGGCCTTGACTTTGAAAAAACAATCATGTACAGAGAGCTAGTGGAAACCGATAAAAGTGTTTTGAAAAAAATTAACACTTCCATTCTTGATATAGAGAAAAAAATAAAAAAGATAGCGGAGATGGAGATTTGACAGAAGTCAATGCTTAATCTAAATAAGAACTGGATGCATTTAAGCGTATTTGATTTAGATTACACTTTAACAACCTGTAATTGCAGCTTGGCTTTTTGTCGCTATTTAATTAGACAAAACATGTTAAGCTATAATCATTTATTTTATGCTGTCTATTCTTATTTTCGTTACTATATACTGGAAAAAAATTTGCTTGAGTTACATCGAGCAGTTTTTTTTCAGACGTTATCCGGACGTCAGTTATCCCTATTAGAGCAAGCAGCTGATTTATTTGTTGAAGAATATTTTAATCAGCTGCTTTATTTACCATCTGTTGCTCATTTAAAGCTGGCTCAACACTTAGGGCATTATACTCTTCTTTTATCAAACTCTCCTGATTTTTTAGTTAAAAAGTTTGCTTTAAAGTTAGGGTTTCATGCTTGGAAAGCAACTGATTATGCAATTGATGCTGAAGGAAAACTATCCGCTGTTGGCTTTGTTCTAGCAGGCAAGCAGAAAGCTTTTTATATGTTAGAATTAGCTCAAAAGCTCTGTGTTGATCATAAAAATATCACAGCTTACTCGGATAGCCATTTAGATTTACCCTTTTTAGAAGCTGCAGGAACAGCAATTGGTGTCAATCCCGATCGGGTGCTTAAGAAGGTTGCTGATAAAAATGGATGGGCTATTCTTTGAGAAAGCAAAAAATTGGTTTATTTGGTGGCAGTTTTGATCCTTTTCATTTTGGCCATTTAAATCTGGTGATTAATTTGTTAGAATACGCTCATCTAGACCAGGTTTTCATTTGTCCTGCCAAAAGTACTGCTTTTAAAACCCCTGATGCTTCTATAGAACATCGCATTCACATGCTGCAGTTGGTGATTGAGAAGGTTCCCTCATTTGCTTTACTAGACTGGGAAATTCAAATGCAGGAACCTTATACGATAGATACGGTCGAGAGGTTAAAAAAAAGAGGGGAAATAGATCTTTTTCTTTTGTTGGGAGAAGATCTTTTACCCAACTTACATCTTTGGCATCGGATAGAAGAGCTTTTACATCTTGTGACTCCCTTAGTCGCTTCGCGGTTTGTCGCATCTCAACTAATCGATCTTAAGTTGTCTTCTCAAGCAAAGATCAAACTGGGAAAGGGATTTATAAAAATTCCTTTAATGGAAATTAGTGGTAGAATGACACGCCAGCGTTTACAACAAAGAAAATTTTGTAAACATCTTGTACCTGCAAAGATACTAGACTATATTCAATTAAATCACCTATACTCTTCAAAGCTATGAACACTCAAGAAATTCCTCCCTATCTTAATCAAATTGCTCAGATTATTTTTGATAAAAAGGGCAGCAATATTTTAGCGCTTGATATAAGAGGCATTAGCTCGCTTGCTGATTTTGTCATTATTGCAGAAGGCAATGTAGATAAACATGTAAGTGCTATTGCAAGCACTATTGTTGATGAACTGAAGAAAGCAGGTCTAAAGCCCTCTTATATAGAAGGCTTGCAGAACGGCGATTGGGCTATTATCGACTACTTAGATACCATGGTTCATATTTTTGAGCCTGGATTAAGGGAGAGATACCGTTTGGAGGATTTATGGAACAAGGGCTCTATTATAGATTTAAAAATAAATATTGAATCAGATAAGCAAGCTTAAAGTTCTCAAAAAAAATTTTTACTATCTTTTTAATAAATCTCTATTAATATAAGCTACCTCTTGTTTCTCAAGTTGCAGAAATTAACCTGTTTTGTATATCCTAACTGCTTATTTTATAGGGAGCTTTTTATGGCGAAAAAACGGGTTGTTGTGACAGGAATGGGTCTTGCGTCTTGTTTTGGCACAGATGTAAGGACATTTTATCAACAGCTTCTAGCAGGAAAGAGCGGGGTTATCCCTATTGAAGAATTTCCTTGTCAAGACTACCCCACTAGATTTTCTGCTAGCATTCGCAATTTTGAAGTGGGTGATTATTTAGATAAAAAACAAGCAAGACGGGTTGATCCTTTTATTCGCTATGCAATTGTAGCGGGAAAGAAGGCTCTCCAACAAGCACAGCTCTTAACACCTGAACTGTTATCAAAGCTGAATAAACAACGCTGCGGTGTGGTTGTAGGCTCTGGTATGGGTGGAATGCATATGTTTTATAATGGCACCCAAACCCTTATAAAAGAAGGTTTTAAACGTCTTACACCTTTTTTTGTTCCTTTCATTATTACCAATATGGCTGGTGCTTTACTGGGAATTGAATTGGGTTTTATGGGACCTAATTACTCCATTTCTACGGCTTGTGCCACAGCTAACTATTCTATTCATGCAGCAGCAGAGCATATTTTTCGTGGAGAGGCGGATCTTATGTTATGTGGGGGAACAGAGGCTCCCATTAATCCGATTGGAGTAGGTGGATTTGTGGCTTGTCATGCTTTATCAAAATACAATGAAGATCCTCAAAAAGCTTCTAGGCCTTGGGATAAGAAAAGAGATGGATTTGTTGTTGGAGAAGGAGCGGGGATTTTAGTTTTAGAGAGCTTAGAACATGCTTTGGCAAGAAATGCACCTATTTTATGTGAGTATCTAGGGGGAGCTATTAATTGTGATGCCTTTCATATGACATCTCCTCGGGAAGATGGATGGGGAGTTCAGTTGTGTATGAAACAGGCAATTAAAAATTCCGGTATATCAAAAGAGCGGATTAACTATATCAATGCACACGCAACGTCTACGCAAGTAGGAGATTTATGTGAGATACGGGGGATTAAACAAACTTTTGGATCACATGCTGCAAATATTAAAATAAATGCTACTAAATCAATGATTGGGCATTGTCTTGGTGCAGCAGGGGGAATTGAAGCGGTAGCTCTGATTGAGCAGATGCGTCAAGGAATGTTACATCCTACCATTAATTTGGAAGAGCCAGAAGAAGAAGTCCAAGATTTAGATATTGTTGTAAAAGCCACGCCCCATAAAGTGACTGCAGCGCTTAGTAATTCTTTCGGCTTTGGTGGGCATAATTCCAGTTTAATCTTTGCTCCTTATTATTAAACGATGATCACCTCTTATGGAATTATCCCTTTTCGCAAATTAAAAGGAAAATGGCAAGTATTGTTGATTCAACATCTAAATGGACAGCATTGGGGCTTCCCAAAAGGCAGAGCTGAAAAAACAGAAACAGCGCAAAAGACCGCTATTCGTGAATTAAAAGAAGAGACTGGTTTACGTGTTCGGCAACTTCTTTCTCTAAAGCCTTTTACAGAAAGCTATTCTCTTCAAGAGAAGAGCAAGATCGTTGGTTATTTTCCAGCTCTTGTAACAGGAGTCTTGGAATGTCAGCCAAATGAGATTGTGCAAGCAAGGTGGTTTGATTTAGATGAAGCGATGAAGCAAATCTCCTTTCCAGAATCGCAAAATGTTTTTAAGCAAGCAAGGAAGTATCTTGATGGATATATTACGTAAGTTGGTTTCATGGATAAAAAAGCCTACTCAAGAGAGTATCCAGGTGTTTGTGCGTTATTGTCACTATTCAAAAATAAGCGCACATAAAGAGAGATATCGCTCTTTTGACAGGGAGCTTTGCTTAGCTAATTTACTAGACACAATCGATGATCCTAAGATTGAAGTGACTTTTTTGCTCGATGCTTCTCACCCTTGCGAAACGCCGCACTTTATTCATAAGCAAAAAAGATTTCCTGTGATTGAAATGCAAGGGGGAACCGAAACAGCTTCCTTCTTATGGATGCTCGATTATGTAGCTTCGCAAAAGTTTTCCGATCGGACGATTATCTATTTTTTAGAAGATGATTATATCCACCGGCCTCATTGGTGTAGAATATTGCGAGAATCTTTTACTCTACCAGGGGTTGACTATGTCACTCTATATGATCATAAAGATAAATATTTCCTGCCTGAATACCAGAATTTATCTGCAAAAATTTTCCATACCAATTCCTGCCATTGGCGTACCACACCTTCTACTACCAATACCTATGCAATGAGGTATAAAACCTTAATCAGAGACATAGAGGTTCATAAGAGTTTCTCTTTGAATCGGAGCATTAGTGATGATCATGGTAAATTTCTTAAGCTAAATGAACAAGGGGCTGTTTTAATTTCAGCTATGCCTGGATGGGCAACTCATGCTGAACCTAAATACGCTTCCCCTTGCACTGATTGGGAGCTGGTTTTATCACATACTAAAAAGCCAAATTAGGAGGCTTCTATGAATACAATAAGCATACCGCTTGAAACAAAAAATTATGCACAAGAAGCACTTATTATATTGGGAATGAGTTTTTTAATTGCATTAGCTGCGCCTATTTCTATTCCCCTTCCTTTTACTCCCGTCCCCATCGTATTGCAGAATACTCTGATCCTAGCGCTTTCTGTGCTATTCGGGGCAAAAAGAACAATGTTGGCTGTAATAGGATTTTTATTGCAGGGAGCTTTAGGATTTCCTGTATTTGCAACTTGTGTAGGAGGATTCTCTCGTTTATTAGGCTCTAATGCTGGGTATCTCTTAGGATATATAATAGCTGCAGGAGTAGTGGGTTTTTTAAGTCGCTTTGCGTCTAAAAACAACCTCTTTTGGATCTTATCGATAGGAGATGGAATTATTTATCTATTTGGGGCTATTTGGCTTGCAGCTTTTATAGGATGGACACAAGCTATAACCTTAGGAGTTCTTCCTTTTCTATGTGGAGATGTTATTAAGCGCTTACTAGCTATTAAATGTATTCATTTTTTGCGTAAATAAGCGGCTGGTTTTTTCAGAGGCTTTATTAGCTTTAAGTTGGGAAAAATGCACTTTCCCTGCTGTAAAAGTACGGGGGATTTTTCTGGTAACTTTCCTAACTTTATCTCTTGTTTGCATAAGAGAAGAGCTTATTCCTCTATTGTAATCATTTGGTTTAGAAGGGTTTCTATGTCCTATTTTCATATAAACTCCGGATTTTAAGTGTGTAATCTTTAATTAACTTAATTTAGGAGTTTTTTTAAATGATTTTTTTTAATGAGAGATATAGTTATTTAAAATATTATTGATAAAGTTGTATATTTTTCTCCAACAAAATATATGGAGGTAGAGAAATGCCTAAACCTTATTCAATGGATCTAAGAAAACGAGTGCTTCAATACCTAGAAGAAAATAACGACAAAATGAAGGCCAGCCAGCTATTTCAAGTTGGGATTGCAACTGTCTACCGATGGGTAAAGCGTAAGAAACAAAGAGGAAACGTAGAACCTCTAAAAAAGAAAAGCACTTATAAGAAAATTGATGATCAGAGATTAATCGCTTATGTAGAAAAAAACCCCGATCATTTTTTATCAGAGATTGCAAAGCATTTTGGTTTGACTTTGCAAGCGATCTTTTACGCTTTGAAAAGACTCAAGATTACAAGAAAAAAAAGATTGCGTTTTATAAGGAAAGGAACGCGGAAGCAAGAGCGGAATATCTAAAAAAGATAGAGGCAATTTCTCCTGAAAAAAGGGTCTATTTGGATCAGAGCGGAATCAGTCAATATGTGCATAGGCAATATGCGAGGAGCGCGAGGGGAAAACAAATATTTGGAGGAATTTCAGGAAAACGATTTGGTAGACAGAGTGTAATTTCGGCACTACAAGGGAAGAAATTGCTGGCACCGATGTGTTTTGAAGGAACTTGCCATACGGATCTATTTAATGTATGGCTAAAACAGGAATTGATTCCAAATTTGACTCATGGCCAAGTTTTGATTCTCGATAACGCGAGCTTTCATCAATCAAAGACAACTAGAACATTGATAGAGGAAAGTGGATACGAAATGCTCTTTCTCCCGCCTTATTCACCGGACTTAAATCCTATCGAAAAATATTGGGCCAATATGAAAACGAAAATCCGAGAACTTTTACCTACTGTAGCTAATTTATCCGAAGCCTTAGATCAAGCTATTTTATCAATGTCGATTTAAATAACTATAGAAACTTTAAAAGCAGAATTATTTGATGGTTTGTGACAGGGCTTAAGCATGAAGAATTTCCTTTGCATTTACCAGATCTAATAAATAATCTTTACGACATGATGCAATGAAGCGCCGTTTACGTAAACTGACCTTGCTTGTCTTATCTTTTTGTAAAAGATTCAAAGTAGCCCGTCGGGCTATAGATAGATTTTCAGCTCCATTTCCTTTTCTAACACGACTTAAATCCTCTCGGAAATTAACATCAAGTTGCCAATGCAATTTGTTTTCGATGCTCCAGTGATTACGCACTTCCTTTGCAAGACGTTCTGCATTAGCAGGTAGACTTGAAATAAAATACCGAATTTCACAGCTATTCCTCTCTTGCGATTTCTTCTGTACTTTTACGCATATCACAAGCTATGCAGCTTCTTCCAATTTCTCAGTCGCCCATACTTCTCTTATCTCACTACGTCCTCGAGTACATTTTTCAGACCGCCAATAATCACAGCTAGCTTCTTCCGGTATAACGTTCTGTGCTTGTTCAAAAAAGTTATGAGCTTCTGCATGTAAGTGGTCTTGATTGCCTTTAAGAGCAATAACATAATCTCCTCCCTGGGAACAAATCTGTTCTACTACTATTTTGTGACAACCGGCTGCATCGATTGTTACAACAACTCCTTTAATATTTAATATAGTAAGCAGGCTTTGAATGGTCTCTAGTTCCTTTCCTTTTCCAGAACATTTAAGATGTCCCAACACAAGACTTTGCTCAGAAGCAAAAGCGCTTACCATATGGATAGGATCTATTGTCTTATTACCAGAACCGCATAATGTCTTGCCGTCAATGGCAATACTGTCTCCTCCAAATGCCTGAGCTATGGACTGAGTCCACTGCATAAAACATGTACGGAACGAATGAGGATTTAAAAAGGCAAAAAACCTCTCATAGGTATCATGAGAAGGAGCTCCATATTTGCAGATATTAACAGATTGTAACCAATCGAGGTTCATCTGTGTCCACAAGCTAAAGCCCATGTAATCATCTTGTCCACATAGCATGGCTAGGATAGATGTGCTGATAATATCATGAAGGCTATCTAGTTGATTGCGCGCCTTTCTTGGGTCTGGTAATTTCGAAAAATGCATCATAATAGATGAAGAATGAATGAATCCTTCCATTTTATACTCCTTATGAAAAAGGAGCCAGAATCATTTTTTATCTCTCAATTATCAAGCAAAATCTTCATGCGTTGGCCCTGTGGTTTTTGATAAGACGGTTTATTAATTTTCATGTATATAGTGGTTCCGATTCAATCGTATAGAAAAATATTTTGTTTTGTGTTAAGCTATTGAGCATGAAAAAACTGATCCCTAGCCAGATAGCTGACTTAGAACACAAGTTAAAGCATCCAAAAGACTATTCTGAACGGAATAGGCTTTGTGTAATTTTGGGCTATGATGAGGGTATACTTATTTGCATTCAAATTAAGAGTTTGAGTGTATAAACATTTTTATACAAAAGATAACATCTTCTTGCAAAATAGAGCAGTTTTTTCAAAAAAAACTAGTTATGCAATTCTTAATTTGAAATCAAACTAGTATACGACCAGGGATGTTCCCTCTTCCAGAAGTTCCCTTTCTCTGCTTGTTATATTTTTTCCCTTGATGACGGAGCTCTCTATGCTGAGAATTTTTTCTAAGAGCCTGTTTAAAATCTTTTCAGTAAGGTATAATGATAGTTTTCATAAAACCTTTGGAGGTCATTATGACCCGCTCTTATCCAAGCGATATTTCTCGTAAACAATTTAGCAAAATCCATCTAATACTTGAGTCTACACGCAAAAAAACACATCCACGAAGAGTTGATCTATATGATATTTTTTGTGGAATTTTGTACATTTTAAAAAGTGGTTGCCAGTGGCGTATGTTACCCATAGAATATCCTAAATGGGAATTATGTGGCCCTTTCAACCTTGAAGTGCACAAAAAAGAACATATAAATACTTGAAAAAACATCTATTGTGCACCCGAGCATAGCATGTTTGTAGATAATCTCGTAAACACTTCTAGTGGAGTTTCGAAGTTGAGAGCCTTTCTAGGTCTGTTATTTAGTAAAGTTTCCACCCTTTCTATATCCTTAGAAGTCGTATCTAAAAAGCTTTGTGTTTTAGGAAAATATTGCCTAACTAGTCCGTTTGTATGCTCATTTAAGCCTCTTTCCCAAGAATGGTAGGGCGTTGCAAAGTAGAAGTCTGTCTCTAGCTCGAAACTAACCATTTGGTGATAGGCAAATTCTTTTCCGTTGTCTGCTGTTAATGTGTGTACAAAATCTTTGATAGGTTTAAGTTGTTCAATTAACGCTTGACTTACTTCCTCTGCAGTTTTATGAGAAACTTTGGCGAGCTTAGTTAGCTTGGAAGTTCTTTCTACCATTGATACAATTACGCCTTTATGTCCTGCCCCTATGACTGTATCTAGTTCCCAGTCTCCTAAACGAGTCTTTTTTTCTACAATACAAGGCCGTTGCTTAATATCTATACGACCAGGCATGTTCCCTCTTCCAGAAGCTCCCTTTCTCTGCTTGTTATATTTTTTCCCTCGATGACGGAGCTCTCTATAAAGCTGTCCTCCCTGTCGTTTATCTTTCCAGATATGATTATAGATGGTCTCATGACTAACATGTTCTTTACCATGTCTTTTAAGCCATCCGGATATTTGTATAGGGCTCCATTGCAACTTGATTTTTTCTTCAATACGGGTAACTATTTGAGGAGTCATTTTTTTATTGGGCTGAGAATTTTTTCTAAGAAATGCTTTTTCTTGAGCTTGCTGATGACGGTATCCTCGTTGCCCTTTATTTCTCTTAAGTTCCCTACTAATAGTGCTATGATGAACTTTTAGAATGTTTGCTATTGAGCTAGATGTATCTCCTCTAGCTTTTAAAATATAAATCTGACATCTTTGGTCATAGGTTAGGTGATGGTAGCCTTTAGGCAAGGTCTCTCCTTGTGTTTGATTGTTAAAAATCACAATAGAGATTCTTTCATCGCCTGCCTATTCTTTTTTTAATTCTTCTGTGCACTTCAAACTTGAAAAGACTTGTTATTATTATTTCCATCATTGGAATAAAAAAGATGATAAAAATTCTAAGAGTATTCTTGAAATAGTTTTAAAAAAAATTGGTTGGCGAGGTCAGAAAAAGCAGTGGTCGGAAAGAGAAAACAAGCTTTGTAATTATTGATGCTCAAAGTGTTAAAAATACTGATACAATGGGTTGTAGAGCGTTCTTTTGCGTGGATAGAAAAATGTCGCAGGCTATGGGAAAATTGCGAAAGAAAACTACATACAAGCTTGAATATGGTGGTTCTCGCTTTTATTGCTCTACTTTTGAAAAGATTTTAAACAGGCTCTAAGAAATGCTTTTTCTTGAGCTTGCTGATGACGGTATCCTCGTTGCCCTTTAATTTCTCTTAAGTTCCCTACTAATAGTGCTATGATGAACTTTTAGAATGGTTGCTATTGAGCTAGATGTATCTCCTCTAGCTTGTAAAATATAAATCTGACATCTTTGGTCATAGGTTAGGTGATGGTAGCCTTTGGGCAAGGTCTCTACTTGTGTTTGATTGTTAAAAATCACAATAGAGATTCTTTCATCGCCTGCCTATTCTTTTTTTTAATTCTTCTGTGCACTTCAAACTTGAAAAGACTAGTATTAAAAAATATCCTAATTGTATTTTCTTTTTTTTATTGTATATTTTGTCAATAAAGTTGATTGTTTTTCACTTCTTTTATTAATATTGCTGATTTTAAAACAAAGCAAGTGTATTTTTTTATTTAAGTTCTTAGGTCAAGGAGATTTTTATGAAGCAGAGTAGGCTAACTACTTGGGTTTTAAATGGTTTTTGTTGGATCATTCGCAAATTGCTCTGCTTGCGCTATCGCATTGAGGTTTGTGGTCGGGAGAGCATCAAAAACCATTCTTTTAAAAAACCAGGTGGGATTTTATTTTTGCCTAATCATCCTGCTGAAATAGATCCTGTGATTGTAGAGAGTCTTCTATGGCCTTTATTCCGACCTCGGCCCCTCGTAGTTGAGCATTTTTATTACCTTAAAGGATTTCGTTGGTTTATGGACCTAGTTAAGGCTATTCCTTTGCCGACAATGGATGTATTGGCTAGTAAGTGGCGTGGGAAAAAAGTAGACCAGTGCATGCAAGAAATTGTTAAAGGTCTTAAGAGAAAAAATCATTTCATGATTTATCCCTCTGGTCGCTTAAAAATTTCCGGTTTTGAAATCATTGGTGGAGCTTCTTTTGTGCATCGTTTAATTCAACTCTGCCCAGATCTTAATATAGTATTAGTACGAACGACAGGGCTTTGGGGAAGTCAATTCTCTCGGGCGATAACCGGAATATCTCCTAATTTTGGCCAAATCTTAAGAAGATGTGCTAAACTTTTATGTAAAAGTGGATTCTTCTTTATGCCCAAGCGCAATGTAAAAGTAGAATTTTCTCTGCCTTCTTTAGATTTTCCTTGGGATGCGACACGTGTAGATTTTAATAAGTATTTAGAAGAATGGTATAATCGCTATCCTAAACCAGGAGCAGAACCATTAACGCTTATCTCTTATTCTCGTTGGAAGAAAAAAATTCCAAAGATTACGCAACAGCAAGTTTCCATCGAGTTAATCGCAAATCAGATAGTAACCTCTGATGTGCAAAAAACGATTTTTGCCCATTTAAGCAGACTATCAGGACGTCCTAAAGGCAAGATCACAAGGGAAATGAATCTATCTCGTGATCTAGGTCTTGATTCGTTGGACATTGCAGGCTTATGTGTATTTTTGGAGGAACAATATGCGGTGATTGGAGTAAATCCAGAAAAATTACAAGTTGTTGAAGATCTTTTGCAAAGCGCTTCCGGTCCTGAAAAAGAAAAAAATAAAAGTAACATATTGCCACCATTGCCAGCGGCTTGGGTGGAAAAGAAGAAACGTCCAAGTATAGAGATTCCGGAAGGGAAAACGGTGGGACAAGTTTTGTTGCGTAGCTTGGATAGAATGTCTTCCTTTGTTGCTTGTGCTGATCATATAGCAGGAGTATTCTCCTATTCCAGTTTTAAACGTTCTGCCTTAGCACTTAGTACATATTTTCGTTCTCTTTCAGGAGAATATATAGGGGTTCTTTTGCCTTCTTCTGTTGCCGCGTATCTTGTGATCTCTGCAATTTGGCTATCTAATAAGATCCCTGTTATGTTGAATTGGACAATGGGAACTCGCTCTTTAGATCATGCAGTCGATCTTGTTAAGTTGCAATTTGTTGTGACCTCTCATCGGTTTTTAGACCGTTTAAATGAAGTGGACTTTGGTAAATTAGAAGAAAATCGAATGCTCTTTTTAGAGGATATTAAACAAAAGATAGGAATTGTAACTAAATTAAAAGCAGCAATGGGTTCTGTATTATCTAGTGAATTTTTAGTTGGCTATCTTGGTTTAGATAAAATAAAAAAAGACCAGAACGCAGTCATTTTATTTACTAGTGGAACAGAGGCTTTTCCAAAAGCTGTTGCTCTATCGCATGAGAATTTGCTGATTAATCAAAGGGATTGTATTGCTCTTAATATTATAGAATTTGGATCTTGTCTTTATGCGGTATTACCTCCCTTTCACTCTATGGGATTTTCTCTTACAGGAATGATGCCGATTTTAGCTGGAATTAAAACCTGTTATGCTCCTGATCCAACGGATAGCTATGGGATGGCACAGGATATAGCCTATTGGAAATCAACGACGTTTTGTTGTTCACCAAGTTTTATTCAAGGGCTTTTTCGAGTAGCAAAGCCCAAGGAACTAGACTCCTTGCATCTTATTTTATCAGGAGCAGAAAAAGCTCCTGATGAACTGTTTACTTATGTAAAGCGGTTTTTACCAAAAGCTCAGCTGATTGAAGGATATGGAGCCACAGAATGTAGTCCTTTAGTTACAAGTAATCTCCGAGGAAGAAGTGCGAATGGAGTTGGTTTCCCCTTGAAGCATACAGAAATCTGTATTTTGGATGTAAACACAAAAGAGCCTAAACCATTAGGGCAAGAAGGGGAGATCTGTATCTCAGGTTTAAACGTGTTTAAAGGATATCTTGATTCTAGCTCTAATCCTTTTATTGTTTTTCAAGAAAAAATATGGTATACTTCGGGTGATTTAGGCTATATTACTCCTGAAGGATCGCTTATTTTATCTGGTAGACTAAAAAGAGTGATTAAGATTGGCGGTGAGATGATTGGCTTAGGTGGTATAGAAGATAAGCTAATAGAGGTGGCGCATCATAAACAGTGGTTAACAGGTGAAAAAGAGGGAGCTGGTTTAGCAATTAGCATGCGAGAGGTAGCAGCAGAAAAACCTCAATTGATTCTATTTACTACTTTTTCTGTTTCTAAAGAGGAAATTAACACTATTTTGAAAGAAGAAGGGTTTGGAAAAATTGTAAAGGTTTCCGAAGTGCGCAAGATTTCGCAAATACCTTTAACAGGCACTGGAAAAAAGAATTATCGCTTATTAGATGAATTGAGTAAAACAAATAATGATGCATTTAAAGATTTATAATACAGAAAGTAGAAAAAAAGAAGAGGTACTACCTTTAGACGGTAAAACAATCCACATGTATACATGTGGTCCCACTATTTATCATTATGCACATATTGGAAATTTTCGTACCTATGTTGCAGAAGATCTCTTGCGTAGAAGTTTGAAGCTTTTAGGATATCAGGTCATACAAGCAATGAATATCACGGATATTGATGATAAGACGATTAAGGCAGCAATCGTACAAAAAGTATCTTTGCATGAATACACAAGACCTTACGAAGAGGCTTTTTTCGAGGATCTTCATTCTCTTAACATAGAACCTGTCGAATATTATCCTCGAGCTACAGGGTATATAGAAGAAATGATTTTGATTATTCAGAAGCTGCTCGAGTTAAAAATAGCCTATCAAGGGGTAGACAAAAGCATTTATTTTTCCATTGCCAAGTTTCCTTCCTATGGGCGTCTTTCACATCTTTGCCTAGATCAGTTAGAAGCTGGTGCTTCTAATCGGATGTCAGAAGATGAATATGAAAAAGAAAACATAGCAGATTTTGCTTTATGGAAAGCTTATGATCCAGAAAAAGAGCGGGGGATTTATTGGGATAGTCCATTTGGCCCTGGACGCCCAGGATGGCATATAGAATGCTCTGCTATGGCTATGAAATTACTGGGCTCTAGTATCGATATTCATGCTGGAGGAGTAGACAATATGTTTCCTCATCATGAAAATGAGATTGCTCAATCAGAGGCATTTTCTTGTTCACGGTTTGTCAAATATTGGGTGCATATAGAGCATCTTTTAATCGATCATAAGAAGATGTCAAAAAGCTTAGGTAACTTCTATACCTTGCGAGATCTTATTGCAAAAGGATATGAGGGGCGTTATATTCGTTATCTTTTACTACAAACCCATTATCGCACCCAGCTTAATTTTACTTTTAGAGCTTTAGAAGCAGCGCGTGCTTCTCTGCAGAGAATAGATGATTTCATTGCACGACTGAAGACATTGGAGATGGATCTAAAAGTAGAGTCTACTATAGAAATTTTGAAAACAGCAGAAGAGATGTTTTATATCCATCTTGCAGATGATTTAAATATTTCTGCAGCCCTAGCTGCTGTGTTTGAATTGATTCGTCAAGTGAACACCGTTTGTGATGAAAAGAGGGTCTCTTTAAGTGAAGCGAAAAAAATATTTACCTTCCTACAAAAAATCGATACTGTACTGGGATGTATCTTTGTAGAAGAAGAATGCATACCAGAGGATCTACAAGAGGCTCTACGTTTAAGACAACACGCGCGCAGAGAGAAAAACTGGAAATTAGCCGATAACTACCGTGATAAAATTCAGACACGAGGGTATTGTATAGAAGATAGTCCTCAAGGCCCACGTTTAAAAAAAATGAGAACCATATGACACAAAAAGCCATGACAAAAGATGAGATCTTTGTGCTTAAGCTCTATGAATTAGCCATGCAATCAGGAACTCCTTATGGGCAAATTGATTGCTTAGAGGTAGCTAAAGCCATTGGGCAAAATACCAAAGGCGCACAAGTTATCGCACGCGACTTAGCTCAGGCTAATTTTATTAAGAAAGCAGAAGGCAATAGGGTTTATCTCACTAATCAGGGTTTAAAACTTGTCAGTCAAATTATCGAGCAGCAACAAAAAAGCTAGCTTTTTTATTTAAATTTTCAAACTCTTTAAACCATTCTCTTAGAGCCTGTTTAAAATCTTTTCATTAAGGTATAATGATAGTTTTCATAAAACCTTTGGAGGTAGTTATGAACCGCTCTTATCCAAGCGATATTTCTCGTAAACAATTTAGCAAAATCCATCTAATACTTGAGTCTACACGCAAAAAAACACGTCCACGAAGAGTTGATCTATATGATATTTTTTGTGGAATTTTGTACATTTTAAAAAGTGGTTGCCAGTGGCGTATGTTACCCATAGAATATCCTAAATGGGAATTATGTGATTATTATTTCCCTCTTTGGAATAAAAAAGATAGTCTTTTCAAGTTTGAAGTGCACAGAAGAATTAAAAAAAGAATAGGCAGGCGATGAAAGAATCTCTATTGTGATTTTTAACAATCAAACACAAGGAGAGACCTTGCCTAAAGGCTACCATCACCTAACCTATGACCAAAGATGTCAGATTTATATTTTAAAAGCTAGAGGAGATACATCTAGCTCAATAGCAAACATTCTAAAAGTTCATCATAGCACTATTAGTAGGGAACTTAAGAGAAATAAAGGGCAACGAGGATACCGTCATCAGCAAGCTCAAGAAAAAGCATTTCTTAGAAAAAATTCTCAGCCCAATAAAAAAATGACTCCTCAAATAGTTACCCGTATTGAAGAAAAAATCAAGTTGCAATGGAGCCCTATACAAATATCCGGATGGCTTAAAAGACATGGTAAAGAACATGTTAGTCATGAGACCATCTATAATCATATCTGGAAAGATAAACGACAGGGAGGACAGCTTTATAGAGAGCTCCGTCATCGAGGGAAAAAATATAACAAGCAGAGAAAGGGAGCTTCTGGAAGAGGGAACATGCCTGGTCGTATAGATATTAAGCAACGGCCTTGTATTGTAGAAAAAAAGACTCGTTTAGGAGACTGGGAACTAGATACAGTCATAGGGGCAGGACATAAAGGCGTAATTGTATCAATGGTAGAAAGAACTTCCAAGCTAACTAAGCTCGCCAAAGTTTCTCATAAAACTGCAGAGGAAGTAAGTCAAGCGTTAATTGAACAACTTAAACCTATCAAAGATTTTGTACACACATTAACAGCAGACAACGGAAAAGAATTTGCCTATCACCAAATGGTTAGTTTCGAGCTAGAGACAGACTTCTACTTTGCAACGCCCTACCATTCTTGGGAAAGAGGCTTAAATGAGCATACAAACGGACTAGTTAGGCAATATTTTCCTAAAACACAAAGCTTTTTAGATACGACTTCCAAGGATATAGAAAGGGTGGAAACTTTACTAAATAACAGACCTAGAAAGGCTCTCAACTTCGAAACTCCACTAGAAGTGTTTACGAGATTATCTACAAACATGCTATGCTCGGGTGCACAATAGATGTTTTTTCAAGTATTTATATGTTCTTTTTTGTGCACTTCAAGGTTGAAAGGGCCTAAGAAATGCTTTTTCTTGAGCTTGCTGATGACGGTATCCTCGTTGCCCTTTATTTCTCTTAAGTTCCCTACTAATAGTGCTATGATGAACTTTTAGAATGTTTGCTATTGAGCTAGATGTATCTCCTCTAGCTTTTAAAATATAAATCTGACATCTTTGGTCATAGGTTAGGTGATGGTAGCCTTTAGGCAAGGTCTCTCCTTGTGTTTGATTGTTAAAAATCACAATAGAGATTCTTTCATCGCCTGCCTATTCTTTTTTTAATTCTTCTGTGCACTTCAAACTTGAAAAGACTTTAGAAAAAATTCTCAGCCCAATAAAAAAATGACTCCTCAAATAGTTACCCGTATTGAAGAAAAAATCAAGTTGCAATGGAGCCCTATACAAATATCCGGATGGCTTAAAAGACATGGTAAAGAACATGTTAGTCATGAGACCATCTATAATCATATCTGGAAAGATAAACGACAGGGAGGACAGCTTTATAGAGAGCTCCGTCATCGAGGGAAAAAATATAACAAGCAGAGAAAGGGAGCTTCTGGAAGAGGGAACATGCCTGGTCGTATAGATATTAAGCAACGGCCTTGTATTGTAGAAAAAAAGACTCGTTTAGGAGACTGGGAACTAGATACAGTCATAGGGGCAGGACATAAAGGCGTAATTGTATCAATGGTAGAAAGAACTTCCAAGCTAACTAAGCTCGCCAAAGTTTCTCATAAAACTGCAGAGGAAGTAAGTCAAGCGTTAATTGAACAACTTAAACCTATCAAAGATTTTGTACACACATTAACAGCAGACAACGGAAAAGAATTTGCCTATCACCAAATGGTTAGTTTCGAGCTAGAGACAGACTTCTACTTTGCAACGCCCTACCATTCTTGGGAAAGAGGCTTAAATGAGCATACAAACGGACTAGTTAGGCAATATTTTCCTAAAACACAAAGCTTTTTAGATACGACTTCCAAGGATATAGAAAGGGTGGAAACTTTACTAAATAACAGACCTAGAAAGGCTCTCAACTTCGAAACTCCACTAGAAGTGTTTACGAGATTATCTACAAACATGCTATGCTCGGGTGCACAATAGATGTTTTTTCAAGTATTTATATGTTCTTTTTTGTGCACTTCAAGGTTGAAAGGGCCTTTCAATTACAAGAATTATTCGATAGAGATATAGAACCAGATTGGCTACTGATTTTTAAAAAGACCAAAACTTAAGTTATTTTTGTTAGGATTGGAACACATTCAGATTTGTTCTAAATGAATTATAGATTATAAGGATATCAAAGTAAGAGTAAATAATATTTATTCTTAAGTTTTTATTTTAAAACAGAAGAAAATATCTCTTTTGCTGATGAATATCCTCTTCTCTACTTGCAGTTTTGCAAATAACTCTCTAAAATAGTGGAAAATTTCAAAGAGATCCATCTATGCAAAAGCCAGATTACTATGAACATGAAGAATTTCAAAATCGTTTACGTAAATTAGAGGAGATTAAACAACTAGGAATTGATCCTTATCCTCCTACTTTTTCTCCTGAAAATACCGCTCAACAATTACACACAAAATGGCTAGATAAAAAAACTGGGATTAGCGAAGAAGCGGAACAAGAAAAAACAGAAAAAACCTCTATAGCTGGCAGGCTTGTGCTCTTTCGTGGAATGGGGAAGAATGCTTTTGCTCAATTACAGGATGAAACAGGTCGTATCCAAGTGATGTTTAATAGAAATACCACCTGCGTAGATGGTTTTCAACCCAGTGGAGAAATGAGCTCCCTAAAGTTTTTGGAAAAGAAGATCGACTTAGGGGATTTTTTAGGAGTAGAGGGGTATTTATTTCATACGCATAAAGGGGAACTTACGCTTTTTGCTCATAGAGTAAAAATACTTTGTAAAAGCTTACTTCCGCTCCCTGATAAATATAGTGGACTTGCAGATAAAGGTGTGCGATATCGCAAGCGCTGGCTTGATTTAATTGCAAACCCTGATGTAGTGCACACTTTTGTCATGCGCTCTCGTATTTTAGAGCTTATACGTAAGTATTTTCATAGATTAGGCTTTATAGAAGTAGAAACACCTGTCCTACAAAATACTTATGGAGGCGCTTCTGCAAAACCTTTTGTAACCCATCTCCATGCGTTAGATCAAGAAATGTTTTTGAGGATTTCTCTAGAAATTCCTTTAAAAAAATTGATTGCAGGAGGACTTTTAAAGGTCTTTGAAATGGGAAAGGTATTTCGCAATGAAGGAATCGATCGCACTCACAACCCAGAGTTTACTGAGCTAGAGGCTTATGCTGCCTATTGGGATTATAACGACATGATGCAGCTAGTGGAAAATCTATTTGAAGAATTAGCCCTTAAGTTATTTAATACCACTCAGCTAACCTTTCAAAAAGAAACAGAAGAAGTAACTATTGATTTAAAGACCCCTTGGAAGCGCCTTTCTATGAAAGATAGCATTCTTACCTATGCTAAAATAAACATAGACCAAATGAGTGAAAAAGAGCTCTCTGATTATTTGATTAAAAATACCGCTCTTGATCCAAAAGAATTGCAGAAAGCTAGTAAAGGGGTTTTAATTGCACATACTTTTGAAGAGTTTGTAGAAGAACATCTGATCCAACCTCACCATATCATCGATCATCCGATTGAAACCACCCCCCTTTGCAAACTACATCGCGATCCAAAACTGAAACAAGAGCGCTTTGTAGAAAGATTCGAGACTTTCATCCTAGGCTCAGAGTTTTGTAATTCCTATACAGAGCTCAATGATCCTATTCTACAAAGAGAGCTTTTAGAAGCCCAAGCAGAAAAACGTGCTGCAGGCAATGAAGAAGCCTCTCCTTTAGATGAAGAGTTTTTAGAATCGATTTGCCAGGGCATTCCCAATACCGGCGGGATGGGAATGGGGATTGACCGCTTAGTAATGCTACTCACAAAAGCCACCTCTATTCGAGATGTCCTCTTTTTCCCTATTATGCGTCCAGAAGAATAAAATTTGAAGAGCTGTATTAAATACAGCTCCGTCTTTATTAAAGACATAAAGAATCGTGAGCTTCTCGAGTGATGCCCTGGAAACTTCTAACCATGAAAAGGCTAAATAGACCGAGCACACTATTAGCAAAAAAAGGCATGCTACCCCAAGTTGCCCCTTCACTTCCAGAATAAGCTCCAAGTCCTACAATAGATCCACCTATTAATAAATTTGCTGCAGAAAATGCAATGAAACCTTTGACAAAGGGTTTTTGAAATCGACTAAAGTCTTGTCGATTCACTCGATGGTATCCATATGGTGTATGTAAAATCCCTTCTCGTTCCAATTCTGGAGAAATAGGCTCAGATATAGAACCATACTGTAAAGTTGGTGGTACTGTCATAAATAACCTCCTCAAATATAAGCACTGCTGGTCAAATTAAAAATTCGTATAACGAACATAAAATATTTTTATGTTTACAATCTATACTTTTTTTAAGTTTTGCAAATAAGTATAAAGGAGATTTTTTATGGGTAAAAAAGAGGCTAATACACCCCTTGTGGACCAAGGTAAAGAAATACATCAACAAGCTAAAAATAAACTAACGACTTCTCAAGGGGTCCCCATTTCAGATAATCAAAATTCTCTTCGTGTAGGCTCCTCTGGATCTTCACTCTTAGAGCCTGTTTAAAATCTTCTCATTAAGGTATAATGATAGTTTTCATAAAACCTTTGGAGGTAGTTATGACCCGCTCTTATCCAAGTTCTCGTAAACAATTTAGCAAAATCCATCTAATACTTGAGTCTACACGCAAAAAAACACGTCCACGAAGAGTTGATCTATATGATATTTTTTGTGGAATTTTGTACATTTTAACAAGTGGTTGCCAGTGGCGTATGTTACCCATAGAATATCCTAAATGGGAATTATGTTATTATTATTTCCATCTTTGGAATAAAAAAGATGATAAAAATTCTAAGAGTATTCTTGAAATAGTTTTAAAAAAAATTGGTTGGCGAGGTCAGAAAAAGCAGTGGTCGGAAAGAGAAAACAAGCTTTGTAATTATTGATGCTCAAAGTGTTAAAAATACTGATACAGCGGAGAAGAAAGGATATGATGCAGGGAAAAAAATATCAGGAATAAAAAGACATATAGCAGTCGATACCCAAGGGCTTCCTCATGCGATTCACATTACCACCGCTAATATCACTGACAGAAATGGGTGTATAGAAGCATTTTCACTACATAAAAACCATTTGTTCGGTGTAAAAAATGTTTTAGCAGATGGAGGATATTCTGGAGAGAAATTTGCAAAGAGCGTGCAGGAGATATTAGGATGTATAGTAGAAATAGCCAAAAGAAATACACTCCATACTTTTACAGTTATTCCCAAAAGATGGGTTGTAGAGCGTTTTTTTGCGTGGATAGAAAAATGTCGCAGGCTATGGAAAAATTGCGAAAGAAAACTACATACAAGCCTGAATATGGTGGTTCTTGCTTTTATTGCTCTAATTTTGAAAAGATTTTAAACAGGCTCTTAGATCCATTGAATAAGGTTTAGGCATTTCTCTACCTCCATAATATTTTGTTGGAAAAAAATATACAACTTTATCAATAAAATTTTAAATAACTATAATAGAGAGGTTATGCTCAGAACAATAATTTTTTCCTGTTTTTCTATCTGCTTTACAACCACAGACGAAAATCTTTTGGATCCCACAGATCCCAATCGTATTCCGTAACTTTTAAGCAAGCTCCTTACAACCTCAATGTTGAGTTTATCTCTTTGTTTTTCAAATAGATAAACGAATTTTTCTCGGTGAAAATCCTAAAAGCTATAAGGATTGAATCGAATAAGAAAAAATACACTGGTTTTATGAAAATGAAATACAAAGAAATGGGTGACTTATAGATAGATACATATAGTATTAGTTGTTTATAATTATTAACTATGCTTTGTGCAATTGCAGTTTATGTGAGGCAGTTTAAAAACCTCGTATTCAGGTAGATGTTTGCTCAGAAAAACTCCTCTTAAACTATGCTAAAAAAAAGTGGACAAAGGATCCACATCGATAGAGAGTTTGATCTCTTTGTGTTGTGGTATCTGATGTAATGGGAGGAGTATAGGGATCAATTTTTTCGCTTTAATGAGAAACTGATAGCGGAATAGATCTTTAATTTTAGCATGACCGCAGGCAATAAGCGGTAGAATTTCACAGTTATTTATCAGTTTTCTCTTTAGATCTTTTCGAATTTTTTCTGCATATTCTACAACTTGGGATTCTATTTTTCCGCTAAAAATCAGTTTTACAAGCCTGGTAAAAGGAGGATAGCAAAATAGCCTACGTGTTTGTATTTCTTGAGCAAAAAAACCTTCAAAGTTTTGTTGTTGTGCTAGAGAGAGAATCATGTGCTCTGGAAGAAGGGTTTGGATGAGCACTTCTCCTAATAGAGATCCTCTTCCAGATCTTCCAGCTACTTGCGTGAGCAATTGGAAGGTGGTTTCACTAGCTCGGAAATCAGGAATTTGCAAGTTGCTATCAGCCATGAGAACACCTACTAATGTCACTAAAGGAAAATGCAGGCCTTTTGCGATCATTTGTGTTCCGATCAACACATCAGCTTTGCCTGTGCGAAACTGTTTTAATAATAGTTCGTGGCTTCCTTTGTGACGAGTTGTATCCCTGTCAATACGCAGTGTGCGCGCTTCTGGTAGAAGAGCCTTTAAAGAACGCTCTACTAATTCTGTGCCGACCCCTTTAAATTTTAGTTGTCCTTCCGCATGGCATTTAGGACAAGATTTAGGGGGAGGGAAAAGAGAGAAGTCGCATAGATGACACGTAAATCGGTTTTCTTTGAAATAAAAGGTCAAAGAGATATCGCAATGAGGACAACTTATAACGTATGAACAGTTTAAGCATAGTTGTGAAGTGTGATAGCCCCTTCGGTTTAAAAAAAGCAGAACCTGTTCACCAAGTGCTATCTTCTGTTTAATTTTCTCAATCAATATTTCAGAAAATAGAGTGAATCCCTTGGCTTTTTGATATTGAGGGCGCATATCAACGATTTGTATTTGTGGCAAATGAGCTTTGTCCGCTCGTTTGGACAACGTATTTAAATGGTATTTATCTAAAAGAGTATTTTGATAGCTTTCTAAGCTAGGTGTTGCACTGCCCAGGATTACTGTTGCTTGGTTTAGCTTAGCACGCATAACAGCTATATCACGTGCATGGTATCTAGGAGACTCTTCTGTTTGTTTGTAAGAGCTCTCATGTTCTTCATCAACAATGATTAGACCTAAGTGGCAAGTAGGGCTAAATATAGCAGATCTAGCTCCAATGACAATAGGAGTGATATGAGTGGCGATATTATGCCAAGCATCTCTTTTTTCCCCAGCAGAGATCCGATAGTGCAAAATGGATAATTTTTGCAAAAATCTACTTCTTAATCTTTCAATGGTTTGAGAAGTTAAGGCAATTTCTGGCACAAGAAAGATGATGCTTTTTCCTTGTTCTAGTGCATGTTGAATAGCTTGTAAATATACTTCTGTTTTTCCACTTCCCGTCACTCCATATAGTAGATGTGTCTGAAACAGGTTTGTATTTAAGCTGTGTTTTATAGATTCAAGCGCTTTTACCTGTTCAGGATTTAATGCTTTTGGTTTGGTTCTAAAAAACTCCCATTCTAACAATTTAGAGCGATCAATGGTAATCGAAGAGCAACTTAGTATATTTTTTTTAATCAGTGTATTAATAGGGCTACGAGAGACATTTGCTTTTTCCATCAGTTCACTAAGCAATAATCCTTTAGGAGCTTGTAGAAGAGTCGATACTACTTCAGCTTGCGTATGAGAGGTTAAACGCAAGCTTTCGCATAACTCTTTTAACCTTGATTTATCAAGAAGAGGTTTTATAAATAACTGTTGTTTAGTCCCTGTATCTTTGCGCACGCTAGGTGGCAGGATAACTTGCAAGACTTTACGTAAAGGACAGCAATAGTAATGTGCCATCCATTTAGCAAGAGAGACTAGATCTTTGGGTAAAACAGGCGTATCTAAAAGCTCGATGATTTTACGTAGCTTTTTTACTGGAGAGTTTTGCTTAATTTCGATAACCGTAGCTAATCTGGTAGATCCTTGTAGAGGAACCTTTACACGAGATCCAATATAAATACGACCTATAAAGCTCGGACAGACCTTATAGTCAAGAGTCATATTAATAGCTTGGTCTAAAATTACAGAGACGATGCTGCCGGAGTTAAGATCTGACATAGAGATTTCCAAAGAGCGGTTTTTTGATCAGGCTGTGTATATATTTCTAATGTTTCAAGAACAATAAGAGCAGCAGTTGCTAGAAAGTGCTGGTTTTTCTCTTGTTTATAATACAGCATCAATTCAGTGTATTGCTGCGCTGCCTGCGTGAGAATGATCAATTTAAAGCTATTTTTTTTGAAAAAAGATTCCCAGCCTTTTTCTTTTTCTAATTTTGTACCAGAAATTAATTTGGTAACGGATAAACGATCATGAATAGCTCTTGCGAGATCTTTTAAAAAAAGAAGTTCTTCATTGGAAATAGGACCAGTAATGATTACCACTTCTATTTGCTCGCTCCAGGCGTTAGCTGCTTTTTGTGCTTTGAGATCATCGAGTATTGTATCGTGTAATTTCATATTAGGGGCAATCTTCTGGAGGACAGATCGAACAGAAGGCCAACGATCAACAGGTGCTTGTTTTAAAATAGCCTTCTGTTTTACTGCTTGTGGTTTTATCAAAGGCTTTTTGACAGGAAGATGAAAAAATCCGTAAGTCTCTGGTGAAATACGTAAAGAGCAAGGGCTTTCTTTGAGTAAACTGGCTGTTTGTTTAATCAGATCAAATAGTTCTTTCTGAAATGGATTCTGTGTAAACATAAGAGTACATGCTTTTTATTCTATCTGGATATTACATGAAGTCTTAGATTGTTTACAGGTTTAGTTCTTAGGAACAAAAAAGCATTATTTTATTTCTTAAACTTGGATAAATTCTATTTTTTGAAATTTAATCAAGATTCATGTTAGCTTATGTCAATACATTTTTCCTTTGGTGAAATCATGGCCATTCCACAGAAGAGTTTATCTTTTTCAACATCTTTTATTCCTTTTTCAGAAAATGTTTTTCATGAGGAACCTGTGAGCATTTTTCAAGATAACCTTAATCAATTAAAAACCCATTCCTCAGAGTTCAAGTTAATTGATAAAGCAATACAGAGGATTTCAAAAGGTGATCTTAAGCCACAAGTTGCATGGAAAATCTTTAACGATAAAATAGCTGATTATAAAACAGTAATAAACCCCTTTCCTGTCATATCCTGCCTACAAGATCTACAGAAACTAGAAATACAGCTAGAAGATCATTTTTTAGAGCAGCTTTGGAATGTTTTAATAGATAGTGGTGCTCCTCAGCTAAATTCAATAACCAAAAAAAGAGAGTGGTTTGAAGATGAAAAGAATCAATCTTTATTAGATACAATAACTGTTCTAGATTTGCGAAATTCTGAACTTATTTTTCTACCTAGAGAAATGTATCAATTACGTAATTTAAAAAAGTTAGATCTTAGTCAAAATCAAATTGAATTTTTACCAGAATCGATCAAAGTTTGGACGCAGCTTGAGGAGCTAGACCTTAGCTTTAATCAACTGATAACGCTACCTGATCGTGGAATTGAGCATTTAACAAACTTAAAAAATCTAAATGTAAGCGGTAATACTCTTAAGCGTCTGCCTCGATCCATTGGATATCTTAAAAACTTGAAAATACTCAATGTTGAGGAGAATTGCTTAAAAGAGCTCCCAAAAGAGATTAGGCAATGTAGTTTTTTAGAAGTGCTTAAAGTATCGAGCAATGAATTATCCCAATTACCTAGGGAACTTAAAGATTTAACCTCTCTTACGGAATTTTCTGCTGCTGATAATGAATTAAGGTATTCATCTGAAGAATTACAAGCACTTGGAGTAAATAGCTGGGAACAAATAGAAAAAGTAGACCTCTCGCAAAACTATCTAAATACAACAGTAGAGGTTCTTCAAACCTTATGGACAAATGCAAGTATCATTAGGCATAGCCACTATGAAAAAGTGTAAACTCTGAAGTTTTTTTCATCTCTTTAGCTTCAAGCATCTGACCTTTTTTAAAAAAAGTTCGATATTCAAGATGCAAAAAAGTCAATATTTGGTAAATATTTTATTTTCATGAAATAAATTTTATATTAACTCATTGTCAATGAATTCTAGCACAATCAGCTACACCAAACAGACTTCCTGATTTAAAAAACCGCTAAAATGGTTTTAATTCATTTCAAAGAGGGAAGAAGCATATGCTATAGGGTCAAATCGCTCTAATTCTTCCATTTTCTCACCTGTGCCAATCCATTGAATAGGAACGTGAAGTTTTTTGTAGATTGAAAGAACTATGCCCCCTTTAGCAGAACCATCGAGTTTAGTCATAATTAACCCTGTTAAGGGAGTGAACTTATGAAAGGTTTCTGCTTGATCGATAGCATTTTGCCCTGTGGTTGCGTCTAAGACAAGCAGGGTTTCGTGAGGAGCTGAAAGGATCGGTTTTTGCATGACGCGTTTCATCTTCTCCAGCTCTTGCATAAGAGCTGTTTTATTTTGTAGGCGACCTGCTGTGTCGATTAAGACTATATCTATGTTGCGAGCTTTAGCAGCTGTTAATGTGTCAAAGACGACAGCTGAAGGGTCAGCACCGGTTTTACCTTTGACAATATCTACTCCGATTTGATTAGTCCAAAGCTCTAGTTGCTCTACTGCTGCAGCGCGAAAAGTATCCGCTGCTCCAATTAATACTTTTTTATCTTGTTTTTTAAATTGATAGGCGAGTTTTGCAAGGGAAGTGGTTTTTCCACTGCCATTAACCCCTACGATCAAAATCACATGAGGTGTTTTCTCTTCTGAGTGCTTAAGAGAAACAAGGGGAGGTTCTTGAAGTATAGATAACGTGTATTCATAAAATATCTTTAAAATATCGTTGATTTCCGCTTTAGGTTGTAGGCGTAGGGTACTGCGTGCTTTTTCAACGAGCAAAGAAGCACATTCTGATCCTAGATCTGCTTCAAAGAGAATTTGCTCTAGCGCTTCGAAGGTTTCTTCGTTCCATGGCTTCCCAAATAAAGAGCGAATTCTATGGGAAAGAGCAGACCTGGTTTTAGACATAGCCTGCTTAATTTTTTGAAAGCCTTCTTTAAGAAAACCAAACATAAGGACCCTTTTTTAATTGCTTGAAAAAAAACTCTATCAGATAAAGAGATTCAAGCAAAGCAAAGAGAAACAAAATGAATACACACGAATATCAAGCCAAAGAGATACTTATATCCTATAAGATACCCATCCCGAGATTTGGGATAGCCAGTTCTATCGAAGGCGTAGAAGCTGTCTTAAGAGATCTTTCTCTAGAAGAAGCTGTAATAAAAATTCAGGTTCATGCCGGAGGAAGAGGTAAAGCTGGAGGCGTAAAAATTGCACATGGCCGACAAGAGATCCTTAAAACTACGCGGAAACTGATAGGGATGAAAATGGTCAATAACCAAACGGGATCTCAAGGGGTGATTGCACATCAAGTTTTAATTTCTGAAGTGGTTGCGATTAAAAAAGAGTATTACTTAAGTGTTGTTATCGACCGAGAGAAGAAGCAAGTTGTTTTAATCGCTTCTGCAGAAGGAGGGGTAGAGATTGAAGAGATTGCGCTTAAAAATCCTGAGAAAGTTTTAACGATTCCCATTGGCTTAAGCGGTGTCTTGCGCCCTTTTCAAAAAATCCAGTTGATTAAATTTATGCAGTGGAAAGCAGAAATGGCTAAACAGGGTGCTCAAATAGCACAAAGTTTAGTACAAGCTTTCATGGATACCGATGCATCTTTGTTAGAGATTAACCCTTTGGTTGCTGATCAAAATCATCAACTCTGGGCTTTAGATGCTAAGCTTGTAGTTGATGACAATGCGCTTTTTAGACAGCAGAAGATCGCCGATTTTTACGATCCTTCACAAGCAATACCAAATGAGGTGAAGGCCAAAGAACATGATTTAGCCTACATTGCTTTAGAAGGTAATATTGGTTGCATGGTCAATGGAGCAGGACTTGCTATGGCTACAATGGATATCATTCAATATTATGGGGGCAAACCTGCTAATTTTTTAGATGTAGGAGGAGGCGCTTCTAAAGAAAAAGTAGCTGAGGGGTTTAAGATCATTTTAAGCGACCCTAATGTAAAAGCTATATTGGTAAATATTTTTGGTGGGATTATGAATTGTGCCACATTAGCAGAAGGAATTATAGCAGCGGTTAAGGAAATAAAGATCCATGTTCCTTTAGTTGTGAGAATGGAAGGAACTAATGTAGAAGAAGGAAGGCGACTTTTAGAACATGCTCATTTAGCAATCATTACAGTGGATGGTCTGGCTAATGCGGCAAAGAAGGTAGTTGAAACGCTCAAAGGTAAGGAATAAATGGCTATTTTAATTCATAAAAATACACGTGTAATTACTCAAGGAATTTCTGGCAGATCTGGGCGTTTTCATACAGAGCAATGTCTGTTATATGGATCACGATTTGTAGGAGGAGTCACTCCTGGTAGAGGAGGAGAGACCATTTTAGATTTACCGGTCTTTGACACTGTTAGGGAAGCTAAAAAAAAAACAGAGTGTGATGCAACGGTCATTTTTGTGCCGGCTCCGTATACAGCAGATGCTATTTTAGAAGCAGAAGACGCTGGAATTGCACTGATTGTCTGTATTACAGAAGGAATCCCTGTCAAAGATATGCTAGAGGTTTCCAGAGTTATGCAACTGAGTAAATTCAGTCGTCTCATTGGACCAAACTGCCCTGGCATCATTACACCAGGGGAGTGTAAGATTGGGATTATGCCAGGATATATTCATAAAAAAGGAAAAATTGGCATCGTTTCTAGATCGGGAACCCTTACCTATGAAGCGGTTTGGCAAACCACTCAGCTAGGTCTTGGGCAAACAACTTGTGTGGGAATTGGAGGAGATCCTTTAAATGGAACAAACTTTATTGATGTGATAAAACTTTTTCAAGAAGATCCTAAAACACAAGGAATTCTTTTAATAGGAGAGATCGGAGGCTCCGCTGAGGAAGAAGCTGCAGAGTGGATTAAAGAGCATTGCTCTAAGCCTGTAGCAGCTTTCATTGCAGGAACCACCGCACCAAAAGATAAACGCATGGGTCATGCAGGTGCGATTATTTCTGGAGGAAAAGGAGGCGCTCGCGATAAGATAAACGCATTAAAAAACGCTGGGGCGTTTATAGCAAAATCTCCTGCAGAAATGGGACAAGCTATGGCGGAAGCATTAGATAGGTTTTAAAATATGTTGTACATTCCAGGTCGTATTCCCATTATCATTCATCCTGCATTTTGGGTATTTTCCGCGCTTATTGGTTATGTAAATAGTTTAAGTTTACTAGGGACTCTGGTTTGGATTGCAGTGATTTTTATCTCTGTTCTTTTTCATGAATTCGGTCATGCATTAACAGCGTTTTGTTTCAAACAAAAGCCTCGTATAGAGTTAGTTGCTTTAGGAGGACTTACTTATCATGAAGGGAAGAGATTAAAATTTGGCAAACAATTTCTGATTGTTTTCAACGGACCTTTTTTTGGATTTATTTTATTTGGAATAGCTACTTTTCTTCTGCAATACCCAGCTTTAGGTCAAGGGAATCTAGGATTAATACTACGGCTTTTACAAGGGATAAATCTATTTTGGACCATTTGTAATTTGCTGCCTGTTTTCCCCTTAGATGGAGGGCAGCTTTTGCGCATCATTTTAGAAGCTATTTGGGGAGTAAAGGGGATTAAGTATTCTCTGATTACAAGTATTGTGATAGCACTAGTATGCAGTTTGTTATTTTTTTTAATGCAGGGGTTTTTTATTGGATCTTTACTGTTTCTTTTAGCCTTTCAAAGCTACGATACCTATCGTAAATCACGAGCAATGAGCAGCTCAGATCGCAATCAAAAGCTACACGGGCTCATGGAAAAAATAGAGGCAACAACCGATAAAAAAGTTGCTATGGACCTTTGTGAAAAAGTTCGTATTCAAGCCAAAAAGGGAATGATTTTTAATCAAGCAACGGAGTACCTTGCTTTCTTATGTCTTGAGCAAGATTTATATAAACAAGCCTACGATTTGTTATTACCTATTCAAAAAGAGATTAACATTGAAGCTCTTTGCCTTCTACATAAAGCAGCCTTTGATCAGAAAGAGTTTTCTTTAGTAACGCAGATTGGAGCGCAATGCTTTCAATCCAAACCTCATCCAGATATTGCGATTCGCAATGCTTGTGCAAGTGCTGCTCTTAAGGAGCCTACAGCCGCAGTTGGCTGGCTAAAAACCGCAGTGGACGAAGGAGTTGTTAATGTAGAATCTATGTTAGCTAAATCTATATTTGATCCGATCCGACAAGATCCACTATTTCAAGAATTACTTGACGTTTTATCAAAGGAGGATTAAATGTTGCTTTGGCTTATTTGTTTTCTATGCATCTCATTAACGGTTTGTGCAGAAGATAAAAAAAAACCAAGACCTAGACAAGCTCAGCCTCATTTTGTAGGAGTGGGTCGGCCTAAGAATCAAATGACCAAGAAAAAACAATCTCCTACCGATAAATACTTTTTAAGTAAAACCCCTCTAAAAAAACGCAAACAAAAAAAGATTGCAAAAAAGACAGAAAATCAAGAAGAACGTCCCTTTTATCAAAAACCAACGGATGTTGATAAAAGTTTAATTGTGAAATAGGACTTTCTCAAAACTCATTTACAGTCTATGATTTACTCACTTTTTTTAGAGCAGCAAGAGCACGGGTATGTGTTCTTAAGGTTACTTCAGTTGAATAGAACAGAAATAAGCCCCTCTATTACGATCACGAACTAGAAGCAGAATAGCTTTAGTGGTATTTTGATTAATTGCTTGATTAAACTCTAAAAGATTTGTCACTTTTTTATGATTGATCGTTTGAATTAAGCATCCTGGACGCAAACCTGCAAGCGCTGCTGGGGAATTGGGTTTTACTTTTGTAATCACAACACCCTCTTCTGTAGGCTTATAACCAAGCTGCTTAGCGTAATCTTCTGTTAACGTTTCGACCTGTAGTCCCAATTTTTGCACAATTCCATTTTCAGCCATTACATTATCGGAATTAGAGCCCAATTTTACAGAGATTTTTTTGGTCTCCTGATTGCGTTTTACTTTTAGCTGAATAGTAGAGCCGGGGAATTTTAGAGAAATCTCTGTTTTTAATCCTTCAGAGCTCTTAACAGGTTTATTGTCATACTCTAAAATAATATCGCCCTGTTTAAGACCTGCTTTATCAGCAGCAGACCCAGGAACAACTTCAGCAATAAGAGCTCCTTCTGGTTTTGATAAACCAAAGGCTTTAGCGATGTCTGCATCCATTGGTTGTAGAGTAACCCCTAAAAATCCACGTGTGACACTTCCCTTTTCTAAAAGCTGATTCATAATGTTTTTAGCCATATTGATCGGAATAGAAAAACTAATTCCCATATAGCCGCCGCTATTAGAAGCAATGGCTGTATTGATTCCAATCACTTCCCCTTTTGAGTTTAAAAGCGGACCACCTGAATTGCCACGATTAATTTGTACTGTGCTTTGAATGAAGTCCTCTAGATCATTAATATGTAGGTTCTGTCTTCCTTTGGCACTAATGATTCCTTGGGTAAAGGTGGATTTTAGAAGAAGGGGGCTGCCAATTGCAAAAGCTAGCTCTCCTATTTTAACAGATTCTGAATCTCCTAAGGGCAGATAAGGCAATGCAGCTATTTCTTTTGATTCAATCTTCAGAAGAGCAATGTCTGTATGTGGATCAGATCCCACTAATACAGCATCTACTTCTTGTCCATCGTGCAGAACAATCGTGATTTTATCACAATTATTCACCACATGCGCATTTGTCATAATGTGACCATCAACACTACAAAAAAAGCCAGATCCTGCATTTTTTTGAGGAGATGGTTGGGGCATTTGCCCAAAAAAACGATTAAATATTTCACTGTGAAATTCAAAAGGATTGTGTGCGCCGTAAGTTTCATTTACATTACTTTGAGCTTTTATAGAGATAACAGCAGGATTAGCGCTCTCATAGATTAGAGTAAATGCTTGTGATATCCGATCTAAAACCTGAGTTTCTTTTAGAGCTGGAATATGAATAGAATTTGCACTAAGAAGAATAATGCTTAAAACAAGAAAAATAGGAGATTGGATAGATGATTTTTTCATAATATAATCCCTTTAAATAAACTACAAATTGAGCATATAAAATATACACTTCTCTAAATTTTTGTAAACATAAGTAAAAACTTTAAGGTAGTTCTTGGTCAATTAGTTTCTCTATAGCTTCTTTAGCTACATTACTTGGAATAGCAAAAGATAAGCCTGTATAGAAACCTTCTTTATAGTACCGTGTGCTTCTATTCACTCCGATTACTTCTCCATCTAAATTGAGAAGAGGCCCTCCGGAATTGCCTGGGTTAAGACCGAGATTGACTTGTAGGGTATCTGGTTCTTGGAACTTATCTTTTTTTAATCTGCTTACAATTCCAAATGTTACGGTGGATTGCAGACCAAAAGGGTTACCAATTGCTATAACCCATTCTCCTAATTCAATGGAATCAGAATCAGCTAAAGCCAAGAAAGGAAGACCTTCTGCTTCGATTTTAATTAAGGCAATATCAGAAATAGGGTCTGCTCCTACTACGATACCATCGAATTGTAATTGGTTGCTTAACGTAATAGTAATTACATCTGCATCTTTAATTACATGCTCATTGGTTATAATATAACCATCTGCTGTAATTAAAAATCCTGAACCGATGCAGGCTCTTTTTTCGTTATTTCCCCACAAAGAACTAATCCAATTTACTTGAATGAATACAACAGCAGGAACAGATGCGTTTAGAATCTCAGTAAAAAAATTGGCTGCTTTTTTGGCATCTGAGACTTTAGGATATCTAGAAGGAAAAGGATAAGCAGCATAGCAGTTATTTAAGCAGAAAATGCTTAAAATAAGGAAAAAAAATGCTTGCATAAAGAGCCTAAATAGTAAAATCAACTAACACAGTTTTGCTTATCTTTTTTGATTTATTTAATCAGTGTTTTTTGTTTTTCTCGATAAGAAACAGCTGAACATATCAGTTGTGTTTTTTATTTTACAACTGATTTTTTATAGATGAGATATTTTAAATAGGAAAAATAGACAGAGGATTTTGCAAACCAGCATTTTCATTGTTGATTAATTCTTGATTGGCAAAGGAAATAAATATTCCTTGGGTGAGTTTGGGCTTTAACTCTTTTTCGACGATGTATTTTACATCTTTGATTGTGGTATTGAGAAGAGAGTTGCGGAATTCTTGGCGCATTTCTTTTGTTTTTTGACTGCGAAGACATCCATAAGCTATAAGAGCTCTGTTTTCTGTTGAAACAGGGGAATCTAAATCTTGGATAATAATAAGCTTTGCCTCTTCTAATTCTTGTACAGAGATTTTTCCCTTGCAGAGTTGATCAACTGCTTCGTGGAAATGCCCTCTAGTACCATAGATATGAGGATCTCGATAGGAGAGAAAATAAAAATGTCCCATTTTAGCGCTAAATGTTGCACTAGCACCATATGCTCCACCCTGTTCCCGAATCTTTGGATGTAGAGTCTTATGTTCAAACAAAACCGAAGCAATTGTCAAAGCAGCTGCATAAGGGTGGATGTAGGAAATGGTAGGAAATGCTTCTACATTGAATGCAACCTGCGAAGAGATCAAGCGAATCTGAGAAGAAGGTAAAATTAAAGGTGTTTCAAACCGCCAAGGGCTTGTTTTAAGAGTAGGTAATTGATTGAGGTTAAAATAATTTTTACTCTCTAATTCTTTTAACATCTCATAAGAACAACTCAATATCAAATGAGGGTTATTAAAAGTGAAAATTTTTTCTTTTAAAGCTTTTAAGCGGTCGATTACCTTAGGAAGATTGGTTGGTAGATCTTGACAAATAGCTTGAAGAGTCTTGAAGTAACGCAGCCCATACCAGGCTTCGCTGATATGTGTAGCTGTTAAAAAACCACTAATGGCTAAATGAGTAGCATAGCGCATGGCTTGTCGATTTAATCGATTAAGCAAGGATGTGTAAATTTGTAAAATGAGCTCTTCAATTCGCTTAATCTCATCAAGTCGAGGATATAACAATAAATCCTGCATCAATGCAAATAGTTGCTCTGCTTTGCGATATAAGCACTTTGCTCGTAGATTAAAAGAAGGGCGCAGCGCTTTTGGATCTAAAGTTTGAGGATATAAGGAACAAGAAGTGGTCAGTCCTCCTGTATGGGCCTGCATATATTCCAGATTCTCTCTATAATCTCTGTTTCCACTTCCTAATTCAGATAAAATGGAGGTTAATAAATGCACATAGGGCAAATCTTCTTCTTCAATTGTAGGTAGATCAAAAAGTAGATCCACGTACAAAATATGGTTAGTAAAGCAATCGTGATGATAGACGGTTAAGTTTTTTGAGCAAATGACTTGCAGGGGAAAATCACGAATAGCAGTAGGAACATCATTTAAAGATATTTTCGGCAAGCAATCTAAAGCTTGAGCTTCTGTTTGCTTTTGATACAGGGCTAGATCTCTTGTTTGTTTTTGAATCTCTTTAATTTGTTCCTTAGATAGCTCTTGCTGATTTTTTTTAAGTTGTTTTAACTCTTGATTTCTCTCTTCTTCTGCTAGATGAGGGTCTGCTATCATAATCAGTCGAACCCTATGAGGATTGCTTAGAAAATACTTGTCGATTAATCCTGTTAAATAAGTGGGTTGTTTTGTTTTTTCTAATAGCTCCTCAAATAAAGAGTGCACCATCAGCCCTGATTCAGCAGCACATCCATTTTGTTTAGCTAAAGCAGAGCGCATAAATAAAGAAAGGCCAAAAGGGGATTGATCTCCTCCTATCTCTAAACGAGAGAGCTCTAACTGATGAATGGCTGCATCGATGAGATGTTTCGGGATGCCTTCTACAACGATCTTCTTTAAATTGCTTACTAAAACTTGCTCTAGTGCATCGGCATCTTTTTCTTCAGTACCTTTGCAGACAATTAGATACGGTACTTCGCTCATCTCCAGGCTTATGAAACCATTTGCGGAAATACAGAGCTGTGATTCAAGCAAAGCTCTTTTTAAAAGAGAAGCATCAGTTTCCATTAGGATTACATCTAAAATGCTTAATGCTAACACATCTTCTTGTTCTGTAATAGGAGCTGTTAAAAATCCAAAAGCGATCACTGTTCGACGAGAAAAAGTTTCAGAAGCTTCGATGGGATAGCGCATAGTAGAGAACTTCGGTGTATCAAAACGCTTTTGTTTACCTAAGCCTGTAGGAGGTGAGCTACTTGCTTGGTCTAGCGTTTTTTCTGCGATAAAATCCAGGTGTTTTTGCAAAGGGAGATTACCATAAAAGAAAAATAAGCAACGCGCCGGCTGATAATACAAAGAGTGGAAAGCAATAAGCTGCTCATAGGTTAAACTAGGGATCTCTTTTGGATCTCCTCCTGAATTAAACGCATAAGGAAGATCTGGCAGAAGTTGAGCCATCATAGCATGCCACATACGCGTGTCGACAGAAGAGAGGCTTCCTTTCATCTCGTTGTATACAATCCCTTTGATATGCAACCCTTCTTCTGGTTTTTTAAGATTGATAAACTCTAGACGATGCCCTTCTTGCAGAAAGCTCATTCGCTTTAATTCTGGATGGAATACCGCATCCAAATAAACATCCAATAAGTTATAAAAATCTTTTTCCACTTGTGATGCTGCTGGATAACAGGTAAAGTCAGCTCCTGTTAAAGCATTCATAAAAGTGTTTAGGCTCCTTCGTCGCATAGAAAAAAAAGGATCTTTTACCGGGTATTTCGAAGAGCCGCATAAGACGGTGTGTTCTAAGATATGTGCTACACCATTTGAATTATACGGCAAGGTCTTAAAAGAAAGACAAAATAGATTCTCTGGATCATCGTTCTCAATATGCATAACAATAGCGCCTGTAGGCACGTGCGTAAGTTCTCGTAAGACACAGTGTAGTTCATCGATAACTAAATATTTTGTAACGATAAAATCGCCGTGTTTTTCTCCAGGTTGTGTCAAAGATTTACAAAATGTATACATGAATCCAGCTAATTTAAGCGCTTAACAATAGATTAGCTCAAGATTTTAGTAAAGATGATCCCATTTTTTGCATCTAGATGAACATATCTTGAATCCGAAACTTAAATTAAATAAAAGTAATTATTTTTTTTAATAAATTAAAGATAAATTAATTGCATTAAAATTGAAGTTAATTCTTGATTTGTAATTTTTATTAAAAATATATCCATTTATCTCAAAAAATCTTGAGATGTCTATACTCGTTTGCATTCAAATTAAGAGTTTGAATATATAAATATTTTTATACAAAAAGATAATACCTTCTTGCAAGATAGAGCAGTTTTTTCAAAAAAACCTAGTTATAGTTATTTAAATCGACATTGATAAAACAGCTTGATCTAAGGCTTCGGATAAATTAGCTACAGTAGGTAAAAGTTCTCGGATTTTCGTTTTCATATTGGCCCAATATTTTTCGATAGGATTTAAGTCCGGTGAATAAGGCGGGAGAAAGAGCATTTCGTATCCACTTTCCTCTATCAATGTTCTAGTTGTCTTTGATTTATGAAAGCTCGCGTTATCGAGAATCAAAACTTGGCCATGAGTCAAATTTGGAATCAATTCCTGTTTTAGCCATACATTAAATAGATCCGTATTGCAAGTTCCTTCAAAACACATCGGTGCCAGCAATTTCTTCCCTTGTAGTGCCGAAATTACACTCTGTCTACCAAATCGTTTTCCTGAAATTCCTCCAAATATTTGTTTTCCCCTCGCGCTCCTCGCATATTGCCTATGCACATATTGACTGATTCCGCTCTGATCCAAATAGACCCTTTTTTCAGGAGAAATTGCTTCTATCTTTTTTAGATATTCCGCTCTTGCTTCCGCATTCCTTTCCTTATAAAACGCAATCTTTTTTTTCTTGTGATCTTGAGTCTTTTCAAAGCGTAAAAGATTGCTTGCAAAGTCAAACCAAAATGCTTTGCAATCTCTGATAAAAAATGATCGGGGTTTTTTTCTACATAAGCGATTAATCTCTGATCATCAATTTTCTTATAAGTGCTTTTCTTTTTTAGAGGTTCTACGTTTCCTCTTTGTTTCTTACGCTTTACCCATCGGTAGACAGTTGCAATCCCAACTTGAAATAGCTGGCTGGCCTTCATTTTGTCGTTATTTTCTTCTAGGTATTGAAGCACTCGTTTTCTTAGATCCATTGAATAAGGTTTAGGCATTTCTCTACCTCCATATATTTTGTTGGAGAAAAATATACAACTTTATCAATAATATTTTAAATAACTATATGCAATTCTTAATTTGAAATCAAACTAGTATACATACCTGATCGAAGGGCTTCTGCGATTCCTCGTGCATCATTTTTGTCTGTCTTATTTATTTTCAAAGCAAGAATCGTACTCAGCTTCCTTGCATCCATACATAGGGGATCTATAGCTCTTTTTCTAAATCCTGTGACTAGGTAATGAGATAAACATCCACTTTCAAAGCCAACAACGATTTCTTGAAAATCTCTTTTGGAAAAATCATCTGCTAGTAAATCAGGATCTGTTTTTTCTGAACCTTCATGGACAATCTTACCTTGTTCATTTAATACACAGATAAAAGTTCTTTTCATTGATACATCTAATCCAATATAATGCTTCATGGGTTGCTCCTCATTTTTTTGCTCTTTAATGAGCGGTTTTGAGATTTGAAAAAATCTCGTTTATATTGGAGAGTTTAACCTACTCCGTTTAAGGAGCAACCCCTTCTTTATGTGCAATTATGGCATGTTATATTGTGCACCCGAGCATAGCATGTTTGTAGATAATCTCCTAAACACTTCTAGTGGAGTTTCGAAGTTGAGAGCCTTTCTAGGTCTGTTATTTAGTATAAGTTTCCACCCTTTCCATATCCTTGGAAGTCGTATCTAAAAAGCTTTTTTATGAGAAACTTTGGCGAGCTTACAGGGCCAACGCATGAAGATTTTGCTTGATAATTGAGAGATAAAAAATGATTCTGGCTCCTTTTTCATAAGGAGTATAAAATGGAAGGATTCATTCATTCTTCATCTATTATGATGCATTTTTCGAAATTACCAGACCCAAGAAAGGCGCGCAATCAACTAGATAGCCTTCATGATATTATCAGCACATCTATCCTAGCCATGCTATGTGGACAAGATGATTACATGGGCTTTAGCTTGTGGACACAGATGAACCTCGATTGGTTACAATCTGTTAATATCTGCAAATATGGAGCTCCTTCTCATGATACCTATGAGAGGTTTTTTGCCTTTTTAAATCCTCATTCGTTCCGTACATGTTTTATGCAGTGGACTCAGTCCATAGCTCAGGCATTTGGAGGAGACAGTATTGCCATTGACGGCAAGACATTATGCGGTTCTGGTAATAAGACAATAGATCCTATCCATATGGTAAGCGCTTTTGCTTCTGAGCAAAGTCTTGTGTTAGGACATCTTAAATGTTCTGGAAAAGGAAAGGAACTAGAGACCATTCAAAGCCTGCTTACCATATTAAATATTAAAGGAGTTTTTGTAACAATCGATGCAGCCGGTTGTCACAAAATAGTAGTAGAACAGATTTGTTCCCAGGGAGGAGATTATGTTATTGCCCTTAAAGGCAATCAAGGCCACTTACATGCAGAAGCTCATAACTTTTTTGAACAAGCACAGAACGTTATACCTGAAGAAGCTAGCTGTGATTATTGGCGGTCTGAAAAATGTACTCGAGGACGTAGTGAGATAAGAGAAGTATGGGCGACTGAAAAATTAGATTGGTTACCTCAGCGTCAGATTTGGAAGAAGCTACATAGCTTGATATGCGTAAAAGTACAGAAGAAATCGCAAGAGAGGAATAGCTGTGAAATTCGGTATTTTATTTCAAGTCTACCTGCTAATACAGAACGTCTTGCAAAGGAAGTGCGTAATCACTGGAGCATCGAAAACAAATTGCATTGGCAACTTGATGTTAATTTCCGAGAGGATTTAAGTCGTGTTAGAAAAGGAAATGGAGCTGAAAATCTATCTATAGCCCGACGGGCTACTTTGAATCTTTTACAAAAAGATAAGACAAGCAAGGTCAGTTTACGTAAACGGCGCTTCATTGCATCATGTCGTAAAGATTATTTATTAGATCTGGTAAATGCAAAGGAAATTCTTCATGCTTAAGCCCTGATGTTCTAATAGTAATCATATTTATTAACATTTATAAATCTTTAACTTGGGTGTTTAAATGACTTCTCCGATAGGTGACAATTTTCATATTGAATCTTGTAATAATTTTTTACATAACAAGGATAAAGTAGCGAATAGTATTCAATCTTTTTTTGTTACAATTTCCACTCAACAATCTACAACCTCTCAAAATACTCGTAAATATGAGATTAAAGACTCAGAATCCCTAATAAATCTTGCTAATAGGCTTATTCAGAATCGCGGTGCCTTTTCCATTCAGGATGACGAAGGTAAAATTTCTCAATATATTCAAAATTATGCGATTGAAAATGAGGACATCCGAATAGAGCTTGCTAAGCTTGCTATACAAAATAATCCATATAAAGCTTCTGAATTTATTCAGAACTATAAGATCAAAGATGAGAAAACACGAGTAAAACTTGCAAAGCTTGCCGCTAAGAGGGATGGAAAAGGAGTTTCTCAATACATTAACAGATATAAGATTACAGATCAGGAGGCTCTAACAGAGCTTGCAAAGCTTGCTGCTCAGAATAATGGAGAAGGAACATCGCAATACATTAAGGAATATGGGATTGCAGACGAAAACATCCGAATACATATTGCTCTATATGCTGCTCGCAATTTTAGAGGGAAAATTTCTCAGTACATCAAGAACTATAGAATTAAAGACCAGAACTCCCTAGTACAGATTGCAGCGCTTGCTGCTCGGAGTGATGGAGGAGGAACATCGCAACACATTAAGGAATATGGGATTACAGATCAGGAAACTCTAATAGAGATTGCAAAGCTTGCTGCTCAGTGTGATGGAGGAGGAACATCACAATACATTAAGGAATATGGGATTACAGGTCAGGAAACTCTAATAGAGATAGCTAAGCTTGCTGCTCGGAGTGATGGAGAAGGAACATCGCAATACATTAAGGAATATGGGATTACAGGTCAGGAAACTCTAATAGAGATTGCAAAGCTTGCTGCTCAGAGTTATCGAGGAGGAACATCGCAATACATTAAGGAATACCGCATTACCGAGCCAGAGGACTTGGTAGAGATTGCAAAGCTTGCTGCTCAGAGTGATGGAGGAGGAACATCGCAATACATTAAGGAATACCGCATTACCGCGCCAGAGGACTTGGTAGAGATTGCAAAGCTTGCTGCTCAGAGTGATGGAGGAGGAACATCGCAATACATTAAGGAATATGGGATTACAGGTCAGGAAACTCTAATAGAGATTGCAAAGCTTGCTGCTCAGAGTTATCGAGGAGGAACATCGCAATACATTAAGGAATATGGGATTACAGATCCGGAAACTCTAATAGAGATTGCAAAGCTTGCTGCTCGGAGTGATGGAGGAGGAACATCGCAATACATTAAGGAATATGGGATTACAGATCCGGAAACTCTAATAGAGATTGCAAAGCTTGCTGCTCAGAGTTATCGAGGAGGAACATCGCAATACATTAAGGAATACCGCATTACCGAGCCAGAGGACTTGGTAGAGATTGCAAAGCTTGCTGCTCAGAGTGATGGAGGAGGAACATCGCAATACATTAAGGAATATGGGATTACAGATCCGGAAACTCTAATAGAGATTGCAAAGCTTGCTGCTCAGAGTTATCGAGGAGGAACATCGCAATACATTAAGGAATATGGGATTACAGATCCGGAAACTCTAATAGAGATTGCAAAGCTTGCTGCTCAGAGTGATGGAGGAGGAACATCGCAATACATTAAGGAATATGAGATTACAGATCAGGAAGCTCTAATAGAGATTGCAAAGCTTGCTGCTCAGAATAATATAAGGGAAATTTCTGAATTTATTCAGAATTACGGAATTAAAGATCAAAAATTTTTAATGACAGTTGCTGAACCTTGTGTTAAGAAAGATAGGGAATTTTCTAAATTTATTCAAAATTATAAAATTGTAAGCGAAAAAGATCGAATAGATCTTGCCAAGCTTGCTGTTCAGAAAGATGCAGGTATAACTTCGGAATTTATTAGGAACTATAAGATTACAGACCAAGACGCCTTAACAGAAATTGCTAAAAACGCGGTTCAGAAGGATGCTAGAGCTTCTATGTTCATTAAGAGCTATAAGATTAAAAGAGAGGAAGATCGAATAGATCTTGCCAAGCTTGCTGTTCAGAAAGATGCAGGTACAACTTCTGAATTTATTGGGAACTATAAGATTACAGACCAAGACGCCTTAATAGCAATTGCTAAAGACGCGGTTCAGAAGGATGCTAGAGCTTCTATGTTCATTAAGAGCTATAAGATTAAAAGAGAGGAAGCGCGAGTAGACATTGCTAAATTTGCTGCTCAGAATAATGGAGTTGCAAATTCTCTATTCATTAATAGCTATGATATTATAGACAAGGACTCTCTAGTTGAAATTGCTCAATTAAGCATTAGAAAGTCTATTGCGAGCAATACAATATCTGAGATTTGGGAATATTTACCTAAGTATGATATTTCAGATACAAATATACATCTGAATAGTCTTCAACTACTGTGCGCTTGTTACTATAGCTTGTTAGGCAATAAGACTAATGCTACAATCGAAGGCTTTATAAAACAGCATTATGCAGAGATTGAAGAGCTTGATTTATTTCCTAATTTCCAAAAAAAATTAGAGGAGCTGGGCGGGGAAATTCTTAAAGCTACAGAAGAGCTCAAACAAGAAAAATTAAAAAAGGAAAAACAAAGAACGCAAGAAAGGTTTTCCTTAATAGCAAGGTTTTGTAAAGAGAAAAGCATTGTTCTAGAGTCAGATATACAAGATTTTTTTATTAAAATTTTGAAACATCGCAACCCAAAAGAAGCTTGTTTTTTAATCCAAGTTCTTATGGAAAACCTTAACAAACCCTCGTATTTTTCTAACTATCAATTACTCATTTCTAAGGAGAACAAAAAAATAGAACATTTGATTCTTCCCATGATTATTATTAATCAGATAGTTACCGAGTCTGATCAAAAAGAAGATTCTTTACAAAATGCTCAGAAAATTCGTGAATTTCTTGCAGGAAGCGCTCAAAGAGCTAGTCTTAGAGATGCTAAAGGGTTCCTACCTAATCTGCTCCAAGCATTAATAGCTCTATCTTCTTATTCTAGCGTTTCCTCAGAAAAAAAACTCTATCTCCTTAAACAGTGTTTCTCTTCCTCTTTAGAAAAACCCCATTGGGAAAAATCTTGTAAGCAATCTTTAGATATTGTGCGTGTTCTTGGAGATACAAATTTGTTGCCAAATATTCTTGAAAAACTAGACGAAAATTACGAGTTTAAAGATATTACAGAGCAATTCAATGAAAAGTTACAAACAGAGATTTTTGCTTTTAATACACAAATTAGCGATTTTCATGAAAAATACTTACAAGTTGAAAATAGCCTGCGTGTCCCCTTAGGACTAGTCAAATATGCGAGCAATGTAAAGTCTCATCAAGAGCCCAGAGTTTCTGAGGAACTTCAAAGGTTAGTAATAAACATTTTTGAAGGTACTATCCAAAAAGAGCGTTACCAAACAAAAAACAATCCTCATCTACAACGTATTGAAAAGGAAAACCCTAAACTATTTAACGATTGGCAAAAGACACAGATTCCAGAGGAGAAAGTTGTAAGTAATAGCAAAAAGAGATCTATTAATTTCTATGCTTTTTTACAAGAAAAGATTCTTACAGACAAGCATTTTACTGTTGCTCCTCAACAGTTAATACAATATCTCCAGGATGCTGAAAAGTCGCTTCCTATTGATAATTTGAGTAAGACAGACCAAGAAATTTTTCTTTTATGCAAGGATCTGTGTAATTCTTCCATAGTCTTTCAAAAGAAACTCGAGCTTCTTAAGAAGCTATTAAATGTATTATATGAGTGTGAATTCAAAAATGATATTAAAGCTTTGATTGTAGGTTTAACAACAACTAGTCAAAAAAATGTCCTTATTGTTGATACGGATGATTGGCAAGATCTTTTTCTTTCTGGAATAGAAGTATTAGGGAGCTGTCAAAGAATTGATGGGATTCCTTCTCTCAACGTATGTCTTATGGCATATGTTTTAGATGGTAAAAATCGACTTCTTGCCATTAAAGATCATACCAATGGAAGAATTTTAGCTCGCTGTATTCTCCGTCTTTTATGGGATCCAAAAGAAAACACACCAGTTCTTTTTCAAGAGAGGATCTATCCTTTCTCCGCTCCAGAATATGAAAAGCTTTTAAATAGCTTAGCAAACACCCGTGCAAAAGCCTTAGGTCTTGAGCTATATACGCTTAATCAACGAGATGACTTAAGCGATAAAAAAAGCTCTCTTAAATCATTAGGCAGTTGCTCTCCTTATGAATACGCAGATGCTTCATCGGGCGTTATGAAAGACGGTGAATTTATAATTCTTGAAGCAAAAGCTGTTGCTGTGAAATGAGACAGGCAATTGTTCTTATAACTTTGCTAAGGCATATATAGTGGTTCCGATTCAATCGTATAGAAAAATATTTGTTTTGTGTTAAGCTATTGAGTATGAAAAAACTGACCCCTAGCCAGAGAGCTGACTTAGAACACAAGTTAAAGCATCCAAAAGACTATTCTGAACGGAATAGGCTTTGTGTAATTTTGGGCTATGATGAGGGTATCTCAACAAAAAATCTTGCTAAAGCACTTCGGATAAGCCCTATCACTGTTCAGGAATACCTCAGAGAATATGATTCCGAAAATAAAACTGGAAGTAGCCCTCGAGGCGGTAGCAAATCAAAACTTTCACAAGACCAAACAGAGTCTCTACTAAAACACCTACAGGAAAAGACCTAATCAAACAAAAATAAGAAACTAGAAGAGTTTCTGATGTCTTCTAGGATTAAAGTGCACTATCTCCCTCCTTATTCGCCGAATTTGAATCCTATTGAACGCTTGTGGAAGATCTTAAAGGAAAAGACGGTATACAATCGATATTACGAAACGTCGGTGACTTTTTTTCAGGCAATTAGAGGATTCTTCTTAGAGCCTGTTTAAAATCTTTTCAAAAGTAGAACAATAAAAGCGAGAACCACCATATTCAGGCTTGTATGTAGTTTTCTTTCGCAATTTTTCCATAGCCTGCGACATTTTTCTATCCATGCAAAAGAACGCTCTACAACCCATCTTTTGGGAATAACTGTAAAAGTATGAAGTGTATTTCTTTTGGCTATTTCTACCATACATCCTAATATTTCCTGGACACTTTTTGCAAATCTTTCTCCAGAAGATCCTCCCTCTGCTAAAACATTTTTTACACCGAACAAATGGTTTTATGTAGTGAAAATGCTTCTATACACCCATTTTTTTTAAAACTATTTCAAGAGTACTCTTAGAATTTTTATCATCTTTTTTATTTCAAAGAGGGAAATAATAATCACATAATTCCCATTTAGGATAATCTATGGGTAACATACACCAGTAGACTCAAGTATTAGATGGATTTTGCTAAATTGGTTACGAGAGATATCGCTTGGATAAGAGCGGGTCATAATTACCTCCAAAGGTTTTATGAAAACTATCATTAATGCCTTACTGAAAAGATTTTAAACAGGCTCTTAGAAGAGATACCGAAAATAACAGATATTTTGAAATGTAGGATAAACGACAAGTTTCAAGTCGTTGACTTAAAACTTGTCGTTTATCCTATATTTTTCTATACGATTGAATCGGAACCACTATATACTCTTGTATATAGATCTGATCGAAGTGCTAATCCCTCGTTTATCTAGAAAAACAATTAGAACAAGTAACACAAAAAGATGTTTTAAGCAAGGCAGGAATTTCTCCCTGCTCTTGATTACCAGGTAAGGGACGAAGCTGACTGGTATTCTGTCACACGGGTTTCAAAGAAGTTTTTCTCTTTACCGAGATCCATTGTTTCACTCATCCAAGGGAATGAATTTTTTGAGTGATAGACCGCTTTAAGACCAATTCTCTCTAATCTACGATCTGCAATATATTGCACATACTCGCGGAACATAGAAGAGGTAAGACCAAGAATTCCTCTAAGAAGGCAATCTTGAGCGTAAGCAATCTCTAATTCAACAGCGTGCTTAATTTTTCGAATAATCTGATTTTGAAACTCGAAAGTCCAAAGATTTGGATTTTCTTCTTTAATTCCATTAATGAGATCGATACCAAAATTTAAATGGATGGTCTCATCGCGTAAGATGTATTGAAATTGTTCACCAATTCCTGTCATTTTATTTTGGCGATGGAAAGAGAGAATCATGACAAAGCCACTATAGAAGAAAATCCCTTCCATAATGAGGTAATAACCAATTAGATTTTCGAGGAACTTTTGCGCTCCTTGTGTTGTATCGGTTGAGAAATTAGGATTCAAAACTTCAGCTGTTAGCTGCATTTGAAATTCATCTTTAGCTTTAATGCTAGAGATTTCATTATACATATTGAACACTAAACCTTGATCAAGGTTTAAAGATTCACAGATATAGACAAAGGAATGGGTATGAATGGCTTCTTCAAATGCCTGACGTAGCAGGTATTGACGCACTTCAGGGTTTGTCACATGCTTAAAGATAGCAAGTACAATATTATTGCCAACTAAACTCTCAGCAGTGCTGAAAAATCCTAAGTTACGCATAATCACTCTACGTTCATCTTCGCTTAAAGTTTTAGCTTTCCAAAGTTCAATATCTTTGGTCATAGGAACTTCTGTAGGCATCCAATGATTGGCGCAACCATTCATATAATGCTCCCATGCCCAATGGTATTTAAGAGGCATGAGTTGGTTTACATCTACTTGATTGCAGTTAATCAGTTTTTTTTGTGCTACATTAACCCGTTTTCTTGTGTCTGTAGTTTTGCTCATAGTTATGATCTCCTTATTGGCAACTTTCACATCCTTCATCTAGGTTACAACTCTTGCGCTGCAATGCAATATTACTCGAGGCAGATTTGTGTTTCATCCATCTAGGCTGCAGCCCTCGTTTGTTGATATCTGTTGTCGATTTTTCAATCTGAGTAGCTCCCAAAGAGCGCAGATAATAGGTGGTTTTTAACCCTTTTTGCCAAGCAAAGAAGTACATTTGATGTAACTTCTTACCACTTGGCTGGGCTAGATACAGATTTAAAGATTGCCCCATGTCAATCCATTTTTGCCGACGACTAGCGCATTCAATAAGCCATTCTGGGTCAATTTCAAAGGCGGTTAGGTAGACTTGTTTAATTTCTTGAGGGATACGATCGATTTCTGCAATAGAACCATCAAAGTATTTAAGGTCATCGAGCATTTGTTGATCCCAAATGCCAAGTTCTTTAAGACGATCTACAAGGTATACATTAGGAACTGTGAATTCACCGGATAAATTAGATTTAACAAATAGATTTTTATAAGAGGGTTCAATCGATTGTGTAACTGCTGTGATATTGGAAATGGTTGCTGTGGGAGCAATGGCCATGGTGTAAGAGTTACGCATACCATGATTTTTGATCGATGCGCGTACAATGTTCCAATTCATAGTCGAGGTGTGATCCATATCAAGATTGGTTCCGCGCTGGTTTTCAAGCAGAGAGATCGTATCTATAGGTAATAATTCTTTTTCCCATTTTGAGCCTTTGTAAGAGGAATAGGTGCCTTTTTCACGTGCTAATTCACTAGAGGCCAAAATAGCGTAATAAGAAATCATTTCCATACTTTTATCCGCAAAAGCAATAGCTTCATGACTTGCATAGCTAATATTCAATGCATAGAGAGCATCCTGGAATCCCATCATTCCTAAGCCAATGGGGCGATGTCTTAAGTTTGCATGACTCGCTTCTAATGTAGGATAAAAATTGATATCGATTACATTATCCAGCATGCGCACAGCTGTGCGAATGGTAGCGCTTAGTTTTTCTTCATTGATTCCTTGAGGATTCATATGCTGGATTAAGTTAACCGAGCCTAAGTTACATACAGCGGTTTCATCGGAGGAAGTATTGAGCAAAATCTCTGTACAGAGATTGGAGCTATGCACGACGCCCACGTGATCTTGTGCAGAGCGAATATTAGACGGATCTTTAAAAGTGATCCAAGGGTGTCCTGTTTCAAATAGCATGCTGAGCATTTTGCGCCAAAGTTGAACTGCTTCCATTTGTTTGAATAGTTTGATTTTTCCAGATGTTGCCATCTGTTCATACTCTTTATACCGATCTTCAAAATCCATCCCGTAAAGATCGTGTAGATCGGGAACGTCATTTGGGCTAAACAAGGTCCACAATCCATTTTCTTTAACTCGTTTCATAAATAGATCAGGAATCCAGTTAGCTGTATTCATGTCATGAGCACGCCGTCTTTCATCACCTGTATTTTTGCGCAGTTCTAGAAAATCTTCGATATCTAGATGCCATGTTTCTAAATAGGCGCACATCGCACCTTTGCGCTTGCCACCTTGATTGACAGCAACCGCTGTGTCATTGGCTACCTTTAAGAACGGGATAACCCCTTGACTACACCCATTTGTTCCTTTAATAAGAGAGCCTGTTGCTCTAATATTTGTCCAATCATTGCCAATTCCTCCAGCCCATTTGGATAACTGTGCATTATCGGCGATCATTTTAAAAATACAACCCAAATCGTCTTGTACCGTTAACAGATAACAAGAGGATAATTGTGAGTGAAGCGTTCCAGAGTTAAATAACGTAGGAGTACTGGACATAAAGAGAAAAGTAGAAAGGACGTTATAGAATTCAATGGCACGTTCATTTTTTTGCTCTTCTTGCATAGCAAGACCCATGGCAATACGCATCCAGAAAATTTGCGGTGTTTCTAGCCTACGCTGTTCATGATGGATAAAGTAGCGATCGTATAGGGTTTGTAGTCCAAGGTAGGTAAATTGATCATCTCTTTGCAGTTGCATAGCATGACAGAGTAGATCAAGGTCAAACTTTAATAAATCAGGGTGTAATCTGCTTAGTTTGATTCCTTCTTTGATATACTTTTTAAAGTAGCTGCGATGAGATGACTCTAAATCAGGATCTGAAGAGCTAATTTCCATGGTTTCTCGGTAGAGGACATCTAATAACAAGCGGGCAGCTACTTTAGAATAAGCAGGCTCAATTTCAATTTTTGTACGGGCTGCCATAATTTGGGCTAGGTCAACCTCTTTTTCCTTAATTCCTTCGTAAAAATTAGAAACCGTGTTTTCTAGAAGTTCATCGGCAGATACCAACTCTTCTAATCCGCGACAAGCTACTTTAATACGGGTAAATAATTGTTTTTCCGTAATAGTGCGCTTGTTTTGCTCTTGATCAAGAATGGTAAATTCACGCGTTGTTCTATCTTCTGGGATAGGATAAGAGAACTTGAGTTGATTTTGTCTGCCAAGTAAGGCTCTATGCAAGATAAAGTGCTTTGCTACGCTATAAAAATCGGCTTTCATCAATTGTTGCTCGATTTCATCTTCGATCAAAATAGAGCTAAGGACAACGCCTGTTTTAGAAAGACTCAGCGCTCTTGCAACTACATTCTGTGTGAGCAAATTAATGGCTTCTACCACTTGCTTTGGAGAAAACCCTGTGATTTCCATAGAAGAGCGAAAGGCTTTTTCCAAAGAAGAGGCGATTTTCATAGGATTAAAGCGTACCTCTACTCCATCTTCTCTAATCATTTTTAAGCTCTGAACAGAGTCATCGCGCAAGGCTTTGTGTTGATCGCGATAAATAATATAATCTCGCGCTACATCATGATGACCTGCTTTCATTAAGCAGACTTCAACCTGATCTTGAATTCCTTCAACGGTTAAAGATGTTCCTTGGACAGCTAATTTATACAAATCTTCAATCACTAGGTTAACGATTTGATCGATAGATTGGTGTAAAGAATTGCTAAGAGGGGTTTCTTTATCGACTTTCTTGGTGTCGCGAAAGGCACATTCAATAGCTCTTAAAATTCTCTCTTGACGAAAAGGAACAATGCTACCATTGCGTTTGACAACAGTGAAATGCTGTAGGGAGGCCTTAGGTGAAGAGTTGCCCTCTTTTAGTTTCACAGGATCTTCTTGAGTCATTGAACCTTTCATATATTTTTTTGCTCCAAGTGTTTTAGTTTTTTATAAAGATGTTAGGATCTTGGGTCTTTCTCATTATGGCTCCTAGATTAACGTTTTAAGCAATTACAGCGAAGTCTAAAAAATAAAAGATCTTTATACTACATATGGTAGTTTATTTGAGTCATGCACACCATATATAGTAGCTAAAAGCTACTTGTCTAGTAAAAAATATACTTTTTAAAAAGTTATTTTTATGCTTTTCTAAACAAAGAACTTAAGTGATTAGAGTGCAACAATTCTAAGAAACTGATACGATTCTATATGTAAGGGAAAAACAATTTTACGATTAAAAAAGGAGGGTTATGCGAAGGGTTTATCTCATTCCCAACATGATCACAGCTTTTGGTTTAGCTTGTGGATTATTTGTGATTTTTAAAGTAAACATGGTAGAGCCCGGTTCTGGATTATTTCAAGTATTGCGTATATCGGTGCTTTTATTATTAGTAGCGGCCTTTGCAGATTTGCTAGATGGTGCTGTTGCTCGCGCGTTTCGAGCAGAGAGCGAATTTGGATTTATTTTTGACTCATTAGCAGACGCCATATCTTTTGGAGTAGCCCCCTCTGTTTTGCTTTTAAAAACATTATCATTAGAGCCTGGAACAGGATTGTCTTTTTTAGCCGTTTTAGGTGCTATGCTCTATTCCATCTGCGGTATTTTACGACTCGTTCGTTTTAATGTAAAAACAACGGAACCAAATGCAGAAGCTTTATCTGAAAAAAAACACTTTACAGGCCTTCCCATTCCCGCTGCTGCTTTAGCCGCGGTTTCTCTAAATTTTTTATTTGCATCTAATTTTTTCCATAACTATTTTTCTCTATCTGAAGAAGCGCATGCTATCACCTTAAGCATTGTAATGATTATTTTAGGGTATTTTATGGTAAGTCGTTGGAAATTTCCCAGTTCCAAAGCTCTACATTTTCGAGTTCCTTCTTTTCAATTGGTTTTTGGGACTGTTATCTCAGCTATTTTTATTTTTTATGGAACGCTGTACTTCTTTCCGATCATGTTAACCATTGTGACATGGAGCTATATTCTTTTGGGATGGACTTTATCGATTATCCGCTTGATTGCAGGCAGGAAATCAAAAACTTTAGTGGATTTCGAGCCCGAGCATGAGGACTAATGAAGGACCTTGTCATCGTTTCATTAGCTGTTATTGGGTGGGGACTTTGGCTATTTGCTCTTATGAGTCGAAAAAAACTAGAGATTTCCTTAGCTTTAGCCCAGCAGAAAGCAGAAGAAGTATCTAATTTAGATTTGCAATTAAAAGAAAAAGAAAAAGAGATTTTTACGCTTTTGTTGCAGCAAAAAAGTTCTGAGGAAAGACAACAAGCCATGGAGCTAGCAGAACAACATTTTAAGCTTTTATTTCAATCGCTATCTTCTCAAGCACTAGAGCACAATAACAAACAGTTTCTATCTGTTGCTGAAACAGAAATTGCTAAATGGCGTATCTCTGCCCAATCAGATTTAGATAAACGTAAACAGTCAGTAGAAGAAATGCTTGTGCCTTTTAAAGAAATCCTGGTCAAGCTCGATCTAGAGATGCGTAAATATGAAAATGAACGTAAATCTGAGCGAGAGGTTTTTAAAGAACAGGTACGTGCCTTAACCGATAGCGAAAAACAACTTAAAACAGAAACGGCTAATCTTGTGCAAGTGTTGAAAAATCCGCAATCTCGTGGTAGATGGGGGGAGATGCAATTAAAGAGAATTGTTGAATTAGCTGGTATGCTTAACTACTGTGACTTCTACGAGCAAAAACATAAATTTACAGAAGAGACAAGCATCAGGCCCGATCTTCTTGTTCGCTTGCCCGGCGGTAAACAAATTATCATTGATGCCAAAGTTCCTTTAGAAGCGTACTTAGAGGCTATGTACAATCCTGACGAAAAGATTAAGGAAGCTAAATTTCGCGATCATGCACGTCATATAAGAGCTCATGTTAATGCATTGAGTAAAAAGAGTTATTGGGAGCACTTTCAACCCGCTCCTGAATTTGTCATTTTGTTTTTACCAGCAGAAGCTTTTTTTAGTGCAGCACTTGAGAATGATCCTTCTTTAATTGAAGTAGGTGCAGAACAAGGGGTAATCATTGCAACACCAACAACCCTCATTGCACTTTTGCGTACAGTGTTTTATGGTTGGAGACAGGAGAATTTATCCAAGCAATCAGAAAAGGTAAGAGAACTTGGTCAAGAGTTATATAAAAGATTGTTTGATATGACAGGGCATTGGTGTAAAATGGGTAAAAGTTTGGCTCAAGCGGTTGAATCCTATAATAAAGCAGTGGGGTCTTTAGAGACTCGTGTTTTAGTAACAGCGCGCAAGTTTAAGGATTTACAATTGCTCTCTGAAGAAGTGGATTTGGAACCATTATTGGAAATTGATAAAAAACCACGAGATTTGCAAATTGCCGAGCTTGTGCATCCCTTGCATAAAGGCAAAGACTTAAGCTCTTAGAGATTAGACTTCTTGCGTAATTAGATTTTTGCTATACTTCTTTCCTAAATGGAGGGAAAGGAAAAATTACTTAGAACTTCAATCACTCTCACCCGAGCAATTTAGAAGACTAACAGGAGTGAAACGAAAAACTTTTGAAGAAAAGGTCTTAATTTTATGGGAAGAGCAAAACAAAAGATAGAGAAAAGCTAGGAGAAAAGGCTTACTTAAGCCTAGAAGACAAGCTTTTAAAGACTTTAGAATATTTGAGAGAATATCGAACGTATTTTCACACAGGTTGTAGTTACGGTCTGAGAGAAAGCGCATGTTATCGAGCCTGCAGATAGGTAGAAGACACATGGATTAAAAGCAAGAAGTTTTCACAGCCTGGGAAAAAAGCTCTTCTTAAGAGAGACATGGAATACGAAGTAATTCTTATAGATGCATCAGAAACACCTATAGAGCGTCCCCAAAAAAAGACAAAGATAAAAAGCAGAATCAAGAGATTTCCTCTGAGCGAGTTGTTAATGAAAACGTGATTGGCAGTCTAAAAAGATGTAAAATTTTCAGTGGCAAATATAGGAACAGAAGAAAAAGGTTTGGTTTACGGTTCAATCTTATTGCTGGAATCTACAATTATGAAATTTTTATTTAACTAAGCAAGAGGTCTATTAATTAAAATCTCTTATTTTAAACTTATCCCTGATAAGGCATAGTATTCTTTCTTACAGGTTCCTTTGGTTTTAGCATAGGGTTAGAGCTGCTTTTTCTAGCTCTTACGCTCATTTGAGTTCTTGTATTTTTCAATAAAAATGGATAGGCAGGATTAGTGCTTTTCTCTATTTGTAAAGGGAAGGGGGTAATCCAAACTGCAGAAATATCAACATCCTGAGGGTGTACTTCCCAGATAGAACCATCGGAAAGTTGTAACTTTTGTCCGTTGTCTATGTTAATTGATAGAGAAAGAGGTTCTTTATCTTGAGAGGTACGTTCTCCTTTAGCTATAAAATGATCATTCAACCAAGCTTCTAAAGCCAGTTTTTGTTTGCGATTTAACTTTATTATACCGGTTTTACGCTGATCTTCTGGGTTCATAGCCTCATCTAATATGATATTTGCACATAACAAACAGGGAATGCACACTAAACTGCTTAAAAGAAAAAAATACATATAGAAAACCTCTCTTTGTTTTTGGCCTTATTTTCTTGTACCTTATTTTAAGGGGCTTTTTCAACAAAAATTTATTCGATTCATAAAGTAAGGTCCGTAGACTGTTAAGTTAAAGTTATTTTAGAATTGCATGAACTTAAAATATATTTACATCATATAACTTTCTTGCTTTTTTAAAAATAACCGGAGTTTAAAATGGGCCCTTTCAACCTCGAAGTGCACAAAAAAGAACATATAAATACTTGAAAAAACATCTATTGTGCACCCGAGCATAGCATGTTTGTAGATAATCTCCTAAACACTTCTAGTGGAGTTTCGAAGTTGAGAGCCTTTCTAGGTCTGTTATTTAGTATAAGTTTCTACCCTTTCCATATCCTTGGAAGTCGTATCTAAAAAGCTTTGTGTTTTAGGAAAATATTGCCTAACTAGTCCGTTTGTATGCTCATTTAAGCCTCTTTCACAAGAATGGTAGGGCGTTGCAAAGTAGAAGTCTGTCTCTAGCTCGAAACTAACCATTTGGTGATAGGCAAATTCTTTTCCGTTGTCTGCTGTTAATGTGTGTACAAAATCTTTGATAGGTTTAAATTGTTCAATTAACGCTTGACTTACTTCCTCTGCAGTTTTATGAGAAACTTTGGCGAGCTTAATTTAGCTTGGAAGTTCTTTCTACCAAAGACTTCCCTACTTCATTGATAATTAAATGAAGTTTAATTCCCAAGAACCATCCTGCTCCTGTTTTTCCCATTTTTGCAAATCTTGCAAAAACTTTATTTCTCCTAATTCTTTTGTTATGGCAAGCTTGTAGCTTTGTTGAGTCAATAAAGCTAATTTCAGTAATTTTACCTTTGTTATGTAAAAGATAAGCGAATAGGGGGATAAAAAGATTTTTTACAAGTTAAACAAATCTGCTGTAGCTAATAAGAGTAGGAAACTCTTTACGGAGATGAACCATTACATAAATGCAATAGAAGTGTTTGAAATTCCTGTAGTTTGATTGGTGAAACAAAATAGATATTGTCATCATTTCAGGAATAGACATTTTCCCCTTAGGGCCTCTTGAGAATTTTCCTTTGGTAATTAAATGTTGCTCCCGTTGCTTGTTAAAATCCTTCCAAAAATCCTCTATTAGAGCAGTATAATTCGACAAGCTTTTCCATTTTTGGCCTCTTTTTGTTGTTGTTTTTTCGCAAATGAACTTGTACCTCATTAAGAGGTCTTTTTGCACTGCTTTTTTGTCTTATCTTTTCTATTCTTAGTTAATTAAACTCAACACTGAGGTTTTAAGGAGCAACCCCTTCTTTGTGTGCAATTATGGCATGTATAACTAGGCTAAGGAAATGAACTTGGATAAGGACGTAAGTGTTACAAATACTACAAAAATCCAAAACGACCTAGAAGAATTCGATTGATCTGTAAATTTCTATAGAGGATCCGGACAGAGCCTCTTTAAATGAACGTGTAGTTCTTTAAGCACTTTAGGGCGATGATTTCTTTCTAGAGTCAGTCTATTGGCTTGATGCCAATATTTCCAAGCTTGATTAAAATCAAGGCGCTGTAGAGATAGGATGGTTAAATAATAAGCAACGGTAGCATTGGTCGGATCTAATGCATAGTAGGTCTCTAGTGTTTGCATAGCTTCCATCGAGCGATTGAGTTGTAGCCAGGTGGTGGCTAATTGAAAAATTCCAGCGCGGTATTTAGGGAACCGCTTTAGCACTTCTTTTAACGTTTTTTGTTTACGTATGATGGAATCTCTGGTTTCATCAACGTTTAAGAACACAGCGCGAATACCTTCCTCATCTATTCTTTTTTTTAAGTAATCTTCTGGAATTGTTTCAGCGGATACAGATTCTTCAAAAGTCAGATTTCGAATTTCTTGTAATATTTTCTTTCCCTGTGCTTTTTCTCCTATCAATAGATAGTTGATTCCTAGAAACATTTTAAGTAGGGGGTCTTGAGGTAAAAATAATTGGGCTTTTTTATATAGGTTTATGGCTTGTTGATAATCATCTTTTTGCCAGAATACAGACGCTTGGTTGATAAAAGCTAAACCGATAACTTCTTTAATCGTGCGTTTTTGTAAAATACGGTTATTAATTCCTAGATAATCCTCGGAAGGTAGATCAATACCTCTAGAAGTTGTTTCAATATTAATCACACGTTCTTTATCGGGATAGCTCAGGTAGATGTGACCAGGGGGAGTAATAATGTCTAAATAAAGATCTAATCTTTGGGCTAAACATAAGTAGAGAATGGAAACCCCTAAGCATACTCCTTGGCGATTATCTAGCACAGAAGGTAGAAAAGTATATAGATCGATATCTTGTGCATGTAAAGAATGGGGAGGGAACCGAAATTGCATTTGTTGGAAGATAAAGTCATTTAATGCACGGATCTTTTCTAAGTCGGAAGAATCGGGAGAGAGGCGTGTTAAAACCTGAAGAGCCATGAGATCTAACATGGTTTCATATTGTTTAATATACTCCAGATTTTCCCTGTCTGATTGAAAAAGCAACAATGCTCGCGCAAGATCGATTTCTTCTGAAGGGGTTTTAAGGACATCTTCTTTACAGGTAAGAGATACACCTTTTTTCTTGCGGTTGGCTAAATTATGAGCAATGGCTTGAATTAGCTGGAGTTGTTCTTGGTTGAGCATTACGTTTGGTTCAAAGGATTGTCTGGTAATCAGAGAGATAATTTCTTTGAGATCAAGGTTAGTTAATGGTGTATTTTGTTGATGAAGTGTTCCTTGACTTAAGAGCTGCCAAGCGCGCTTAAGCGCTGCTTGTCCTTCTTTGGAATCTGGGTAGAGCTCATAAAAAGCCACATGCTGCATGACAGATTTAGGATCTAGGCTATTATACAACGCTTTAAGTTGATTAGTATGTCCATAGAAACCGCTGATAAGAAAAAAAAATACAAGAATTTTCATAGGACCTCTGTAGGAGGAGCTGTAGAGAATGCTAAATTTTGCAAGATAGAACTAAGCCCTTGATGAGAGATCAGAGTTTCTACAGAAGGGCGAAAGCGAAAAGTCCAGTTTGTAGATAACACCTTGCCAGGGATATTGATGCGGTCCTCTAGAGGATTATCCCAGCTTAGAGCAGGAAATAGGCTTAAATACTCTTGTAGTAAATTGATGTGAAATAGACTAGGAGTGTGATGACTATCCCATAAGATCTCTAAGCGTTGCTTTTGTGATAATAAAGGAGAGTACACCCAGTTTTTTGTAGCTGCAAAGAGTTTTGCTTCTTCAGGGGATTCTTGCCACCATAATATGAGTGTTTCTGAATCATGAGTAGAGACCGTGGTTAAACTGATCGGAGTATAGTCTTTAAAGGGAATAAAGCTGCCATCTTCTTCCCATTTTCTCTCCCAACGCATCACTTTAGTGCCACAAATGCCTAATTCTTCTAGGCAAGGACGTATAAAACTAGCTACAACTCCTAAATCCTCTGCAATGGGGAGCATTGTCGTATTTGAAATAAGGGTTTTGAGCATTTCTTGCCCTTGTATAGAAGCTTGTGCTTCATTTGCAGGAATAAAATAACCCTCTTGAGCTGGGTGATTTAAAGGAATAGCCCAAATGCGAAAAAATCCTAAAACATGGTCAATACGGAAAATGTCAAAAAAATTCTCCGCAAATTTCAAACGTTTGATCCACCAATCAAACTGGTTTTTGCGCATTGCATCCCAGCGAAAAAGAGGGAAGCCCCAATATTGCCCATCTAGGTTAAATAGATCAGGAGGAGCTCCTGCTGCAAAGTTAAGATCAAAATATTCTGGATATTGCCATACATCAACGCTTTCTTTGCTAATTAAAATAGGAATATCCCCCATCAATAAAACATGACATTCATCTGCATGGGTTTTTACTTTTTTTAGTTGCTCATAACAGAGAAACTGTAAAAGAGTGTAAAAAAGTATTTCCAAGCGATGCTTAGCAAGTAATTCTTCCCGTTTTTCTTTAGATAGAAGTTGCAATTCTTGTGGCCACGTAGTACAGGGAGTGTTGCCTAATTGATCTTTTAAGATCTTAAATAGAGCATAAGATTGTACCCAATGATTTTCCTCGCAAAATTGCAAGAACGCAGGACTGTTTGTAATTTCAGTTCCTACCCCATCAAAATAAGCGCGTAACCAAAGTAGTTTATGAGCTAATACATCCGCATGAGATACCTTAGGACTTAAGTTAAACTTATGAAAATCTATGAGTTTTTCTTTGAGATCTGGGATCTTTTCCATAAACGGAAGGGCGTATAAGGAGAGATAGATAAAGCTCAAAGCACAGGAGGAGTTGGGGTTATAGGGGCTAGGATCATTGTCCGTGGTATTTAAAGGAAGTAGCTGAATCACATCAAATCCTATCTGTTTACACCAATCAATGATAGGAATAAGATCGAAAAACTCACCAATCCCACAGCTTTGTGCACTGTGCAGGGCAGAGAGGAGTAAATTGATTCCATGGTGGTGTTTAACAGCAACTTTTTCCCACTGTTTACCTGTAATAGAAGAGAGGGGATTCATAGGTTTTTAAGGTTTTATATCAAAGGGGCTTAGTGGTTTTTGTAGGGGTTCAGGACAAAGGTTACTAGTTTGGCCTGTTGCAATGGCTTGTTTCCAGACTTGAGCTTTTGCCATAAATAGGTGAAGAAAATCTAAAACCTCTTTTGCTGTTAAAGAAGGGAAATTAAGGTTAGCAAATAAAACCAATTGATTATTGCGTTCAGAAAATCCAAGTGTTCCCGGTGTACTAGGATCTGCATTGGCTTTCAGCGCATCTCTTAAGACATTTTCGCGAAATTTTCCAGGAGGAACTTCAGAGATAAAGCAAAAGAAGAGGAGTTTTTCTCGGGTAGCATCCGGCTCTAGCTGCACATGCAAGGTATCCTCTATGTTAAGTTTACAGGCTCCTCGTTTATCAGGGGAGAGATGCGTATCCAATAATAGGCTTAAATCGTTTAACAATTGAGCAAACGGGTCCATCATGATTCTTTTTCTCCTTCATCATCTTCTAACTGATCATACAGATCCTCTAATCCTTCGACCATAGCGTTACTAAGCTCTTGCCTATGTTGATTGGATCTGTATAGTCTTCCACTCGTTTCTCTTAGAGCTCTGTGATACAAAGAGAGAAGGGTAATGTCACCTGTAATAGCTAACATCCATTTTTTGAGATACTGCTGAAGAATTTTATCTCCTGAAGGATAACGATCTTGCAAAATCTCCATAAATTGTTTGGCTAGTTCTTCAAAGTTCAGTAAATCCGATAAAGTAAGTCCTTGACGTTTAAATTCAGCAGCAATAAAGGACATACGAGATTTAAAAAAATGAAAAATCCCTAAAATGGCTTGTAATTTACGCGCTTCCGTGAGTAAATTATACAGCTCTCCACGATCAATGGAAGAGCCCTTTGCCTTTAAATCACTGCCTAACGAATGTAGAATAAAGGCAATGACCAATTTCATTTTATCATATTTAAACATGGATAAAAGCGTATTAAAAAGCGTATTACAGTCTCTGGGATTTCCTGTGATTTCTCGGTATAAAGCACGCAGCCCAATCGAGGTTTCTAGACCTTGGATAGAGAATTCTTGTACCTGTGCTGCTATGTTTTTCCCAGCTTTAATTTCTCGACTATAAAAATGATTTAATTGTTCTCTAGCTAGTGCTGCTTGTTTAGATAACTCTCCTGTAGATGTTCGAAGGACAAAATCCAAAGCTTCATCAGCTAAGAAATGATCGGGGTAAATTTCTGCAACTTTTCTCTGTATATCCTCGGCAGTATCTTCTTCTTGCAGCCTTGAGCGCAAAAGTCTAAGAGCTCTTGCTTGGAGTTCTGGATTTCTTTGCTGAAATTCCTTACTGATCTCTTCGATTTGCTCTATTTCTCTAACCTGTTCTTTTTTTTCCGAGCGCTCTTCTTTAGGAGATTTTCTTAACCTTGTCTCTAAGCTTTCTGCTTTTCTCATAAAACCTGGTAGAAAAGCACCTTCTTCCGTCCATTCTTGTAAATCTTCACTAGCCTCTTGTACAATAGCTGCTTTCTGATTAGCCATTTCAGCTTCCGCTGCTTTTTGTGCTTTAGCAGCATCGCTACGAGAAACACCATCAATATGATTTGGATCTGGCATAAATGATCTCTTCTATGAAAGTTGAATCCGACCCAAAGGTTGGACGCGGATTTCAGGTACAATTTCTTGATAGGAAATGACCGCCATATCGGGAAATTCTCCTTCGATTAATTTGCGTACAAATCTTCTTACATCAATGGCAGTGAGTAATACAGGCGGTTGTCCTCCTACAGGAACCGGTGTGATTACATTGCGCATCGCTTGTAAAATCAGCTGTACGGAATCAGGATCGAGTGCTAAGTAAGATCCTGCTGAGGTTTGTTTGATAGCTCCTCTCACTAGATCTTCAATCTCTGGATCTAGAGAATAAACAGATAGGATGGATTGTCCCTGAGAGTATTTGAAACTGATATAGCGTTTTAAAGAAGATCTAACGTATTCAGTTAGCAAGACGGTGTCTTTTTCCGATTGGGCCCATTCTGCTAGGGCTTCTAAAATAGTGCGTAGATCGCGGATGGAAATCTGTTCTTGAATCAGGCGTTTAAAAATTTCAGTCAGCTTTTGCAGAGGAACCAAGCGTGTTACCTCTTTGACTAGATCTGGATAAGATTTTTCAATAAATTCTAAAATACCACGCATCTCTTGAATTCCTAAAAAGTCTGCTGCATGTTGGCGATAAAAATAAGAAAGATGCAAGATCATCACATCTAAAGGTCTCCAAAATTTAATACCTGCCTTTTTTAAGACTTCTTGGTAGCGGTTTTCGACCCAAACAGACGGTTGACCAATCGAGTTTTTCGTAGTGCTAAAGGCAATATTATAACGGCGCAGCGTTTCTGGGTTTTCCGTTGTTAAAAGGGCATTTTTAACAATTTTACCTCTGACGGTTGGCACCTCATTTAAATAGATAGCGTATTCATCAGATTCTAAAGTAGGGGAATCAGTGCGTACGTGTACTCCAGGGAAACGCACTCCTAGATCTTGATAAAGGGCAAGACGCATTTTAGGAATCATATCCTCTACAAAAGTAGAGCCTTGTTTTTCTTTGCGAATGACAGTAGAGAGAGATTTACCCACTTCTAGAACAATGGGAAGAGTCAATGCATAATCATCCGTTCCACCTCGGATCATGGAATGTCCTTCTACATCGGTATCCATTTTTGCCGTAGAAATACCGCCTTGCGCTTTAACTAGGGCTTTATTAGCATTATACCATACCACAAAGCCAACTGTACCCAAAGCAACAGAAATTACGATAAAAACAAGGGTAGGAAACCCTTTAATCAAGCCCATTAAAAAGATCACTATAGCCGCAATCATAATGGCTTTAGGTTGACCTAAGAGCTGTGAGGAGATTTCTTTCCCTAAATGAGAGTCTTTTTTCTCTGAAGAAACACGAGTTGTCACAATACCCGCTGTTAAAGAGATAAGCAACGAGGGAATTTGTGCGATTAAACCACCACCTATAGAAAGAAGGGTATAGGTTTTAGCTGCTTGAAGAGCTGTCATATTGCGCATAGCAACTCCGATAATCAAACCTCCGATGATGTTAATTAATGCGATGACAATCCCTGCAATGACATCCCCCTTAACGAATTTCATCGCTCCGTCCATCGCTCCATACATCTGGCTTTCTTTAGAGATGGCTAAACGCAGCTCTCTTGCTTGATTGGCGTCAATGACACCGCTTCGCATATCTGCATCGATACTCATTTGTTTTCCAGGCATTGCATCTAAAGTAAATCTAGCAGCAACTTCAGCGACTCTTTCGGCCCCTTTGGTTACAACGATGAACTGCACAATGGTAATGATTAAGAAAACAATTCCTCCAACGACGAAGTTTCCTCCAACGACGAAGTTTCCAAAAGTGTAAATAATGTGTCCTGCATATCCATGGAGCAAAATCTGTTTGGTGGCAGAGATCTCTATCCCTAAACGAAATAAGGTGGTGATCAGCAACAAAGAAGGGAAGATCGAAAGATTGACCGCTTTAGGAATGTAGAGAGCTACCATTAACACAGAAATAGAAACAGCTAAATTGATAGCAATTAAGTTATCTAGCATGTTTGGCGAAACAGGGATAATAATCACCATGATTAACATGATGATGAAAAGAGCTAAAATAATATCACTGGATGAATTAATGATATTTAGAGCTCTTTGACTACTTAAGGCGCGCGTGATTCTATTCAGCAAATCTTTCATGTAAATAACTCCATTCCCGATGTCTCTAATGATTCCAGTCCTTCTAGCCACCTTAGGATTTCTGCTACAGCTTGATAGGTCTCTTCAGGTATATAATCGCCAATTGATCCTTTTGCAAAAAGGGTTTGTGCTAAAGGTACATTCCGCATAATGGGAATATTATTTGCTTGAGCTACTTTGATAATCTGATCAGCCACTAGACCCTTTCCCATTGTGATAATTCGAGGGGCGGGCTCTAGAGAAGGATCTGCTTCTGATTTATAATCAATGGCCACTGCAATATGTATAGGATTAGTAATAATCGCTCTTGCTTTTTTAGCAGAAGGTGGACCTTCTTGATAAGCAATTTCCTGTGCGGTTTGCCTCCTTCTACTTTTAATATGAGGATCTCCTTCTGTGTCTTTATACTCCTGACGAATCTCAAATTTTTCCATCATCATCTCTTTAGCAAAGGTTCTTTTTTGAAAAGCGAGGTCAAATATAGCAATTGCTAGAAAAAAGATCCCTATGCGAATAATTACCTTATTTAGAAAATTCGTAAAGACTAAAGCACTCGCTTCTACAGGAAGTGCAGCAGTAGATACAATATCGGGTAGAATATTCCAAACTACCGAGTAGATAATAATTAAAGCTCCTAAAATTTTTAAAATAGACTTAGTGAGCTCTACGAGTGTTTTTAATTTAAAAAGGTTCTTAAGGTTGGTAACAGGATTTAATCGTTTAATATCTGGTTTCATTGCTTGAGAAGCAAACATGGGTCCAATAATCAGAAAGTTCACCAAAACACCAGTACAAGCCGTTATGACTATAATGGGAACGCTTGTTTGAAAGATCACTAAGATGGCTTGTTTAATAATTCCTGGAGCCCGATTGGGTAAATCGATTTGAGTTTTAGAAAGATTGAACATGGCAATCATGTAATCTGCAAGCAGCCTAAAGAGATACGTGGCGCTTATAATGGTGGTCGCTATCGATACTACAAAGGTAAAGGCAGCAGGGAAGTCTTGAGACTTGGAAACCTGTCCTTTTTTACGTGCGTCTCGCAGTTTCTTTTGCGTCGCCTTTTCTGTTTTTTCGGCCATGAGAAAAAAATCCTGTAAAACTTCTTAAAAGTTTTGTAATCGAAGTGCATCTATACTGGCAATATCCCTCAGCGTCAAGAAAAAAAACTAAACAGCATGCTGAACGCAGAACAAACTTACCCCTAAGCCCCCGTGAGCAAGTGGCCAACGTTTTAGGATTTGCATCCCATTTCTTTCTAACTGCGCGCCTTTATCAGAAGGGTAAAGTAGAAAAGCAAAGGGAGTAGCTAGACAATGAGTTTTAAGAAATTGGTTAAAACAGGCAATCAAATCATTAGATTGCATCATTCTTTTACCAAATGGAGGATCTGTTACAATTAAAGTGGGAAGGCAAGAAGGTTTAAAATGAGCTACCTCTGACCTGCAAACAATCACTTGTTTACTAAAACCTGTTTTTTGTAGATGCCTTTGGCTTAAAGCTACCATGTTTGGATCTTTATCCGCTCCAATAGCGCAAATAGAGGGACAGGGTATGCGCTTAGCATCCCAGCTTTGTTTAATTTCCAACCATCGCTTTTGATCAAAGTCTGGATGGGATAAGAACCCCCATTCTTTCCGGAAGTAGCCAGCTGGTGTATTTGTTGCTATACAAGCAGCTTCAATTAATAGTGTTCCTGCTCCACAAAAAGGATCGCAAATAACCTCTTTTGCTGTAAAGCCCGATAGTTTAAGCAGTGTAGCAGCTAGTGTTTCAGGGATTGTAGCAATGCCGCCTTCTTGTTTCCAGCCACGCTTATAAAGAGGAGCTCCAGAGGTGTCTAGACTAATGGTAGCACGCCCTTTATGGATAAATAGATTCAATTGTAGATCAGGCTTCTTGATGTCAACAGATGGTCTCTTTTCGTATTTCTCCCAAAAGTGATCGCAAATAGCATCTTTGAGCACTTGTGCTGCAAATAAACTATTGCGCAAATTAGGATGAGAGACATTTGCATCAATGGCAAATGTTTTTTGCAAAGTTAAAAAGGCGTCCCAATGTACCGTTCGGGATTCTTGATATAAATCCTTTTTATGACGGCAGCTAAACTGTGCAATAGGCCATAGTACTCGATTAGCTAGTCTACTCAAATAGTTTACCAAATACACATTATCCATTGTTTTTGGAAGAAAAATCCCATAATGACCGATACGAACATCGGACACACCCAATTCTTCAATCTCTTTTGCTAGCAATTCTTGCGTGCAATGTGCTGAAGAAATAAATAGTAAATCAAACATGAAATCCTTTAATTATGAAAAAAAATCATCACATCGCCGTCTTGAACGATGTATTCTTTACCTTCAGAACGAACGCGACCTGCTTCCTTAGCCCCCATTCTTCCTTGGTATTTGACCATATCTTCAAAAGAGACTACCTCCGCACGAATAAAGCCTTTTTGCAGATCATGATGGATTTCTCCTGCAGCCTCTGGAGCTTTAGTTCCTTTTTTAATAGGCCATGCTCTAGTTTCCATTTTTCCAGTAGTAAGATAAGTGATGAGTCCAAGACTATCAAATGAGGCTTTTATCAAGCGATTCAAACCTGTTTCCTTAATACCTAAATCTTCCAAGAAATCTAAAGCATCTTTATCGCTTAGTTGGGCTATTTCTTCTTCTATTTTTGCACAAATGGGGACAACGATATTTCCCTCTTTTTCTGCATACGTGCGAACCTTTTCCACATAGGGGTTATTCATATTCGGCAAATCGCGTTCGGAAACATTTGTTACATACAATACTTTTTTATTGGTAAGAAAAGGATAATTCTTCAACAAGACACTCTCTTCTTGAGTAAGAGCTAAAGTACGTAAGGGGTGATTTTGATTCAAATGGTCGCGTGCTTTTTTTAGACACACAACTGTATCTTGAAGCTCTTTTTTTCCCTTAGCCTGTTTTTCTACCTTAACAAGAATATTTTCTACCATCTGTAGATCGGATAAAATCAACTCTAAATGAATCACTTCGATATCATCTATAGGATTGATTTTCCCAGCTACATGGAGCACATCATCATTCTCAAAACAGCGAACCGCATGAATAATGATATCGCTTTCTCGGATATTTGCTAAAAATTGATTACCTAAGCCCTCTCCTTGAGAAGCACCTTTTACCAATCCTGCAATATCTACATAAGTCACAGCTGAGTAGATCAATTTTTCACTTTTAGAGATCTTGGATAGCTCTTCTAGTCGAGGATCATATACCTCAACAATCCCTACATTAGGATCAATCGTACAAAAAGGAAAATTTGCCGCTGCCGCAGCTTTTTTCGTCAATGCATTCCATAAAGTGGATTTACCCACATTTGGTAAACCAACGATTCCACAAGAAAGTTCTCGCATCTTATACCTAGCTTGAAATAGAAAGAGAATAATAGAGCATTCTTTCTGTCTTGACAAGAGAAAGGATATACTTCTAATTAAAAATAATTAGAAATTAAAATTGATTTTATTATGATCAAATGTATAATTAATATTAAATACTAATTACATCAAAGCAATATTAATTTATAAATAATAAAAACGTAAATTTTTTATTAAAATAATAAACTTCTGTTCTTTTTACAATATTTCATTTTATTAGGAGCTTTTATGGCTTGTTCAGTAGTATTTACAACCCCAAGTATTCCGTTAGAAATACCATTAGATTCTACTTCATCCCTTGTTGAAAGGTCCGATGATAAAAAAGGGTTGCAATCCAGAGCTGTTGTTGTTTTAAGTAATACTACTCGTAATGTAGCTGTTATAGAGACAATAAGATTTTTAGCTATTGTTGGATTGATCTGCTCTGCTGTTGCTTCAGTATTGTTACCTGCATTGGGTTTTGCAGCTATAGCAGCCGGCGCTTGCGTATGGAAAAATAGGGTTATTCAATTAGACGAAAAAACTTCGAAAGACTCCGCTGTAACTGCTAGAGAAGTTTTTGATGGAACCTTAACAAGGTCTGCATCAACAGTATCACGAACTAGCCAAGAAAATGATCTTGAGAAAACTATGACAAGAGAAGGTTCGATTAGATCAACAGCATTCATGCAGCCAATAACAGAAGAGATTCGAGAAGAAGGTCCTACAGATGTACAAGAAGCTTTCTTAAATTCTTTGGGAAAGATAGATAGTCTTAGCCTAACAGATCTACATGGCTTATTGACAATCTGTTACTTATATTTGCGCAGGAAGAGTCCAGAAAGTATGCCTAAATCTTTAAGTAAAAAAAGCGGGCTGAAATCGATTAACACACAAACATATTTTGAAAAAAAGCTTAAAAATTATTTTGATGAAGACAGCAAGGAATTCCAGAACTTGGCAAAGTTAGATCCTAAATGGTATCAAATACTACAGGTTAATGATCAACAAAAGCCCCTAGAAAAAGCTAATCCTTCTTTAATTATGGAAACTGTACAAAAGCTACATCAAAAAATAAGTCAAGAGCAAAACAAGTATGAAAACGAAACAGAAAAAAAGTATCATCTTGATAAAGCAAAACATGCTGGAGAATATATTAATCAATTAAAAACTTTTGAGTCTCAAAAAACCCTGCATTTTACAGAAGATGCAAATCCAGATTTATATACTAGTTTAATTTCAGATTAAGAATTGCATAACTGGGTTTTTTTGAAAAAACTGCTCTATCTTGCAAGAAGATGTTATCTTTTGTATAAAAATGTTTATGTGTTTAAACTCTTAATTTGAATGCAAACAAGTATAAAATAATTTTCCAATAAAAAAGTTGCAAATCATCATAAAGTAAGGATTATATGTTATCTATTTCTAAGTGTTACGATACTTTTTGAATCGTATATAAGTTACGCAGTGTAAATAGATAAAATACTGTACATTAAATACTTTATATTCTTAAAAATAACGCTTTTAATATTTTAAATTAATCCGAGGAAATTCTTATGAGTAGTGTAATGTTAAATGCTGCCTGTTCCTTTTTTGATGTGAAAAACATAGAAGAGTCACGACTCCCTTCTAAAACAGGTGCTGTAAGATTTTTAGCTGTTTCTGCCTTAGTTGCTTCTGTATTTGCTTCAGCATTGATACCAGCAGCAATATGCACTGGAGTAATAGCAGCCACTACAGCTGCTATTATGTTAAAAAACAGACAAGTAGAGCAATTAAATGAAAACGAAGTAGTAAATGGATTGAAGGATGAAAGACAAGTAGAGCAATCAAATGAAAACGAAGTAGTAAATGGATTTAAGGATGCCATTAATAATTATACTGAAGAAAAAAAATGCGGTTTATTAACAGCTTGCCTTTCCTGTTTAACAGAAAAAACAAAAGAAATGCCTGAAGAAGTAAAAAAATCTAAAAAATTCTTGTTTTTTTCGTGGAGTTCTCCTAAAGCTACTAAAATGTATCTTGTAAAAGACCTACAAAAATATCTAAAAACATTAGATGCTGACCTGGTAGAACGAAAGAAAAAAAATCAAATAACTATTAAGCTTACAGAAGCTCAAAGAAAGATAAAAGAATTATCTGTAGTCTCAACTTTAAGCATTATAGAACATTTATATGTACAGCTAGACAAACCGCAGAAAGCACAGGAAACAGCAAATTTTATTGAGCAAATTCAATCTGATGCTGACAATTCTAATCAAACTGAAAAATAGCGTTATTTATTAGAGTTCTTCTGAAATCTAAATTTTAATTACCATCTAAGCTACTATACTCGTTTGCATTCAAATTAAGAGTTTGTAAGAGCCTGTTTAAAATCTTTTCAAAAGTGAGGATATTCTGGAGAAAGATTTGGAAAGAGTGTACAGGAAATATTAGAATATATATTAGAAATAGCAAAAAGAAATGCACTTCATACTTTTACAGTCATTTCTAGAAGATGGATTGTAAAGCGTTCTTTTGCGTGGATAGAAAAATGTCGCAGGCTATGGAAAAATTGAGAAAGAAAACTACATACAAGCCTGAATATGGTGGTTCTAGCTTTTATTGATCTACTTTTGAAAAGATTTTAAACAGGCTCTAAGAGTTTGAATGCATAAACATTTTTTATATAAAAAATAACATCTTCTTGAAAGATAGAGTAGTTTTTTCAAAAAAACCTAATTATGCAATTCTTAATTTGAAATCAAACTAGTATATATTGCTTCACTCGTGAGGTGATATGAGATTTGAGAACATTAAAAACCTGAAACCAGAAGAATTCCGCCGCTAGAGAACGTGATAGGAATGTTAAAACGATTCAAAATAATTTCAGACCGCTATCGGAATAGGAGAAAAAGATTTGGATTACGCTTCAGTCTTTTGGCAGGATTGTACAACTATGAACTTAAAATTTAGGTGTTAGAAGAACTCTATTACTTATTTCCATTCTAAGATCTTCTAAAATGAGCAAGCTTATTTTATACAAGTCTTGGGCGATTAGGAGATTCTCTAATATAAAATGATGAATTAATTTTATAAATTTAATTTTTTAATTAAAGGTTTATATGACACAGCTTACAGTACAAGGAAACTTCGATTTATCAAGTAATCGATTAGTGGTTGATTTTGGTAATATATTTCCATTATTAAATAATCAAACCCATCCTGTGTTATTATCTCAACAATCAAATAATCAAGGATCTAAGGTATCTCCTGTTTTGCAACAACCTAGTTTTATTCAAAAACACAGTCTTCGATTTGTTTCATCTGCTTTAGGGTTAGCAGGAGGTGTTGGATTGCTTGTATCCTGTATTTGGTCAGTATTACTTCCTGCTATTGGATCTATAGGAGTTATAGGTATTGCTTATTTAGTAAATAGAAAAATTAGTCCTTTGCATACAAAAGAGATGCCTTCAGGAGCAACTAAAACTCAGAGTCTTTTTGAAGAACAGATAGGAAGCGGAGTAGGTTCAAAGAGTTCATTAAATGAACCTGTTAATAAAGGTAATTTGCAACCACCAAATATTCCACCACTACCGCTGCCAAGTTCAAAGAGTTCATTAAATGAACCTGTTAATAAAGGTAATTTGCAACCACCAAATATTCCACCACCACCGCTGCCAAGTTCAAAGAGTTCATTAAATGAACCTGTTAATAAAGGTAATTTGCAACCACCAAATATTCCACCACCACCACCGCTGCCAAGTTCAAAGAGTTCATTAAATGAACCTGTTAATAAAGGTAATTTGCAACCACCAAATATTCCACCACCACCACCGCTGCCAAGTTCAAAGAGTTCATTAAATGAACCTGTTAATAAAGGTAATTTGCAACCACCAAATATTCCACCACCACCACCGCTGCCAAGTTCAAAGAGTTCATTAAATGCACCTGTTAATAAAGGTAAAAGGATACGAGAAGAAGTTGATGCAGACAAACCTAGTACTTCAAAAGAGTCTATAACCAGTAAAGGATGGCCAGAACAAATTAAAGAAAGACCAAAGCTAAATAAAGTACTTACTATTGACTATATGAGGCAAACTGTTAAAGATTACCCATCGACTTTATTGCTTGAATTAGTTAGAGTTTGTTATGAAAAAGGTCAAGATATTAGCAAATCTAAACTCTCGAATGAGTGGAAAAAATACTTTAGCAATAAAGTGAATAAATTCAATAATAAATTTGATCTAAAAGAACAAATGAAAGATCCAATTAGTTCATGTACGGACAATATTTTTGAAAAAATAAAAGACTTAGATTCTCTTGTAAAAATTATGGAATGCATACAATGTTTGTTAAATATTTTATCTAAATGTCAAAACCTTCCCGAAAAAACACGAAAGTATTGTACTAAAAAATTAAAAAAGATAGAGGATCATATTAAAAAATTAAAAGAGGAAGATTCTGGCATTAGTACTCGGAATACAATTGCTAGTGGTATATTAGCCACAATGAAAAGCAGTCCTATGTTGGAACCAATGAGCAATAGAAGAAAGAGCTTGGTACCTTCTAGTTCAGATTCAGAGAATGAATCTGACCATGATGAAAGCTGGTAGCCTTGAAACCTGAAGCTCTATAAGCTGTTTCTTTGTAAATAATCAGACCAATTATAGCCTATTTCAAATAAACGCTCTCCATCGCAGCAATGGATGAGCTGAAAGAGGCCGCTTTTTGTTCTGTTAAGCTGAGATAGATGGGCTCCTGATTCGAGAAGGATGCCTATATCATGTGCTAAAGAGCGGATATAGGTGCCTTTGGAACAATCTACCTTTAGCTGTATGTAAGGGTAGATGTAGGAAATAAGTTCTATTTTGATGGTAACCGTAACGGGGCTCGTGGGATGAAGATGCCTTTGCGTGCTAAATCGTATCACATTACCACCGCTAATATCACTGACAGAAATGGGTGTATAGAAGCATTTTCACTACATAAAAACCATTTGTTCGGTGTAAAAAATGTTTTAGCAGATGAAAGAAAACTACATACAAGTCCGAATATGGTGCTTCTTGCTTTTATTGCTCTAATTTTGAAAAGATTTTAAACAGGCTCTTAGGCTTTTTATAGGTAAAGTTTAACCGATGCAATAAAGAAACCATAGCTGATGGTGTATAACATATTCCAAAGTGGTCTTTGGCAAAATTGACAACTTGTTTAGCTGAACTGGGAGCTTCTTCTTTTACATAGATTTTTAGTTAGTCTTTTCAAGTTTGAAGTGCACAGAAGAATTAAAAAAAGAATAGGCAGGCGATGAAAGAATCTCTATTGTGATTTTTAACAATCAAACACAAGGAGAGACCTTGCCTAAAGGCTACCATCACCTAACCTATGACCAAAGATGTCAGATTTATATTTTAAAAGCTAGAGGAGATACATCTAGCTCAATAGCAAACATTCTAAAAGTTCATCATAGCACTATTAGTAGGGAACTTAAGAGAAATAAAGGGCAACGAGGATACCGTCATCAGCAAGCTCAAGAAAAAGCATTTCTTAGAAAAAATTCTCAGCCCAATAAAAAAATGACTCCTCAAATAGTTACCCGTATTGAAGAAAAAATCAAGTTGCAATGGAGCCCTATACAAATATCCGGATGGCTTAAAAGACATGGTAAAGAACATGTTAGTCATGAGACCATCTATAATCATATCTGGAAAGATAAACGACAGGGAGGACAGCTTTATAGAGAGCTCCGTCATCGAGGGAAAAAATATAACAAGCAGAGAAAGGGAGCTTCTGGAAGAGGGAACATGCCTGGTCGTATAGATATTAAGCAACGGCCTTGTATTGTAGAAAAAAAGACTCGTTTAGGAGACTGGGAACTAGATACAGTCATAGGGGCAGGACATAAAGGCGTAATTGTATCAATGGTAGAAAGAACTTCCAAGCTAACTAAGCTCGCCAAAGTTTCTCATAAAACTGCAGAGGAAGTAAGTCAAGCGTTAATTGAACAACTTAAACCTATCAAAGATTTTGTACACACATTAACAGCAGACAACGGAAAAGAATTTGCCTATCACCAAATGGTTAGTTTCGAGCTAGAGACAGACTTCTACTTTGCAACGCCCTACCATTCTTGGGAAAGAGGCTTAAATGAGCATACAAACGGACTAGTTAGGCAATATTTTCCTAAAACACAAAGCTTTTTAGATACGACTTCCAAGGATATAGAAAGGGTGGAAACTTTACTAAATAACAGACCTAGAAAGGCTCTCAACTTCGAAACTCCACTAGAAGTGTTTACGAGATTATCTACAAACATGCTATGCTCGGGTGCACAATAGATGTTTTTTCAAGTATTTATATGTTCTTTTTTGTGCACTTCAAGGTTGAAAGGGCCGTTGTTTAAGTTGGCCTTGATTAAGCCGGCATGCCTTTCCTGCATAGTTCAAATTCAGCAATGCTTCTTTGCCACCTTCTAAATAAGTTTTATAGTAACGCCTTTCTGCATGACCGATGGTTTTATTGTTGGTTAATTTATGTAGGCTAGATACCAAGTTAAAAGAGGTTCTGCCAATGGGTTTATTAAATGGCAAAATACCTTCAAAATTAGGCATTAATTTTTACGAGATTTTTGTTCTTCTCGGATCTTTCCCAATACGGCATCAATACGCGCGTGTTTATCCACAGAGGTATCTAACTTAAAGGTAAGGTTAGGGAAGTAGCGCATAACCACTTTTTTAGAAGAATGAACTGCAATGAAGCCTGCAGCAGATTGCAGGGCTTCAATGGTTTCTTCTTTTACCTTTTGATTTCCAATTACACTGATGTATACTTTAGCATGATGAAGATCGCTGGTGATTTCTACTTGGGTTACAGAAACAAATTGATTAACATGCGGGTTATCCACATCTTCACGAATTACTTCTGAAATAACCTCTTTTAGCAAAGAATTTAACCTTGCAACTCGATTTTTTGCCATATTATAGCTCTTGGTCTAAATAGGTTATTTCATAAGCTTGGAATATATCTCCTACTTTAATGTCATTATTGTTTGGCAATACAATCCCACATTCATATCCTTTAGAAACCTCACGCACATCTTCTTTTACTCTTTTAAGAGATTGCATAGTTCCTTTCCAAATGACTTGCCCATCTCGTAATAAGCGCAGCTGAGAAGAGCGCTTAATAGTTCCATCGGTTACCATACAACCAGCAATGATACCTAAATGAGAGGATTTGAATATCGCTTTTACCTCTGCTGAGCCCACATCGTTCTCTTGAGGAATTTTATCTAACATGCTCCGCATTAAAGCTCTTACTTCATCAACCGCATGATAGATAATATCATAGAGCTTAACCGTTACTTTTAAGGTTTTGATTAAATTCTCTGCATGGCTCTCAACTTGGCTATGAAAACCGATAATCATCGCTTTTGTATTTTGCGCTAGTTGTACGTCTGATTCAGAGATCTCTCCAACAGCTGCGGAGATAATATTTAATTCAATTTTTTTAGACTGAATTTTTAACAAAGAGTTTTTTAATGCTTCAACAGAGCCTTGCACGTCAGCACGTAAAATGAGATTAAGAACTTTCTTTTGCACTGAATTATCTAAAAAGTTCTCTAAACCAACTCGTTTAGGTTGTTGCATCATATTGTGATGACGTTGTCCTTCAGAGCGTTTTTGAGCAATTTCAATAGCTTCTTTTTCATTTTTAACGACAATAAATTCGCTACCAGCTTCTGGCAGTCCAGAAAGACCTGTAATTTTTACAGGAGAAGAGGGCCCTGCTGTTGTAATTTCTTTTTTGAGTTCATTGTGCATGGTTTTAACCCTTGCATAATGTTGAGCAAACACGATAGCATCACCTAAGTTTAAGGTGCCATTCTGCACAAGCACGGTAGCAACCGGACCTAACCCTTTGTGCATTTCTGATTCAATCACAGTTCCTCGAGCTCTAGATTTAGGATTGGCTTTTAGCTCAAGAACTTCTGCTTGAAGAGCTAACATTTCGAGCATTTCTTTAATACCTTGCTTTGTCACAGCCGAACAATTTACAGTAATGACCTGTCCGCCCCAAGCTTCTGTTAGCAAATCTTTATCTGCTAATTGACGATAAATGTTGTCTGCGTCAAAGTTTGGTTTATCACATTTGTTGATAGCTACTAAAATAGGAACGCCAGCTGCTTTAGCTTGATCGATGGCTTCTACCGTTTGAGCTTTTATCCCTTCATCACCTGCAATGACAAGAACGACGATGTCTGTTACATCTGCTCCTCTGGCGCGCATAGAGGAAAAGGCTTCATGACCTGGTGTGTCTAAAATGGTAATGTCGCCTGATTCTGTATGACACTTAAATGCTCCGATATGTTGGGTAATATCACCGGCTTCTGAGGAGACAATATTTGATTTGCGAATAGCATCGATTAAACTGGTTTTACCATGATCTACATGCCCCATAAAGGCAATTACAGGGGGACGAATAATCAATTCATCGGTTTGACTAGCTTGAATTTCTTGTTTAATCGTCTTATCAGTAATTCGAAGTCGATCTTCTTCTGTTGTATCAATGGTGATTTCACAGTCAAAATCATGCCCTAATAATTGAATGGTGGTTTCATCATCTAGATAGTCGTTTAAAGTGAGCATAATCCCTTTCATAAACAATTTAGCAACGAGCTGAGATGCTTTAAGTTTCATTTCAGAAGCAAGATCTTTTATAGTAATAGGCAGGTGAATCTTTAATTCTTTAGGCCTAATAACAACCTCTTCTTTCTTGTGAGAACGCATTTTATGATGAGGGCGCCTTCTCCTCCAGCCTTGATCGTCTAAATCATCACGTAGTCCTTTTCTATCACGGGCATCAAATGTTTTTTGCGGTGATTTTTTGGCTGGCCGTATTTCATGAGCTGTTTTAGAACGCTGATTTTTGTCTTCCGATTCACGTGGTGTTGGTTTAAAAGAGTCTTTTTTAGGAGCATCGGAAGCCTTTGGAATAGGTACATCTTTAGATAAAGGAGGTCTTTTTAGAGCACTCGGATATCCAGCTCGAGCGGGATAGGGAGGCCTAGAAGAAGATGGAGTGTTAGGTCTTGTATCTTGCCTAAAAGAGGGGTGTTGCGGAGGGAAATTTGTTCTAAACGGTTGCGGTTTATGGCGATATTCTGGCTTAGCTGTTGAATGAGTGGACTCTGTTTTTACAACAGGAGGCTTCTGCTGAATAGGTTTCCCCTTTGTGAGTTGCTCAGCAGGAGTAGGTTTTAAAGAAGAGAAAGATGGCGCTTCTACCGTGGGAGTAGGGGATAATTCAACCGATAAAGGTTCTTTTTTCTCTTCTTTTTTTCGGAGCACAGGTTTTTTTTCTCGAGTGAGCTTAAGAGCTTCTGCAAGTTGTGCGTTTTTTATATTTATTTTTAAATTCTTGGCCAACTCTTAACCTCTTTTTTTGCGAATTTTTTCTAAAATTTTGTCCGCCATTTCTAAACTGATTTCCGGTATAATTGCCAATTGTTCAGGTGTTGCATTTAACACTTTTCGAGGAGTATCATACCCAGCACTAATTAAGCTTTCTATAATCATTCTGCTGCTAACTTCTTCAATGGTAAGCGGCTCATCTAAAGTTGGATCATCGGCAGAAGCCATTTGTGCGTGCTCAAGATTCATATTAGCTTTGTAATGGCTCATTTTTTGTATTTGTAGATCAGAGCCGCATAGCTCTCCGTTTAAACGGGCATTTCTTCCACCTTTACCAAGAGCTACAGGATAATCTTCATCATTAATCACGATAGTGATGACATTTCTTTGCTCATCAACGATCATTTTCTTAATTTCTATCGGTGCTAATGAGGATTTAAGCAAGGTGGTGGCATCACTGTTAAAAGGGATGATGTCAATTTTTTCATTATTTAGCTCGCGTATGATATTTTTGACGCGATTTCCACGTACTCCTACACAAGCTCCAACAGGATCTACTTTTGGATCTTGGGAACTAACTGCAATCTTTGTGCGATAGCCAGCTGCACGCACTATTTTTTCTATAACAATTGTATCATCTGCAATTTCAGGGACTTCTTGTGAAAACAATTGTGCAACAAATTCAGGGTGGCTACGAGATAAAATCACTTCTGCTCCGCCATTTTCTGTATCTCTTACTTCAAATAGAAGGGCTTGTACTCGATCACCTAAGTTATACTCTTCTGTTTTTGGATAAAATCGGCTAGGTAAAATACCTTCAACTTTTCCTAAATCAATGATTAAGGTTTTTTCTCTAATGACTTTTTTCACTGTACCTGAAACAATTTCATTGATCCGATGACGGTATTCTTCATAAATCACATCTCTTTCTGCATGACGTAATTTTTGAGAGATGATTTGACCTGCTGTGTGTGCGGCAATTCTACCAAAGTTTTGTGGAATAACAGAAATGTCAACAAACTGTCCTAGTTCACAATCGGGATGAAGCACGCGTGCTTCCGCAAGAGAGATCTCTTCTTCTGGAATAGTAACGAGCTCTACTACTTCTTTTTGGGCTATTACATTAATATCTCCTGTCTTAGGGTTAACCTGTACAGAAACATTAATCAAACCGCCGTGGATACTTTTACGAGCAGCCACGTATAGCGATTCTTCGATCGCAGAAATTACTACATCTCGTTTAATTCCTTTTTCTCTTTCAAGATATTCGAAGATTGCGACTAGATCTTTGTTCATCTTGCCTCTTTTTCTCTTAGTGTTTACTTTTGACTTAAATAATTAGTCAGAGTTAGCATTTGTTGTTTAAGATAAAACATATCAGCTCAGCATAAATTAAAAAATTTAATTTGTACTGAGCTGTATTTTTACTCTTCTGGGTGGTTATTAGGTTCTTTTGAAGAGGTTTTCTTACGCTTTTTGTCATGAGAAGAAGCTTTAGATCCTCCTACGACAATATCGTCTCTGTTAAATTTATTTTCATCAATTAAGTACTCTTTAATGGATAAGCCAATTTTTTTATGTTCGGGATCAAGCTTAATTACTTTAGCTGTAATTTCTTCTCCTTTATTAACCACTTCTTCTACTTTTCCAAAAGGTTGATCGGAGAGTTCTGTTACATGCACTAGAGCTTCAATTCCGTTAGAAAGCTCTATGAAAGCACCAAAGGCTGTGATTTTTGTAACAATTCCTTGAATTAAAGATCCAATAGGCATTGTTTTTTCAATACTCTCCCAAGGGTTATTGCTTAGCTGTTTTAAGCCAAGAGTGATTTTCTTACTCTCTTTGTCTACAGATAAAATCACAGCATCTACTCGATCACCTTTCTTAAGCACTTCTGAAGGATGTGACACTTTTTTAATCCAGCTCAAATCAGAAATGTGAATTAACCCATCTACACCTGGCTCTAGCTCTACGAAAGCGCCATAATTGGTCAAATTACGAATTTCTGCATTCACACAGCAATCGCAAGGGTATTTTTTTTCTACATCGTCCCATGGATTTTTCTCTGTTTGCTTAAGCCCGAGAGAAATCTTTCCTTCTTCTTTTTGAACAGAGAGAACAATAGCTTCTACTTCATCTCCTTTATTCACAACTTCGCTAGGATCTGTTACATTTTTTACCCAAGACATTTCTGATACGTGAATGAGCCCTTCGATACCTGGTTCAATTTCGATAAAAGCCCCATAAGGAACAAGGTTAACGATTTTGCCTCTTACCCGTGTGCCTGAAGGGTACTTCTTTTCAATTTCTTCCCAAGGATTGGTCTCTTTTTGCTTCATTCCTAAAGCAACGCGCCCCTTTTCTTTATCGACATGCAGGATGATTACTTCTAGCTCTTGTCCTAAAGAGACCATCTCCGAGGGATGCTTAATTCTCTTCCAAGTCATGTCTGTAATGTGTAGTAGACCATCGATGCCATCGAGATCTAAAAAGACTCCAAAATCGGTGATGTTTTTTACGCAGCCTTTGCAGATTTCCCTTTCGTGAATATTTTCTAAAAGCTCTGCTTTACGTGAGATACGCTCTTCTTCCAAAATTTCGCGGCGGGACACAACGATATTTTTACGCTCTGTATTGATTTTTAGGATCTTAAAGTCATAGCTTTGTCCAATAAACTCATCGAGATTTTTAATGCGTTTATTATCAATTTGAGAACCTGGTAAAAAAGCTTCCATGCCAATATCCACCATGAGACCGCCTTTTACTTTGCGAATGACTTTTCCTTTGACAATAGAGCCTTCTTTACAATGATGTACAATGTACTCCCATTGTCTTTGGCGACGAGCTTTTTCTCGAGAAAGTACGATTTGTCCATCTTCTCCTTCTGCCTGATCAAGATACACTTCAATGGAGCTGTTTTCATCGAGTTCTTCAGTGTCAGAAAATTCATTGATTGGAACAAGTCCTTCAGATTTTAACCCTACATCTATGATCACAAAGTCTTTTGTAATTTCTACAATTTGACCCATTAAAATTTGACCAGTATTCATTAACGCGACGGAACCTTTTCCGGCAATTTCCTCTTTTTTGTTGAGTAAATTTTTGAATTGTTTGGCTTCTTCCTCTTGAAACTCAGCATCATCGATGATGTTACTTACGTTCCAGTCGTTTAATTCTTTGTTAGACATTTAAGGGTTTCTCCTGCGTTTTATTGATAAGGAGAAAGACTATCAAATGATTCGTAATAAAATCAATCGTAATTTCACCTTCATTCTCTGGATAGGGGAGAGATGTAAAATCAGATTGTCAACTATTGCATGTTATGTCTTTTCAAGTTTGAAGTGCACAGAAGAATTAAAAAAAAGAATAGGTAGGCGATGAAAGAATCTCTATTGTGATTTTTAACAATCAAACACAAAAAGAGACCTTGCCTAAAGGCTACCATCACCTAATCTATGACCAAAGATATCAGATTTATATTTTACAAGCTAGAGGAGATACATCTAGCTCATTAGTAGCGAACTTAAGAGAAATAAAGGGCAACGAGGATACCGTCATCAGCAAGCTCAAGAAAAAGCATTTCTTAGAGCCTGTTTAAAATCTTTTCAGTAAGGCATCATAGAAGCATTTTCACTACATAAAAACCATTTGTTCGTTGTAAAAAGTGTTTTAGCAGATGGAGGATATTCTGGAGAAAAATTTGCAAAGAGCGTGCAGGAGATATTAGGATGTATAGTAGAAATAGCTAAAAGAAATACACTTCATAATTTTACAGTTATTTCCAAAAGATGGGTTGTAGAGCGTTCTTTTGCGTGGATAGAAAAATGTCGCAGGCTATGGAAAAATTGCGAAAGAAAACTACATACAAGCCTGAGTATGGTGGTTCTCGCTTTTATTGCTCTACTTTTGAAAAGATTTTAAACAGGCTCTTAGAAAAAATTCTCAGCCCAATAAAAAAATGACTCCTCAAATAGTTACCCGTATTGAAGAAAAAATCAAGTTGCAATAAAGCCCTATACAGATATCCGGATGGATTAAAAGACATGTTAGTCATGAGACCATCTATAATCATATCTGGAAAGATAAACGACAGGGAGGACATCTTTATAGAGAGCTCCGTCATCGAGGGAAAAAATATAACAAGCAGAGAAAGGGAACTTCTGGAAGAGGGAACATCCCTGGTCGTATAGATATTAAGCAACGGCCTTGTATTGTAGAAAAAAAGGCTCGTTTAGGAGACTGGGAACTAGATACAGTCATAGGGGCAGGACATAAAGGCGTAATTGTATCAATGGTAGAAAGAACTTCCAAGCTAAATTAAGCTCGCCAAAGTTTCTCATAAAACTGCAGAGGAAGTAAGTCAAGCGTTAATTGAACAACTTAAACCTATCAAAGATTTTGTACACACATTAACAGCAGACAACGGAAAAGAATTTGTCTATCACTAAATGGTTAGTTTCGAGCTAGAGACAGACTTCTGCCCTACCATTCTTGGGAAAGAGGCTTAAATGAGCATACAAACGGACTAGTTAGGCAATATTTTCCTAAAACACAAAGCTTTTTAGATACGACTTCCAAGGATATGGAAAGGGTGGAAACTTATACTAAATAACAGACCTAGAAAGGCTCTCAACTTCAAAACTCCACTAGAAGTGTTTAGGAGATTATCTACAAACATGCTATGCTCGGGTGCACAATAGATGTTTTTTCAAGTATTTATATGTTCTTTTTTGTGCACTTCGAGGTTGAAAGGGCCTTAGTTAAAATGAATCTTCTTAAAAATTTAAGCTTATAGATGATTATGAAAAAAATTGTTTTAAAATTTGGAGGGGCTGCTTTAGCCGATTTGGGATCTTTTTATCGTATTAGTAAAATGATAAAAGCCAAACTAAGCTCTCACTCTGTTTGCGTTGTAGTGAGCGCAATGCAAGGCGTGACCGATCAACTCCTTCAAGTGGCTAAGAAAATAGATTCCAGACCCCCTTTAAGAGAGCTAGATATGCTTGTTTCTACAGGGGAGGTCTTTAGCATGACTCTTCTAGCAATGGCTCTTCATAAAGAAGGGATAGAGGCTATTAGCCTAACGGGAGAACAGGCTGGTATTATTACTTCCTCATGCCATGTAAATGCAAAGATTATCTATGTGAATAAAGAGCGATTATCCAAGGAATTAGAATCTGGCAAAGTGGTGATCGTAGCTGGTTTTCAAGGAATTAGTAAAAATAAAGAGATTACAACTTTAGGTAGGGGTGGTTCTGATATAACAGCTGTTGCGCTTGCCATTGCACTTTCTTGTAAGATGGTTCAATTCTATAAAGATGTAGAGGGAATTTATTCCATGGACCCAAAAACTTATCCTGAAGCAGAACTGTTAAAAAATATTTCCTATGAGAAAGCATTAGAATTAGCAGAAAATCAAAGTAAAATTTTACACCCTCGCTGCATTATCTTAGCTGCAGCTCATCAAATTAGCCTACAAGTAAGCTCTTTCCTTCATCCAAATTCAACAGGAACTACCATTAGTAATTTGAACTGTGCAAAAAAACCGAATTTTTTGTATGAATGGGAGCATCTAAGAATTTAAGAGGTGCTATGCAAAATCTTCTGAAAATCCCGTCAAATATTTTTGATATAGTTACGATTCTTAATCAAAGTACGAAAGATGACCACCTATTCTACTGTGGTAAATTACAAGATGCATTGATGAAATGTATTGCCTTTGAAGAAATAGAGAAAGGCAATCTATTTAGCGATTTTGTACAGAAATTACCACTCATTCAGACTTCTTTTAAAGAAAAAGACTCTTATTTTCTTAAGATTTCATTACTCTGTAAAAAAATAGGAAATCCTGCCAAATTTTTTTATGAAATCATAGATCGATGGTTACTTCCAGGAAAAAAACCCCATATTTGCTCTTTTTTTAGTTGTGATTTTGTGTTTTCTTATTCTGGTTCAGATCCTTTTTGTCTATCTGAAATGGTAATTTCAGCCAATGATGGGATAGAATTGAAAAAAATGCATAATAACTTCTTGTTTTTACAGAATGAAATTCGCTTAGGTTCAACTTCTGTCTACCAGGCAAGTTGTATTTTAGAAAATAAAGGATTATCCGCAGATCAGAAAAATTTATTCATTCAAGAAAGAATTTCCTTACTGATTCAAAAAAGACCGCAAGATTTTGATTATGATATCTTTCACCAAATGCAACATTTTTTATTTAATACAAGACAAGAATTTAAAGCGTATCGCGATTGTACGCATATGGCTCGGATTATATCGGTATTTTATGTATTGAAGCGTGCATTGGTTAGTCAAACAGAAAACTGCTCGGCGGAGAGATTGATTAAAATCAAATTGCGTAAAACTTGGTTGCAAATGCCTTTAGGTTTTGAAAAGGTTTTAGGAGTATTTATCGCTATTCATTTTCTGAACGATGACGAACAGTTCGAACAAGTTCATTGTATGAGAATGATCGAAAGCTGTTTTCCTGATTTTCATTATATCGAAGGGTCTTATTTCTCTTATGAAGAAGGTCAAGTTCATTTAATTTATCTAGAATTGGAAAAAAAAGATAAATCAGAAATTTCTTCACAAGAGCTAAAAAAACTTAATGAGAAACTCATGGATGAAGTAGAAAACGGTATCCATAGTTTAATGCACCCTCTATTTATCCCGCGTAATGAAGAAGAGGTGATGCGTAATATGATTCTTTTATCCAAACAATTGCGTTATTTTCGGGATATCCCTCAGGTTATTATTAATTTTGATGAGCAATTAGAAGCAGATCTTTTATTTACAGTAATCCTTGTGCGTGTTCGTCAAATATTGGATCCATCTATACAGCAGCTATTTAGTCATTCTTCTCTTGTTTTTATTCCTGATCGAATTAAACAGGTGGGGATGCTAAGAAAGAAATACCCAAAAGAAGCTTCGGTCTTTCGTCTGCGGATTGCTTCTCGTTCTTTTATACGATCCGATCATCGAGTCGACTTATTTCAAGCGCGTCAATTTGTAGCAAAAGAGTTAGAAAAAGTGATTGGAGAGTTTAGAGATTTTAATGGAGGAATGATTACTAAACAACATGAGCGTTTTAGCGAATTAAAGAAAATGTGCTGTCGATTAAAAAAACAAGAAAACCTGCTGTTAGAATATTTTTTCCATTCTATCTACCCCAAAGAACTCAGTACAATTTTTGATCCTTTGCGTTTAAAGGAATTATTTTTTCTGTTTTTAGACCTCTTTGAGAAGAATAAAGATAAAAAAAACAATACGCGATTTATTTATCAGATGAAACCGGGTTCTTGTTTTTTTGTTTTATCTTATTTGGATCATTCGTTAAAATCTAAGGTTTTGGAAAAAGTTGCTCGATTACAAATTTCTTCTTCTCAGCTTATTGCGGTTTTATTTCGTGCTGCGGAATGGGATTATTTGTGTTATGGCTATTTAGAAGAAGATACACAAAAAAAAATACTATTTATAAATACTATCCAAGATGCTCTTGACTTCTAATTCTAAAAACTTAAAAAATTTTCTGCTTAAAACGAGTTTAATCTATGAAACGCTCTTTGATTCAAGTTGTCCCTTCGATTCTTTCCGCTGATTTTGGCAAATTGGCTTTGGAGGCTAAAAAAGTAGAAGAAGCTGGTGCAGATGCATTGCATATCGATATTATGGATGGACACTTTGTTTCTAACTTGAGTTTAGGGCCTAAAGCTGTTGCAGCAATAAATCGTGCAACAAATCTTTTTCTAGATGTGCATCTGATGATGTATAACTCTTACAATTACATAGAACAATTTGTAAAATCTGGCGCTGACCGAATTACCTTTCACTTTGAAGCAACAGAAAATGTGGAAGAGACTCTTCAATTGATTCGAGCGTGTGGAATAGAAGCCGGTTTAGCTTTTTGTCCAGAAACAAGTTCATCCATGATTGTGAAATTTTTAGATAAATGCGATTTGCTTCTTTTAATGACGGTAAACCCAGGGCATGGTGGGCAGAAATTTATACCTGAGATGCTAGAAAAGATTCAATTTGCGCGTGATATTTGCAATCAGATGAAGTTATATAAAGGGGGCAGATTTCTAAGTGAGCTGCAACAAGAAAAAGCGCCTGTGTTTCCTTTTGCCATCCAAGTAGATGGTGGGATAAACCATGAGACAGCTCGTCAGTGTGTAGAAGCAGGAGCGAATGTCTTAGTATCCGGAAGTTATATTTACAGTGCACCAAATATGGCCCAAGCAATTACTAGTTTGAAAACTCTTAAGTAGTTCTTATGAAAAAAGTAGTTATAATCGGTGGTGGAACGGGTAACTTTACCGTGTTAAGGGGATTAAAAGATTATCCTGTTAATTTAAGTGCTATTGTTTCTATGGCTGATGATGGGGGAAGCACGGGAATCTTGCGAGATGAACTAGGGGTGCTGCCTCCTGGAGATGTCAGACAGTGTTTAATCGCTCTTTCAAACTCTTCTAATATGATGCGCTCTTTAATGAATTATCGTTTTGAAAACGGGGGATTAGAAGGGCATAGCTTTGGAAATCTTCTTCTTTCTGCTCTAGAGAAGGTAACAGGTAGTTTTGAGAAAGCTGTGGAAGAAATGGGTAAAATTTTATTTATCAAAGGTAAGGTTATTCCTGTGACCACTCATCAGGTGCGTTTAAAAATGCTTTTAAGCAATCGGAAATTACTAGAAGGAGAAAGAGAAGTATATCTTTCTCATGAGATTGATCAAGGATATAAAAGCATTTATTTAGAACCTTTTCCTAAAGCAAACCCCTATGCAATTGATGAAATTATCAATGCCGATGTGATTGTTTTAGGCCCGGGGGGACTTCATACTTCTTTAATTCCTAATTTACTCGTCGAAGGACTAAGCGTAGCTCTTTGCGCTTCTACCGCAAAAAAAGTATTTGTGGTGAATTTAATGAATCGTAAAGGACAAACCACCGGATTTAAAGTTAGCAATTATTTAGAAGAAATCGTTCGTTTTATTGGAAAAGACATTTTTGATTATATTTTAGTTAATAATGAGCCCCCTCCTGAGGAATTAATAGAGGTCTATTCCGATGAGGGTCAAATTGTAGAAAATGATTTAAAAGATGATCGAATTATCGCTTCTCCTCTTTTAGGGGGACCAAAAGAAATTCCTAAAAAAGACTTGTTAAAAAGAAGCCTTATTCGCCACGATTCTAAAAAATTAGCACAAGAGTTGATAAAAATTGTTAATTATCTTTGATCTTGATGATACACTAGTTAAAACATCTGATTGTATTACACATGTATTGCTCGAACGTAGTTTGCGTGCAATGGTAAATAAAGGTTTTAAAGCACAGAACTTTTATCAGACACTTTTTCTTTTAAGAGAGCTTAATAAGCAAGCTTCAAATGCGGAAGAAGCTTTAAAAGAATTTATTGTCATTATGCGTGAAGATCTTGAATTTATCAATATCGGCAAGGAGCAACTCACTAATTTTACATTAGATATGCCTATTTTCCCCTTAGAATTAGCTGTTGAAACCCTGCATTTATTAAAGAGAAAAAAGCACAGTTTGTGTTTGGTAACAATAGGAAAAGATTCTTTACAAAGGCAAAAACTAGAAAAATCTGGTATTGATCCAATTCTTTTTAGTAAGATTGTTGTATCTGAAGATAGGAATAAAAAGCCTCATTACGAAAGGCTTTTAGCAGAATTTGACTATAGCCCAGAGCAAGTAATGGTTTGTGGGGATCGCATCTCTTTGGATCTTGAACCAGCGATACAATTAAACTGTAAAACAGTACATGTATTATGTGGTAGAGGCTTAAGCGCTAAAGAAAAAACATCTAAAGCTAAAATTACTTATCGCATTTCGAGTTTAGTAGAACTGGGCGACTTAAGAGAGTTGAGATAAATGATCTTAAACTAACATTTTCATTTTGAAAGTATGGAAAAAAATATGATAACAGGCAATCAAATTTCTCCCGGGATGATTCTCTTTATTGATGGTAAAATGTATAAAGTAGAGTCCTGTGTTAAGGTAACCGTTGCTAAAGATAATCCTTTTATGAAAACAATACTAAAAGATCTTTTGACAGAAGAGATGTCGGAGAAAAATTTTAAACTCAATCAAGTTGTAGCAGATGCTGCTCCCCTTGAGCGATCCCTAGAATACCTATATCTGGAAAAAGAAAATTATTTGTTCCTTGATATAGGAAATTTAGAACAGGTTTTAGTTCCCTCTCAGATTATTGGTGATAAAGTAAATTATTTAAAAGAAAGCACCTCTTTAAAAGCTGTATTCTATGGCGATACTGCTTTTTCTATTGAATTGCCTCAGTTCTTAGAACTTGTTGTGCTTAAAACAGAAGAAATGGAATCGGCATTAAAAATGACTAATTCTACAAAAATAGCTTTATTAGAAACCGGGGCTAAAATTGAAGTGCCTGTTTTTATCGAATCTGGAGATATTATAAAGATAGATACACAAACAAATGAATACATTCAGAGAGTTTAAGGAGGCATAAGAGTGGATCTTAAGGAAATTAAAGATTTGATGACTGCTATGCGAAAAACAGGCATCCAGAAACTGATCATTAAAAAAAAAGAAGGGGATGAGCTGCAGCTAGAAACGCAAGTTAGCTCCAATATATCGTCTGTTGGCTTCCCATCTACAGAGCAAAATAAAGAGCAGACTTTTTTCCATTCTCCTCCCATACATTCATCAGAAAATCATTCTCCTCTTGTAAAAGAAGAAAAACCAGGGCAACATATTACAGCTCCTCTAGTAGGTACGATTTATCACTCTGCTTCACCAGACGACGAGCCATTTGTCAAAGTAGGAGATATGGTCAAAGAGGATACAGTTCTCTGTATTATTGAAGCAATGAAGGTTATGAATGAGGTGAAAGCAGGAAGAAGCGGCAAGATTGCAGAAATTCTTGTAGAAAACGGACATCCCGTAGAATTTGGAACCAAAATGTTCCGCATTGTATAATCAATTTTCTTTTTAAGTGTGTGGAAAATGCAGAAAGTCTTAATCGCTAATCGAGGTGAAATTGCTGTACGAATTATTCAAGCATGTCATGACTTAGGTCTACAAACAGTTGCTGTATATTCTCAAGCAGATGCAGAAGCCCTGCATGTGCTACATGCAGATGAAGCAATCTGTATAGGAGAGCCTCCTCTTTTAAAATCTTATCTCAAAATACCCAATATTTTATCTGCATGTGAAGTAACAGGAGCAGATGCTATTCATCCAGGATATGGTTTCTTAAGTGAAAATGCGAATTTTGCCTCTATTTGTGAAAGCTGTGGAGTGAATTTTATCGGGCCTTCTGCTCAAACAATTGCTCTTTTAGGGGATAAAGCTGAGGCAAAAGCCACTGCAAAAAGCGTTAAGTGTCCTGTGATACCAGGCTCAAGAAGTGTGATTTCAGACGTAAAAGAGGCATTAAAAGAAGCTAAGCAAATAGGGTTTCCTATTTTTATTAAAGCATCTGCTGGCGGCGGTGGTAAGGGGATTCGTATAGCTCATACAGTTGAAGAATTTGTAAGACAGTTCTCTGCTGCAAAAACAGAAGCTGAAACCATCTTTAATAATGCAGATGTCTATCTAGAAAAAATGATTGTAAATCCTCGCCATATTGAGATACAGGTCTTAGGGGATAAATATGGAAATTATGTACATTTAGGAGAAAGAGACTGCACTGTTCAGAGAAGAAGGCAAAAATTAATTGAAGAAGCCCCTTCTCCTTTATTAAATCCTTCTTTGCGTAAAAAAATGGGAGAAGCCGCTATTGAAATTGTTGAATCTGCTCGTTATTATTCCGTGGGAACAGTGGAGTTTTTATTAGATGAGAATAAAAATTTCTACTTTATGGAAGTAAATACTCGCATTCAAGTAGAGCATACCATTACAGAAGAATTAACAGGTATCGACTTAGTCAAAGAGCAGATTAAAGTAGCAATGGGTGAAAAATTGAAAATCAAGCAAAAGGATATTTGTTTTGATGGACATGTCATTCAATGTCGAATTAATGCAGAGAACCCCGCAAATCATTTCACACCTTGCCCTGGAGTATTGGAATATTATATTCCTCCTGTAGGTCCTCATGTGCGTATAGATAGCGCTTGTTATTCTGGTTATCGAATCTCGTCCTATTACGATTCAATGATTGCTAAATTGATCGTAAAAGGGAAAGATCGCAATGAAGCCATTGCAGTTGCTAAAAGAGCTTTAAAAGAGTTTCATATTGGCGGGATAGATTCTACAATTGCTTTCCACTTGTTCATGTTAGAAGATAAGTGTTTTTTAAATAATGAGTATTTTATCAATTATATCGATCTGCTAATTACAGAAGGATGTAATTTCACTAAACCCAAAGAATAGATGTCTATACATTCCACCTTAGAATTAGATCTACTTATCTCCATGGATGAAATTCAGGATAAGATTGCTAAAATAGCGGTTCAATTAGAAGCTGATTACAAGGATCAAGAAATTGTGATTGTTATGATCATGAAAGGTGCTATTTGTTTGGTTGCTGATTTAATCAGGGCTATTTCTTTACCCTGTGTAGTGGAAAGCATTCAAGCTAGCAGTTACCATGGAAAAACCAGAGGAAATTTGCAAATAAAAGGACTAGAAGCTCTTGATCTATTAGCCAAGAATGTGCTTCTTGTCGATGATATTTTTGATTCTGGCAATACGCTTTTTCAGGTATATCAAGCGCTTGCTGAAAAAAAGCCCAAATCTTTAAAATCCTTAGTTCTACTTTCTAAAAATGTCTCTGATTTGGAGTATCGCCCTGATTACCTATTATTTTCTGTAGAAAATCGATTTGTAGTGGGTTATGGCTTAGATTACAAAGAATATTATCGTGGATTGAAAGGAATTTATCTTTTTAAAGAGACAGTTTCAAGGCTTCAATAAAAACCCTTAAATATTTCCTAGTAAATTGCTTATTAACTTGATTATAAAAATATATTTATTTTATAACTGTGATACCAAATTTATAGGAGATGGATTTATTGTGGATTTGATTACAAAGAACACTATCGAGGGTTAAAAGATGTTTATCTTTTAAAAGATTTACAAACAATTTCAAATTAAAAAAGGAAATCTACGTGAAAGGGATTATTCTTGCAGGAGGTAAAGGTACTAGACTCTATCCTATTACAATTGGTGTATGTAAGCAGCTTTTACCTGTATTTGATAAGCCGATGATCTATTACCCTTTAGCTATTCTCATGCTAGCTGGTATTAGAGAGGTTTTAATTATTTCCACATTAGAAGATACGCCACGTTTTCAACAGCTTTTTAAAGATGGTTCAGATTTAGGGATTTCTATTTCTTATGCACTGCAAGAAAAACCAGAGGGGATTGCTCAATCTTTTTTAATAGGAGAGTCTTTTATTAATCAAGAGAATGTAGCATTAATCTTAGGAGATAACATTTTTTATGGACATCAGCTCTTTCAATTACTAAAAGAATCTTCCTCTTTTATAGAAGGCGCTACTATTTTTGGCTACGAAGTAAAAGATCCTCATCGCTATGGAGTATTAGAATTTGATACAAACCAAGAAGTAGTTGATATTGTGGAAAAACCTCTTCATTCTAAGTCTAATTTTGCAGTTACAGGTCTTTATTATTATGATCATCAAGTAGTATCTATCGCTAAACAGTTAAAGCCATCTAAAAGAGGGGAATATGAAATTACCGATCTAAATAAGTTTTACTTAAGAAAAAAACAACTACAGGTCAAATTATTCGAACGTGGTTTTGCATGGTTAGATACTGGGACCCATGATGCGCTTCAACAAGCTTCTTTATATGTAAAAACAATCCAGGAAAGACAGGGGATTTATATTGCTTGTCTAGAAGAGATTGCCTATCAGATGGGTTTTATTGATCTAGATCAATTACAAAAAGTAGCAGCTCTTTATGCAGATACCGATTATGGCAGGTATTTAGATAAGCTTGTACAGAAAGAGGGTATAAAATTAGCTAGGATATAGATTTAAAACGAGAGCGCTTTTTATAAGGAGCATTGGTTTTTTTCCCGTATACAACTTCATGTAAATCTTCAATGGCCATAAAAGCACTAGGATCTTCTCTTAGGACAATTTCTTTTAATTCAGCAAGATCTAAACGCTCAACTATGACAAAAATAATCTCTTTAGCATCCCCTGAAAAACCCCCTTTGCCATGCATAATTGTTAGACCAAGGCCTAACTCATTAATGATTGCATGGGAAAGTTCTTTAGATTTTGATGACATAATAAGCACAGATTTTATCTCATCAAGACCTACAATCACTAGGTCCATCATTTTGAAAGCAACAATATACGTCATTAAAGATTGCAAAGCAATGTGCCAATCTTTAAAAATCAATCCATAAGCGGCGAAGATAAACACGTTTACAAATAGAACAACCTGTCCCACTGTAAATCCTTTCTTACGATTAATAATAATCGCTAGAATTTCCGTACCATCTAGGCATCCTCCATGGCGAATAATAAGTCCAACTCCAACCCCTAAAATAGCACCACCAAATACAATAATTTCTAAAGAGTCCGCTATAAAAGCAGGGGATTGGCGTAAAATACTTAAAAAGCCTGCAAATAGTAATACCGCAACTAGCATGTGTATTACAAAAGATCTGCGAATGTATTTATAAGCGAGATAGATAAAAGGCAGGTTTAGAGCAATTAAAATGAAAGATAGGTAACCATCTCCATATAAACGGCCAAAGATTAGAGCAATACCTACAATTCCACCATCGATTAACTGATTAGGAATCAGAAATATTCTTACGGAAACCGCAGCTAAAAACGCCCCTACGGCTATCCAAAGAAAGCTGAGTATGTGATGCTTGGTAATTTTAAAAGAAGATTTGCTCATGGTGTCTACAGAATTTTTTGCTTTAAAATACGATTTAAGCAAGATTTATAACCACTAGTATTTTACAAACGCGAGAGACGGGACTTGAACCCGCAACCTCCGCCGTGACAGGGCGGCGCTCTAACCAGTTGAGCTACTCCCGCAAACGCGGTAGGTTTTGGGCGCAACAGGACTCGAACCTATGACCGCCTGTGTGTAAGACAGGAGCTCTACCAACTGAGCTATGCGCCCCAAACAGTAAAGTACGTAGTTTAAACACATAAGGGTTTTTTTGCAAGAAATTTCAAATAAAAAACCTAAAGCATTTGCGATTTCGAGAGATTCGTTTTACATTCAACGTATATTGACAAATTCATAGATCAATTTTAGTATGGCGTAACACTTTTATGAGAATTTAAGAGTTGTATATGAAAAAATTATTTATCATCTTTCTTGTCTTGTTGGGATGTAATCCTAGTTCCTATGAAGATTTTCAACTTGAAGGGGATGCGCATTTTCGAAAAATGCTTAATACACTGAAATGTATTCAGGATCGTCAGCAATTGTTGCAAGCTCAACCTATTTTAAGGCAACATTTTGAAGATTTAGTTGATTTAATGATAGCGGCTCGTAAATTTCAGCAAAATAGTTTAGAATCCAAAGAATTTTACCCTTCTTTTTATAGTATCGCTTTAAAAGAGGAATTAAAAAGACTTTATGAAATAGAAGGTGGAAGAGAAATTGTAGAAAGAGCGCAGAAGCAGGCATTTCTGCGTTTAGGTACATTGGAAAGACAAATTGCAAAAAAACAAGTTAAAGCTCGGTGAGAGTTGATTTAGAATTCACAAAATGCTCAAAAGGTTGTTTTCTTTCTAACAATAATGCTTTATCTGTTAAGTGATTTACATGAATAGGAACAGCTGTGACATATCCTTTTTCTAGTAAATACACATCGCTTCCTTCCTCTTCTTCATGTGTGCTCCATTTGCCTCCTAACCAGTAATATTCATGCCCTTCCGGGTGGAGTCTTTGTTCTGGAGCTTCCATCCAATAACCCATTCCTTGATGAGCTAATTTTATACCTTGAATTTTTTCTGCATTTGGAAAATTTACATTCAGTAAAGTTCCTTTAGGCAGCGGTTGGGCTAAGCATTGTAAAGCAATAGGCTGCACAAATTCTTTAAACTGTTCGTAATTGGGATTTTTATAATTGACGGAGGAAAAAGCAATTCCAGGGACATTTTTCATCGTCCCTTCAATAACAGCACCAACTGTACCGCTATAGAGAACAGTTCTTCCTGCATTAGAGCCTCGATTGATTCCAGATAGAATGAGATCAGGTGTTTGATCTAAAATAGCGTGTAGTCCTAAACGCACACAATCCGCAGGAGTGCCCGTTACTTTCCATGCAGCCGGGTTGTTTGGCCAAAGAACGGATTGAATTTGTAAAGGGTTTCTTAAAGAGATACCAGCTCCTACGCCAGATTGTTCTGACGCAGGGGCTATGATAACAACTTCTGCAAAACTGCAAACAGCTTGATATAAGGCAAAAAGTCCTGGGGCTTCAATCCCATCATCATTTGTGATTAGAATGTAAGGTTTTTTTTGCATTTATATCTCCTGTAGGGTTGATGGAGGAATTTTATTTTCAGCTAATTTAGAGACTGCATAAATAGCAATTAATCCCACAAAAAAACCGGGGATCATGGATGGTATTTTAGCGTTGAAATAAGGCCAAATCGCTGCTGTAATGCCACCAGTTAAAATTCCTGCCCAAGCTCCATATTTATTTACTCTTTTCCAGTATAAACATAATAGAATTAAAGGTCCAAAGGAACAGCCTAAACCAGACCACGCATACATTACAAGTGAATAGATAGTACTATTTTTTGCATAAGCAATAAAAAAAGCAAGGAATGCGACCATAAGAATTCCTATTCGTGCAACTATCAATCTCTCTTTGGATGAGGCTGTTTTACGGATTAAGCGTTTATAAAAATCTTCTGAAATATTAGAAGAAAGAACTAATAACTGGGCGCTCATTGCGTTAATTGTAGCAGCTAATACACCGCATAAAATAAAGCCTACAAGAAAAGGAGCAACAGAATCTCTTACCATTAAGACAAAAAGTTGTTGAGAATCTTCTAAACCTTGTTGGAAATACAAAATACCAACTAGGCCAACTAAAGTAGAGGCGCTAATAGAAAGAACCATCCAACTCATGCCAATATATTGAGATTTTTTCATTTCTTTTACATCTCTAATTCCCATGAATTTAGTGATGATATGAGGCTGGCCGAAATAACCCAATCCCCATCCAAATACCATATAGATAACCTCTAAAATAGAGTGGAAAGAGAAGTCGGGGATTAGAGATAAAGGTAAATTTTTTGCATGCATAACTTCAAGAAGACGATCCCATCCACCTAGCTTGTTCAGTAAAAAAAGGGGGGTGGCTATAATCACTATCATGAGAAAAATCCCTTGAAATAAATCAATCCAAGCAAGCGTTAAATAACCTCCTATAAATACATAAGGAATGACAATACAAATTCCAATACAAATCCCCCAAGAATAAGGAATTTGAAAGAGAACCTCTAAGAGAATACCAAGCCCGACTAGCCCAGCTGAGATGTAAATAGTATAAAAAACAATCGACATAGTAGCGGTAAATACGCGGATAAGTCCATAGGTGTCAGCTAATTTGCTTTCAAAAAAAGAAGATAAGGTTAGACTATTGTACTCTTCAGTTGCTGTTCGTAATTTAGGTGCAATCAATTGCCAATTTAAAAACATAAATAGCATCAAACCAATAGCTGCCCAAGCATTAAATAAACCAGCTGCAAAAATAGTTGCTGGATAGCCCATAAACAGCCAGCTGCTCATATCGCTAGCATGAGCTGCTAGTGCAGTTAGCCAGTAATTTAAAGACCTACTGCCGATGATAAAATCTGTGGCGGTTAGATGGCGTTTATAGGAGTAGATGGCAATACAAGTTAGTAAAACAAAATAACAAATAACAGCGTATAATTCAGATATATACATAGCCATAGATTAAAGCAGAAGTTAAGGTTTTTTTAAAGCTTTTTGAGAACCGGAAATACGGGAGACTGTTGCTAAATTATCAATCGCATTAGGAAATTTCTCCTGTAGGTCTTTTAAGATGCTTTTCACTGTTTTGCGCATAGATTTTTGACCTACTGGACATTGACAAACAACTCTGGAAAATTCATAAAATTTAGCAAACTGTACTAAGTTCTCTTCAGGCACGTAAATTAAAGGTCGAATAATAGTAATACCGTAATCATGCATAGGAACTTTAGGTAACATGGCAGCAAATTCTGCTTTATGCATAAGATTCATAAAAAGCGTTTCTACACTATCATCGCGATGATGACCAAAAGCAATAGTCGTTGCTTGGACGCTTTTTGCTGTTTCAAAAAGAATTTTTCTTCTATTGCGCGAGCAGGAATAGCATTGCAATGTATTTAGATCCTGATTTACATTCACAATGGTAAGAGGAACATCTAACTTTTCACAAATTCCTTTTAAAAAAGAGTTGCTCATTCCAGCTCCACAAGAAAAATCCCCACCAATATGAATAGCATGTAGTTGGACAGAAGGAAATCCTCTTCCTAAAATTGCTTTGAGTAAAAATAATAAACTTAGGCTATCTTTGCCTCCGCTTAAAGCGATTGCCAATTTATCAATCCCTTCTAATAGTTGATATTCGTATAAAGCCTTGCGACACAAGCTTTCTAGCTTATGCCCTAAACCAGTCCAAGGAGGAGTAGCTAATGGAATAGGTAAGTTTGTCATTTTTTACAGTCCTTTTTTGGAAACCATTATTTCACGATTGCCCTTTTTATGCGACTTAGGATATGCTAGTACCTGTTTTTGAGGTAAACATGAATAAGACAGGCCGAAATGATCCCTGCCCTTGTGGCTCAGGAAAAAAATTTAAAAAATGTTGTGAAAGCAAAGCAGAAACCAAATCATTAAATCCAGAGCGGGTTTCTCTGAAACAACCCCCAACATCATCTGGGAAAGTTTCCGCTTTTTTTCAAAGAGCTAGAAATGTTATGCCTTCTGAAAATAAAAAATCAGATAATTCTTGAGGGTAAAACAGCTCTTTGCTATAAATCCTTCATCTAATTGCTGGAGTAGCTCAACGGTAGAGCATCCGCCTTGTAAGCGGACGGTTGAGGGTTCGAGTCCTTTCTCCAGCATTGTTTTAGGGGGGTATCGCATAGCGGCAATTGCAAGAGACTGTAAATCTCTCAGTCTTTGACTTACGTTGGTTCGAGTCCAACTGCCCCCATTTCTTGAGCGCTTCTTTAATTTCCAATGAAATCATCTTTGTTTATTCTCTCGATATAATTTAGCATGCTTTGACGTGGCTGTCGCTCTTTGAGCAGAATCCCAAAGACAACTGTTCTTACTTTCTGCACTAGAGTTCTTTTGAAACCTAAATTTTAAGTTCATAGTTGTACAATCCTACCAAAAGACTGAAGCGTAATCCAAATCTTTTTCTCCTATTCCGACAGGTGACCGACCATTAAAAGCAATTTTTGACTAAATGGTCTCTGTATTATGTTTCATAATACCTCTTAGATTGCTTTTTTGCGGGCTATTCTTTTTATCTGCTCCTAAAAAATTGTCCTGTAAAGAGATATTTAGCAAGCTTTTATTCTATTAAAATCTTGAATTTTTCTAATACAACCTTTAATCTTTCTCTCTTTAAGCAAAATGGAAGTGCAATTTTATGAATACACTAGGAAGATTGATTTTATTAGGAGTTGTTTTTTTCAGTATGCTATCTTTTCTTCTTGTAAAAGTTCAAGCAGAACCAACTGAGGCTTCTTTAACTGTAAAAAACAGTTTTTGTCTAGATGATCAGTATTATGTTTGTTTAAACGACAATAGTCATTTTATATTAAATAAGGTTCTGATTCACACATCGGGTTGGTTTGGGTTTGGGGTAGATAAATATGGCAATCCTGCAGCCAGTTGGCTTATTGGCGATCCTGTATGTATACAGCGTACAGGGGATTATGAATGGCCATTTCAGATTTTTAATCTCTATACGGAGCAAAACGCTTTTGCTGCTTTAGTGAACTTTGAAGCTAAAAGCTATGAACGCATACAAGATAGACTGCAAGACTTATTAACTGTTTTAAAAGAAATACAAAACGATCTTTCTGTTATAATATGCGATATAAAAACCATTAGGCAAGAAAATATCTTGAAAAGACCCGCTTCTGCAAACTCATCATGAGCGATTGGCCCTTTCAAACTCGAAGTGCACAAAAAAGAACATATAAATACTTGAAAAAACATCTATTGTGCACCCGAGCATAGCATGTTTGTAGATAATCTCCTAAATACTTCTATTGGAGTTTCGAAGTTGAGAGCCTTTCTAGGTCTGTTATTTAGTATAAGTTTCCACTCTTTCTATATCCTTGGAAGTAGTATTTAAAAAGCTTTGTGTTTTAGGAAAATATTGCCTAACTAGTTCGTTTGTATGCTCATTTAAGCCTCTTTCCCAAGAATGGTATAGGGCGTTGCAAAGTAGAAGTCTGTCTCTAGCTCGAAACTAACCATATTGGTGATCTCTTATTCCAAAAGCTCTTTTAATCTAAGTCTTTTCAAGTTTGAAGTGCACAGAAGAATTAAAAAAAGAATAGGCAGGCGATGAAAGAATCTCTATTGTGATTTTTAACAATCAAACACAAGGAGAGACCTTGCCTAAAGGCTACCATCACCTAACCTATGACCAAAGATGTCAGATTTATATTTTAAAAGCTAGAGGAGATACATCTAGCTCAATAGCAAACATTCTAAAAGTTCATCATAGCACTATTAGTAGGGAACTTAAGAGAAATAAAGGGCAACGAGGATACCGTCATCAGCAAGCTCAAGAAAAAGCATTTCTTAGAAAAAATTCTCAGCCCAATAAAAAAATGACTCCTCAAATAGTTACCCGTATTGAAGAAAAAATCAAGTTGCAATGGAGCCCTATACAAATATCCGGATGGCTTAAAAGACATGGTAAAGAACATGTTAGTCATGAGACCATCTATAATCATATCTGGAAAGATAAACGACAGGGAGGACAGCTTTATAGAGAGCTCCGTCATCGAGGGAAAAAATATAACAAGCAGAGAAAGGGAGCTTCTGGAAGAGGGAACATGCCTGGTCGTATATAGTGGTTCCGATTCAATCGTATAGAAAAATATTTTGTTTTGTGTTAAGCTATTGAGTATGAAAAAACTGATCCCTAGCCAGAGAGCTGACTTAGAACACAAGTTAAAGCATCCAAAAGACTATTCTGAACGGAATAGGCTTTGTGTAATTTTGGGCTATGATGAGGGTATCTCAACAAAAAATCTTGCTAAAACACTCCGGATAAGCCCTATCACTGTTCAGAAATACCTCAGAGAATATGATTCCGAAAATAAAACTGGAAGTAGCCCTCGAGGCGGTAGCAAATCAAAACTTTCACAAGACCAAAAAGAGTCTCTACTAAAACACCTACAGGAAAAGACCTATCTTAAAGTCAAAGGGATCATAGCTTATGTGCATGAGCAATATGGGATAAAATATTCCCGAAGTGGCATGACAGATTGGCTCATACAGCACGGATTTGTTTATAAACGTCCTAAAAAGATTCCTGGGAAATTAGATCCTGAAAAACAACGAATTTTCATAGAACAATATAGGGCTTTAAAGGAGACCTTAAACCCTGATGAAGAGATCTATTTCATAGATGCTGTGCATCCTGAACATCAGTCCCAAGCCGTATGTGGATGGATCAAAAAAGGCGTTCAAAAGACTTTGCAGACATCCGGGAAACAATTGCGATTGCATTTTGCTGGAGCTCTTTGCCTGACAGGAATGAAGATTTTTACAGAGGAATATAAGACAGTTGATGCCGATGCAATGCTCGATTTTTTCAAGAAGCTAGAAAAACAGACAGAGGCTCGAATTATTCATGTAATTTTGGATAATGCAAGATCAAACAAAAATAAGAAACTAGAAGAGTTTCTGATGTCTTCTAGGATTAAAGTGCACTATCTCCCTCCTTATTCGCCGAATTTGAATCCTATTGAACGCTTGTGGAAGATCTTAAAGGAAAAGACGGTATACAATCGATATTACGAAACGTCGGTGACTTTTTTTCAGGCAATTAGAGGATTCTTCTTAGAAGAGATACCGAAAATAACAGATATTTTGAAATGTAGGATAAACGACAAGTTTCAAGTCGTTGACTTAAATCCCATTAAGCTAGCCGTTTGAATCGGCACTAGTATAGATATTAAGCAACGGCCTTGTATTGTAGAAAAAAAGACTCGTTTAGGAGACTGGGAACTAGATACAGTCATAGGGGCAGGACATAAAGGCGTAATTGTATCAATGGTAGAAAGAACTTCCAAGCTAACTAAGCTCGCCAAAGTTTCTCATAAAACTGCAGAGGAAGTAAGTCAAGCGTTAATTGAACAACTTAAACCTATCAAAGATTTTGTACACACATTAACAGCAGACAACGGAAAAGAATTTGCCTATCACCAAATGGTTAGTTTCGAGCTAGAGACAGACTTCTACTTTGCAACGCCCTACCATTCTTGGGAAAGAGGCTTAAATGAGCATACAAACGGACTAGTTAGGCAATATTTTCCTAAAACACAAAGCTTTTTAGATACGACTTCCAAGGATATAGAAAGGGTGGAAACTTTACTAAATAACAGACCTAGAAAGGCTCTCAACTTCGAAACTCCACTAGAAGTGTTTACGAGATTATCTACAAACATGCTATGCTCGGGTGCACAATAGATGTTTTTTCAAGTATTTATATGTTCTTTTTTGTGCACTTCAAGGTTGAAAGGGCCCTATCTAAAGGATGAGATAAACACCTCTTTAGTTTTTCAAATCCAATCCTAAAAATACTTTTCCTTAAGCGTCCATGAGTTGCTTCCTGATTTTTTTCTTTTAGATTTAAGCTTGTCTTGATTAGATCTCTTGCATAACCAATAAGCAATCTAAAATTTTAAAGTATTTTAATCCAGGAGATATGATTGTTTGAGCGATATAGCTGGAAATGCTTTTGTTAAGATTAGGAATCTATAAATGAAAGCTTTAAAATAAGGGGTTATGCAAGAAATCTACTCTCAAAAATTTAATTTCGAAAGAAGTCTATTGTCCAATTAACGACTATCGTAAGCAATAGCATCCATGCTGCTATTTTATTTGCATCGGTCATGCACAGTGGTCGGAAAGAGAAAACAAGGTTTGTAATTATTGATGCTCAAAGTGTTAAAAATACTGATACAGCGGAGAAGAAAGGATATGATGCAGGGAAAAAAATATCAGGAATAAAAAGACATATAGCAGTCGATAGCCAAGGGCTTCCTCATGCGATTCACATTACCACCGCTAATATCACTGACAGAAATGGGTGTATATAGTAGTGCCAATTCAAAAGTAGTGCCAATTCAAACGGCTAGCTTAATGGGGTTCAAGTCAACGACTTGAAACTTGTCGTTAATCCTATATTTTTCTATGCGATTGAATCGGAACCACTATAGAAGCATTTTCACTACATAAAAACCATTTGTTCGGTGTAAAAAATGTTTTAGCAGATAGAGGATATAAAGAGTGTGCAGGAGATATTAGGATGTATAGTAGAAATAGCCAAAAGAAATACACTTCATACTTTTACAGTTATTCCCAAAAGATGGGTTGTAGAGCGTTCTTTTGCGTGGATAGAAAAATGTCGCAGGCTATGGAAAAATTGCGAAAGAAAACTACATACAAGCCTGAATATGGTGGTTCTCGCTTTTATTGTTCTACTTTTGAAAAGATTTTAAACAGGCTCTTAGAAGCCGTGATATACATTGTCTTGCCCATTTCATTTCGGATAGCATAATGGAGCGAAGAATCTAAAATAGTTTTCTTTAAAAAAAGATTCCGCAGAGAACCCTGGACTTATCTCCCGCATTAAACTTTGCTGTCCAAGACCTTAAAGAACGCCTTTTATTTCACAAAAGAAATATCGACTCTTAACTTGAAATCAAACTGGCATACACCAAGTTGACACTGTCAATAAATTGCCTTCTGTAAATACAAGTCCTGTCTAGGACATCATTTTAATTCTTTAAGGATCACAATCAGATGATCTGGGACATTGATTTAAAACATGGGAAAAGTTTGGGATTTTCTCTTCAAGACATCTTCTCAAATTAAGTAAAGGGCGACAGCAACCATCCCAGAAGGATTCATCAGGACTGTTTATAATAAAAGGAGCATTTTCCAAGCAGAAACCGCTTTCGACTGATCTGGGACATTGATTTAAAACATGGGAAAAGTTTGAGATTTTCTCTCCAAGACATTTTCCCAAATTAAATAAAGGGCGACAGCAACCATCCCAGAAGGATTCATCAGGACTGTTTATAATAAAAGAAGAATTTTTCAAGCAGGGATCGCTTTTGAATCTGTTGATGGCTATTAGATAGCTAATTCCTGCCCCAGCGGTTAGTAAACCTATTATCTTTGCAGCTGTGATCGCGGTTTTGCGTATAGTTGCCGATGCAGTCTGAGTATGAGGGAAATCAATTGTTACTGTGTTTAGAGCTTGTGCTGAGTGTGTGTGTGATTCATGAATCATAAAATTTTCTCTGTGGGTTTTGTATTTATTAAAAAATGTATTAAATTTTTATATATAAAGCTTAAGAAGATGTTTAAAATCTTTTCAAAAGTAGAGCAATAAAGCCATCATATTCAGGCTTGTATGTAGTTTTCTTTCGCAATTTTTCCATAGCCTGCGACACTATTTCTAATATACATCCTATATATTTTCTGCACATTTTTTGCAAATCTTTCTATGAGATGAAAGATGATAATGATTTTATTTTTAATGATTTATAATCTTAGGTTAAGAGAGCAACTGAAAGTACAAAGAAAGTACTTTACTTAAATCAGCTGAGTAAGGAAGTGGCAAACCCTACTTTAAGATGGATTTTCCAAATCATGAAAGGAATAGGTGTAGTCTATTTTTACGATGAATCGCTTTCATACACTATTCGAGAAGTTATCACCAATTAGCTCTGCTAGGCAGTTGCAAGAGAATTTAATTTCTGCGGTTGCAACAAATGTAGGCTCTTATCTGGATGATCACATAGTAAGAGCTACTATTTTCACAAGATTGAATTCTCTAGCTCGGAGCACTTCTGCTATTTCTTGGACTAATTTTGATAAATTAGTGCAAATGTATAATGCTGGGATTCTCCCTTGTATTCCTTCAAAAGGATCTCTAAGATGTTTAGTCCCAAAGTGTGATGGAATGGATTAATTCTAAAACTTTTTGGTTCTTTTTGCCAACTTTTGATAATATATAGTGGTTCCGATTCAATCGGATAGAAAAATATTTGGCCCTTTCAACCTTGAAGTGCACAAAAAAGAACATATAAATACTTGAAAAAACATCTATTGTGCACCCGAGCATAGCATGTTTGTAGATAATCTCGTAAACACTTCTAGTGGAGTTTCGAAGTTGAGAGCCTTTCTAGGTCTGTTATTTAGTAAAGTTTCCACCCTTTCTATATCCTTGGAAGTCGTATCTAAAAAGCTTTGTATTTTAGGAAAATATTGCCTAACTAGTCCGTTTGTATGCTCATTTAAGCCTCTTTCCCAAGAATGGTAGGGCGTTGCAAAGTAGAAGTCTGTCTCTAGCTCGAAACTAACCATTTGGTGATAGGCAAATTCTTTTCCGTTGTCTGCTGTTAATGTGTGTACAAAATCTTTGATAGGTTTAAGTTGTTCAATTAACGCTTGACTTACTTCCTCTGCAGTTTTATGAGAAACTTTGGCGAGCTTAGTTAGCTTGGAAGTTCTTTCTACCATTGATACAATTACGCCTTTATGTCCTGCCCCTATGACTGTATCTAGTTCCCAGTCTCCTAAACGAGTCTTTTTTTCTACAATACAAGGCCGTTGCTTAATATCTATACGACCAGGCATGTTCCCTCTTCCAGAAGCTCCCTTTCTCTGCTTGTTATATTTTTTCCCTCGATGACGGAGCTCTCTATAAAGCTGTCCTCCCTGTCGTTTATCTTTCCAGATATGATTATAGATGGTCTCATGACTAACATGTTCTTTACCATGTCTTTTAAGCCATCCGGATATTTGTATAGGGCTCCATTGCAACTTGATTTTTTCTTCAATACGGGTAACTATTTGAGGAGTCATTTTTTTATTGGGCTGAGAATTTTTTCTAAGAAATGCTTTTTCTTGAGCTTGCTGATGACGGTATCCTCGTTGCCCTTTATTTCTCTTAAGTTCCCTACTAATAGTGCTATGATGAACTTTTAGAATGTTTGCTATTGAGCTAGATGTATCTCCTCTAGCTTTTAAAATATAAATCTGACATCTTTGGTCATAGGTTAGGTGATGGTAGCCTTTAGGCAAGGTCTCTCCTTGTGTTTGATTGTTAAAAATCACAATAGAGATTCTTTCATCGCCTGCCTATTCTTTTTTTAATTCTTCTGTGCACTTCAAACTTGAAAAGACTTTTTGTTTTGTGTTAAGCTATTGAGTATGAAAAAACTGACCCCTAGCCAGATAGCTGACTTAGAACACAAGTTAAAGCATCCAAAAGACTATTCTGAACGGAATAGGCTTTGTGTAATTTTGGGCTATGATGAGGGTATCTCAACAAAAAATCTTGCTAAAGCACTTCGGATAAGCCCTATCACTGTTCAGGAATACCTCAGAGAATATGATTCCGAAAATAAAACTGGAAATAGCCCTCGAGGCGGTAGCAAATCAAAACTTTCACAAGACCAAACAGAGTCTCTACTAAAACACCTACAGGAAAAGACCTATCTTAAAGTCAAAGGGATCATAGCTTATGTGCATGAGCAATATGGGATAAAATATTCCCGAAGTGGCATGACAGATTGGCTCATACAGCACGGATTTGTTTATAAACGTCCTAAAAAGATTCCTGGGAAATTAGATCCTGAAAAACAACGAATTTTCATAGAACAATATATGGTTTTAAAGGAGACCTTAAACCCTGATGAAGAGATCTATTTCATAGATGCTGTGCATCCTGAACATCAGTCCCAAGCCGTATGTGGATGGATCAAAAAAGGCGTTCAAAAGACTTTGCAGACATCCGGGAAACAATTGCGATTGCATTTTGCTGGAGCTCTTTGCCTGACAGGAATGAAGATTGTTACAGAGGAATATAAGACAGTTGATGCCGATGCAATGCTCGATTTTTTCAAGAAGCTAGAAAAACAGACAGAGGCTCGAATTATTCATGTAATTTTGGATAATGCGAGATCAAACAAAAATAAGAAACTAGAAGAGTTTCTGATGTCTTCTAAGATTAAAGTGCACTATCTCCCTTCTTATTCGCCGAATTTGAATCCTATTGAACGCTTGTGGAAGATCTTAAAGGAAAAGAAGGTATACAATCGATATTACGAAACGTCGGTGACTTTTTTTCAGGCAATTAGAGGATTCTTCTTAGAAGAGATACCGAAAATAACAGATATTTTGAAATGTAGGATAAACGACAAGTTTCAAGTCGTTGACTTAAATCCCATTAAGCTAGCCGTTTGAATCGGCACTAGTATATAGTGGTTCCGATTCAATCGTATAGAAAAATATAGGATTAACGACAAGTTTCAAGTCGTTGACTTGAACCCCATTAAGCTAACCGTTTGAATTGGCACTACTATATTCTAATATTTCCTGTACACTCTTTGCAAATCTTTCTCCAGAATATCCTCACTTTTGAAAAGATTTTAAACAGGCTCTAAAAGAAGAAGCAAGAAAAATCCTTTAACAAAACAAGACAAAAAAAATAATCAATTCCTTTCCAAAGAAAGTGTAATTAATGAAAATGCTATTGGTCTGCTTAAGCGATTCAAAATTTTAGCTGATCGTTATAGAAATAGACGAAAAAGGTTTGGTCTTCGGTTCAATCTAATTGCGGGCATTTATAATCTGGAGCTATGTTAATGGGTTTTGAAAGAGGTCTATTAAAACTTATGATGTGATTTCTTGTTTAACTTTTGAGGGTTTAAAGGTAAAAAAGAAACCTTTTCATCCATTTGTAAACGAGCAAAAGCCGCATCAAGGTCAATAGATAACCGCTAAAAATATTTGGACCATTTTACAAGATTCACAAATGGCGGTGGATGAAAAATCTGTTGAAGAACAGCTAAAGTCTTATGCGCATACACAACCAATGGCTACTCAAGCACCTATTGAGGATGCTTATTCCATTCGTTGTACACCTCAAATTATCGGACCTATTCGAGAAAACCTTGAATGGATTCAGCGGCTAGTAACAAATGAGTTAAATTCAAGTAATGATAATGCTTTGATTCTTTGTGAGCACCACTAGATATTTCATAATCTAATCTTTCTGACAAGCGTATTGACCGATTCATGGATAAAAATCATAGCAATTAGTTACCTGCTTTTTTATGTTTGGAAAATCTGGGTTTGCGATTAGGGTTAATGGGAGGGCAGTTTATGACAACTTCTTTAGCAGCTAAAAACCGTTCTTTATGCAATCCCGTATCCATTCAGTCGCTCACCTCAACTGGAGATTTTCAAGATATTGTTTCTTTGGGACTTATTGCGGGTCGAATAGCTCAAGAAATTTCTGAAAATAGCTGTTATGTATTAGCTTTTGAACTGCTATGTGGAGTACAGGCTGCCGAAATTAGGGGTGCAAACCTTTTAAGTAGTGCTACAAGAGAGGTGTTTAACAACCTCAGTTGCAGTTATGTAATGGTTCATCTCCGTAAAGAGTTTCCTACTCTTATTAGCTACAGCAGATTTGTTTACTTTGTAAAAAATATTTTTATCCCCCTATTCGCTTATCTTTTACATAACAAAGGTAAAATTACTGGAATTAGCTTTATTGACTCAAAAAAGATACAAGTTTGCCATAACAAAAGAATTAGGAGAAATAAAGTTTTTACAAGATTTGCAAAAATGGGAAAACAGGAGCAGGATGGTTCTTGGGAATTAAACTTCATTTAATACTTAATGAAGTAGGAGAAATTCTAGCTTTTCAATTAACACCTGGAAATACATCAGACGTTTCTGTAGCCGATATTTTGTCGAATAAAAAATATATCCCAGATTGAACATACAAGACATAGATCAATAAGCAATTTTTTGGTTAATACGCTTTGTGCAATTGCGGCTTATACGAAGCAACCTAAAAAGCCTCGTATTAAGATGTCTGATAAGGAAAGTTTAGAGCTAGTTATTTTCTAGAAAACCCAAAACTGAGGTTAACATGGTGCGTAAATATGTTCCTTATTTATCGACAGATCAATGCCTAACCGATTATTTAGAATAAGTTAGCAGAGATCATTAAAACTGGGGCTTTGCTACAAGAAGTGGAAAAAATACAGGTAAGAATACCATTTATGAAGGAATAGAGGGGTTTTATCTTGAGAGGATAACTAGAGTCTTGTATAGAAGTGAAGATTAAACATTTCTCTTCAAGGTCTTCGCATATGTCTACAGCAAAATCTTTTGACCAAGATTTTATAAAAGGGGTGGCATACATCTTACTTTCAACTATTGGGTCCTCTCTCTTTGGGTTGTTTTCTAAGTTTGGATTGGATAATACTCCTTTTTTCTTAATCACATTTTTACGATTTGCCATTCCCTTTATATTGCTTTTACCATTTTCTCTAACAAAATATTCTGTTGTTCAACTTTGGCAAGCAAGAAATTGGAGAATACAATGGCTGCGTAGCAGTTGTGTGCTTGTGTATCAGTATTCTTTTTTTTATTTTTTAAACCAGCAATCTTTACTTGATGCAGCTGTTTTACAAAGTACTTCACCCTTGTTTATTTTAATATTTGAAAGCCTTTTTCATAGACAGCGTCTAAATATGCTTACTTTATTTAGTATCGTAATTTCTTTTATAGGGGTACTTTGTATTTTACAGCCAGACCTTGGAGTAATTAGTAGGATTAGCTTAGTAGGATTCCTAATTCCAGTAGCTTTAGCAGGTTCTCAAGTAATCTACTTTCATCAAGTGCATCATGCTCCTCAACAAAGCACATTATTTTTCTTATTTTTTCTCTGTTCTATTTTTACTGGAGTTCTTTACCTTTTTTCGGGAGAATTATTTCAGACTAGTACTTATGGACATACAAGTAGCCTTGTGCATGCATGGGTTTTATTAGGTATGGGGGTTACAAGCATTTTTAACCAGTCTTTTCGTGGATTTGCTTACCGATATGCTAGGCCATCCATTTTAGCCCCTTTCTCTTATATAGCCCTTCTGTTTTCAGGATTATTTGACTGGCTTGTTTTTAACCGGTTGCCTAACTTATGCTCCGGTCTGGGTCTTGCTTTGGTCATTATAGGCAGCGTTATTCAGTTCTATGGGAAAAAGCGCTTTATTTCTTAAGTTACGATGAGAAAGATCTATTTAAGTAGAGAAACATTTGATGAAAAATCTCTTTCTCGGTGTGATTACAATCAATGGTATGAAGCAATTTAAGTTCTTTGTAATACATAATTAAAGGAGCTGTTTGCTCATGATATATTTGCAGGCGTTTGCTAACCACTTCAGGTTGATCATCAGATCGATAAGTTAAGTGTGCATGACATCTATCGCAAATACCTGCTTTTTTGGGTGGAGAATTAAATAGATGATAAGGAGTATGGCACTTTATGCAAATCAGACGGTCTTGCAACCGTCTAATAATCTCTTGATCGCTTAAATCTAGATTAAAAACAAATGGCTCAATTTTATTTTGTGTAAAATAAGCTTGTAATTTTTCAGCTTGAGTTAATGTTCGAGGGAATCCATCTAAAATATAGCCTTTCTTGCAATCTGCCGCAGAGATTCTTTCAAATAGCATATGTAAAATCATTTCATCTGGAACTAATTGGCCACTCTGCATGTAGACATCTACCGCTTTACCAAACTCTGTCTTTTGATGAATTTGTTTTCTAAGTAAATCTCCTGTTGAAATATGAGTGAGGTGGAAATATTGAGATAAATTCTTTGCTTGAGTTCCTTTTCCAGCTCCAGGAGGGCCTAATAAAATAAATACGTGCGTGTCAGAAGATTCAGCCATAAAATACCAGTTAAAATGTGATTTGGCAGAGGCTTATCTTAGCAGAAGTCACTCTTTTAAAAATAACATTTTTTATCTTTAGAAAATGGAAAAAAAGCCCAAAATTAAAGGGCTTGTATAGAAATTTTTTTGGAGGGTTGAATTTTTTTTCTATGAAATTTTATTTTTACTATTCCGTTCTTACATATAGCTTCTGGACTTTTTGTTTCGTCTACAGCGCTAGGAAGGGGAATGCTGTAAGAAAAGGAGCTAGTGGCCTTTTGGTAAAACTTTCTTTTATTGTCTTTTACTTCTTCTTTTTTAACAGCTTTAATCCAAAGAATGTTCTGTTTTAGAGAAAGCTCTATTTCTTCTGATTTAATACCGGGGACATAAGCTTCTATATAAACATATTTTTCGTCTTCTGATATAGTTAAACCTGAAGATTCTTCAAAAGGATTCAAAAGAAGCATCCCTCCTTTTTCCTCAGACAAACACAAGCGATTGCTAGTATGAGAGAAGAGTCCATGAAGATGTTGGTTTAGTTTACGACACATAGATTTTAATTTGGTTAAAAATACAATTTATAACTATATATATTAAAATAAAAAGAAACAAGAAAAAAGTGTTAGATAAAAACTAACGATTTTTATAAAATCTCGGATTTGAGATTGCAAAAAACTCTCTTTCAGAGGATTTTACAGTCTCTTATTAAAAGGTTTATGGCAAAAAAAAAAGTAAAAGCATTCGGTACTTTAAGGAGTATTTTTTGGCCTGTTCATCGCTCTGAACTTAAAAAAGTTCTTTCCATGTTACTTTTGCTGTTTCTGATTTGTGTAAGTTACAGCGTCCTAAGGAATTTAAAAGATGCGGTTATTCTAACAGCAAAGCATTCAGGAGCAGAGGTAATCCCTTTTATTAAGGTGTGGGGAATTTTCCCAGCTGCGGTTGGAGCTACTTGGTTGTATACTCGCTTAAATCGTTATTTTAATAAATCAGCCGTCTTTTATATTACCATTTCCAGTTTTCTTGCCTATTTTCTTGTATTTGCCTTTGTTTTATATCCAAACAGCGAAAAATTGCACTTACACACATTAGGGAACTGGTTGTCTACTGTTTTACCAGAAGGATTTCAAGGCTTAATAGCTTTAATACGCAACTGGATTTTTACCTCTTTTTATATAGTTTCAGAGCTTTGGGCTACTTTATTATTGGCAGTAATCTACTGGGGCTTTGTAAATGATGTAACATGTGTAGGTGAAGCAAAGAGAACATATGGAATTTTAAATATAGGTTCAAATATAGCCCCCATCTTAGGAGGATCTTTAGCTTTAATTTTTAGTAAACCCTTTGCTTTTTCTTTTTTGCCTACGAAGGAAAATCCTTGGAGCCAAACAATCTATCAGCTTATTTTATTAATCGTGGCTTTAGGAATTGCTTGCATGGGCATTTATGCTTGGATTAATCGCTATGTATTAACCGATAAAGAAAGAAACGAGCCTTGTTTGATCAAGCAAGAAATCAAAGAGCAACTTTCCATTAGAGAGAGTGTAAAATACATTCTTTGCTCTAGGTATTTGGTTCCTCTTGCTATCATTGTTTTAGGCTATAACATTAGCATTAACCTCACAGATGTCTTATGGAAGTCTCAATTAGCAACTTTATTTAGCGACCCTAATGTCATGCTTGAGCATATGAATAAAATAACTGTCGGAATCGGTATATTAGCTACCTGTGGGGCTTTATTTTTTTCTGTTTTAATTACAAGACTTGGTTGGACTTTTACAGCAGTTATCACGCCAATGATCATGACGCTAACCGCTGTTGGTTTTTTTACTTTTATGTTTTGCGCTGATTCATTGGCAGCTTTTTCAGCAGCTGTTTTTGGGTTAGCTCCTTTTGCGATGGCAGTGTACTGCGGATCTTTGCAAAATTGTTTAAGCAAAGCTTGCAAATATTCGGTATTTGACGCTTCTAAAGAAGTAGCTTTTTTACCTCTTAACAGCGAATCTAAACTCAAAGGCAAAGCTGCAATTGATGGTCTAGGTTCAAGTTTAGGCAAGTCTGGTTCTTCATTAGTCTATCAGGTATTTATTATTTTGATGGGAAGTGTGGCTCTTTCGGCTCCTTTTGTAGCTGGCATTTTATTTCTTATTTTAGTCGCTTGGATCCCATCTGCTTTTTACTTAGGCAAACAGTTTAAACAAATGACCGCAGTCGATGAGCCCATTAATATGCAGGGCCTGCCAGAACTCTAATCTATAAGTTAAGCCTTATCAATCTCTTTTATATAAAACTTGCAAAAAATAAGTGAAACATGCATTAAATGTTTTAAGTTTAACTACAAAGCGAGTTGTTCATAGTGAGCAAGCAAATCATTCTAATTACAGGAATAAGTGGAAGAATAGGCTCAAAGGTAGCTGAATATTTTTCTCAAGATTATCAAATTATTGGTTTTGATATTACTCCACCTGTAAATCCGAAGATAGATTTTATTAAAGTAGATATTTCTTCTGATGAAAATGTGCTCAAGGGACTTGAACTATTAAAAAAAAATTATGGAGATGAAATAGCCTCGGTTATTCATCTTGCTGCTTATTATAGTTTTGCAGAACCAGAGAGCAAGAAATACGATCAAATTACCGTAAAAGGCACTCAAAGATTTCTAAAAGGTTTAGCCCATTTCCAATTGGAGCAATTTATCTTTTCTTCAACAATGTTGATATACAAACCAACTCAGCCAGGAATTAAAATAACAGAAGATTCAGCTATAGCTCCTTCTTGGGGATATCCACGCTCTAAAACACAAACAGAGCATCTCATTCATGAATTGAGAAAAGGATTTAGTAGTGTTAATTTACGCATTGCAGGTGTTTACGATGATAAATGCCATTCTATCCCCTTATCCAATCAAATGCAGAGGATTTTTGAAAACCAATTAGAATCTCATCTTTTTTCTGGTGATATTCATTGTGGATCTAGCTTTGTACATATGAATGATTTAGTAGAAGCTATCGGCTTATGTGTAAAAAAACGTAAAGAGCTCCCAGAAGAAATCAATCTGCTAATTGGAGAAGCTAAAACTTTTAGTTATGATGAACTGCAGAAAAAAATGGCTTATTCACTGTATAAAAAAGAATGGAAAACCTGGCGAGTTCCAAAACCAATTGCCAAAATAGGTGCTTGGTTTCAAGACCATCTGCCGTTTATGAAACCTTCTTTTATCAAACCTTGGATGATTCAAATTGCAGATGATCATTATGAATTAGACATCTCAAAAGCAAAAAGGCATCTAGGTTGGGATCCAAAGAAGCGCGTGGATGAAACCATTTTGCAATGGGCTGAAGAATTAAAAAAAGATCCGGTAGCTTGGTATACGGAAAATGGATTGAATATACCCAATTCTCTAAAGAAAAAGGCACAATGAAAAAATTATTTTGTTTCCTTAGTATGGCTTTAGGAATTTGGTTATTTGCTAATCCTTTAACCTTTTTTTATCAAGATGACCTACTAATGTATAACGATCTTGGCACAGGATTGCTTATTACATTATTTGCTATAAGTTTTTTCTATACTAAAAAAAAAAGATTTGCATGGGGTGTAGCAGGGCTTGGTATCTGGCTAAAATTAGCTCCTCTTGTATTTTGGGCTCCTCAGTCCCTTATTTATTTAAATGATACACTAATGGGGTCTTTAGCTGTTGTTTTTGGTTTTCAATTAGCAATGCCTGAGATTTCTTTTGAAAATACAAGCTTTTATCCTAAAGGGTGGTCTTTTAATCCTTCTTCTTGGACTGCACGAGTCTTAACTATTGCTTTAGCGCTTATGTGTTGGTTATTTTCGCGATACATGGCAGCTTATCAATTAGGGTACATTGCTGATGTTTGGGATCCCTTTTTTCTAGATGGAACAAGTAAAGTACTCAATTCCGATGTTTCCCATGCATTTCCTATTTCTGATGCCGGCTTAGGAGCTTTTGGATATACTTTAGAGTTTTTACTTGGATGGCAAGGTGGTAGTAAAAGATGGGCAAAAAACCCCTGGCTTGTTTGTCTTTTTAGTTTCCTTGTCGTTCCTGTAAGTATTATTAGCGTTTTGTTAATTATTTTACAGCCGGTGGTTGTCGGTGCATGGTGTAGTTTATGTTTAGCTACAGCTTTTTTTATGTCTATTATGATTTTATTTACAGCTCCAGAGTTAGTAGCCACTCTTTTGCTTTTAAAAGAAGCAAAACACAATCGCTGCTTTTGGCAAACCTTTTGGCATGGAATACATGTAGAGGAAAAAAAATCCAAATTTTTCAAGCAGTCTTTTGGAATAACATTGCCTTGGAATCTGCTTTTATTAATTGTATTGGGTGTCTGGTTAATTATTAGTGCTTATTATATAAATAGTAGTTTTTTAGTTAATATTAATTTCATATTAGGTCCTTTAATTGCCTTTATTTCTTTGATTTCCTGCGCAGAAGTATTTCGGGTCTTGCGCTTTTTGAATCTGCTATTTGGAGCTATCTTACTTGTCACGGTTTGGTTCTACCTCGAAATCTCGTTGTTACTTATTTTCCATAACCTTCTTTTAGGGGCTTTGATTTGCTTCTTATCTTTCCCAAAAGGAAAAGTTCTTGAAAAATATGGCCCTTGGCAACGTCTAATTTTCTAAAGTTACAATTTTTTTTCTTTCTATGAAAAAGCAAAAAAAAGCGAGAAAAGGAATTGCGAAAAAAGGAGTATATTATGTATGTTGTTTACTTCCTTAGGCGCAAAGCGCAAAAGGAATAGAATCAACGAGATTGGTTCAAAAAATGTTTAACAGCAAAACAGAAGTGACGTGCAAGCAAAAAAGAGCTTGTGTAAATGGAATGAATAAAATCATTTTATTTGCCTGTTAATTTTTTAATATGAGCAAATTTTCAAGAAATATTTTTCTGAGAATTTGATCTTGGTTCAGATTGAATGCTGGCAGCGTGGATGAGGCATGCAAGTCGAACGAAACTAAAGGGCAACTTTTAGTTTAGTGGCGAAAGGGTTAGTAATACATGAATAACTTACCCTTTACCTGGGAATAACGACTGGAAACAGGCGCTAATACCGAATGAGGTACCGATAAAAAATTATTGGCTATCAAAGTGGGGGCCCTTGTAAAAAGGCCTTGCGGTAAAGGATAGGTTCATGGGATATCAGCTAGTTGGTGTGGTAAAAGCGCACCAAGGCAAAGACGTCTAGGCGGATTGAGAGATTGACCGCCAACATTGGGACTGAGACACTGCCCAAACTCCTACGGGAGGCTGCAGTCGAGAATCTTTCGCAATGGGCGAAAGCCTGACGAAGCGACGCTGCGTGAGTGATGAAGGCTTTCGGGTTGTAAAACTCTTTCGCGCAAGAGCAAAGTGTTTTAGTGAATAGCTAAGGCATGTGAGAGTACTGCGTAAAGAAGCACCGGCTAACTCCGTGCCAGCAGCTGCGGTAATACGGAGGGTGCAAGCATTAATCGGAATTATTGGGCGTAAAGGGCGCGTAGGCGGGATTAAAAGTCAGATGTGAAATTCCGAAGCTCAACTTCGGAGCCGCATTTGAAACTGCAATTCTTGAGGGATGGCGGAGGAAACGGAATTCCACGTGTAGCGGTGAAATGCGTAGATATGTGGAAGAACACCTGTGGCGAAAGCGGTTTCCTAGCTTTTACCTGACGCTGAGGCGCGAGAGCAAGGGGAGCAAACAGGATTAGATACCCTGGTAGTCCTTGCCGTAAACGATGTATACTTGATGTAGTTAGGCTCAACCCTGGCTGTGTCGTAGCTAACGCGATAAGTATACCGCCTGAGGAGTACGCTCGCAAGGGTGAAACTCAAAAGAATGACGGGGGCCCGCACAAGCAGTGGAGCATGTGGTTTAATTCGATGCAACGCGAAGAACCTTACCCAGGCTCGAAATGCAAAGGACAGCAACAGAGATGATGCGTTCCGAAAGGATCTTTGTATAGGTGCTGCATGGCTGTCGTCAGCTCGTGCCGTGAGGTGTTGGGTTAAGTCCCGCAACGAGCGCAACCCTTATCATTAGTTGCCAACACGTAAAGGTGGGGACTCTAATGAGACTGCCTAGGTTAACTAGGAGGAAGGTGAGGATGACGTCAAGTCCGCATGGCCTTTATGTCTGGGGCTACACACGTGCTACAATGGTCGGTACAAAAGGCAGCAAGACCGTAAGGTGGAGCAAATCCCGAAAAGCCGATCTCAGTTCAGATTGTAGTCTGCAACTCGACTACATGAAGTTGGAATTGCTAGTAATGACGTGTCAGCAACAACGTCGTGAATACGTTCCCGGGCCTTGTACACACCGCCCGTCACATCATGGGAGTTGGTTTTACCCGAAGTCGCTGACTTAACCGCAAGGGAAGAGGCGCCTAAGGTAAGGCTGATGACTGGGATGAAGTCGTAACAAGGTAGCCCTACCGGAAGGTGGGGCTGGATCACCTCCTTTTAAGGACTAAAGTAGTTCTTTAAGGTTGAGACAAGCTCTGTTTTGTCCACGTCACTTCTTTTTTGCTGTTAAACCCTAGAACTTTAAACGGGGGTTTAGCTCAGCTGGTAGAGCATCTGATTTGCATTCAGAAGGTCAGGAGTTCGAACCTCCTAGCCTCCATTTGAGTCAAGCGGTTATAGCTCAGTTGGTTAGAGCGCGACACTGATAATGTCGAGGTCCCTAGTTCAAGTCTAGGTAACCGCACATTCTTCCTGTAAAGAAGAAATTAGCTATCTTGATAGAACTAAATTTAGTCAGAGAGAAATCTCAAATAAAGCGCAAAAGTAAAATAAGTGGAAAAGATTTCACTGATGTAAATTGGCGCTTGAGAATGAAAGAAAAATCAAAATTAGCAGCAAAAAAGTTTTGTAATCAAGCTGCTAAGAGCTGTTGGTGGATGCCTTGGCATCGAAAGGCGAAGAAGGACGTGTAACCTGCGAAAAGCTTCGGGGAGTCGGAAAAGGCGTAGAACCGAAGGTATCCGAATGGGGGAACCCGATAGAGAAGCCCTCTATCATCTTTAAATGAATACATAGTTTAAAGAAGCAAGACCTGCTGAAGTGACACATCTCAGTAAGCAGAGGAAAAGAAATCTAGAAGAGATTCCCATAGTAGCGGCGAGCGAAGTGGGAAGAGCCCAAACCAGGGATTAATTCCTGGGGTTGTAGGGCCTATTATAAAGCGAAGTTTAATCTAGCAAAATGGCATGGAAAGGCCAATGAAACAGGGTGAGAGTCCCGTATGCGAAAGATAAGATAAGCGAAATAGGAACCTGAGTAGGACCGGGCACGGGAAATCCGGTCTGAAACTGGGGGGACCACCCTCCAAGGCTAAATACTAAAACGATGACCGATAGTGAACAAGTACCGCGAGGGAAAGGTGAAAAGAACCCCTGTTAGGGGAGTGAAATAGAAACTGAAACCAGCAGCTTACAAACGGTCGAAGGCCTATGCACCGTAAGGTGAATGGCTGACGGCGTGCCTTTTGCATGATGAGCCAGCGAGTTAAGCTACATGGCGAGGTTAAAGAACAAACGTTCTGGAGCCGAAGCGAAAGCGAGTGTGAATAGCGCGTATAGTCGTGTGGCTTAGACACGAAACCAAGTGATCTATCCATGACCAGGATGAAGTTCGGGTAAAACCGATTGGAGGTCCGAACCAGTGTCTGTTGAAAAAGACTTGGATGAGTTGTGGATAGGGGTGAAAGGCCAATCAAACTTGGAGATATCTTGTTCTCTTCGAAATAACTTTAGGGTTAACCTCGGAAAAGCCGACTCGGGGGTAGAGCACTGAATCCACAAGGGAGGCTACCGCCTTACCGAAGGGAATCAAACTCCGAATACCGAGAAGGAAGCCGGGAGATAGACTATGTGGGATAAGCTACATAGTCAAAAGGGGAACAGCCCAGATCGCCGATTAAGGCCCCAAATTCTATGCTAAGTGAGTAAGGAAGTGAAGTTTCAAAGACAGTTGGGATGTTGGCTTAGAGGCAGCCATCATTTAAAGAGTGCGTAACAGCTCACCAATCGAGAAACTTTGCGCCGATAATAGACGGGACTAAAGCATAGAGCCGAAATCGCGGGTGTATCGATAAGATACGCGGTAGGAGAGCGTAGTATGTGCAGAGAAGATATACCGTGAGGAGTGTTGGAGCGCATACTAGTGAAGATGCATGGCATGAGTAAACGATAAAAGAGGTGAAAATCCTCTTCGCCGAAAACCTAAGGTTTCCAGGGTAAAGTTCGTCTTCCCTGGGTTAGCCGGTCCCTAAGCTAAGGCTGAAAAGCGTAGGCGATGGGAAGCAGGTTAAATATTCCTGCGCCGCTAAAGAGCAATGGTGATGAGATGACGGAGTAAGTTAAGCGTGCGGACGATTGGATGTCCGTGGAGCTGTGAAGAGGGTCTGAAGGAAAGCCCGCAGACAAAAATCTAGGCAGAGACTAAGGGGAACTGAAAAGGGAACCGATAACGTAGCGCGATGCTTCCAAGAAATAGTTTCTAACCGTAATTTAGCGACCGTACCAAAACCGACACAGGTGGGTGGGATGAATATTCTCAGGCGCGCGAGAGAACTCTCGTTAAGGAACTCTGCAAATTACCCTCGTAACTTCGGGAGAAGAGGGGCCAGGGTTCGTAATATTCTTCGCGAATAGAAGCGAAAACTGGTCGAAGAGAAATGGCCCAGGCGACTGTTTAACAAAAACACAGCACTATGCAAAGTCGTCTAAGACGACGTATATGGTGTGAAGCCTGCCCAATGCCAAAAGGTCAAAAGGAGATGTCAGTTGAGCAATCGACAAAGCATTGAATTAAAGCCCTGGTGAATGGCGGCCGTAACTATAACGGTCCTAAGGTAGCGAAATTCCTTGTCGGGTAAGTTCCGACCTGCACGAATGGCCTAACGATCTGGGCACTGTCTCAACGAGAGACTCGGTGAAATTGTAGTAGCGGTGAAGATGCCGTTTACCCGCAACAAGACGGAAAGACCCCGTGAACCTTTACTATACTCTGATATTGGCTTTTGACTTTTCATGTGTAGGATAACCGGAAGACATTGAAGTTTGCTCGTTAGGGCAAATGGAGTCGACCTTGAAATACCGGTCTTGAAAGGTTGAAAATCTAACAATATTCCGTGAAACCGGGAGTTGGACATTGTCAGACGGGTAGTTTGACTGGGGCGGTATCCTCCTAAAGAGTAACGGAGGAGTTCAAAGCTTCCCTCATCGTGGTTGGCAATCACGAATAGAGCGTAAAGGTATAAGGGAGGTTAACTGCGAGACCAACAAGTCGAGCAGATACGAAAGTAGGACTTAGTGATCCGGCGGTAGAAAGTGGAATCGCCGTCGCTTAACGGATAAAAGGTACTCCGGGGATAACAGGCTTATCGCCACCAAGAGTTCATATCGACGTGGCGGTTTGGCACCTCGATGTCGACTCATCGCATCCTGGGGCTGGAGAAGGTCCCAAGGGTTTGGCTGTTCGCCAATTAAAGCGGTACGCGAGTTGGGTTCAAAACGTCGTGAGACAGTTTGGTCCCTATCTGTTGTGGGCGTAGGATATTTGAGAAGAGCTGCTTCTAGTACGAGAGGACCGAAGTGGACGAACCAATGGTGTGCCGGTTGTACTGCCAAGTGCATAGCCGGGTAGCTATGTTCGGAAAGGATAAGCGTTGAAAGCATCTAAACGCCAAGCCTCCTTCAAGATAAGATATCCCAACGAGACCCCCTGAAGATGACAGGGTTGATAGGTTGGATGTGTAAGCATAGTAATGTGTTGAGCTAACCAATACTAATAGGTCCATTGGCTTGATTACTTTTTTTTCATCGTCACTATTTTCCTTAAAATAAGGAGAATACTGAAGATGCAGCTAAAAAAGCTGTTTTGGAAACTAACAAACTCAAGCGTCAATTTGCATTAGTGAGAGATCTGACAAAATTTAGTCTTGGTGGCAATAGAGAAGAGGAAATACCTGATCCCATCCCGAACTCAGAAGTCAAGGTCTTCATCGCCGATGGTACTATACTCAAGAGTATGGAAGAGTAGGTCGCCGCCAAGTTTTTTTTATCCACCCTAGTTAGCTAGATCTAACTAGGGTTTTTTTATGCCTAGAAATAATAAAGTTAATTAATACGCTTGTTAAAGAGTATCTTTTCAAGTTTGAAGTATTAGGCAGGCGATGAAAGAATCTCTATTGTGATTTTTAACAATAAACCTCTTTCATAATCATCAAGGTACTTTTGAAACAAAGCAAAAGAACGCTCTACAACCCATCTTTTGGGAATAACTGTAAAAGTATGAAGTGTATTTCTTTTGGCTATTTCTACTATACATCCTAATATCTCCTGCACACTCTTTGCAAATTTTTCTCCAGGATATCCTCCATCTGCTAAAACATTTTTTACACCGAACAAATGGTTTTTATGTAGTGAAAATGCTTCTATAGTAGTGCCAATTCAAACGGCTAGCTTAATGGGGTTCAAGTCAACGACTTGAAACTTGTCGTTAATCCTATATTTTTCTATGCGATTGAAATTGAATCGGAACCAATGTAGATCAACTATTCGTGGACGTGTTTTTTTGCATGTAGACTCAAGTATTAGATGGACTTTGCTAAATTGGTTACGAGAGATATCGCTTGGATAAGAGCGGGCCATAATTACTTCCAAAGGTTTTATGAAAACTATCATTATGCCTTACTGAAAAGATTTTAAACAGGCTCTAAGATCTCCAAGCCGCTATTTCTCTTGTGAAATAAAAGGCGTATATTTATAGCGTATTGTATAAAAAAACTTAATATCTGATAAGTTAAGCAAAAATATCAAAATAAGGATTAACATGTCAATAAATTCAATTAATACATTTACACAGAAAGCTCTTACAATTCCTTTAAAAATTGTTCAGTCAACAGGTTGGACTGCATTAGCTACTGCAACTCTTCCTTTTCTTACAATAAGTCATAAACCCTTTGTTTTTTTTACAAAAAAAATAGTAAAAGTTTGGAGTCAAAACACAACAGAAACTACAATTAAAGTGGATAAAGTTAATCCAAATGTAAGTTTATCTAAAAGTTCATGTGAAACCATTTTAAAGACATGGGTAGAAACAGCTCCAAGAGGTGAAGCTCGAATCACAGCTCAGGAAAAAATTCGAGCCTTTCTTGGGTTATCAGGATTTCAAAGAAAAGAGACTTTAGATTTAACAAATCTAAATTTAACCTCATTGCCTGACATTTTTAATAACCCTTGTTTTAATCAGTTAAAGCATCTGGACCTTAGCAGTAACCAACTTAGAACCCTACCTGCATCCTTTGGGGAGCTACAAGCGTTGACCAATCTGGACCTTAGCAGTAACCAACTTACAACTCTACCTAAATCCTTTGGGAATCTACAAGCGTTGACCCAGCTGTGCCTTAGCAGTAACCAACTTACAACCCTCCCTACATCCTTTGGGAATCTACAAGCGTTAACCCATTTGTACCTTTACAATAACCAACTTAGAACCCTACCTGCATCCTTTGGGAATCTACAAGCATTGACCAATCTGGACCTTAGCAGTAACCCACTTACAGCCCTCCCTACATCCTTTGGGAATCTACAAGCGTTGACCCATTTGTACCTTTACAATAACCCACTTACAACCCTACCTGCATCCTTTGGGAATCTACAAGCGTTGACCTGTCTGGACCTTGAACGCAATGCAAATTTATCTGGAATTCCTATGAGCATACTAGAGCTTTCTTCTCAATGTATCATTGACTTAACAGAATGTAATTTATCCATGGATATTCTAGAAAGATTAAGAGATATAACCCAGACTTCTAATTACTCAGGACCTCGGATAAACTATTCCATCGCTGATATTGCTGATACGGATTCAAATGAGGAAAAATCTATCGAAGAGTCTTTAAAGAGTTTGTATGCTATTATAGATAAAACTCCTACAAAGTTTGCTAAACTCAAAGAAACAACAGAATTGAGCTCTTGGCTACATCGATTATCTTATACCGCTGATTATAAAGCAGGTAGAGAGATGAAAAAAGCACTTGCTAAAAAAATTATAAGTTATCTAAACCAAGCTGATACAGATACAGAATTTCGCACGATTTTCTATCAGGTTATTCAAGATGCATCTGAGACTTGTGGAGATAGAGTAGCACTCTCTGTTCTGCATTTGAGTATTGCTTATCAACTGGCAACCATTGACTGTAAAGATATGAAGCAACTAGCCAATTTTTTGATTAAGGGACCTTGGACTATTGAAATGTTAGAGAGCATTGCTTACAATAAAATCCGTACCTTACCTTTTTTTGATGAGATTGAAGTCTATCTTGGGTATCTCATTAAACTTAAAAAAGACTTAGATCTTCCTATAGATGTACAAGAGATGCTCTATTTTAGATGCAGTGCATTACAAGAGAAAGATTTAAAAGAAGCTAAAGACTCTGTCTTAAAAAAACAACAAAACGAAAACGAGTGTTTGGAGTTTCTTATTAGTCATCCTAAGTGGAATGAAGCTCTTTCTGCTAATTACCGAGAAGAATATCAAGCTATCTTGGATGGAAGAGAAGAAGCTGCTGAACAAGAAGTTCCAGATTATATCAGTATTGAAAAAACATATAAGCAAGAATTAACAGCATTAACAAGAAAAGCTTTAGAGCCTGTTTAAAATCTTTTCAAAAGTAGAGCAATAAAAGCTAGAACCACCATATTCAGGCTTGTATGTAGTTTTCTTTCGCAATTTTTCCATCGATGCAGCCGGTTGTCACAAAATAGTAGTAGAACAGATTTGTTCCCAGGGAGGAGATTATGTTATTGCCCTTAAAGGCAATCAAGACCAATTACATGCAGAAGCTCATAACTTTTTTGAACAAGCACAGGACGTTATACCGTAAGAAGCTAGCTGTGATTATTGGCGGTCTGAAAAATGTAATCGAGGACGTAGTGAGATAAGAGAAGTATGGGCGACTGAGAAATTAGATTGGTTACCTCAGCGTCAGATTTGGAAGAAGCTGCATAGCTTGATATGCGTAAAAGTACAGAAGAAATCGCAAGAGAGGAATAGCTGTGAAATTCGGTATTTTATTTCAAGTCTACCTGCTAACGCAGAACGTCTTGCAAAGGAAGTGCGTAATCACTGGAGCATCGAAAACAAATTGCATTGGCAACTTGATGTTAATTTCCGAGAGGATTTAAGTCGTGTTAGAAAAGGAAATGGAGCTGAAAATCTATCTATAGCCCGACGGGCTACTTTGAATCTTTTACAAAAAGATAAGACAAGCAAGGTCAGTTTACGTAAACGGCGCTTCATTGCATCATGTCGTAAAGATTATTTATTAGATAAGGAAATTTTTCATGCGTAAGCCCTGAAATTTACATAGACTTTTTATTTTAAATAAAGTAAAATAAATCTGTTTTTAATTGAATTTATTATAAAAGGAGCAAATATGACAAGTAGTATTTCAAGCAATGATCGTACTTTTATTTGTGATTGGTTAAAGCGGACTAACTCCCAATATGATGAAGCAACACCAAAAAAGATAAAAGCAGCTGATCATGATAGAGCTAGGGAAAGTTTGGGCTTAGTAAGTAATGTAAATAACAATTATTTCTTTTCCTCATCACAACCTGCATCTCAATTTAATGTTGCTAATAGCACAACAAATAACATACATAACACTCATGTACACGTTTCAAAAGATACACCTAAAAAATCTAAAGAAAAGGAAAAAACTGAAAAAGAAAAGACTAACTGGAAAGCTATAGCTGCTATTGGTGTTGTGTCAACTGCTGTAGCAGGGATTTCCATATTTGTTTATGCTAGACTCTCTAAAGCAGCAGAAGGAACTGCAAACTATTTAGAAAATACTAAAGCAATAGAGAGCTGGGCTAAGTACAGTTCTTCAAATTTAACTGAAGAATTAGGTAAAATAGCTAAAGTTCAACTGAAAATTGATCGAAGAGCTGTAGATAAAGTAACAAATTATAAATACTCTATACTAACTAGTTTAATTGGAACTCTTGCAATAGCTGGTGGAGGCATTACTATCTTTGCAGCTGTACCAGCACTTGCTACAGCTGGAACAACAGCAGTTGTTGCAGGAGGGGTTTTTAACTCACTAGCTGTAATGTATGCGGCTTATAATTGTGGGGTGCACTGGAGTGATGAAAAAGATGGAAAGAAAGAGTTTAGTGAGGTCAAGCAGTTAATTCCAGGCTTAATAAAGGATTTCCAGCAACCTTTAGAAGCTCCTCCTTCTTATGAGGAATCCGAAGCAGCGATACGTAACCAAAGAGCAAATCCTAGCAACAGTTATCCTCATTTATTTGCTGGAGTTTCTCCTTCCGCTCCTGATTTTAAATAGCTTTTAGGATTTTCACCGAGAAAAATCCGTTTATCTATTTGAAAAACAAAGAGATAAACTTCAACATTGATGTTACTAAAGCTAATTGCTAACAGGTGTTTTAGAAGAAACGATATAGCCCTGTTTAAGTTCTACGCGGTAGACAATCCAAAGCCCTGTGGAAACAATGCTTGTTGATACAACGATGATCCAAGAAGGGGTTTCTCCTAAAAAGAGCCAAGCGTTTAAAGAGGCAAAGATGGGGCTGAGCAATCCTACAAAAGACATAAATGTAGCGGTGTATTTTTTTAAGAACATACCATAGAGGTTGTAGCAAATAAGGTTAGAAATTACGGTGATCAACATAACCCTTTTTATAAAAGAGGTAAGATGTAGAGGAGATATGGGAAAAGGAGCGCCAGGCTCTATTAGATAGGAGTGGATCAGGGCAAATAAGCCTCCAAAGAGCATACTGGTTCCATTAGCAACAAGGGGGGTAATTTCTTGCTCTTTTACCATAAGTCGAAGTAGAACCCACCCATAGACCGAGCTCAATGCTGCTCCTATAATAGCAAGTGTGGGCCAGGAGAAGAAACTAAAAGCATTTAAGAGTTCTTCAGAACCTGTTTGCGTCAATAAAACAGGAATAAATCCAATAAATCCAATAGAGAGCCCTATCCATTTGCGAGGATTCATTTTTTCATTAAAGTGAATATAGGAGAAAAGTGCGGCAAAAAAGGGGGAAAGGCTATAGATAAAACAGGTCTTAGCTGCAGAAAGATACTGCAATCCCCAAAATTCTAAAGTATTGGTTAGATAGATGCTAAAGAAAGCGAGCAGTAAAACAGAAGCAAATTGCTTTAAAGATAATTTTAATGAGGATCTTTTGGTGATTAATAAAAAACTTAAGATGAGTACTGCTGCAAAAAGCATCCGAAAAGCTGTTAGAAAAAGGGGAGGAGAATGCTCTAAAGCAAGTTTTCCTAGAGAAAAAACGCTGGACCAAGCAACGTACATTAAAGCAACAAAAAATACAGACATGAATCAATTTTTACGTTTAAGAACAAACGAGGGTACCAAGAAATAGAGATCTAGTCAATGACCAATGGTTAATAATAGTAAAAATTATTTTTAATTTTGTTTAGGTTGCATAGAGATGATTTTTTGTGTATTAAAATTAAAATCATTAAACAAGGTTTTTAATGTCTATATGAACAAAAAAGTGAAAAGAATTGCAGTAACAGGGGCTGGGGGACAAATTGCTTATAGCTTGTTGTTTCGGATCGCAGCAGGCGAGATGTTAGGGCTAGATCAACCGATTGCTCTACATTTATTAGAGCTACATGAATTTCAAAAGACAGCAGAAGGCGTAGCTATGGAGTTGCAGGATTGTGCTTTTCCTTTGCTGCAAGAAGTGAGAATAGAATCCGATCGATTAAAAGTATTTGAAAACGTGGATTATGCGCTTTTAATCGGCGCTAAACCTCGTGGATCTGGCATGGAAAGAAAAGATTTATTAGCAGAAAATGGAAAAGTTTTCGTTACGCAAGGAAAAGCCTTAAATGAAGTAGCAGATTCTAAAGTGCTTGTTTTTGTTGTGGGCAACCCTTGTAATACCAATTGCCTAATTGCTATGCATCATGCTCCTAGAATTCCTAAAAGTCAATTTTTTGCTATGACTGCTTTAGACCAAAATAGAGCTCAAGCCATGCTTGCCATTAAAGCAAATGTGGGAGTTGCAGATGTTTCTCATGTGACGATTTGGGGGAATCACTCAGCAACACAGGTAGCTGATTTTTTGCATGCAAAAATTGGGAACAAACCTCTTTTAGAGGTGATTAAAGATCGCAAGTGGTGCGAAGAAGAATTTATTCCCTATGTACAGAAAAGAGGTGCTGAAGTCATAAAAGCCAGAGGAAGATCCTCTGCTGCATCAGCTGCTCATGCGATTATTTGTTCTATAAGATCTTTAGTAGGATTGAGCAAGGATAGGTTTTCTGCCGCTCTTTATTCCGATCCTAATCCTTACGGAATTGAAAAAGGATTAGTTTTTTCCTTCCCATGCTATAGGACAGAAAAAGAGATAATAGAAATTATGCCTGGATTATCTTGGGATCCTTTTTTAGAAAAGGCAATTAGACTGAGTGAAAAAGAGCTAAAAGAAGAAAGAGCGCTGATTGAACATTTACTTTAGTTAAAGGAAGTTATGTCTAAGGATGTGTTATTTACCATTACAAAAGAGCATTTAGAAACGGGCCTGCGCGGATTTCCTGTAGGCTATTGCACCACATCACATGTTGATCCTCAAAAAGGATTATTTTATTTGGGAAGGCCTGTTACAGAACTATCTACATGGCAACCAGAGCAGGTCATCTATCTTCTCTATCATGGCAAAGAGGGTAACAAACAAGAATTAGAAAAGTTTTCTGAAATGATTAAACAACGTAGTTGTTGTTCTCAGCAGGTGATTGCCACTATTGAGGCTTTATCTCGACAAGGCCATCCTATGAAACTTTTTTGTATAGCGCTATTATTATTAGGAATGCATGAATCTGCAGATAACTATGCAGAGGATTGTTTAAATATGATTGCTAAAGTTCCTCATTTAGCCGCAGCTGTGATTAACCATCACGCTGGCTTTGGTAAAACGCCTAACCCCAGATTGGATTTAGGCTATATGGAAAACTTTTGCTATATGCTCCAAGTTCCTGATAAGAGAGAAAAAGAACTTGTTTCCGTTATGAATCTATTCAACATTTTACACTACGATCATGGTGGGGGAAACCTATCCACTTTTGTAGGCAAAGCAGTAGCTTCTGGATTAGAGGATATGTATGGATCTATTTGTGCAGCCATGTGTGCTTTAGAAGGACCACGCCATGGAAGAGCCAATCAGGACTGTTTAGAGTTTGTAAGCGGCGTACTTACTGAATTAGGAGAAAAGGCAACTGCTAAACAAGTAGAGAAGTTGATTCGTAAACGTTTATTGGAAAAAAAATTGGTGTTTGGATTTGGACACGCGGTATTACGATTAGAAGATCCACGTGCTACCCTACAATACGATTTTGTGCAAAAATACTATCCAGACCATCCTTTGGTAAAAATCGCTTTGCTTTTGCGTACAGAAGGAATTAAAGTACTATTGGAAAATCCTAAGATTTCTGATCCTTATCCTAATGTAGATGCTATTTCAGGAACTATGTTGACAGTGGCTGGATTTGCTTACCCTGAGTATTATACCATTTTGTTTGGTCTTTCTAGATCTATTGGGATTGCCATGCAAATTGTCTATGAGCGTACCAAGGCAAGAGATGGCAGAGGCACGCCGATTGTAAGACCTAAGTATCTATATAAATCAAGGGTTTAATCATAGAAAAAATGAGGCACAAAAAGCCCTGAATCGATATGAAAAATCAGACTTAATTTTTCAGCTAGCGGCAGAGTAATCAGCTTGTGGCAATTTTCTATTCGAGAAATAGTCGATCGACTTACAGATAATTCTTGAGCGAGTTGTTTTTGTGTCCATTTCTTAGATGTTTAGTCCCAAAGTGTAATGGAGTGGATTAATTCTAAAACTTTTTGGTTTTTTTGCTAACTTTTGATAATAGACATGCCATAATTGCACACAAAGAAGGGGTTACTCCTTAAACGGAGTAGGTTAAACTCTCCAATATAAAGAGATTTTTTTAAAATCTCAAAACCGCTCATTAAAGAGCAAAAAAAATGAGGAGCAACCCATGAAGTGTTATATTGGACTAGATGTATCAATGAAAAGAACTTTTATCTGTGTATTAAATGAACAAGGTAAGATTGTCCATGAAGGTTCAGAAAAAACAGATCCTTATTTACTAGCAGATTATTTTTCAAAAAGGGATTTTCAAGAAATCCTAGTTGGTTTTGAAAGTGGATCCTTGTCTCATTAACCGATTCTTGCTCTAAAAATAAATAAGACCGATAAAAATGATGCACGAGGGATTGCAGAAGCACTTCGATCAGATCTATATACAAGAGTACACTGTAAGCCACAAGAGTCTGTAGAAAAAAGCATTTTATTAGGTTCGAGAAGAACTCTCCTCAATCAGCAAACGCAGTTAAAAAATACAGTGAGAGGCTTACTTAAAAGTTATGGAATTCGATTGGGAGCTGTAGGGGCAAAAAGATTTTCCTCTGCTGTTATGAAACAGATAGAAAAGCAGGAAGAAGTGATTATCTTAGGCCCTTTCAACCTTGAAGTGCACAAAAAAGAACATATAAATACTTGAAAAAACATCTATTGTGCACCCGAGCATAGCATGTTTGTAGATAATCTCGTAAACACTTCTAGTGGAGTTTCGAAGTTGAGAGCCTTTCTAGGTCTGTTATTTAGTAAAGTTTCCACCCTTTCTATATCCTTGGAAGTCGTATCTAAAAAGCTTTGTGTTTTAGGAAAATATTGCCTAACTAGTCCGTTTGTATGCTCATTTAAGCCTCTTTCCCAAGAATGGTAGGGCGTTGCAAAGTAGAAGTCTGTCTCTAGCTCGAAACTAACCATTTGGTGATAGGCAAATTCTTTTCCGTTGTCTGCTGTTAATGTGTGTACAAAATCTTTGATAGGTTTAAGTTGTTCAATTAACGCTTGACTTACTTCCTCTGCAGTTTTATGAGAAACTTTGGCGAGCTTAGTTAGCTTGGAAGTTCTTTCTACCATTGATACAATTACGCCTTTATGTCCTGCCCCTATGACTGTATCTAGTTCCCAGTCTCCTAAACGAGTCTTTTTTTCTACAATACAAGGCCGTTGCTTAATATCTATACGACCAGGCATGTTCCCTCTTCCAGAAGCTCCCTTTCTCTGCTTGTTATATTTTTTCCCTCGATGACGGAGCTCTCTATAAAGCTGTCCTCCCTGTCGTTTATCTTTCCAGATATGATTATAGATGGTCTCATGACTAACATGTTCTTTACCATGTCTTTTAAGCCATCCGGATATTTGTATAGGGCTCCATTGCAACTTGATTTTTTCTTCAATACGGGTAACTATTTGAGGAGTCATTTTTTTATTGGGCTGAGAATTTTTTCTAAGAAATGCTTTTTCTTGAGCTTGCTGATGACGGTATCCTCGTTGCCCTTTATTTCTCTTAAGTTCCCTACTAATAGTGCTATGATGAACTTTTAGAATGTTTGCTATTGAGCTAGATGTATCTCCTCTAGCTTTTAAAATATAAATCTGACATCTTTGGTCATAGGTTAGGTGATGGTAGCCTTTAGGCAAGGTCTCTCCTTGTGTTTGATTGTTAAAAATCACAATAGAGATTCTTTCATCGCCTGCCTATTCTTTTTTTAATTCTTCTGTGCACTTCAAACTTGAAAAGACTAGGTATAAAAAAGATTCAAAAAAACTCAAGACTTCCAAAAAAATCCAGTAAGAAGAAGCCGTTAACAAAAGAAGAGAAAAAGCAGAATCAAGAGATTTCCTCTGAGCGAGTTGTTAATGAAAACGTGATTGGCAGTCTAAAAAGATTTAAAATTTTAAGTGGCAAATATAGGAACAGAAGAAAAAGGTTTGGTTTACGGTTCAATCTTATTGCTGGAATCTACAATTATGAAATTTTTATTTAACTAAGCAAGAGGTTCTCTAATTGCACACAAGGGGAATATAAATTCTCTTAATTCTTCATAAGCTCTCCGAGCCGATATTTTGCTTGCAAAATAAAAGGCGTTTTTTAACATATTGGACAGCAAAGTTTAATGCGGGAGATAAGTCCAGGGTTCTCTGCGGAGTCTTTTTTTGAAGAAAACTATTTGAGGTTCTTCGCTCCATTATGCTATCCGAAATGAAATGGGCAAGACAATGTCTATTACGGCTTCTAAGAGCCAACTTCTTGTCGTCTTTGCCTATTTCTTCGGTTTTTCTCCTACAAAAATTTTAGCTACTTTTCTTAATGTACTTTTCTATTTCTAAAAAGATGTGTTTTTAAGCTACTTTTGGCTCGCCATAAATAAATTCTTTTTGTTCGATCAGCATCTTGTGCATGATCACGGATAACTTTCTACCCACTGCTAAAGCGGCTTTCTTCATCCCTTTTTTTCGCATAATTTTTAATCCCCAAGCTTTCACTTTACTCCATTTCTTACTTCGTGTGCGCATTACCATTCCGGCCTCAACTAACAAAGACCTAAGTTCATTGGATCCACATTTCGAAATTATTCCCTGTCTTTGCACCTCTCCAGAGGCATATTGTTTGGGAGTCATACCAAGATAAGCTCCTACTGATTTAGAAGCTTTGAAGCGGGCTGGATCAAACATTTCTGTTTTATAGGTTAATGCTGTTACAGGTCCTATGCCAGGAATTGTCATAAGCTGCTTTACTTCTTTATCTTGACTGACTAGTTTAAGCATTTCTTTATCCAGTTTTTCTACTTGCTCGACTATTTTGTCAAAGGTGCTTAATAGAGATGTTATACTTAAAGTCTTTTCAAGTTTGAAGTGCACAGAAGAATTAAAAAAAAGAATAAGCAGGCGATGAAAGAATCTCTATTGTGATTTTTAACAATCAAACACAAGGAGAGACCTTGCCTAAAGGCTACCATCACCTAACCTATGACCAAAGATGTCAGATTTATATTTTACAAGCTAGAGGAGATACATCTAGCTCAATAGCAAACATTCTATAGTTATTTAAATCGACATTGATAAAACAGCTTGATCTAAGGCTTCGGATAAATTAGCTACAGTAGGTAAAAGTTCTCGGATTTTCGTTTTCATATTGGCCCAATATTTTTCGATAGGATTTAAGTCCGGTGAATAAGGCGGGAGAAAGAGCATTTCGTATCCACTTTCCTCTATCAATGTTCTAGTTGTCTTTGATTGATGAAAGCTCGCGTTATCGAGAATCAAAACTTGGCCATGAGTCAAATTTGGAATCAATTCCTGTTTTAGCCATACATTAAATAGATCCGTATGGCAAGTTCCTTCAAAACACATCGGTGCCAGCAATTTCTTCCCTTGTAGTGCCGAAATTACACTCCGTCTACCAAATCGTTTTCCTGAAATTCCTCCAAATATTTGTTTTCCCCTCGCGCTCCTCGCATATTGCCTATGCACATATTGACTGATTCCGCTCTGATCCAAATAGACCCTTTTTTCAGGAGAAATTGCCTCTATCTTTTTTAGATATTCCGCTCTTGCTTCCGCGTTCCTTTCCTTATAAAACGCAATCTTTTTTTTCTTGTAATCTTGAGTCTTTTCAAAGCGTAAAAGATCGCTTGCAAAGTCAAACCAAAATGCTTTGCAATCTCTGATAAAATCTGCTTGTTATATTTTTTCCCTCGATGACGGAGCTCTCTATAAAGCTGTCCTCCCTGTCGTTTATCTTTCCAGATATGATTATAGATGGTCTCATGACTAACATGTTCTTTACCATGTCTTTTAAGCCATCCGGATATTTGTATAGGGCTCCATTGCAACTTGATTTTTTCTTCAATACGGGTAACTATTTGAGGAGTCATTTTTTTATTGGGCTGAGAATTTTTTCTAAGAAATGCTTTTTCTTGAGCTTGCTGATGACGGTATCCTCGTTGCCCTTTATTTCTCTTAAGTTCCCTACTAATAGTGCTATGATGAACTTTTAGAATGTTTGCTATTGAGCTAGATGTATCTCCTCTAGCTTGTAAAATATAAATCTGACATCTTTGGTCATAGGTTAGGTGATGGTAACCTTTAGGCAAGGTCTCTCCTTTTGTTTGATTGTTAAAAATCACAATAGAGATTCTTTCATCGCCTGCCTATTCTTTTTTTTAATTCTTCTGTGCACTTCAAACTTGAAAAGACTCATTTAAATAGTTGACGAAATTACAATAAAAGAAATAGAACAAAAAAATAGGTAAGTTAAGATTTACTTTTATAAGTTTCAGGAGGAGAAGAAATTTATGTTAACATGGGCCGTCATATTTCTAATCATTGCAATTATAGCAGGATTTTTTGGGTTTAGAGGTGTTTCAGGCACTGCAACTAATATAGCTAAAGTGCTTTTCTTTATTTTTATCATATTGTTTCTCATTTATTTAATTACAGGTTATGCAAATCATTATTAACTAATTAAGGCACTTGAATGGTATTCGGGTGCTTAATTTATGTTAATCTGCTGAAGTGCGTACCGAAGAAGGAAAACTTTATCTCATTGTAGCTATTGATGAATCTATCTTGAATTAAATTTACTGTTTTAAAGATACTTGCCGACTTAAGAAATTCATCCAATATCCCAGTAGTCCAAACATTAATAGTCCGTTCCAATATATTGCCTTTCTTTCCCAGCGCACTGTAAGACGACGGAAGCATGTCTTTAACCAAGAAATCGTTCTCTCAATGACCCAACGTTGCTTTTCAAGGTAGCAAATGCCTTTTATCTTATATCCCTTAGTGTTTCTTTTCCGAGCTATCAGAGGAAAAACCTCATGGGAAAGAACATCGATACGTGTTTGCTCTGAGTCATAACCTTTATCTGCTTCAAGTATGGGTACTTTTCCCTGATTCCATGCTTTTTTAATGAAGGGAATGACTTTCCTAAGCAGAGGGATCACTTGTTTTTTCTCATCCCCGGATGCTGATGTAAAAGTGATTGCAAGAGGCTTTCCTGATTTTTCTACCAGTAAATGCGATGTCACGCCTTTACCTTTGTAGCCATAATCAACTTGCTCTCCTCCTCCGCTTCCGCTGGAAAAAAAACCATCTACAGAGAGTCTCTGGGCATCAATACACCCCAGCTGTTCGGCAAGCTTAAGTAGCTCTTCTAAAAATTGATCTAAAATCCAGCAGATTGCATTCTTCCAAGCCATGCGTGTGCTGTTGAGGGATGAGAAAACTCCTTGTTTCTAGGTGCATCTTTCCAAGGAGCTCCTGTCCGAAGCACCCAGAAAATAGTATTCACTACAGGTCTCCATGGCGCTAATTTTCTTCCATAATGGTTACGATTTACCCATTTTTCCATTTGAGGTTCGAGTATTTTAAACTGTTCTTCATTTAATCCTTGCTTGCTCATGTCATCTGTCTTTAGTTAAAAAATAAAAAGATCTGGATTCTTCCCTATAAAATCCATACTATTTTGACAGATAACGGCATCCAATTTACCCATAGGCAACAAGATGTATATGCTTTTACACACATTTTCGATCGAGTATGTGATGAAAACCAGATAGAGCATCGGTTAACAAAAGTAAACCACCCATGGACAAATGGCCAAGTTGAACGGATGAACAGAACCCTTAAAGAGGCTACCGTGAAAAGATACCACTACCAAACCCATCAGCAGTTAAAAGAGCATTTATATAATTTTTTAAATGCCTATAACTTTGCGAAAAGATTGAAAGCTCTAAAGGGATTGACACCATTTGAATATATTATCAAAAGTTGGCAAAAAAAACCAAAAAGTTTTAGAATTAATCCACTCCATCACACTTTGGGACTAAACATCTAGCCATATCGATCTCACACCTCCTGGAGAAATGAGAACTCCTTTCTTTTTCATCTCATTGGAAACTCGGAGCTGTCCATATGCAGGTTTTTCTATAGCAATTGAGAGATAAAATAAGCCCCGATGCCTTAGTTGCAAAAGCTGTTTTTCTTTGCTATTTACCACTAAGTGTCAATTTAAGTCTTGTCTATTACATCAAAACTATTGTATTCGTATTTTATTCAATCCGTCAAAAAAGTTACTCATTTCTTGATCTGTTACGTCAGTCTCATTTTGAATTATAGAGACATTCGTTAGATTAGTACTACATATGAGATTTATTTGAAGAATATCTCTTTTTCCCGACAGAAAATTAGACATATAACTATTAATTTTTTTAAAATCTTTCGTCCTAAAAGAGGTCAGTAGATTTTCAACAAAAGTTTTTTGTTCTGAGAGCAAATACTCGCCTAAAAGACACAATTCTGAGCGATCTTTATTAAAAAAATCAAGATTGCAGGTGTTATTTAAAACAGCTTGGATATCTGTAAGAGAAGGTTTTCTACTTAAAATTTTACCTCTTTCATTACAAGAGGAATAAGGTGCACGAGCTGCAAGCGCCTTGCTTAATCCATATATTAACCGATAAAGTTGATTGCTCATTCCACGATAATTACCATTAAATTGATCCTTAGTTACATCAAAATAAGAAATAAAGAAAGAACGAAATAACGCAGCGTCTAGATTTTCAAGCTGCCCTTTATCTCCTAAATAACTACTACAGAAGTTTAATCTAATAATATCTCCACAAAAACTAAAAGGTATCTCCTGACCCTTTGTTCCATAGCCCCGGAAATAAAAACTAATATTCATCTGTTTTTCTTTCAAATGGTCGCATTCTAATAACGTTGAAAATTCTCTTTGAAACTCAGAGAGGCATTGAGAAACTTTTGAACGAATTGCCTGAGCAAGCATATCATCGCTAGTTATCTTTACATTTTGATATTTAATTTGAGCAAAAGGCCTTTTACTAGTATATAATCTTCTCAGGTATCCATCATCATAAATATCTATTTTATGAGCGACCGAGTCTATGCTTGTATCAACTGATTCAATTAATTCATAGTTATTTTTAAATGTAAGACCTTTTTGAAAAACATCCCCTTTGTGTGTTTGTAAAAAATGTATGAATTCATTTTCTTTCGACAAAAGATTTGATATGCAGCTATTGATAGCTTGAAAATTTTTTGTCTTAAAAGAGGTCAGTAGATTTTCAACAAAAGTTTTTTGTTCTGAGAGCAAATACTCGCCTAAAAGACATAATTCTAAGCGATCTTCATTAAACATTTCAAGACTGCTTCTATCATTTAAAACAGATTGAATATCTATAACAAGAGGCGGTTTTCCTGTTAAAATCCTGCAAATATGGCGTTCAGAAGGATAGAATCCTTTAATATTACAAGAGGAATAAGGTGCACGAGCTGCAAGCGCCTTGCTTAATCCATATATTAAACGATAAAGTTGATTGCTCATTCCACGATAATTACCATTAAATTGATCCTTAGTTACATCAAAATAAGAAATAAAGAAAGAACGAAATAACGCAGCGTCTAGATTTTCAAGCTGCCCTTTATCTCCTAAATAACTACTACAGAAGTTTAATCTAATAATATCTCCACAAAAACTAAAAGGTATCTCCTGACCCTTTGTTCCATAGCCCCGGAAATAAAAACTAATATTCATCTGTTTTTCTTTCAAATGGTCGCATTCTAATAACGTTGAAAATTCTCTTTGAAACTCAGAGAGGCATTGAGAAACTTTTGAACGAATTGCCTGAGCAAGCATATCATCGCTAGTTATCTTTACATTTTGATATTTAATTTGAGCAAAAGGCCTTTTACTAGTATATAATCTTCTCAGGTATCCATCATCATAAATATTTACTTTATGAATCAACTTGTCTGCGTTTGGGTCATCTATATATGCTGATTGAATTAGTTTATAATCAGTACTCCTTTTAGCTCGATCTACTTTATGAACTAAGTTATTTTTTACTTTTGGATTGTGCTTTTCTGAAGCTGCAAAAAAATTTTTTAATGAGTCATCAATTCTTTTATTAAGACCTGTATAAGGGATTTCTTGAAAACCGCTAGATCGATTGGAAAAAGATACAAGATTATTGCCCAAATGGCTACTGTTCATATTAAAAAAAGATATTCCACTCATAATTTTCCTCTAAATTTAACATTAAAAAATTTATTAAAACCACCTCTGAATTCATTACAAGCAGCGATTATATTTAATCTAATTATTATGCCAATTTAATGAGTCTTGTCAAGTTTGAAGTGCACAGAAGAATTAAAAAAAAGAATAGGCAGGCGATGAAAGAATCTCTATTGTGATTTTTAACAATCAAACACAAGGAGAGACCTTGCCTAAAGGCTACCATCACCTAACCTATGACCAAAGATGTCAGATTTATATTTTAAAAGCTAGAGGAGATACATCTAGCTCAATAGCAAACATTCTAAAAGTTCATCATAGCACTATTAGTAGGGAACTTAAGAGAAATAAAGGGCAACGAGGATACCGTCATCAGCAAGCTCAAGAAAAAGCATTTCTTAGAAAAAATTCTCAGCCCAATAAAAAAATGACTCCTCAAATAGTTACCCGTATTGAAGAAAAAATCAAGTTGCAATGGAGCCCTATACAAATATCCGGATGGCTTAAAAGACATGGTAAAGAACATGTTAGTCATGAGACCATCTATAATCATATCTGGAAAGATAAACGACAGGGAGGACAGCTTTATAGAGAGCTCCGTCATCGAGGGAAAAAATATAACAAGCAGAGAAAGGGAACTTCTGGAAGAGGGAACATTCCTGGTCGTATAGATATTAAGCAACGGCCTTGTATTGTAGAAAAAAAGACTCGTTTAGGAGACTGGGAACTAGATACAGTCATAGGGGCAGGACATAAAGGCGTAATTGTATCAATGGTAGAAAGAACTTCCAAGCTAACTAAGCTCGCCAAAGTTTCTCATAAAACTGCAGAGGAAGTAAGTCAAGCGTTAATTGAACAACTTAAACCTATCAAAGATTTTGTACACACATTAACAGCAGACAACGGAAAAGAATTTGCCTATCACCAAATGGTTAGTTTCGAGCTAGAGACAGACTTCTACTTTGCAACGCCCTACCATTCTTGGGAAAGAGGCTTAAATGAGCATACAAACGGACTAGTTAGGCAATATTTTCCTAAAACACAAAGCTTTTTAGATACGACTTCCAAGGATATAGAAAGGGTGGAAACTTTACTAAATAACAGACCTAGAAAGGCTCTCAACTTCGAAACTCCACTAGAAGTGTTTAGGAGATTATCTACAAACATGCTATGCTCGGGTGCACAATAGATGTTTTTTCAAGTATTTATATACTAGTGCCGATTCAAACGGCTAGCTTAATGGGATTTAAGTCAACGACTTGAAACTTGTCGTTTATCCTACATTTCAAAATATCTGTTATTTTCGGTATCTCTTCTAAGAAGAATCCTCTCATTGCCTGAAAAAAAGTCACCGACGTTTCGTAATATCGATTGTATACCGTCTTTTCCCTTAAGATCTTCCACAAGCGTTCAATAGGATTCAAATTGGGCGAATAAGGAGGGAGATAGTGCACTTTAATCCTAGAAGACATCAGAAACTCTTCTAGTTTCTTATTTTTGTTTGATCTCGCATTATCCAAAATTACATGAATAATTCGAGCCTGTGTCTGTTTTTCTAGTTTCTTGAAAAAATCGAGCATTGCATCGGCTTCAACTGTCTTATATTCCTCTGTAAAAATCTTCATTCCTGTCAGGCAAGGAGCTCCAGCAAAATGCAATCGCAATTGTTTCCCGGATGTCTGCAAAGTCTTTTGAACGCCTTTTTTGATCCATCGACATACGGCTTGGGACTGATGTTCAGGATGCACAGCATCTATGAAATAAATCTCTTCATCAGGGTTTAAGGTCTCCTTTAAAGCCCTATATTGTTCTATGAAAATTCGTTGTTTTTCAGGAATCTTTTTAGGACGTTTATAAGAAAATCCATGCTGTATTAGCCAATCTTTCATGCCACTTCGGGAATATTTTATCCTATATTGCTCATGCACATAAGCTATGATCCCTTTGTCTTTAAGATAGGTCTTTTCCTGTAGGTGTTTTAGTAGAGACTCTGTTTGGTCTTGTGAAAGTTTTGATTTACTACCGCCTCAAGGGCTACTTCCAGTTTTATTTTCGGAATCATATTCTCTGAGGTATTCCTGAACAGTGATAGGGCTTATCCGGAGTGCTTTAGCAAGATTTTTTGTTGAGATACCCTCATCATAGCCCAAAATTACACAAAGCCTATTCCGTTCAGAATAGTCTTTTGGATGCTTTAACTTGTGTTCTAAGTCAGCTCTCTGGCTAGGGGTCAGTTTTTTCATACTCAATAGCTTAACACAAAACAAAATATTTTTCTATACGATTGAATCGGAACCACTATATGTTCTTTTTTGTGCACTTCAAGGTTCAAAGGGCCGCTCAGCTTTTTTAAAGTAAAGCCTAAAAGAAATGGAGGTGGAGAGAATCGAACTCTCGTCCTTAGCAAACTCTCTACAAATGACTACATGCTTAGCATCTTCAAAATGAATTGATCTTGAGGAAGGTGCCACACAATAGACCAATTTGCTTCTTCTAATCTCGGGCATCTTCTTGAAGAAGCGAAGAGAAAAACCCATACCAGGATTAATGACAATAGTTCTAACGCTCCTAGTCAGGCATTAGACTATCGAGTTGCAAAAAGCGGTTAAGCCTTAAGCAGCCTGCAAATATTCCCCGTAAGAGGTTTCTTTTTCTGCATTTATAGTTATATCGGATGATTTAGGAGGCCAACCGACGTCCTCCGCATGCCACTTGTACTTTGTTTCCAAGTCGAAACCAGTCACCCCCAGACGTAATAATAGCAAAAAAAGGCATTATTAGCGATAGGAGGATAAATTAGCAAAAGAATTTACAAATATTAAGAACTACTGACCATATCCTCATCTATATAAGGGATTGTTTTATCACAGGCAATATATTTTTCTAAATATTTCTTTGCAAGATCTGGGTTGACTGCAATTTGTCCTTCTATTCCCTGACTGTATATTTCAAACAGGCGCATACAGGCTTGAGGATGAAATTTTTCTGCAGCTTTTTCATAATAGTTAATTGCCTGTTGAAATTCTCTTTTTTTAAAATAAAGGTCAGCAGTATAAATTTCACCTAACAAAGGGGATTTAAGGATAAATTTAGCAATAGGGGAACCAAGTTCTGTAGCTTTTTCCAAACACTCTATTCTTTTTTCTAGCTCCCCCATTTTGTACAAATAAATAGGGCTGAGTCTTAAGTAGGCTTCTATGCAGCCCAAGTTCCCAGCAATTTCATAATAGCTAACAGCTTCTTTCATATATTTTTCTTTTAAAGCAGGCTTTGTATCTGAAAAAATATTGTCTATAAAGATCTCTGCAAGGTAGAAATACTTCTCCTGAGAATCTAACCCTCTATTTTTCCAGGAATAAATTTTATCTGCTAAGCCAGAACGTAGAGATCCAGCTTTTCCAAATGAGTCAATTGCTTTATCTAGATTTTTTTCTACGGAATTTCCAAAGAGATAGCTATAACCCAATTCTAAACTAACTTTTTCATATCTTGCCTTTTCATAATGCTCAATTTTTTTTCTGCCATATTTTTCATATTTAAGGAAACATTTCTCAGCCAATTGATATTTATTATTTTTTACATGTTCCAAGGCCCTGTTTAGGAGCTTATCTTCTTTTTCCACTTTTTTTATTTGCATTCGGGTTACGATATTTCCCAATATAGGAATATGAGATAATTTCCCTTTTAAAAATTCTAGAGGCGATGCTTGATTAATACAGATTGTTTTATAGGATGGATCAATTGACATAGTTATCTCACTGTAATAGTTATCTCACTGTATAAGAATATAGATTTAAAAATAAAATATATTGCAATTAATAAGATTGAAATCTATTTATTAATATAATTTATTTTTAATTTATATTAAATAGTTTTATTTTTTCTTATTAAGTTTGTTTTTTAGTTTTTAAGAGATACGAGCTGGCATTTTAAGGGATGTTTGGCTTATGATTGACTCTTTTAACCCCCTTTTATTTATATGTTTGATATCAATTCACAAGAGAGTTTCCCTGAGCGAGAAGAGCGTATTTTAGCGTTTTGGCAAAAACAGAACATTTTTGAAAAATCTGTAGATCAAAATCGTGCGAACCCCATTTTTTCTGTGTATGATGGCCCTCCCTTTGCAACAGGGCTTCCTCATTACGGACATATTTTGGCTGGAACCATTAAAGATGTAATTCCTAGATATAAAACCATGCAGGGATATTTTGTACCTCGCCGATTTGGTTGGGATTGCCATGGGCTGCCTGTAGAAAATGAGATTGAAAAGGCTAAAGAGCTATCAGGAGCCTCTTGTATTGAAAAGTTTGGGATTTCTCAATTCAATGAAGAGTGTCGCAGTATTGTTATGCGCTATACAAAAGAATGGGAATACACAGTGATGCGCATGGGACGCTTTGTAAGTTTCACAGATACTTGGCGAACCATGGATCTTAGCTTTATGGAATCTGTTTGGTGGGTTTTTTCTCAACTCTATCAAAGAGGATTGGTTTACGAAGGCTATAAAGTTATGCCTTTCTCTGCCCAATTAGGAACCCCTTTATCCAATTTTGAAGCTAATCTTAATTATAAGGAAGTAGATGACCCCTCTCTTACCGTACTGTTTTCTCTTGTAGATGAGCCAAATACCTCATTTATCGTATGGACAACGACCCCTTGGACTCTGCCATCTAATCTAGCGATTATGGTTAATGAGAATTTTGAGTATGTAAAGATTAGACGAGAAGGTCAATATTATATCTTAGCACATAATCGCTTAGGGCATTATTTTAAAGAAGGGGAGTATGAGATCATTACTACCTTTAAGGGTTCTTCTTTGGTTTCTAAGCATTATCATCCCCTGTTTCCTTATTTTGCTAGTTATGAAGGTTTTAGAGTCATTGCGGAGGTTTCTGTTAGCAGTGAAGAAGGAACAGGTCTTGTACATGCAGCTCCAGCATTTGGAGAAGTGGATTTTTATGCATGCAGCAAAGAAGGCATTGAAGTGGTGTGCCCTATTGATCATAATGGTAAATTTACCAAGTTAGTTCCTGACTATGAGGGTCTCTTTGTAAAAGACGCTGATAAGGAAATCATTCGGCGATTGAAAAAAGAGGGGAAGGTTTTACACCATACGCAAATTCGTCACCGCTATCCTTTTTGTTGGCGCTCTGATACCCCTTTAATTTATCGAGCTGTCTGCACTTGGTTTGTGGCAGTGGAAAAAATCAAAGATCGAATGATGGATGCTAATCGAAAGATTCAATGGGTTCCTCATCATCTTAAAGAAGGTCGTTTTGGTAAGTGGTTAGAAAATGCTAGAGATTGGGCGATTTCAAGAAACCGCTACTGGGGAACACCTATCCCTATTTGGCGGAGCGAAGACGGGGAGATGATTGTCTTATCCAGTATAGAAGATTTACAACAAAGAACAGGGATTGCTGTTTCTGATTTGCACAGGCATTACATTGACTCTTTAACATTTATTGCTAATGGTAAGGAATTTAAGCGTATACCAGAAGTATTTGATTGTTGGTTTGAATCGGGCTCTATGCCTTATGCGCAAAATCATTATCCTTTTGAGAAAAAACAAGAAACGCTAGATCGGTTTCCTGCAGATTTTATTGCAGAGGGATTAGATCAAACACGTGGTTGGTTTTATACTTTAATGGTGATTGCAACAGCGTTATTTGATCAACCGGCTTTTAAAAATGTTATTGTTAATGGAATTATTTTGGCAGAAGATGGCAATAAGATGTCAAAACGTCTTAAGAATTATCCAGAACCGCAATTGGTATTTAACCGTTATGGAGCTGATGCGGTGCGTTTATACTTGCTGAATAGTCCTGTTGTTCACGCAGAAGATTTACGTTTCTCAGAACGCGGAGTAGAATTAGTTCTTCGTCAGATGCTCATTCCTTTTTGGAACTCAGTGGTTTTTTTATCTACTTATGCAAAGATTTATCAATGGGATCCCAAAGAAGTAGAATTTTCTGCTCCTCAGATCGATATCGATCGTTGGATCTTGTCTTGTTTACAAGGATTAATTCAAGAGGTGACAGAGGGGTTAGATCGTTATGAACTGCATCGAGCAGTCGATCCTTTTGTAAAATTTATCGACCAATTGACCAATTGGTATATTCGTAGAAACCGATCTAGGTTCTGGGCGGAAGAAGATACAATAGATCGCAGGCTAGCCTTTGAAACATTGTATACCGTGTTGATCAATTTAGCCAAGATCGCAGCTCCGTTTATTCCTTTTTTAAGTGAGGCAATTTATCTTTATTTAAAGACCTACCAAGATCTACAATCGGTTCACCTATGCTCTTTTCCAATTTATAACCCTGTATATAGAGATCAGCTTTTAGAGGAGCAGATGTCTTATGTACAAACTGTGGTAAGCATGGGGCATGCGTTGCGTAAGGAAAGCAAATTAAAAGTTCGTCAACCTTTGCGCTCTGCCTTTATTGTGTCTTCTGATCTTGAGATTTTAAAACAGCTTAAATCGCAAAAACAGCTGATTGCCGATGAGCTCAATGTAAAAGAAGTGATCTTTAAAGAAGATGAGACAGCATTTGTTCTACTTTTAGTGAAACCCAATTTTCGTGTTTTAGGTAAAAAAGTAGGTAAACTAATGAGCGCTGTTAAGACAGCCTTAGAAAATCTTTCTCAAAAAAAGCTTAATCGATTGCTGAAAGAGAATCAATATGAGTTAGTCATTGAAAACGAAACCATTCTTTTAAGTTCTGAGGACATCACAATAGAGCGCCAAGTAAAAGAAGGATTAGTGGCTTCTGCAACAGGCTCAGTGATTGTTGCTATTGATATTGTTTTAGACGAAGAATTATTAATAGAGGCATTAGCAAGGGAATTGGTTAATAAGATTAATACTATGCGCCGAGATTTGAGTTTTGCAGTAAGCGATCGAATTGAAATTTGTCTTAATACCACAGAAAAAGTTAAGAGGGCTTTATCCATTCATCAAAATTACGTAATGACACAAGTATTAGGTGTAAAACTGGAGTATAATTCTAAAGAAGAGGGGAGCGTTTGGGATTTAAACGGAGAAAAAACCTTTATTGCGATAACGCGTTGGGAATGATTTAAAATAAACGGCCCTTTCAACCTTGAAGTGCACAAAAAAGAACATATAAATACTTGAAAAAACATCTATTGTGCACCCGAGCATAGCATGTTTGTAGATAATCTCGTAAACACTTCTAGTGGAGTTTCGAAGTTGAGAGCCTTTCTAGGTCTGTTATTTAGTAAAGTTTCCACCCTTTCTATATCCTTGGAAGTCGTATCTAAAAAGCTTTGTGTTTTAGGAAAATATTGCCTAACTAGTCCGTTTGTATGCTCATTTAAGCCTCTTTCCCAAGAATGGTAGGGCGTTGCAAAGTAGAAGTCTGTCTCTAGCTCGAAACTAACCATTTGGTGATAGGCAAATTCTTTTCCGTTGTCTGCTGTTAATGTGTGTACAAAATCTTTGATAGGTTTAAGTTGTTCAATTAACGCTTGACTTACTTCCTCTGCAGTTTTATGAGAAACTTTGGCGAGCTTAGTTAGCTTGGAAGTTCTTTCTACCATTGATACAATTACGCCTTTATGTCCTGCCCCTATGACTGTATCTAGTTCCCAGTCTCCTAAACGAGTCTTTTTTTCTACAATACAAGGCCGTTGCTTAATATCTATACGACCAGGCATGTTCCCTCTTCCAGAAGCTCCCTTTCTCTGCTTGTTATATTTTTTCCCTCGATGACGGAGCTCTCTATAAAGCTGTCCTCCCTGTCGTTTATCTTTCCAGATATGATTATAGATGGTCTCATGACTAACATGTTCTTTACCATGTCTTTTAAGCCATCCGGATATTTGTATAGGGCTCCATTGCAACTTGATTTTTTCTTCAATACGGGTAACTATTTGAGGAGTCATTTTTTTATTGGGCTGAGAATTTTTTCTAAGAAATGCTTTTTCTTGAGCTTGCTGATGACGGTATCCTCGTTGCCCTTTATTTCTCTTAAGTTCCCTACTAATAGTGCTATGATGAACTTTTAGAATGTTTGCTATTGAGCTAGATGTATCTCCTCTAGCTTTTAAAATATAAATCTGACATCTTTGGTCATAGGTTAGGTGATGGTAGCCTTTAGGCAAGGTCTCTCCTTGTGTTTGATTGTTAAAAATCACAATAGAGATTCTTTCATCGCCTGCCTATTCTTTTTTTAATTCTTCTGTGCACTTCAAACTTGAAAAGACTAACCCTAAAACTTGGACATCTCCAATTTTTAGGGTTTTACATCTATTTTTTTACAAAAGTTATCTGGAACGTCTTCTTGATTGCAGACTTCTACTTCTTCCTCTACTTCTATTTTGTGGTTTAGGGGAAGAGTCACTAGGATCATCAATAAATCTTTCCACTTCCCCAAGCATTTGATAATCCCTAGAAGAAGCAAAGGAAAAAGCTTTTCCTTTAGCCCCTGCACGACCTGTTCTTCCAATACGATGGACATAATCATCTAATGTCTTAGGTAGATCAAAATTGATTACGTGACTAACCTCTGGTATGTCAATTCCACGAGCCATTACATCCGTTGCGACTATTACTTTAATGTCTCCATTGCGAAGTTTTTTCATAGTCCTCGTTCTTTGTTGTTGATTCATTCCACCGTGTAGAGCTGCTGCCTTTAGACCACCATAGCATAATTTATCAGCGATTTCTTCTGTCTGTCTTTGAGTAGAAGAGAAAATAATAGCTTGTTCTATATTTGGATCAGATAAAATCTCATCTAAAAGTTTATATTTTTGCTCCAAGTTATTTGTTTTTCGAATGTGTTGCTCAATTAGGTCATAGCTAGCGGCTTTCTTTTTGACGATGATTTCCGTTGGGTTTGTTAACAAACTATTTGCAAGTCTTAAGACCTTCTTGTCATAAGTAGCGGAAAACATCAAAGTTTGACGAGATTTAGGTGTCATAGAAGCTATGTACTCAACAGGTTCAATAAAGCCCATATCGAGCATTCTGTCCGCTTCATCCAAAATGAACATTTCCAAATTAGATAGATCAATGCGTTTTTCTTCCAAGCATTCAATGAGTCTGCCAGGAGTTGCAATCAGAATATCGAAATTTCTTGAAAGCTTTCGGTTTTGGATATGATAAGGAATTCCTCCGCAAATAAAAACACTGGTTATATGGCAAAGGTGACGACTTAGTTTGGCCGTTTCTTCGACTACTTGCATGGCTAATTCACGTGTAGGAACCAAAACCAAGATCTTGGGTCCTCGAGTCGGAGACTTTTTTAATAACTGACAAAGAGAGGGCAACATAAAAGCTGCTGTTTTGCCTGTTCCTGTTTGTGCAGAAGCTCGCAAATCTTTCCCTTTAAGAACTTCTGGGATTGCTTGCTGTTGAATATCTGAGGGAGTTGTAAACCCTAAATCTTGAATTGCTTGAAGAATTAATGGTTCTTGAATGAGATCTTCGAAATTTTTACTTGTCATTTTTTTACTTACCTTAAAGTAGCATTGCATAGATTAATCATTTGCAACGACTAAAGAGAAGATGCAAAAGAATAATGAGTAGTTTAACAAAACTAAATAATATAAACAAGATCTCTTAAATTCTAAAAAAGAATAGTATTTATAAAAACCTTATAAGAACGTAAAAAAAAATCATAGAATGGGTAGCTTATTTTTTTTGATCCAGCGATATAAACAGAAGATAAGTCCTACAGCTCCACAGCCATATACAATGAGATTTGGCGGACTTATCCAAGGATAAAGAGGTTGGTTGGGCCTTCCCCAACGAGATCCAGGAGGCCAAAAAATCCAGCTGGGACTTCCTTTTAAATTATCTTCTGGAACAAAGCCAAAATCACGGCTATCTGAGCTCATTGCGTGATTATCACCTAACACAAGATACATTTTTAGTGGAATAGTAAGGCCATATTTTTTAATAAATTCCACATCAAGATTGCCATTCTTTAGTAAAGGAGGTCCATAATCTATAAAAGGAGTAGGGGAAGAATTTTCTTTTCTGATAAATTCTGTAAGAGAGGGATCATCATGTTTTAAGATGGGCGCTCCCATCAGATAAAAATCTTGATTGCGAAAATACGCATAACGAGATGGTACTAATCGTTGCTCTTTCTTTTTGTTTAAAAACCGATTATCCCAATCTATTCCAAGATTGAAAAAGAGCTGCACATTTTGTGGACTATATGTATATAAAGGATGAGAGGGAGGCAATTCCTCGGTAATTCCTTGCGATAATACGCGACAAGCCTTGCCGTAATAGAATTCATAACACCCATCCGGTACATCGGCAAGAATAGGAGCAAAGGCTTTTTTTTCCAGACACATATTAGGATAGCGACACACTTGGTGATCTTTTACGACAAATCGCGCTGTATATAAATTTTGCATCAGCGCCTTTAGATGACTCTCTTGTAGTGGAATAATAGATGTGCTTAGCTGTATTTTGGGATATACATTTTTATACGCATCTTTTGTTAATTGCACAGACTGCAAAGAGGGATGGTGTTTAATCTCTAGATATAACACCCCTTTTGGTACTTCTTTTACGTTGAACTCTTTTAGCTCTTCTAAGCTAAGCAGCCTTGCCATACCAAAGTTTTTAAAGCCCCATAAATCGCTGTAATCTGTAATAAAACCAGAAATAGGAAGCATTTTAGCTTGGTTTTTTTGTAGATTAAACTCTGCAACAGGTTCGTTCATTTGATAGAAAACAAGAGAATTGTTGTTTTTATGAGAAATCTCGACTTTGCGCTGAAAATGAATAAAAGGGATATGCTCAATTTGCTTTAGTGAGGTTAATTGCAGCTCTTGGGTAATATCCTTGCCGTCTTTATCGATTCCATAAATCTGTCCACCATAAAAATATAGAGTGTCGCCTGGTTTACCAATGAGACGCTTGATGTATTGTTTTTTCCCGGGGAATAGATAAAAATACATAGTATCTACATCATAGATATCCATGTTTTTTCCAGTAAAAATCACAATGGAATTACGTTTTATTAGATCGGGATTGAAATACAAATGTTTTGTTTTTAAGGGAATATTGATTCCAAAATCTGTTTTAGATACAATTAAGCGATCTTTTTCTTTAAAAGTAGGACGCATCGATCCAGAGGGAATTTCATAGAGCTCAAACCACATTTGACGGATTAAGAGTGCAATGATTAAAGCGATAAATACCCCAATTACCACATCTCGGAAGTAGTCAAAAGACCCCTTTTTTAGGCAAGTCAGGCTAAAACCTTGAGCTTCTTTAGCTAGTCGATCGGCTAAAGTTCTATCTTTTTGTAAGATCGCATTTTGTAGAGTGGTTAAAGAAGCCTCTATCTCATTACGGGTATCCAAGGGTAATTTGTGTTTTTTCTTTTTATAGAGATGATACGTTTGGATTAGATAACGCTTAGATTGCCTGAGAGAGTATATTTTTTTTTTATAAAAAAACCACATTGTTACTCAAATTCTTTAAATAGATAGAACATTATAAAAAGAGAATTTACGGGTTTTTTAGAAAGAGAGCAAGCTTTTTATCTTCTATAAAAAAAATTCCAAAATCTTTTCTTTAGGGCGTTTTTCAAAGCAATAACCCCTGGGTGTAAGGGATCCACCTCTTCTGCAACAGACCTATGTTTATCAGCATAATCGCGATTCTTACATGCAAGGTGGTAAAACCCCATGCAAACCATAAACCCACGAAACTCTGAGTAATGAAAGCAAAAGCGATCTGGGTAAAGTTCTAATAAATCACGTTTATGATGGAAAATAGCAGGGATTTCTTGGATTTTCTTATATCGCAAACATTGATCAGCATAGTTGATTTTAGCACATAGATAAGAGGGATGCAGATCATAGGTAATTTTAATCAGCTCTTCTGCTTGTTTACTTTTTTTTAATCTCAGGTAAGCAAAAGCTAATAAATTAGCCACCTCCGGAATATCGAGATGATCTTTATAAAATGCTTCTAAAGCAGATAGGTATTTTTCAGGATTTTCTTGAATTTGGCTGTGAATCTTTTGAAAAAAAGTCTTTTTTGAAGCATCTAGTTTAAGATTGGAGAGACTAGGGGAGAAGGTAATTCGATAAAAACGATGAGGAAAATAGATGGAAGAAATTTCTAATAAAGTAGGGCTTTTCATATTTATTAAATATAAATTATTTGCGTTTTTTAAGCTCTTCTCTTTGTGGGAAAAATGTTCACAACTTAAATCGATAACCCTTGTATAAGTATTCTATTAAGAGCAAATTAAGAGTAGGAAAAAGAGAAGAGATAATTTTTTATCTTTCTAATTGTAAACAGTTTAAATACTTATTGTCTAAGGTTTTTTTAGATAAGTAAACATAGCAAAGGTAAATTAATTTTATTGTGGAAAGCTTGTTGATAAGTTGTCTAATTTACGAACAACCAAGCAGGAAAGAAGTTTTATTCCCAAAGAAAGCTTTCCCATGAGTGAATCTGTACAAGACTGTCTGATGCTGGAATTAAAACCCACCGGTAATAAGAGCCTTTTTTTAATATTTTATGTAAAGCAGCAGGACAAATATCTATAAATACTTCTTCACCAGAGCCTAGTCTTAATTGGAAAGGAATCAAAATTGCCTCACTTAAGGAATCTGATTCTATAGCATAGAGCTTAAGATTATGGCAGTATACAGGGGCTTGAATAGAAATGGTCCACATTTCAGGACTGCGTTTCGTAGCAACGGTAATGTTTGGCAACCGATGAGGGATTGTTCCTTTGATAGGAGAAATTAATCCTTTTCCCGAATCGATTGCGCGGATAGTTAGAGTGTAATGAGTGCTTTGTATTTCAAGCCAATAAGGAAAAGGAAAAAGAGGGTCTAATGAGGAGAAGTAAAAATCGATCAAGCAATCCTCAATGATCGATTGATCATGAGGCCATTGTCCTTGATATACTGCAAAACTAGGTTTCTTAAGCGCTTTTCCAGAGCAAACCAAAGGGGGATTCCAGATCGATCTAAAATCCTGTTCTCCTGATCCAGGAGGAGGTCCAATTTTCTTTCGTGCCTCTTTACTCACTTTATACAACGGCAGTTCTAATAGTTTAGATAAAAGAAATTCAGAAGAGTCGATATATAACCAACTCTGCTTATTAATTGAGTAGGATTCAATGAGTTTTCCTTGGCTTAAATCGATTTCAAAAAGGGACCAAGAAGTATGTCCTGGTGCTTTTTCATCTAGCCAGTTTTGCCAGTGTATTTTCTTTATTTCCAATTGCGCTTGAGGAATAGAAATTTCCTCTAGAATGAGTTGGTTCTTTTCCCTATGACGCAGAATTAAAATGGTATAGATGCCCTCTTGAGCGGTTACAATAAAGTCACCAGGAGAGCCTTTTTCAAAACGGTTTTTCAAGGTGGTGCTTTGTGCAGTGTAGACGCTAAAAGGCAGAGAAAAAATACATAAGGCTAAATAGATCAATTTCTTCATGGTTTTGGCAATTGTACGTAAAAAGACTTTAAATCCCACTCGAATATTTTTGATAAGCACAAAAAACCGTAGTCTATTTTGTGCTTTTACAAATTAGCGCATTTTTAATAAGTCATTTTTATAATTACTCTATAATCAATTTACTATTTTAATTATCATTAACTGTAAATAATATTTTATTAAAAAATCATCTTGACTAAAGCAAGAATACCTAAATAAACTTTATTGAGTTCAAGAAGGTTAAAATGAAGACATTTATTCCCTTGGTTTTGTACTAATATTAAAGGCCCTTTCAACCTCGAAGTGCACAAAAAAGAACATATAAATACTTGAAAAAACATCTATTGTGCACTCGAGCATAGCATGTTTGTAGATAATCTCCTAAACACTTCTAGTGGAGTTTCGAATTTGATTTCAAATTAAGAATTGCATAACTGGGTTTTTTTGAAAAAGCTGCTCTATCTTACAAACCTCAGTGTTGAGTTTAATTAACTAAGAATAGGAAAGATAAGACAAAAAAGCAGTGCAAAAAGACCTCTTAATGTTGTACAAGTTCATTTGCGAAAAAACAACAACAAAAAGAGGCCAAAAATGGAAAAGCTTGTCGAATTATACTGCTCTATAGAGGATTTTTGGAAGGATTTTAACAAGCAACGGGAGCAACATTTAATTACTAAAGGCAAATTTTCAAGAGGCCCTAAGGGGAAAATGTCTCTTCCTGAAATGGCCCTTTCAACCTCGAAGTGCACAAAAAAGATTTTCTATGTGATTGAATCGAAACTACTATATACTCTACAGTCCACTATTCCTTAACCTTACAAGATCTACCCTTCATCGATGCTTACAAAGACACGGGATAAGTCGTCTGCCTGAAACAAAAGGTGAAAAACCCCTTAAGAAGAAGTTTACTTCTTATCCTATGGGGTATATAGTAGTGCTAATTCAAACGGCTAACTTAATGGGATTTAAGTCAACGACTTGAAACTTGTCGTTAATCCTATTTGCCAAAGACCACTTTGGAATATGTTATACACCATCAGCTACGTTTTCTTTACTGCACCGCTTAAACTTCACCTATAAAAAGCCTAAGCTGATTCCTGGAAAAGTGAATGAGGAAGCAAAAAAGCTTTTTTCACAAGAATTACAAAAACTAGAAAAAGAACTCGCTCAAACAGATCAACTGCTTTATCTAGATGGGGTTCATCCTCAACACAATTCCAAACCCTCTTATGGATGGTATGAAAAAGGATCTAAAGCTATATTGCTAACGAACACAGGACGTAAACTTATTAATCAATGGAGCCTTAGATGTAAAGCGCTTAGAAGTTACAACTCTTTCTTCCGACTCTATCAATGCGCAATCTAATTCTGCTTTACAACCACAGACGAAAATCTTTTGGATCCCACAGATCCCAATCGTATTCCGTAACTTTTAAGCAAGCCCCTTACAGTATTTCTGCGTTTGCTGTTTAATTAGCGCTCTTCTGGAAACTAACAAAATGCTTTTTTCTACTGAATCTTGGGGCTTACAGTGTACTCGTGTATACATACCTGATCGAAGGGCTTCTGCGATTCCTCGTGCATCATTTTTGTCTGTCTTATTTATTTTCAAAGCAAGAATCGTACTCAGCTTCCTTGCATCCATACATAGGGGATCTATAGCTCTTTTTCTAAATCCTGTGACTAGGTAATGAGATAAACATCCACTTTCAAAGCCAACAACGATTTCTTGAAAATCTCTTTTGGAAAAATAATCTGCTAGTAAATCAGGATCTGTTTTTTCTGAACCTTCATGGACAATCTTACCTTGTTCATTTAATACACAGATAAAAGTTCTTTTCATTGATACATCTAATCCAATATAATGCTTTATGGGTTGCTCCTCATTTTTTTGCTCTTTAATGAGCGGTTTTGAGATTTGAAAAAATCTCGTTTATATTGGAGAGTTTATCCTACTCCGTTTAAGGAGCAACCCCTTCTTTGTGTGCAATTTCAATCGCATAGAAAAATATAGGATTAACGACAAGCTTCAAGTCGTTGACTTAAATCCCATTAAGTTAGCCGTTTGAATTAGCACTACTATATACAATTGATATTACGAAACGTCGGTGACTTTTTTTCAGGCAATTAGAGGATTCTTCTTAGAAGAGATACCGAAAATAACAGATGTTTTGAAATGTAGGATTAACGACAAGTTTCAAGTCGTTGACTGGAACCCCATTAAGCTAGCCGTTTGAATCGGCACTACTATATATGCAATAACAGCTCCGTTCTCCATCTTTACCCTATTTAGCACCTTCCATAGCGTAATTTTTGTCTTCATCCCCAAAAATTCTATTATATATATATTTTTTTATTTTAAATAAAAAATAATTTATTTATCTATTAATAGTAAAATAAAAGGAGAAAAAAATGAAAAATTTGGGTCTATTTATTTTTTCTAGTACGATTGTCTTTTCAGCATTATCCTGGGCAGGTTCATTTACCGTTACAAATAACCTAGATGATGAAGTGGAGGGAAGCCTTCGGAAAGCTATCGTAGACCTTAATAACTCACTTGATTCATCAAACACGATAACTATTAACCCGGGCCTTTCTCCCATTATTCTTCAAACTGATTTACCCTTTATCGCAAGCTCAGTAGATATTACCGCTTCTGGGTCTACCCCTCAAGTTATCGACGGAAATAACAATCAATTCTGCTTATTCAGTACGGTTCCTTTTACACCTTCCTTATCAGTATCCATTGAAAATTGTACCCTAAAAAATGGAGGTGCTATTGGAGGTTCTGGAGGAGACTCTGCAGGAGGAGGTGGAGGAGGAGGATTAGGGGCTGGAGGAGCTCTTTTTATCGGTTTTAATGATGTTGTTACATTCAATTCAAATGTAGAGCTTTTAAATAACAAGGCGCAAGGCGGTTCTGGAGGAAATGTGATGACCAGCGATGCAAATCCGTTACCAGTTGCGGGTGGAGGAGGTGGAATCAGTTGTCTTCCAAATAAAAACGCGCCCAACTCGTCCGAACAAAATCAAGGGAACGGAGGAGGCTTTATGCCTGGAAAAGGAGCATCTGGAGGAGTTTCACTTTCGGAATTAAATGATGCAATGGGATATGGTGGCGGTGACGGTGGCGGTGGCTCTTCGGGTAATTCTCCTGGTCCTGGTGGCGGGTCAGGCTCTGGGGCATCAGCAACTGGAAATGGCTCGGTTGCAGGAGGATACTGTGGTGGCGGCGGTGGTGTTGGTTTTAGCCCAGCAGCCTCCTTTGGCATTGGCGGTGGTGGTGGAAACGGTGGTGGAAATGCTACAGATACTGGTCCATCAACAGGAGGAGCAGGAGGAGGTTTTGGAAGTGGTGGTGCTGGTGGCATCGGAAAAATCGCAAATTCTGGAGGAGGAGGAGGAGGAGGAGGTTTTGGCGGCGGCGGCGGCGGTGGACTAACCGGAGGAGGAGGAGGAGGTTTTGGCAGCGGCGGCGGCGGCGGTAGCTCAGGGCAAATGGGAAAAGGAGGTTTTTTTGGAGGAGATGGAGGAGATAATACCGGAGCAGGAGGAGGAGGAGGAGCATTAGGAGGCGCGGTTTTTGTAGGCGAAAGAGCTACTCTCATTTTACTTAATCCAACCACCATACAGGACAATACTACTGAAATAGGTAAAGCCGGAGTTAAAACTGGTACAGATGGGAATCCTGTTGAAACTGGGGCAGCAACTCCTGGTAAAGGATACGCAAAGGATATATTTTTATTTAAAGACGCCCAGCTCATTTTAGATGGAGAAAGCAACTGGAATGCAAATTTTGCTATTGAAGCTGATCCAGATGCACCTGAAGATTATTTTGATAATGGGATTCTTAAAAAGAATACAGGAATGATCACCTTATCTGGAGTAAATAGTTACAGAGGAGGAACGCATATTAATGGAGGTTTCCTAATTGCTTCACAGGATAGTAACTTAGGAGATCCATCTGGTGGGATTAGTTTTGACGGAGGAACCCTTAAAGCACAAATGTCCTTTTCTTCTGCTCGAAACGTTAGCCTTTTAGGACTAGGAACTATCAATGTAGAATCTAATTCTACTTTAACCCTTTCAGGCATCGTTTCTGGTGATTCTAGCCTAATTAAATCCAATAGTGGAAATCTGATCTTGACCGGAGTTAACACCTATAGTGGGGGAACTACAATTGATCAGGGGATCTTAGCCCTTTCCGAAGATGGAACGCTTGTTTCTGAAGGAGCTGTTACTATTAATAACACAGGCAGCTTTGATATTAGTGGTATCACAGCTTCATCACAAACCATCGGCGATCTAAGTGGTAGCGGAACTATAGTTTTAGGAACAAAGACTCTGATCGAAGGAACCTCTAATAATACCAGTTACGCAGGAGTGATTAGCGGAACAGGATCTTTTACCAAACAAGGAACTGGAACGCTTACCTTAACCGGAGACAACAGCTACACAGGAGGAATAACGGTAAATGCTGGTGTATTAGTAGGAAACACGACGAGCTTACAACAGGGTATTGAAAACAATAGTACAGTTGTGTTTGATCAAGCGGAAACAGGAACCTATTCTGGCATTATTTCAGGATCCGGGATTTTAACTAAACAAGGACCTGGAGTGGTAAATTTTACTAATGATTCGTCAGGCTTTTCTTCAGGGACTGTTAATATTAATGCAGGAACTCTTCTGGTGAATAATAAGTTAGGAGGTGCGTTTACCGTAGCTACTAATGCCATACTTGGGGGGGGTGGAACAGCGATCGGCAATGTAACTAATAACGGTAGTGTGCAACCTGGTAATTCTATTGGTACACTAACCATAGATGGAGATTATACGCAAACGGATTCTGGAGAGCTTGTCATAGAAATCAATGAAGCAGGAGCAACAGATCTACTTAAGGTTACAGGAATTGCCACATTGGATGGAGCCTTACAAGTACATCCTACCCCTGGGACTTATTCAGCGGGGACAATCTATACTTTTCTTACCGCAGGTACAGATCCTACAGATCCTACCGTTAATGGGGAATTTAGCAGTAATTCCAGCACTTACCCTGTTGATTATACCATCAATTATCTTTCTAATGAGGTGCAACTCCTTATTCTTACCGATTCTTTAATTATTCCTCCTATAGTTATTCCTCCTATAGTTATTCGTGCTAGTAGGCCAAAGGGTAACGCGGGTGCTGTAGAGGATTATCTATTTTGCTCTTCTTTTGATTTTGCTGAAACTGATATTGACACAGTTGCAAAAGCTCTACTTGTTCTTCCCACAGATCAGTATATAAAAGCTTTAAATAGATTAACCCCTTCTCAATTCGGAGCGCTTGCCTTAAACGAATTAGAAAACAATTTTAGTGTAGTAAATACCTTCTTTTTATCAGGAGAAAACCAAAGAGGCGGTTGCTATGAAAATGATTGTGAACCTACAGACATTTGGTTTAACCCGTTAGGATTTGTTTATTCACAAGATAGTCGTCCTGAGATTGGTCACGAAGCAATTGGTTTTACAAATCAAACCTATGGATTTACTATTGGGATAGATCATTTGTTTACTGATAACTGGAGTTTAGGCGCTGGTATTGGTTATTCTCAGTCTCAGCTAGACTGGAAACAACAAGCAGGAAAAGCCTGTGCAAGTTCAGGATATCTAGGTCCTTGTTTAAAATATAATTCTGAGAATTTTTATTTTGACTTTCTTGTTTTAGGAACAGGAAGTTTTTATGATGTGCATCGAAAAATTAAATTTCCAGGGATATCTCGCAATGCAGACAGCACTCCTACAATTTGGAACATTTCAGAAAGCATATTAGCGGGTTTTAGATTAGAGCGTTACTGTAATTTCTTTCTTCAACCAGAGATTTTATTAGATCAATTGAATATTTTTCAAGAAGCGTTTAAAGAAAACAAAGCCAATTCTATAAACTTGTCTGTAAAAAGAAAATATGCTTCATTTTTACGTTTTCTAATTAATATGAAACTTGCCAAAAAATGGCTCTATTGCAATATGTGTTTAGTACCCAGCGTTAACGTGGGTTGGTTAAGAACAACACCCCTTTCAGGAAGACATTACACTGCTAGTTTTCGAGAAGGTACATTTTGTAAATCAGATTTTTCAGTTACTAGTTTTCATCAAATAACCGATCAAATTCTCCTTGGAGCACAGTTTTCTGTTTCTTCTCAAAACGGTTTTAGCATTTCTTTAGGTTATGATGGAAAATTTGGAAATGGTTCAAAGATTAATCAAGTAAACATGGCACTGGATTGGAAGTTTTAACGCCAGTTTGGGAGTAGACTTCTTTCAAAATTAAACTTTTGAGAGTGCCCGTTCAACCTCGAAGTGCACAAAAAAGAACATATAAATACTTAAAAAAACATGTCCTAGACAGAACTTGAATTGACAGATAGCACTTCATTGACAATATCAATTTGGTGTAATGTGTCTAGCATTTTCATTTGTGCTAGATGCTTTGCATCCTGAAATGTTTGCCATGGTGTCTTCCCATAATAATATTTCCCAGAGTGGACTCGCTCTTCATTGTACTCTTTTACCCATTTATCCACATCCATTTGCAGTTCTTCTAGACTATGATAAACTTTTTGCCTAAATGCTGATGCATAAAATTCATTTTCAATCGTCTGATGAAACCTCTATCGATTAGATGCGTAACTTTCATTACGCATCCCTCACAGAACCGGACTTGCGGAACTACCGCATCCGGCTCTTCAACAAGCTTCACGACAAGACAATTTATAAATTGAGTGGGGTAGATGAGGTTTTAGTAAAGGATAATTCTTTAAGAGCCTGTTTAAAATCTTCTCATTAAGGTATAATGATAGTTTTCATAAAACCTTTGGAAGTAATTATGGCCCGCTCTTATCCAAGCGATATCTCTCGTAAACAATTTAGCAAAATCCATCTAATACTTGAGTCTACACGCAAAAAAACACGTCCACGAATAGTTGATCTATATGATATTTTTTTGTGATTATTATTTCCATCTTTGGAATAAAAAAGATGATAAAAATTCTAAGAGTGTTCTTGAAATAGTTTTAAAAAAAATGGGTTGGCGAGGTCAGAAAAAGCATTGGTCGGAAAGCGAAAACAAGCTTTGTAATTATTAATGCTTAAAGTGTTAAAAATACTGATATGGCATGTATAATCTTCTTAAATTCTCTAGACTTTTCTGATTTAGAAAGAAAACTGCTTGCTTATTTTAGTAGCTACAAGAAATACTCTTTGTAGCATCACTTTTAAAAATACGAGGATATTTTTTATGAATCAAGCTACAGTTGCTGGACATTTAGGTTCTGATCCAGAAGTTAAATTCACCCCATCGGGTCGAAAAGTTACTACTTTACGTGTAGCCGCACGCACGCGTAAGGCTGGAAAAGACGAAACAATTTGGTGGAGAGTGACTATTTGGGGCGAACAATTTGATAAAATGATGGCTTATTTTAAGAAAGGTAGCCCTATTATAGTTCAAGGAGAAATGGACTTAGAAATCTTCACAAATCGAGAGGGAAAGCCTCAGATTTCAGCAGGAATTACAGCTCATAATATCATGTTTAGTCCTTTTGGTCGCACAGATCAAAGGGCAGATGAGCGCCAAACAACCGATGCCCCGCTAAAAGAAGAGGGCATTCAAGCTAAACCACTTTTAAGCAACGAACCATTTGATGCAGAAGAGGAGATTCCTTTTTAATTACTATGATTAAAATTACCCATATTTCCGATCTAAAAAAACGAAAATACGCCGATGCTGTGATATGTCCTGTATGGGAAACAAAGACTCAAGCGCAAATAGCTCTTGAACTAAAAGAATTTGATGTCCTTATAAAGATTCCTCTAGATGACTTTTCTGGTAAAAAAGGGGAAACGCTTTTATTGTACCGCGAAAAAGGAATAGAAAAGAGGGTTCTTTTATTAGGACTAGGAGAAAAAGCTGATTGTCAAGAAGAAACCTTGCGGCAATCTTATGCAAGTGCGGTCAAACAGCTAAGAGCTAAAAAGATCAAAAGCTGTAATGTACTTCTGCCTTTTTTTAGCAAAAAAGAAGGCTTTTCTTTCATACGAGCTAGTTTAGAAGGGTTAATCTTAGCAAATTACGCCTTTGATTGCTTTAAAAGCATTCCTTTTAACCCACCTTTGGAGAATGCATGCATTTGCGGTGTAGAGCCATCTAATGCTTTTTTAATAAAGAAAGTAGAACAGATTCTGCAGGGGGTATATCTTACACGTGATTTAGTGAATAGCAATGCGGATGATTCTCATGTAGAAGGTTTAATCAAAACAGCAAAGGATTTAAGTAAAGACTGCAAAAAGCTTAAAGTTGTCGTTTTACGTGAAAAGCAATTAGAAAAGGAGCGAATGAATTTATTGCTAGCTGTGGGAAAAGCGAGTGTTCAACCTCCTGCTTTAGTTGTTTTAGAATATATGGGAGATCCTTCTTCTAAAGAAAAAATAGCTCTTGTAGGAAAAGGAATTACCTTTGATACAGGTGGTCTTAATTTAAAAACTACAGGTTATATAGAGACGATGAAAAGCGATATGGCTGGTAGCGCTTGTGTATTGGGTGTAATACAGAGCCTTTGCAGCTTAAAAATTAAAAGAAACGTCATTGGTGTGCTTGCTCTAGCAGAAAATGCAATAGGCCCTAGTAGCTATAAACCAGGGGACGTATATACCAGTCGCTTAGGAAAAACGGTGGAGATAGGTAATACAGATGCGGAGGGGAGACTTGTTTTAGCAGATGCTCTCTCTTATGTTGAAGATACCTATGCTCCTTCTGTTGTGATTGATTTTGCTACCTTAACAGGAGCAATTGTGATTGCACTTGGTGAAGAGGCTGCAGGTCTTTTTTCTAATAATGACTCTCTTGTAAGGGGCTTACAAAAAGCCTCTCTTAGGACAGATGAAAGGCTTTGGCGTCTTCCCTTATACCCAGAGTATACCGAAATGCTAAAATCAGAGATTGCTGATTTAAAAAATATAGGAGGCCGTCCTGCATCTTCTTGCACAGCAGCGGCTTTTTTACAGCAATTTATTAAAAAAGCAGCTTGGGCGCATCTAGATATTGCAGGAGTGGCTTATTTATCAAAGTCTAAATCTTATCATCCCACTTTAGCTACAGGGGCTGGGGTAAGAGTCACGATAGATTTTCTTGAGCATTTTGATGAAAAAGATTCTGTGTAAAGCTCAATTGGAAAGAGAGTATAAAGGGATGTCTTTACTTGCGTTTTTAAGGCTGCAATGCACAGACATCTCGGTTAAGTCTCTAAAATCTGCAATTGATACAAAGTTGTGCACTGTAAATGGAATCGTCGAGCGCTTTTCTACCCATCCTCTAAAGATAGGGGATGTGGTGATCTTATATCAGCCCCAAACTCTTCATCCAAAACACTTAGAAATCTTATATCAAGATGAACACCTGCTTATCTGTAACAAACCCGCAATGTTAATCAGTGATATGCGGTCCCTACAACCTTTATTAAAAGATAGATGGTTACTGGGTCATCGTTTGGATAAAGAGACATCAGGTGCTTTAATTTTTGTGAAAAATAAACTCATTTTACAAAAATTGATTGCTTTATTTAAAGAGCACTCTGTAGAAAAGTTTTATCTAGCACTAGTGGATGGGCAAGTTTTGCAAGAGGAAAGAAAAATAGATAAGCCTATTGCAAAATTAAAAAACTACCAAGGACAGAGCCTATATGGAGTAGCTACTAAACCTGGTGCTAAAAGAGCTGTTACTTTATGGCGTTGTTTAAAGCGTAGTAAAACCGCTTCTCTTCTTCTATGCCAACCAATGACCGGTAGGACGCATCAGCTTCGTGTACATTTAAGTTATATGGGATATCCCATTTTAGGCGATACCCTCTATGCAAAACATTTTTTTTGCAGAACCTCTGTTATACGTCATTTGTTGCATGCGTATATCTTGCGTTTCCCGAATCCTATTTCTCATCAAATAATAACAGTCAAGGCTAAAATTCCAGAGGATTTTAAAGAGTGCTTAAAAGAGCTCAAAATGACACATGCGATTTAATTTTTTGGAAAGAGCAAATACGAGAAGACCGATGATGATCAATGCTATCGCAACGGTTTCAAAAAGCATATGTGGAGAAACGGGACTTGGAATAAATAAAAAAGCTAAATCTCTTAAATAAAAAGCAGCATTGAAGCAAGTAATCCAAATACCGATTAAAACAGCTGTGTAACGGCGCGGGGATAGGCGTGTGATTAAAGAAAGACCAATAGGAGCTAGCAGCAGCTCTGCCAAAACCACGAAAAAATATACGGTAAATACCGAACTAGTTACATAGGAGCCGAAATTTAGCTCGAAGCTATCTAAAGTAAACATGGCAAAACAAATGCTCAAGATGAAAAAAGCGAGAGAAATTTTTAAGATAGCATTGCTATAAGAGCGTTTTTTATAAGAAAAAAGATAGATTTTGGCTAAAACAAGCGCAATTGAGATGAGATATAAGCTCTGTATGCTAAAGAGTTGCATATCAAAGGGTAGAAGTCTAATCATAGAGGGACCATATTCGATCCATAAAGGACTTAATGTCGTGTGGCTTAGGTCTTGAGCTATCCAAAAAACAATAGAAAATAAGGTGAGGATGACCGCTACCCAAATTCGATCTTTTTCCTGCTTGTGAAGAGGAGAAAAAGCGTTTTCTGCAGCTTGGAGTTTAAGTCTATTATATTGCTTTAAAGCTATACTTAAGGGGATTAAACCAATCAATCCAATGCTACCTGTTATTGCAAAAGCTGCCTGTAGGTTTTTTAAATCAGCTAAGGAGTTTAGGATCCAAAATGCAGAAAGCTGCCCTAAGCTTATGAGGGCATAGTAAATGGAAAAGCCAGAGTCTCTTAAATGAGGCTTTTGTTGATAAAAGGTACCTAAGAGAGCGTAGCTACCTGGTTGAAATAAAGCATTTCCAAAAGCTACCAAAACAAGAGCAATAAACAGAAAAGGTAAAGAGCTGGTTAAAATCAGAAAACAGCCTATTGCATTTAATAAAATACCCCAAATAACAGAGAGACGATAATGAATGCGTTCTACTATGAATCCACCTAATATAGGTAGAAAAATAGTAATTGATAAAAATACGGTTCCTATTTGACCGGAAGCGTGTTCTGTAAAATATTGAAAGTCGGCTATATAAAAGAAAAATAAATAAGCAATAGCTCCAAAGGCTATACGCCTACAAATTTCTGTTAAAGCGATGTAATAAAGAGCTGTTGGTTGTCGTGAAGATCCTATGTATTTCATTGTTTATATACTCACATAAAATAAATTTTTAATTTTATCATGATTTTTTTACTTTGGCTATATTTTACTGAAGGATATTCTGTTTTGATATGCAAAGCTCCTCTTTTTCTATTCTTTTAGTTAAAACCTCTTCCATTGGAGATGTTATTCAAACATTGCCAACGTTGCAATATTTACGTGCTCGATTCCCAGAAGCAATGATTGATTGGGTGGTAGAAGAGTCAAATGCTTCTTTATTATCAGCTTCATCTTTGCTTTCCAATATTATTGTAATTAATACTAAAGCCTGGCGCTCTTCTTTAGGGGCTTGGAAAACTTTTTTTAGCACTCTTAAAAACCTGCGCTCTAAAAAATACGATCTATTATTCGACTTGCAGGGAAATGCTAAATCAGCCTGTGTAACTTTCTTAGCAAGGGCTAAAGAAAAAATTGGTTTTGACTCTACTCACGTACAAGAAAAAATCAATCTTTTAGTCACCACAAGAAAAATACCTCTTGCTAAAACGCTCAATGCGCAAATGAAATATTTGCAATTGATTCAGCATTATTTTAACGATGATGCAATTTTTTTGCCGCAATCAATTTCTATGAATTTAACATTCCTAGAAAAAAATAGATTAGAAATTCTATTAGCAAATAGATCTCTTAAAGTACCCATACGTCTCATGATAGCAGCGCATTCTCATTGGCCAAACAAAGAGATACAGGTGGAAACCTTATGTACTTTACTAACCCACATTAGCACCCAGTACTCCGTATGCTTCCTTTTTGTGTACCACACGGGATCTGAAAAACAACAAGCTGATTATATGGTTCAAAGGTTTAAATCTCAATCTCTGAGTATAGGAGAGCTGAGTTTACCTTTATGGCAAAGTTTAATGAGTGAAATGGATGGAGTTATTTGTGTGGATTCAGCTGCTCTTCATTTATGTGCAACAACCAATACTCCTTCTTTTAGCATGTTTGGGCCTTCACTAGCAGAGCGCTATCGACCGATTGGGCTACAGCATTTTTCTATACAAGGGAGCTGCCCCTATCAAGTACAGTTCTGGTCTCGTTGTCCTCTTTTAAGAAAATGTGCTACAGGGGCTTGTTTAAAAAATCTTGATACCCATCATTTAATAAAGGTTTGCTCTGAATGGTTAGTTACCATTAAGAACAGATTGCAATAAAGAGAAATCAATATGGCTTTCTGCAACAGAAATAGCTTCTTTAATCTTATGGATATCTTCTGTCGATATTTTTGCAGTGAAAGCAGAAATTTTTTGCATCGCTGTATAACTATGTAAGGGTGTATAAAGAACCAGGGCCAACGCATGAAGATTTTGCTTGATAATTGAGAGATAAAAAATGATTCTGGCTCCTTTTTCATAAGGAGTATAAAATGGAAGGATTCATTCATTCTTCATCTATTATGATGCATTTTTCGAAATTACCAGACCCAAGAAAGGCGCGCAATCAACTATATAGCCTTCATGATATTATCAACATCTATCCTAGCCATGCTATGTGGACAAGATGATTACATGGGCTTTAGATTGTGGACACAGATGAACCTCGGTTGGTTACAATCTGTTAATATCTGTAAATATGGGGCTCCTTCTCATGATATACTAGTTTGATTTCAAATTAAGAATTGCATAACTAGTTTTTTTTGAAAAAACTGCTCTATTTTGCAAGAAGATGTTATCTTTTGTATAAAAATGTTTATACACTCAAACTCTTAATTTGAATGCAAATAAGTATACCTATGAGAGGTTTTTTGCCTTTTTAAATCCTCATTCGTTCCGTACATGTTTTATGCAGTGGACTCAGTCCATAGCTCAGGCATTTGGAAGAGACAGCATTGCCATTGACGGCAAGACATTATGTGGTTCTGCTAATAAGACAATAGATCCTATTACGTAAACGGCGCTTCATTGCATCATGTCGTAAAGATTATTTATTAGATCTGGTAGGTGCAAAGGAAATTCTTCATGCGTAAGTCCTGATAAAGAACGGGAATATCAGCTTTTGCTAATTGTTCTATTAAATAAATAATGGCGAGGAGAAAAATCTCCTGTTAAAATCATTCCTGCACAAAGACCTTCCTTGCAAGAATCTAATAGTTCTAAATGTTTGTTAAGGGTAGCTAAAATAATATCTTCTCGATTAGATGGTGTAATAATTAAGTTGGTTGGGCAGAATCATTTCACGATAGCTTTCTAAAGAGGTGGCGACCAATCGAATACCATCAAAATGACGAAACCTATGATTAGACCCTGTAATAGTAGGAGTTTGAAATAACAGCTCAAAGTCCCCATGGAAAAAGTACTTAAAAAAGGATCAAAAGGAATACATCCTAATAAAGGCAGATTCCAGCGTTTAAGCGCTTTTCTCATATAATGCTGGATCATTTCTTGTTTCTGGGGCAACGCACGGTTAAGAATCACTCCTAAAATAGATAGTTTATACTGATCGCAAAGGGTAATGTTTAGTGTTAAATCATCAAAGCTAGAGCCCAATCCTCCTGAAGAGATTAAAATTAGGGGAAGTTTTAGCTCTTTAGCCACTTGGGCATTATTTAAGTAGATTTCTTTCATAACCCCTTATTTTAAAGCTTTCATTTATAGATTCCTATCTTAACAAAAGCATTTCCAGCTATATCGCTTAAACAATCATACTCTCATGGATTAAAATACTTTAAAATTTTAGATTGCTTGTTGGCTATGCAAGAGATCTAGTGGATGATAGAATCCACCCCACAATGCCCAGTGCCTTCTACAAGAACCAATTGCTTATTTTTTTGGATTGTTTTAAAAGAGCTGATCAATTTTTTACGCAAGTCATCAATATGGATTTTTTGGTCTAAAAAATCGCGAGTAAAACCAGCAGGAATTACAATAGGGCTCATAGATTTTAAAGAATCGGTCAGTACAAAATGTTTTTTAAAGACTAATACGTCTTTATCTAATTGTGTACCTTGCTTTGTAGTGATGTGTTGCTGTCCAATGGTCTTCATATAACCTAAACGAGAAAAGAGCTTATGCAACCCGGAGAAAAGGCCTAAACAGGCTGTGGTTTTGCCAATATGCTGACCGGTAGAAGCAATAAAAAGCCCTTGCATATTTTTAAACCTTTATGAGAAAGGAATTTAAGTTAAATATTTCAGAAATAATTTGCTTAACATCTGGAAAAATTTCTTCTTCTTTTAGCTTTAGAATTTCCTCTTTAGAAAACCATCGGTAAGAAAACTCCTTATCCAGACCCTCTTTTATCGGATATCCAACAAATACAAAATCTATATGTTGGTGTACAGGGGTCTGATTCCAAGCGGGAATTTCTTCCAACAAGCATAAAAAAGGACGTGGGATGCTGCAGGCGTTTTTATGAGATACCTGAAAATATTCATCTTGATAAAAACCGATTTTTAAGCCTGTTTCCTCTAATACTTCTCTCAAAGCGCATTCATGAGGGGTTTCATTCTCTTCTAAATGCCCTCCTGGAGGCAGCCATTTATGAAATTTAGGGTGCATGAGCAAAAGAGCTTTATCATCTTTGATAATGTATACAGTTGCTGTGAATTGTCGTTGCATGAAACCTCTAACGGTTTTTATTTATCTTAAATAAAACACAGAAAAAATGATAGGATCCTTTAGAAAACTTAAATTTTTATAAGGCTCTTATGGAAGAATTTACGAATTTGATAGAAACAATAGACAAGCTCTTTAATCATTGCGGATGGTCTTGTAGACAAACTCTAAAGAGTTTGCAACCCTATCTTCTCGAAGAAGTGCATGAAGTGATAGAAGCCATTGATCAAGATCTAGATGAGCAGATCATGGAAGAATTAGGGGATATGCTTTATACCCTTTTATTTTGTGCTAAAATTGCGGAAAAGGATAAACGGTTTGATTTAACCCATATTTTATCGAATATAAACGAGAAACTGATCCGTCGTCATCCTCATGTTTTTGATAACTTAAAAGTGCATAGTGTGGAAGAGATTGCAGAAAACTGGCAAAAAATCAAAAAAACGGAATCTAAAGGAGCTCTTAGCGGTATTTCAGAAAGCCTTCCCAGTTTATCTCGAGCACAGAAGATGTTACACCGGCTTAAGACAAATGGTTTTTCTGAGCTTAAATCAGAGCTTTTGCCTTTACATACAGAAGAACAAATAGTTAACTCTCTAATTGATGTTTTAATGACAGCAGATAGCAAAGGGATCGACGTAGAAGGTGCTTTAAGAAGAAAACTTACCCATTTACAAAGGCAATTTGAAAATGGGAAAGATTCTTAAGAGGTTCTTAAAAAAGTAGTTGTAGGTAAAATAACCCTTCTACCCAATTGAGCTATAAGTTCGGGCTGATACAAGGCTTCTTGCGTTGCTAAGTCTACAATATTTTGTAAACGCTCTTGGATTATAGGAGAAATCCAAGATGCTAGCTTTGATGATAATAAGCCCTCAATCTTCGATGCTAGCTTTGATGATAAGCCCGCACGCTTTATAATATCCTTAATAGCAGTTTTAGGTGCTTTGCTAGCAATCAAAGCACTAATATCGCTTAAGAGCTCTGTAATCTCTTCTTTTACATCTTCTTGTTTTTCTTTATTTTCTTTGGGGCTCTCAATAGTTTGGTTGATTAATCCTAAGCCTTGATAGAGCCAATCATAGAGGATTTCTTCAGAAGGTGGAGCTTTTGATAATTTTGTAAGATCAAGCATAAATTTTTCTCTAATTTTATCATCGACTTCAGCTTTTATGGTAGTGTTTATTTTATCGCTTCCAACATCAGCTAGGGATATGGTATGTTGTTGCAGCAGTCTAGTCTCAGGTTCAGGAAAAAAAATGTTCAGAATTTTATCTCGAAAAACAGGCAAAAAGGAAAAAGATTCTCTGTCTTTCTCTCCTAGCGCTTGCGTGTTTTTGGCATCTAATAGCAGTTCTGTATTATAGTTAAGCTGTTTATAATTTTTTATTTGTTGGTCAAGTATTCCTTCTAATCTTGAACCATGTTTGTCTAATTCCTTCTTAAGATTTGCCTGAGCAACAGCAATCTTTGTAGAAGAAGCTATTTGTTGAATATTCCTATGTTGATTAAAAGTATGCATAAGGTTTTCTACAAATTTCTCGACAAGCGGATTAGAAGGCAGTGGCTTTTCTTGAGAATCTTCCTCTGGTTGTTGAAATTTTTTATAGATTGTTCTGAGACCGTCGCGAATTAAGAGATCTAATCCAGAAGCATTTCCATTAGGATCTGGCTTAATGAAAGAATTTATTCCTGTTTCGATAATAGAAGAAATAATAGCAGGTTTATCTATAAAAAAACATACAATCCATTTTAATAGACTTGACTCTGATTTTTCCAGAAAATCGTCTACAAATTTACTATATAGATCATGAAGATTGAGCTCTCTAAGCGCTGCTTCATCGTCTTCTAGTTTTAAAGATAAAAGCTGCTCTATAATCAGGCGAGTGATCTGTTCTTGATCTGGAAATTTTTGCGCATCTACTTTAGCATTTGAGATAGCAGAGTTTAATAAATGAAAGTATATCGTTGCATTTTCTACTAGTTTCTGGCTTAAATCTTGAAATTGATCACGAGTGTATTCTTGATAAAGCATTATAGAGTATTTGCTTAGTGCTTTATGGATGGATTTTTCTATTCCTAAATGCTTTATGACAAAAAATGAGACCTTTACCAAAACAATTTTCCATGTAGGAAACCCTTGTATTTTAAGTTCATCGAGAAATAATTTTATAGGACAGCAATCTGTTTCTTCAGATTTTTGTATGATATTACGATAAAATAGAGAATCTCTAGTCTTGTTAAAAATTTTTTTATCACAAGACATCATAAGAGTAAAATTCATTGCATGCTTGCTCAATTTCTCTAATTCTTGTTCAATGGCTAACTTACTTTCTCCTATAGAAGGAGGGCGTTTTTCGATTTCCTTTATTAGTTTAAGGCATTTCTGAGGTTGTAAAGAGGGTATTCTTTCTCTAGGTATAGGTTGGCTAGGATCAAACAAAAGAGCTTGTTTTAAATCTAAAAATTTTTGTTTTTCATCTTCTTTAAAAGAAACTTTGGGATTTTCGATGAATTCATTTAAGAGATCTATTACATGTTTATGCTCATTAGGCGCTATGTTTCCCTGTATAAGGCAAATACTCAGTTTATAGAGGGAGGTAGTTATTTGTGAAAAGACGGTTTCCTTTGGTAGTAGTTCTTTAATAATATCTTGGCATTGATTCAACAGTTCTTGTACATCTTTTTTATTAAAACGTTTTCCATAAGCAATAACAGATAAGTTTTCTAAAAGATGGGTTAAAGCTATTTTCTCTCTTTCAGTAAAGAGATAAGGCTGCTCCTTTAGTAGAAGTCCTAATTTTTCCTTTAGAGTGTTACAAGAAGAGCGTGGGTCATCATCTTTGAGGTAAAATCTCATTTTCTGAAGATCTAATAAGAGGCCTTGAGCTTTTTTATCGTTAGGCAAGAGTTCTAATTTTTTCTGTAAATCCTCACAAGAGGAAACATCATCCTCAAGATGGCTCCTTATTTTTTTGAATACGGATGTTCTGTGTCTTTCCATGCGTATTTGCATAAAAGAAACAACTTCTTCACTTTTCTCTAGTATGGTTTTAAGCAGTTCATTTTTGATGTGGTCGTTCTTTCCGATTGTCTTACGGGTGGTTTCAGAAGCAAGTGTTTTAAGAATAGCGTTTACATCAGCAATTAGATCGAGTAATCCATCACGTTTAGCTTGTCTTCTAGTAATTTGGTGAAAACCTTGAGTTTCTAAATTAGGGTTAAATTGTTCTTGTAGCAAAATAATAGAATTGAGTTGTTCTTTGAATGTTTGCAAAAATAGAAGATGAGAATTGTTTTCAATATGTTTAACTACTTTACCTAACCCGATGTATAATTGATGTGATTGCATGATAGTTTCGTTAAATGCATCGAGCAAACGATAAGTCTCTTGCAACTTTTTGGCATCATATTTGTTTATGAGTGCTTTAAACTTTTCAGAAAACTCGTTAAAAGAAGTGCTTGTTTTAATTTTTTGTTCAGCGGACAATTTAGTGATATTATGGTATTCTTTTTCAATTTCTTCTAATGTCTTTGTGTGTGCATCCTGTAAGGAATCTAGATTTTGTGAATTTTTTTCATATTTTCTTGCAAATTCATTAAGCAATTTGCGTGTTTTTCCAGGGTGATACTGTTCTAAGGTCTTACCGAAGTTGGATAATTGATCAATAATGCCTATATTTTTTTGATCTAAAAAAACCGAAAAAAGAGAGGGATCATAAGTAGTAAAGAAAGAGCTAATAAAAGAAGAAACACTACTAAATAGCCCTCTAGGAAAAGATATTTCCCCTATTAGAGGTGGTCTACAAGAAGCAAATAATGGAGTAACAGTCATAATAAATCCCTCAGTTTAAAGGATCATTTTAGCATATATTTGTTTATTTTGTTTAAAAAAACCTCTTATTTTATTAATTAATTTAAATTTAATAAATTTTTAATTTGTGATTGAACGAATTGTTTTCTTGTTTTATAAGGGTCTTGTAAGTGTATTAAACACAGTAAGAAAGGATTTCTTTGCTTAACTTTATAAGCTGCGAATGGTATATTTACAAAATATTTTTTCTAAAAAAATGGATCTTATGAAAAGAAAACAATGGACTATTAGTGTTGCTTGCGGAGCGTTAGCTTACGCTTTAACCGTTTCTGCAGAGAGTAATTTAGACTTTTATGGTGAATATATCTATTTGAAACGCAATGATATAGAGAAAACGACGCTTGTTAAAAATACGACCAACCAAACAAGTGCTTTGTCTAATATGCGTGATTTTGATTTTAAATCAGGTTATCGCGTAGGGGTTGTTTATACAGCTGATTGTACTAATAGCTTGGAATTTAACTACTTACATATTAACCCTTGGCGTTTTAATAAGTCGGTTTCTGGTAATCAAAATCTGCTTATTCCTTTAAAGCAAAATGCTGCTAGTTTCCCGGCAGTAGATCTGATTGAGGAAAAATACCGCGTGGCTTTTTGTGCGGGAGAAGCAAATTATTGGTATTATTTGACTTCAAGAGCACAAGATTATTTTTCCTTTGCTACCTTGTTTGGCTTTCACTATTTTCGCCTGGAAGAAAAGTTAAAGCTTCTATCAATCACTGGGGTACCTAAGGGTATTGCGAACCCTTATTTTGTAAACATGCGTAATGAGATGTTTGGATTGCAATTGGGTTGTCTTTTACAATCTAATCCAACAGATGTTACCTATTGGAACATAGCTGCCAAAGCAGGGGGTATGGCAAATAATTTAAGATTGGAAAAGTCTCTACAGGGTAAGAAAGAGCGAGTAAGAGCAGGGTTTTTTACTGAGGCTTCTGCACAAGTAGGTTGGATTCCAGCTTCATGGGTAAAGTTTTATGCAGGATATCAAATGGTCTTTTTATATGGCATTGGAACAGCGCCAGAACAAATCTCTCAGAGAAGAAGTTGCATACATCATGATAGCAAGACAATTTTTCAAGCTGTGTTTGGTGGAATGGCTTTTACTTTTTAAAGAAAAGCCGGAGATTAATTTCTAGCACAACAGAAATTCCTTAAGGCTGCTACTTTCCAGTTCTGACCTGGTTCAGGTTCTGCAGTTCCAAAAGATCCCCGGCAAAGGATATCGTAGCATTAAGTTGAAATTCTGAGCAACTTTAAAAAGTTTAAGATATTTTCGTTCACTTTGGTGCCTGTCATTTCGAGAATTTATATTTAGAAATTTTTTAAACTTTGGTTTTAGTAGATAATCTTTCCATATGCTCCAGCTTGGTATTAGGAAAAAAATGATTGAGAATTTCAGGGGTTTTTTTTGCATTTTTTGCCATGCAGATAGCACTAAATAAGCATAATCCAACACCGTGTCCTTTCCCATAACCTGTAAAACAGACTGTTTTTTCATCTGCATCAATGGTAAATTCATTGCTTTTGAGTTTTGCACCTAGTTTTTTCTGCAGAGTAAAGAAGTCCATCTGTTTTAGCTTATTGCCATCTTTATAACGAATAGCATAAACCTTATGTGAGTCTGCATCTTGATAGAGATCTAATGCTTGTATGCTTTTAACATCTAATAGACGAGCTAATTGTTGTTTGGAGATGACAAAAGACCAGTTATGATTCTCTCTTTGTGCAGATGCAATAGGGGAGTCAACTCCAGAAGGAGTCATGATGTTTTTACGGAAAATACTAGAAAAAGAAGCTGTTTTTCCTCCGCTATCTTCTGTCCATGAAGCTTCAAATGGTGCTGATTGATAGGTAAGGATCATATTGCGTGTGCGAGAGATACAGGCAGGAATACTTGGATTTTGACAAGCGAGAGCGCTGCCTTGGTATTCAATTTCTAAGCTAGTAACATGCCAATGCAAAAGAGGATCTTTATTTGCTAAATAATAGGCTTTAGTCCGTGCAATAATAGCTAGTGCATCCATAACCTCTTCATCTAACTCGGAAAGGGATTGAAGAGAAAGTGTAGATCTTAGGTAGTTTTCAATATCAATCTCGTTGATAATATGAAGCTTGCCTTTTATATCGTATATTTCTACACAACCTTTGTATTCAATCCCATTAACTAAGATGGTGCTTTGAGAAGATCCTGGAACAAGGCGCATTTGAGAAACCCCAGGAAAGAGCTCACCCCATTTTAATCCTGCTTCTTGAGAGAAAATAGGTTGTTTTTTAGAGTAAATGCCACTTGCAATTAGGAAATCATTTTGAGGGTTATAAACGAAATAACGGCCTTTAGCTTCTAAAAAAGCTTGGGGTAGGTCTTTGTGGAGTAAGATTTTAATCGTTTGCGGTTTGTGTTTCTTAGAGATATCGCTTAAGGTCTGTGTATTTACAGACGCTTCTTTACTATAGCATAATAAGCTAGACACAATTAATGAGAGTGTTACAAAAGCAAGCAGTAGCTTCATACAAGATCTCCATCAAGTTTTAAAAGGGATTTTAAGGTGTTCATAAGCTAGTGTGGTAGCTTCTCGGCCTCTTGGCGTACGCTTTAAAAATCCTTGGGTAATTAAATAAGGCTCATATACTTCTTCTAAAGTATGAATTTCTTCGGAAAGAGCCGCAGCTATTGTGCTAATACCAACGGGTCCCCCTTGGTAATAATCAATTAGAGTGGACAAGATTTTTTTATCCATCTCATCTAAGCCTAGTTCGTCGATTTCTAACATATTTAGTGCTTCATTTGCAAGAGGCTCATCAATTTTGCTAAAACCTTTAATTTGTGCAAAATCACGAACCCATTTTAAGAGGTTATTGGCAATTCTAGGAGTTCCTCTTGCACGTTTTGCAATGGATAGACAAGCTTCTTTTGTAAGAGATATACCTAAAATTTGTCCTGTACGCATAATAATTTTTTCTAAGAATGTAAAACAATAATAATTTAGTCTGAAATTTAGAGTGAAACGAGAACGCATAGCGCTGCTTAAGAGTCCTACACGAGTAGTAGCTCCTACTAGAGTAAAACGATTGAGTTTTACTTGAATGCTGCGAGCGGAAGGGCCAGAATCAATCATTAAATCCAGAAAAAAATCCTCCATAGCAGCGTAAAGATATTCTTCAATTGCTCTATTTAACCGATGGATTTCATCGATAAATAAAATATCGCCTTCTTTTAGATTCGTTAAAATACCTGCTAAATCACCTGCTTTTTCAATAGAAGGGCCTGAGGTAAGCACAAGGTCTGTTTGCATAGCTTTGGATAAAATAGTTCCTAATGTAGTTTTTCCCAAGCCAGGAGGGCCGTGAAAAAGGCAATGCCCAAGTGGTTCATTTCTTTGCTTTGCTGCTAAGATAGATACTTCTAGACGTTTAACAATGGTATCTTGTCCCACGAATTCCGATAAGGCTTGCGGTCTTAATGGGATTTCAGCAAAATCATCCTTTTTATTCCAAGATGAATGGGTAAAGCTATCGGGCATAATTTGAACCTATGATTAGTAACTAATGAAAACTCTAGCAAGAAATCGAATTCACACGCTATACCTATCTCTTTTAAGAAGTGTAAATTTATTAATCTATAAACCTAATAATTAAGGAGGGAAATCAATATGGCTCCAAAACCAGACCGTTGGATTTGTTACATGGCAGAAGAACATGAAATGATCGACCCTTTTGTAAAAGAGCAGGTACGTTACGTAGAAGGAAAAAAAGTAATTAGTTTTGGACTCTCAAGTTACGGCTATGATTTAAGGGTAGCTGGGCAATTTAAAATTTTTACAAATACTGATAACTGTATCATAGATCCAAAGAACTTTACTGAAGATGCTTTTGTCTGCATAGAAGCAGAAGAATGTACGATTCCTCCTAATTCTTTTGCGTTGGCTCGTAGTGTAGAAAAATTTCGAATTCCAAGAGATGTGCTTGCAATTTGTGTAGGTAAATCTACTTATGCGCGATGTGGCATTATTGTCAATGTAACACCTTTTGAGCCTGAATGGGAAGGCTATGTGACTTTAGAGATTTCTAACACTACACCTCTTCCTGCCAAAATCTATGCAAATGAAGGGTTAGCTCAAGTTTTATTTTATCAAAGCTCAGAGGAATGCTTAGTCTCTTATAAAGATCGAGATGGGAAATATATGAAACAGAAAGGGATTACTTTGCCTGTGGCTTAAAGTAGAAAAAAAAGAATAGATGCTCTAAGTATTAAATTTTAGAGGGCTTTTGCTAATTGTATGCAATCAAACGAGTGGATTAAGAATAAAACCCATAAACCTAATCTTGGAAAAAATGCTTTTTTTCAATATGGATGGGTACTATTGTGCATGCTTTGCTGTTGCTTTATGTACTTACATGCCATGAAAAAAAAAAAGCAGGTGTTAGAAGTGCTGAAATCTCAATTATACGCTCTTCAGTCTGAAAAACAATTTTTATTAGAAGAAAAAGAAGACTTAAAGCTACAAATTAATTCCCAAAAAGATTCAGCATGGATTGAGTTAACCTTGATGAAGGGCTTAGGGCTAGTTCCTGAGGGACAATTAAAAGTCTATTTTACAAAAGATGAGTGATTCTTTGGGATTAGCTTTTGCTATTTTTTTATTGGTATTGCTTCTTCTTTCTTCTGCTTTTTTTTCCTGTTCAGAAGTGGCATTGTTTTCTTTATCTTCAATGAAGGTCAAGGTTTTTAGAGCAGATGTAGATCGACGCAAGCAATTGGTTGCTCATCTGCTCTCTTCTCCTCGTGATTTAATCATTACGATTCTAGTATTGAATGTAATTACCAATATTTTATTTCAGAATGTCATATCTAGTTTATTTGATGGTTTTTCTGCATGGATTTTACATATTGGATTACCTCTTGTATTGACCTTGACATTTGGTGAAATGATTCCTAAATCGATTGGCCTTGCTAATAATGATACAATTTCTTATCGAGTAGCTCCTTATATTTATCGACTGCAAAACTTTTTTTTACCGGTTAGAAAAGTTTTAGTAACCATTACGCAATTTCTGATGAGATTATTATTTTCTTTCTTGAAAAAAGAGCCTGATATCTCAGTTGATGAATTGGAATATGCTTTAAAGGCATCTCGTCAGTTAGGAGTGCTAAATGAAGAAGAAGCAGAACTTATACAAGGTTATCTACAATTAAGTGAATCTCAAGTCAAAGAATTAATGAGACCTAGGACTGATATCCTATTCTTTGATTTAGAAGAGCCTTTAACAAAACTTGTGCGTATGTTTGTGGACCAACAATGCTCTCGGGTTCCTGTTTGTCAAAAGAATCTCGATTCTGTGATCGGCATTATGACCAGCCAAATCTATTTTCTTCATAAAGAAAAACTACATCAGCCAAAAGATATGATAGCTATTTTACAAAAACCCTTTTTTGTTCCTGAAATGACTTCAGCTCCCATACTTTTAAGACAAATGCTTGATAGACAAGAGTTTTTAGCTTTGGTAGTCGATGAGTATGGGTCTGTGTCAGGTTTAATTGCTTTGGAGGATTTAGTAGAAACAGTCGTTGGAGAGATTGCAGATGCAAGAGATGAAAAAGCCGATTATACTTCATCGGGCAAAGGCATTATCATTGCAAGCGGCAAACTAGAGCTTTCTGAATTCGAAAAGATCTTTGGGATAGCTCTGCCAAATATAAATAATATGATTACTTTAGGAGGTTGGTTAACAGAGAAAATAGGAGATATTCCTAAAGCAGGATTTAAATATACGGCTTATGGCTTTTTATTTCATGTATTAGCCTCAGATCATAAACGCGTACGCCGTATATATGTAAGACTAATAAAAGTCTCTTCTTCAAAAGGAAGCTATTGATGCAATCTTGGAAGGCTTTTCTCTTTTTTACACTTCTTTGCCTAGTTGTTCAAGGATTTTTTTCTATGACGGAAATGGCTTGTGTTTCTTTTAATAAAGTGCGCTTGCAATATTATGTCAGTAAAAAGAAAAAAAGCGCTCTTTGGTTAAATTACTTGCTAAATCATCCCGCTCTTTTATTTGGAACAACGCTTATTGGAATAAATACCGCTTTATTTTTTGGCTCGGAGTGCTCGCGTCGTTTCTATGATGCTATTGGTTTAAGTCCCGATTTCGCCCCTCTATCGCAGATTATTCTTATCTTGATTTTTGCAGAGATTACCCCTATGTCTTTAGGTAGACGTTATGCAGAACATATGGGGCTATTTGGGGTACCCTTTTTATACTTTTTCTCTTTATTGTTGCGCCCTATCATCTTCATCTTAGATCTACTTTGTAGATGGATTAATCATTTAATAGGGAATCCTATCGCTTCTACAGCCTATCTTTCCCGTGAAGAGCTACAAAATGCTATTGAGGAGAGACAAAGCCCTCCTTTAGATCACACCAAACAAGAATTAAATACGATTGTAGCAAACATTTTTTCTTTAAAAGCAAAAATAGCTAAGGATGTCACTCAGCCCTTAACACAAATACCACTTGTTCCAGCTTTTTGTACGGTAAAAGAGTTGCGTCGTTTTATAGAAGGCAAACAAACAGTCTTTGTTCCCATTTATCATCGTCATCCACAAAATATTATTGCGGTTGCTTACTTAAGAGATTTACTTCGTATTCCTGAGAATAAACGGATAAAAGATTATGCAAGGTCCCCTTGGTTTATTGCTCAAACGACATCGATTTTAGATATTTTAAAACAATTTCGTCATAATAATCAGAGCTTAGCCATTATATTAGATGGTAAAGGGCTAGCTAAAGGAGTTTTAACCTTAGATGCCATTGTACATGAAATCTTTGGAAAATCTTCTATTTCGGAGTCTTTTTCTGATATTTTGCCTAACGCTTTTCATGTGGTTTTAGATCGCAGCTTTCCTGCTCAAATGCGTCTTGACGAATTTAATAAACAGTTTGGCGTACATCTTTGCTACCAGAATGCAGAAACTTTAGGAGAAATAGTAATGAAAGCATTAAATCACAATCCTTCTCAAGGAGATAGCGTACGAATTGATCGTTTTGAATTGATTGTAGAAGAGATTTCCTTCTTGGCCATTAAAACCGTATTGGTAAAAACCATTTCTTAAGAGCGAAGATCTTTAATTGTTTTAGCAATGAGTAAGCTTGCTGATTTGATTTCCTCTTCTGTAGTCATACGGGACAAGGAAATCCTAATAGAAGATCGAGCAAGTGGATGAGAAACGCCCATATTTATAAGAGTACGAGAAGGTTCTAGGGCTCCAGATGAACAAGCAGATCCATGACTTATTGCAATACCTCTCATATCCAGTGCAATGATCAGATCTTCTCCTTGAACCCCGGGAAAGCAAAGATTGCTTGTATTGCAGATCCTTTTTCCAGAGCCATTAATGATAACAGGAGCTGCTTGTTCTATAAGGTAAGCTTCTAACAGGTCCCTTAGCCTAGCCATTTTTTCTGTAGCAGAGGGTAAATGCTCATATAGGCATTCTACCGCAGCGGCTATTGCTGCTATCCCGCTTAGATTTTGTGTACCAGAGCGTCGATTGAATTCTTGATTTCCTCCTTTAATAAAAGGGTATAAAGCGAGTTCCGGACGAGCAAAAACACAACCTATCCCCTTAGGGGCATGCAATTTATGTCCAGAAAATCCCATAGCCGAAACGCCACTGGGAATGGAAAAGATTTCTTTTCCTAGAAGAGCTACTGCATCAACTATGAAAGCAATATCGTTTTTTTTTGCTATTTGAGCAACTGCATCTATATCGGTTTTTACTCCTGTTTCGCTATTTACAGCTGAGAGGATAATCATGCGCGTTGAAGGAAGGATTGCTTTTTCGATTTGATCTGGATGAATACTGCCGTGTAGTCCGGCTTGCAAAAAAGACACACGAGTACCTCTTTTTTGCAATAGGGTCAAATTATTATAAATACAAGCATGTTCTACATCAGAAGTAATGACGTGTGTGTTTAACCTGTTTTCTAGCAGGCCATAGATCAAAAGATTCATGGATTCTGTGCCACCTGATGTAAAGATAATCTCGTCGGCTGGAACCGCGAGATAATTGGCAATGGTATTTCTATAGCCTTCTAATCTTTTTTTAGCTGCTTGCCCGAAGCGATGGATGGAAGAAGGATTTCCTACAGGCGCTGCGCACTCTTTAATAAGAGCGTCTAACGATTCTTGTGCAATTGGAGTAGTTGCATTATTGTCTAGGTAAATAGCAGTGCTAATCATAGAATATTTACCAACAATAAAGTAATATTGTCATGTCCTCCATTTTTTAAAGCTTTTTGCAATAGCTGGTTTCCTTTTATCTCTAAAGAACAAGGGAGTTTTAAGATGTTATGTATAGCTTCATCATTGACTAAATTAGAAAGACCATCGCTGCATAAAAGGTAGATATCACCTGGTTGTACGCTATAACTTCCTACATCTGGTTCTACTTCTACATGAGTGCCAATAGCGCGCGTAATCACATTACGGAATAATAAGGGGCGAGTGTGTGTAGAGCCATCAGATGGTTGCCCCCATTGAATATGACGAATTTTATGATCTTTGGTTAATTGCTCAATGCGGTTGCGTATGCGATACAATCGACTATCTCCTACATGAGCATAAACCAAATAATCATCAAATAACATAAAACAACAAAGAGTGGTACCCATTCCTTTATACTCTTTAGCTTGCTTTGCTTTTTGTAAGACTGTTTTATTAGCTTGATACACAGCTTTTTTCATATGCTTTAAAAGCTCTTGAATAGATTCTACGCTAGGCAGTTCTTGAATAGAGGAGCAAATGCTCTCTACCGCGGTGTAAGAGGCTATTTCACCTGCATTATGACCGCCCATTCCATCTGCTAAAGCGTAAAAGCGTTTTTCTGGAATTTCTTTCCATGCATCTTCATTATTAGCACGTGAAAGCCCTATATCAGAAATACCAAAGCTCTGAACATCACGGCGAGTGGCTGCCATTTTTTCTCGATCCTCTCTTTCTTTTCTGGTACATATCATACTTTGTTCCTTTAAATCGATAATATTTTTTTTATTCTGTGGAAGATAGAAGGATACGGGCTACACTTACTATGTTTAAAGTCATATGTAGACTAATCGATGCGAATAAAGAACCTTGACGTTCATAGATAAACCCCAAAAAAAGAGCAAATACAAACAAAGAAAACAGCAAAGAAACATTACCAATACCTTGGCTAAATGAGAAATGAAAAGCAGAAAAACAAATAGAAGAAAAAACAATTGCCAAGCTTTTTTTTATATATCTTTTTAAATAAGACTGCAAGCATCCTCGAAAAAGCAGCTCTTCAATAATCGGTGCAGCAAGCGTGATCATGATTAAAGCGGGTATGAGTTGAGAAGGGGAATAGATAGATTTTTTAAGGTAACGGACAGCTACTTGTTCATAACTTTCTAAGTGAAAAAAAAGATAAAGGATAAAGTCAAACAATTGACCTATTCCAATAACAATGGGAAAACTGATGAGCCATGCTAATATTCCCATCCATATATCTTGTGCTAAGGATTGGTTGCAGCTTGGTTTTTTCCAAATATGCCTCCAAATAGTTCTATTATGGTTAGATAAAACAGCTCGAATTAAGAAAAAAGTAACCATTATTACAAAAAGTTGTAGCCAACTTAATACAAACACAGGAAAAGGGGTTTCTGTCTCTATTAGTGGGTAGATAAGTTTGGATAAAGTAATTAAAATAGGTAGCCCTAAGAGAGTCATGCACAAATAGATGACAAAAACGCTTAAGAGCTGTGCTAAAGAAAAAGGAACATTTATATAAGATCGATCATGAAAAAATCCACGTGACTTAGCAATGCATAGAGTAAATAATCCAATGGTCCCAAATAATAGGATCGTTGTCAAATAATTGCCGCTTATGGAAGAAGTTACCATCAAGAGCCCTTTTTAATCGTTATGAGCTGCTAGAAGAATGTAATCTTCAAGGCGATTGCAGATGTGTTTGATAAATTGTGAATGTGCAAGGCCCATAGGAGAAATGGTAAACATTTCATGACCCCATTTTTCTTGTTGGAAATTACTTCGTGTAAAGGGCCTAGGGATGAAATGAGATTCATGTACTAGTTCTTGTAAAACTACTTTAGGCTCGTTTTTTCGCAAATCAAAAATGCGCACACGCATAGTCATTAAAAGCTCAGCGGAGCACTTTTTAGAATCAATGGTTTGCTTATCACCTTGTCTTATTACTTCGTTATGCTCCACAAGTTCGAGAAACACTACAAATCCATGATGAGAAAATACCTTTTTAAGCCAGCTCATGTCTTGCTCAAAAGGGTTTTGTTTTAAGACGGGTTGTTGAGCAGTCGCACGAGTTTTATCAAAATTTATTAAAGAAAGATGATTTTTTTGCGCAAGCTGATGGGTAATGCAATAAGTGAATTCATCGGATAGGCTCCAAATGCTATCTTCTTCGGTGCTATCAATGACAGGAGTAATTACAACAACAGGCTTTAGAGCTACTTGTGTTTGTTGTTTATGATCTTCTTGAGGGATTAGGTTCAAATTACAACCCGTAACAAGGGCTAAAGCAAAAAAAAGTGCTCGTGGCATAATAGATATCTCCAAAAAACTTCTTAAAAAACTAACATAGCAAATTTCTTTGCTTTTTAGAAAGCACTACTCCAGATTTTTAACATCTTCTTTTTTCATAATTTTCTTTACTTACAATCGATAAATCTTTTCTAACATATTAAGCTACAAACTATTATATAGCTATTTAAAATTTTATTGATAAAGTTGTATATTTTTCTCCAACAAAATATATGGAGGTAGAGAAATGCCTAAACCTTATTCAATTTAATTTGAATGTAAACGAGTATATGCCTTTTCTTCTTCCCTGAGTAAAAATGTTTTTGTTTGTTTTAGGGCGCTCTATGGGTGTTTCTGTGGCATCTATTAAAATAACATCATATTCCATATCGCTTTTTAATAGCTCTTTACGTCCAGGCAGTGCAAATAGGGGATGTTTTATCAGGGTGTATTCTACCCATTTTATTGTTTTATAAGCTGTACTTTCACTAGTCTTTTCAAGTTTGAAGTGCACAGAAGAATTAAAAAAAGAATAGGCAGGCGATGAAAGAATCTCTATTGTGATTTTTAACAATCAAACACAAGGAGAGACCTTGCCTAAAGGCTACCATCACCTAACCTATGACCAAAGATGTCAGATTTATATTTTAAAAGCTAGAGGAGATACATCTAGCTCAATAGCAAACATTCTAAAAGTTCATCATAGCACTATTAGTAGGGAACTTAAGAGAAATAAAGGGCAACGAGGATACCGTCATCAGCAAGCTCAAGAAAAAGCATTTCTTAGAAAAAATTCTCAGCCCAATAAAAAAATGACTCCTCAAATAGTTACCCGTATTGAAGAAAAAATCAAGTTGCAATGGAGCCCTATACAAATATCCGGATGGCTTAAAAGACATGGTAAAGAACATGTTAGTCATGAGACCATCTATAATCATATCTGGAAAGATAAACGACAGGGAGGACAGCTTTATAGAGAGCTCCGTCATCGAGGGAAAAAATATAACAAGCAGAGAAAGGGAGCTTCTGGAAGAGGGAACATGCCTGGTCGTATAGATATTAAGCAACGGCCTTGTATTGTAGAAAAAAAGACTCGTTTAGGAGACTGGGAACTAGATACAGTCATAGGGGCAGGACATAAAGGCGTAATTGTATCAATGGTAGAAAGAACTTCCAAGCTAACTAAGCTCGCCAAAGTTTCTCATAAAACTGCAGAGGAAGTAAGTCAAGCGTTAATTGAACAACTTAAACCTATCAAAGATTTTGTACACACATTAACAGCAGACAACGGAAAAGAATTTGCCTATCACCAAATGGTTAGTTTCGAGCTAGAGACAGACTTCTACTTTGCAACGCCCTACCATTCTTGGGAAAGAGGCTTAAATGAGCATACAAACGGACTAGTTAGGCAATATTTTCCTAAAACACAAAGCTTTTTAGATACGACTTCCAAGGATATAGAAAGGGTGGAAACTTTACTAAATAACAGACCTAGAAAGGCTCTCAACTTCGAAACTCCACTAGAAGTGTTTACGAGATTATCTACAAACATGCTATGCTCGGGTGCACAATAGATGTTTTTTCAAGTATTTATATGTTCTTTTTTGTGCACTTCAAGGTTGAAAGGGCCACTGATATTATAGCTCTGGCTTATGTGAAAATAGGTTCTATACTAGTGCCGATTCAAACGGCTAGCTTAATGGGATTTAAGTCAACGACTTGAAACTTGTCGTTTATCCTACATTTCAAAATATCTGTTATTTTCGGTATCTCTTCTAAGAAGAATCCTCTAATTGCCTGAAAAAAAGTCACCGACGTTTCGTAATATCGATTGTATACCTTCTTTTCCTTTAAGATCTTCCACAAGCGTTCAATAGGATTCAAATTCGGCGAATAAGGAGGGAGATAGTGCACTTTAATCCTAGAAGACATCAGAAACTCTTCTAGTTTCTTATTTTTGTTTGATCTTGCATTATCCAAAATTACATGAATAATTCGAGCCTCTGTCTGTTTTTCTAGCTTCTTGAAAAAATCGAGCATTGCATCGGCATCAACTGTCTTATATTCCTCTGTAAAAATCTTCATTCCTGTCAGGCAAAGAGCTCCAGCAAAATGCAATCGCAATTGTTTCCCGGATGTCTGCAAAGTCTTTTGAACGCCTTTTTTGATCCATCCACATACGGCTTGGGACTGATGTTCAGGATGCACAGCATCTATGAAATAGATCTCTTCATCAGGGTTTAAGGTCTCCTTTAAAGCCCTATATTGTTCTATGAAAATTCGTTGTTTTTCAGGATCTAATTTCCCAGGAATCTTTTTAGGACGTTTATAAACAAATCCGTGCTGTATGAGCCAATCTGTCATGCCACTTCGGGAATATTTTATCCCATATTGCTCATGCACATAAGCTATGATCCCTTTGACTTTAAGATAGGTCTTTTCATGTAGGTGTTTTAGTAGAGACTCTTTTTGGTCTTGTGAAAGTTTTGATTTGCTACCGCCTCGAGGGCTACTTCCAGTTTTATTTTCGGAATCATATTCTCTGAGGTATTTCTGAACAGTGATAGGGCTTATCCGGAGTGTTTTAGCAAGATTTTTTGTTGAGATACCCTCATCATAGCCCAAAATTACACAAAGCCTATTCCGTTCAGAATAGTCTTTTGGATGCTTTAACTTGTGTTCTAAGTCAGCTCTCTGGCTAGGGATCAGTTTTTTCATACTCAATAGCTTAACACAAAACAAAATATTTTTCTATACGATTGAATCGGAACCACTATATACTCTCTTAGATACTCTTAAGGTCATCAGTAACATGTCTTCTATTTTTAATTTATTGACGCGGCCTCCTCGGGCTTTTTTCTCTTTGTGACTTATCTCCAAAATCAAGCTCATTTGATCAAATGTGCTACGTTTTAATCCGGTTAATCTTCGGAATTTCTCGTTGTCTAAACTTTTTGCTTTTTCAAATTTCATCATGCCCTTACGTATTTTTAAGGGCATCATTTTATACAAGGGCTTTTTTATTTCCTAGTTTTGAAAGAGCTCTAATGGATCTAATAAAACGAGTGCTTCAATACCTAGAAGAAAATAACGACAAAATGAAGGCCAGCCAGCTATTTCAAGTTGGGATTGCAACTGTCTACCGATGGGTAAAGAGTAAGAAACAAAGAAGAAACATAGAACCTCTAAAAAAGAAAAGCACTTATAGGAAAATTGATGATCAGAGATTAATCGCTTATGTATAGAAAAACCCCGATCATTTTGAAGTACACTATAAGAGGATCAAACAACCTTTTCTAATACTCCAATATCTATGAGCATAACATGCACAGCATGAAGATTTAATGTATAATCTTCATTATAAAAGTTATCTGAAACATAACCTACAATGGAGTCTTTATCTTTAGCAAGATGATTTTTCTCCGTAATTTGTTTTAAAAAATCATATAAAGGTATACTGTACTCTTGAGTAGAAAGGGCTGTATGAACACTCTCTAACAAAGAACAAGCGTCCCATAACGCCTTTATTTGCCATTTGGTTAAAGAACTAGGAAAATTATCGGTATACATATCATGTCTAGCAAGGGTAGTGTTTAGACCGAGATCTGTACCATACTTCTTTCTTATATAGTTTAAAGAATGCCAATGTCTACCATTGACTTGTGTAAATTGCAATATGGTTTCTTCTTTATATTTTTGCACCAAGGTGAGCAACTCTGCTTCCGGTGTTCCACTGCCATCTAATTCAGAATATATTCTCGTTGCTACTTCCAACCAAGTAGGTGTACATTTGCTTGCGGCATCTGCTAATGCTCTTAAGTTTTGATCTTTTTTTTCTAATCCTTTACCTGTTTTCCATTGGTAAATGATGTTTTTTAGTAAAAGGGAAAGTTGTATAAAAAGTAGATCGTTCGATGTATTTTGCACCTTGTTGCATAAGTTCTCTAGATCATCCCGTTGGGAATATAGCTGCTGCAGATTTCCTGCATCCCTGTATATGCTCTTATCTATTATGTTTTTATCAAACTCCGTAAGGAAATCTCTCAAATTGCACTGAACATCTTTTGGACAAGAGAGTAAAGGGGGTGCTAGGTGCAATCCATTAAGATTGATCATAGAAGCGATCGCCATCTCTCCAGAAGAAGTCTTTGCTAAAGGCTTTTGTACAACAACACTATGCAGAAACCGATCATCTGATATTAGATTTTTAGAAATATATGGTAACACTAGAGGATGGATTTTGATTGCCTCTAGAGCAAACTCTTCGTTGCTTAACAAAACCTGATTCCTAATATATTTTACAGCCTCCCAAGAACGGTTTAACGCCTTTAAGGCGCTATTCTTCCCCCCCGGTATTACACGAGAAAATAGAAGATCGCGTATAACCTCCCAAGGAGCCTCATCTAAGACCTTGTTAAGAACCTCCACATCCTTACAAAAAACGTCTGTAGAAATGTACTTTACAGCCTCCCAAGAACGGTTTAAAGCTTTTAAAGCACACTCTTTATCTGTTATTATCCCATGAGGAAGAAGATGCTTTACCCTTTCCCAAGGAGCCTCATCTAAGATCTTGTTAAGAACCTCCACATCCTTACAAAAAACGTCTGTAGAAATGTACTTTACAGCCTCCCAAGAACGGTTTAAAGCTTTTAAAGCACACTCTTTATCTGTTATTATCCCATGAGGAAGAAGATGCTTTACCCTTTCCCAAGGAGCGCTATCTAAAACCTTGGTAAGAATCTCTTGATCCTTTTGTAAGTCAGGATGAGCATATTTTATAGCCTCCCAAGAAACCTCTAAAGCCTTTAAAATACGCTTTTTATCTGTTATTATCTCAGGGGAAATGCATCGTAAAGCTTTTAACATGAGATTTTTATCTGTTATTATCTCATGAGGAAGAAGATGCTTTACCCTTTCCCAAGGAGCGCTATCTAAAACCTTGGTAAGAACCTCTTGATCCTTTTGTAAGTCAGGATGAGCATATTTTATAGCCTCCCAAGAAACCTCTAAAGCCTTTAAAATACGCTTTTTATCTGTTATTATCTCAGGGGAAATGCATCGTAAAGCCTTTAACATGAGCTTTTTATCTGTTATTATCTTATGAGGAAGAAGATGCTTTACCTTTTCCCAAGGAGCGCTATCTAAAACCTTGGTAAGAACCTCTTGATCCTTTTGTAAGTCAGGATGAGCATATTTTATAGCCTCCCAAGAACGATTATTTACCATTTTTAATATTACTTCTTTATCTTTTTGCAAATTGGGCAGGCGTTGCAAAAGACCGGGAATGGCTACTAGCAAAGAATTTGGCTTTCTAGTCCCTAGGTAAATGAAAACGCTTCCTAAAACAGGAATCGATTCCAACAAAAAAATACTTAAAGATTTATTAGAAATATGAGACAGATAACGATTCGCATTAATAGTTTCTTTGTTAAAAGCAGGTAGGATCATATATTTTTCTAAAATACCGCATAGAGCTACAGTCGTCCCTAATACAGGAACATAATGAGCATTTAAATCTATATAGATTAAACAATTGCTAAATATATTACTTTTCATATAACAAACCTACTTTGGCTTAAATTTACTATTTTAAAAAAATTTGCTGACTTAAGAAATTCATCCAATGCTATTAAATTGAAAGCGAAGTCCAAATCATTTACGTTTGTTTCGATTAAAATAACATTTTAATGTTAATTTTAATTAAATATTGAATGATATTAAAAACAAGTCTTTTCAAGTTTGAAGTGCACAGAAGAATTAAAAAAAGAATAGGCAGGCGATGAAAGAATCTCTATTGTGATTTTTAACAATCAAACACAAGGAGAGACCTTGCCTAAAGGCTACCATCACCTAACCTATGACCAAAGATGTCAGATTTATATTTTAAAAGCTAGAGGAGATACATCTAGCTCAATAGCAAACATTCTAAAAGTTCATCATAGCACTATTAGTAGGGAACTTAAGAGAAATAAAGGGCAACGAGGATACCGTCATCAGCAAGCTCAAGAAAAAGCATTTCTTAGAAAAAATTCTCAGCCCAATAAAAAAATGACTCCTCAAATAGTTACCCGTATTGAAGAAAAAATCAAGTTGCAATGGAGCCCTATACAAATATCCGGATGGCTTAAAAGACATGGTAAAGAACATGTTAGTCATGAGACCATCTATAATCATATCTGGAAAGATAAACGACAGGGAGGACAGCTTTATAGAGAGCTCCGTCATCGAGGGAAAAAATATAACAAGCAGAGAAAGGGAGCTTCTGGAAGAGGGAACATGCCTGGTCGTATAGATATTAAGCAACGGCCTTGTATTGTAGAAAAAAAGACTCGTTTAGGAGACTGGGAACTAGATACAGTCATAGGGGCAGGACATAAAGGCGTAATTGTATCAATGGTAGAAAGAACTTCCAAGCTAACTAAGCTCGCCAAAGTTTCTCATAAAACTGCAGAGGAAGTAAGTCAAGCGTTAATTGAACAACTTAAACCTATCAAAGATTTTGTACACACATTAACAGCAGACAACGGAAAAGAATTTGCCTATCACCAAATGGTTAGTTTCGAGCTAGAGACAGACTTCTACTTTGCAACGCCCTACCATTCTTGGGAAAGAGGCTTAAATGAGCATACAAACGGACTAGTTAGGCAATATTTTCCTAAAACACAAAGCTTTTTAGATACGACTTCCAAGGATATAGAAAGGGTGGAAACTTTACTAAATAACAGACCTAGAAAGGCTCTCAACTTCGAAACTCCACTAGAAGTGTTTACGAGATTATCTACAAACATGCTATGCTCGGGTGCACAATAGATGTTTTTTCAAGTATTTATATGTTCTTTTTTGTGCACTTCAAGGTTGAAAGGGCCACAGTAAAAACAAAAAGGATTGGATTCTTAATTATTGCTTTATCCATATTTTCGAGAATATCAGTGTTATTCCCAACTTTATAGACGGGTCTATGAACCTATCTTGAATTGAATATAAATTTTCGCTATGATACCAGATCTTTTTATTTTTTAACTAAAGACAGATGACATGAGCAAGCAAGGATTAAATGAAGAACAGTTTAAAATACTCGAACCTCAAATGGAAAAATGGGTAAATCGTAACCATTATGGAAGAAAATTAGCGCCATGGAGACCTGTAGTGAATACTATTTTCTGGGTGCTTCGGACAGGAGCTCCTTGGAAAGATGCACCTAGAAACAAGGAGTTTTCTCATCCCTCAACAGCACACGCATGGCTTGGAAGAATGCAATCTGCTGGATTTTTAGATCAATTTTTAGAAGAGCTGCTTAAGCTTGCCGAACAGCTGGGGTGTATTGATGCCCAGAGACTCTCTGTAGATGGTTTTTTTTTCCAGCGGACGCGGAGGAGGAGAGCAAGTTGATTATGGCTACAAAGGTAAAGGCGTGACATCGCATTTACTGGTAGAAAAATCAGGAAAGCCTCTTGCAATCACTTTTACATCAGCATCCGGGGATGAGAAAAAACAAGTGATCCCTCTGCTTAGGAAAGTCATTCCCTTCATTAAAAAAGCATGGAATCAGGGAAAAGTACCCATACTTGAAGCAGATAAAGGTTATGACTCAGAGCAAACACGTATCGATGTTCTTTCCCATGAGGTTTTTCCTCTGATAGCTCGGAAAAGAAACACTAAGGGATATAAGATAAAAGGCATTTGCTACCTTGAAAAGCAACGTTGGGTCGTTGAGAGAACGATTTCTTGGTTAAAGACATGCTTCCGTCGTCTTACATTGCGCTGGGAAAGAAAGGCAATATATTGGAACGGACTATTAATGTTTGGACTACTGGGATATTGGATGAATTTCTTAAGTCGGCAAGTATCTTTAAAACAGTAAATTTAATTCAAGATAGGTTCATCGGGCAAGATCTATTTTTTTAAATGAGATAAAACAAATTCAGTATCATCCTTTACCTTAAGATCAAAGATATAAAATTTTGGATTCTTACTTAAAGATCCAAATATACTAGTGCCGATTCAAACGGCTAGCTTAATGGGATTTAAGTCAACGACTTGAAACTTGTCGTTTATCCTACATTTCAAAATATCTGTTATTTTCGGTATCTCTTCTAAGAAGAATCCTCTAATTGCCTGAAAAAAAGTCACCGACGTTTCGTAATATCGATTGTATACCTTCTTTTCCTTTAAGATCTTCCACAAGCGTTCAATAGGATTCAAATTCGGCGAATAAGGAGGGAGATAGTGCACTTTAATCCTAGAAGACATCAGAAACTCTTCTAGTTTCTTATTTTTGTTTGATCTTGCATTATCCAAAATTACATGAATAATTCGAGCCTCTGTCTGTTTTTCTAGCTTCTTGAAAAAATCGAGCATTGCATCGGCATCAACTGTCTTATATTCCTCTGTAACAATCTTCATTCCTGTCAGGCAAAGAGCTCCAGCAAAATGCAATCGCAATTGTTTCCCGGATGTCTGCAAAGTCTTTTGAACGCCTTTTTTGATCCATCCACATACGGCTTGGGACTGATGTTCAGGATGCACAGCATCTATGAAATAGATCTCTTCATCAGGGTTTAAGGTCTCCTTTAAAACCATATATTGTTCTATGAAAATTCGTTGTTTTTCAGGATCTAATTTCCCAGGAATCTTTTTAGGACGTTTATAAACAAATCCGTGCTGTATGAGCCAATCTGTCATGCCACTTCGGGAATATTTTATCCCATATTGCTCATGCACATAAGCTATGATCCCTTTGACTTTAAGATAGGTCTTTTCCTGTAGGTGTTTTAGTAGAGACTCTGTTTGGTCTTGTGAAAGTTTTGATTTGCTACCGCCTCGAGGGCTATTTCCAGTTTTATTTTCGGAATCATATTCTCTGAGGTATTCCTGAACAGTGATAGGGCTTATCCGAAGTGCTTTAGCAAGATTTTTTGTTGAGATACCCTCATCATAGCCCAAAATTACACAAAGCCTATTCCGTTCAGAATAGTCTTTTGGATGCTTTAACTTGTGTTCTAAGTCAGCTATCTGGCTAGGGGTCAGTTTTTTCATACTCAATAGCTTAACACAAAACAAAATATTTTTCTATCCGATTGAATCGGAACCACTATATACTCGTTTACATTCAAATTAAGAGTTTGAATGCATAAACATTTTTATATAAAAGATAACATCTTCTTGCAAGATAGAGCAATTTTTTCAAAAAAACCTAGTTATACAATTCTTAATTTGAAATCAAACTAGTATATAGTAGTGCCAATTCAAACGGCTAGCTTAACGGGGTTCAAGTCAACGACTTGAAACTTGTCGTTAATCCTATATTTTTCTATGTGATTGAATCGGAACCACTATATATAGTGAATTAAATTTATTTTTTCTTAAGTAATTTGTATAATTCAAAATATGACATACTCAAGAGATTTAAGAATAAAAGCTTTAAAATATTTAAAAAGATGTGGTTCTCCTTTAGCGGTGGCTCAGGCTTTTGGAGTTTCTCCTCGTTCTCTTCTAAATTGGAAAAAGTTAGAAAAGCAAGGCAATTTAGCTCCCAAGTTGAAGCAAAGATCACTAAGTAAACTCAATAATGAAAAGTTAAAACATTATATTCAAGAACATGCTGATGCTTATCTTAGAGAAATAGCAGAGGCATTTGGAACAACAATTTATGCATGTAAAAGATTGAAAATAACCTTAAAAAAAAGACATTTTTCTATAAAGAAAGAGATGAAAAGAAACGAGAAGAGTTTAAACAAAAGCTAGAAAATATTCCTGAAGAGAATCGAGTTTACATCGATGAAAGTGGAATTAATGAATACCTCCAATGCGAGAAAGGAAGAGGTATTCGTGGAGAAAAAATATATGGGGCTGTCTCTGGTAATCGTTTTTTCAGAGAAAGTTTTATAAAGGCGTTCAAAAGACTTTGCAGACATCCGGGAAACAATTGCGATTGCATTTTGCTGGAGCTCTTTGCCTGACAGGAATGAAGATTGTTACAGAGGAATATAAGACAGTTGAGGCCGATGCAATGCTCGATTTTTTCAAGAAGCTAGAAAAACAGACAGAGGCTCGAATTATTCATGTAATTTTGGATAATGCGAGATCAAACAAAAATAAGAAACTAGAAGAGTTTCTGATGTCTTCTAGGATTAAAGTGCACTATCTCCCTCCTTATTCGCCGAATTTGAATCCTATTGAACGCTTGTGGAAGATCTTAAGGGAAAAGACGGTATACAATCGATATTACGAAACGTCGGTGACTTTTTTTCAGGCAATTAGAGGATTCTTCTTAGAAGAGATACCGAAAATAACAGATGTTTTGAAATGTAGGATTAACGACAAGTTTCAAGTCGTTGACTTAAATACCATTAAGCTAGCCGTTTGAATCGGCACTAGTATATATTTAAATCGATAAAATTAATTATTTAATTAAATCCTTAGTTAATATTAATAAATAGATTGTTTTTAACCATTTAACAATTATCGTTTAATAAAACTTAATATTTATTTGATAAAATAGAAGTGGAATTAATTATGGAATATAAAGCTATGGCTATCCCAAAGGATTTTTTTATACAAAATCCAGCTCTTTTATTAAAAAAAGACGAAATGCAAGTCTTTGATGCTTTAGGCGATCTAAAACTTTTTGCAAATGCATTGTCTTCTAAAGAAGAAATACCTCCAAGCAAAATAGAAAAAGTTGCTCAAATTGTAGGTTATACAACATTTACTGGATATTTATGCACCTCTTTAGCTAAAGAAATTACAAGTTCTGCTTCTTTATCACTTTTATCACTTGCTAACAGTGTTCTAAATGATATAAATACACTGATATTTGGAGCTTTATATGGTTTAGCCGCTGTACAAAATGGTTATCAATTAGCTCAAGATCAAAATCTTAACGAGCTTCTTAAACAAGAAGACGCTCTAGCTTTACAAGGACTTATTCAAAATGTACCCATTTCTAGTCATTTAAACCAGTTAAAAACATCTTGGAGCGCATTAGCTAATCAAGAGTCTAAAAAACAACACTTTAAACAGAAAATAGAAAAGCTTGCACTAGAAGGTCTGAAAAATACACAAATACAGCCCTCTGATCTAGATGAGCTTTTACAAATTTTGCAAGCACAAGATAGCTCAAATGAAGTTCATCAATTATTAGGTTTAACCGATAAAGCCGATAAAGACTATTGGAAATTTACTCCTTTAGAAGCGCTAGGTCTTTTGATGGATCGACATAAAGTGAAGGCACGTCGATGGGTACAGCTTAAAGAGGCATCGAGTCTTCCTGTTGCCCAAGCAGTTGATAAAGCTTATAGAAGAGGATTATTAGAAAGAGTCAATAGTGCGGATGAGCTAGTACAAAAAAGCGCTAAAACAGAGATGAAAAAATTAATGGGGCGCGTGCGTGTAGAAAGCACCAAAACCAAAAAAATTCACACAGCTCTTTTCACCATTAATTTATTGGGTGCTATTCTATCGGTAGTTGGGGTGCTAACTCTGCCGTTTGGTGTTGGTATTGCGATTTATGCCTTATCTTTTCTAATTACAACCGCATCCATAGGATCAAAAGTCTATCTTGCTAAAAAAAACCTATCAGATACTCCTTGTGGCAAATGTGATAAAGCTATTGTTATTATCATTGCCATATTATTTGGAATATCTTTAATTGCGCTTACGGGAATAACCCTAGGCTTTGGCTTATCCTTTATTCAATTAGGTGTTTCTTTAGGTGTAGGAGCCCTGGGTATGGGATTTCTGGGATATTACTATCACTTACTCACTCAAAAAGACGCTCTTTGGAAACAGGCTCACCCTTCTCTAGAGGTATTTCAGACATTTCTTTCCCAAAAGGAACAATGGGATCAAGAAGTGCATGATTTATTTAAAAAGATGCCTAAAGATGTACGCATAGAACTTCGTCAGCAATATAAACAGAAAAATCTTCCTAGTAAGTTATCACTAAAAAATAAGATTTCAGCTCTTAAAAAAACCTCAAAGTATTTTTGGAATCAATGGTTGATTTCAGGTTTAGAGAAAGACCGTGCATTAGCTTTAGAGATTCAAAGCGTGTATGAAGAAGCCAAAAACATACCCTATTTAATAAAAAAACTTGAAAAAGGTTCAGAGCAACAGAAAGAGTCTTTGGAGTCTTCTTTAGAAACTCATTTAAACCAGGTTTTAGCAAATCCACAGGTAAAAGAACAATGGGACCAAGACCTTAAGTATGTCTTTTATAGAAAATGCAACTTAAATAATTTGCGCAAAGACTTAAAACTTATAAGTGAAGTAAGTGCTCTAGCTGCTCAAAAAATCTTAACAAAACCTTTATCTTCTACGAAGATAACGGTTAATCTTTAATATTAATTTATTATTAATGTTTTCTATGCAATAGATTTTTATTTGATTTTATGTTATAATTTAGTTCTAAAAGGTAATTATATGAGTATAACATTAGAAACGCTTAAACAGTATGTTTTACCAGCTGAATCTTATAAGACCCGTAATAACTTTAGCGATTTAGCTTTAAACACTTTGGGTGTGCTCGGCAATTTAGCAATGCAGGTTAAAAGAATATTGCCTAAAGAGGATTCTTCTATTTTAGGCTTTGTAAAATGCTTAAGCTTCATTTCAGCGGGAAATAACTTCTATTCTGCAGGTGTAAATATCGAACAATCCGCCGATATTAAAGATATGGCCGGACAAAGGGCAAATCAAGTAAAGCAAGTTCGTAGCGGCATGCAATTTTTATCTGGTGCTTTCTATTTTTCGAGCTTAGGTTTAAGTTTATCTAGCAGTATTGCTTCTTTCAAAACAGTTATTACCGCATCAAAAATTCTTAGCAAAACCACCACTATACTTAGTAATTCAGCTGTGTTTCTTATGTTGTTGCTTATATCGATGAAACTGCATGAACAGCGTGGTTTTCAACTAGAATTAGATAAAAAATTAAGCGAGCTACAACATGTATCCCCTCAGGAAAAAGAAGAAGCCATTGCAGCATTTCTACAAGAACAAATAAGTGTATCAGAGCCATTGCAAAAACAGTTAAAGACAAAGCTTCGAGAAAGGTATGCCAAGAAATCGATCGAGGATATTACCAATTCTAAAAAGTCTTATTACAAAAATATAGATGCATATGTAGCACATCGTTTTCTTAGAGAGATTTCTAAAAAAGAAGCAGTTAAAGCAGCCCGTATGAAGCGTGTAACTAATAGAAATTGCCTAGAGCGTCTAGAACCTCTTAAAAAGAAAATAACAGACCCTAATATAACGATAGACACTGCTATACTAGCAGAAATACAAGCAGTCGCTTATAAAAATATGATGTTTAATTATTTAGCGATAGGGTTTGCAAGTATTGGACTTTTAGGACTTGCTATTTCTTTTATACCGGGAACTGCATTTGTTACTTTATCTACTATTTTAGGCTTAGCTTCCACGGTAGCTTTTTCTGCTCTTGGAGTATATGATTTAGTCCAGTCATTGCAAAATAATAAAGAAGGGCTCTACGATCGCCTAGTTCTCATTGCTACAGGCTGCATAGGAATTATCACTTCAACTGCTTTATATGCCTTAACAGAAAACATCTTGGTCAAGTGTGCGGCTATTCTTTTAGCTGTTGTTTGGCTGTCACTTCTTTATTATGTTTCTTCACGTTTGGAAAATCAGCCAAAAAGTGCTTAAAAGGACGAGACTTGCTTTTCTATGACTAGTCATGTAAAAAAGTGATTATGTTACAACAAGTTCTACAAGATTTTCTTTGTTATCTCTCTTCTGAGAAGGGCCTTTCTCAGCACACTCTTCAAGCCTACGCTCGTGATTTAAAGGGGTTCTTTCAGGTTTTAAAACAGAGCAATTTACAGGAAATTACAGAAGAAGATGTATTAGCATTTGCACATAAACTACAATTGAAAGGATATGCTAGTAGCTCTATTTGCAGAATGCTGGTTAGCGTAAAGATTTTTTTACGGTTTTTATATAGAGAAGAGCTGATTAAAAACGAGACTGGATTATCGATCGATGCGCCTAAAATATGGCAATTAGTTCCCGAGATTTTAACTTTTACAGAGGTAGAAAAACTCTTATTAGCTCCAGATCTTAACACAGAAATAGGTGCAAGAGATCGAGCGATCTTGCAAGTTATATACGCCTCGGGCTTACGTGTCTCAGAAATCTGTGGATTAAATATACAAGATTTCTCCGATCATACGATTCGTGTAATAGGAAAGGGGAAAAAGGAAAGAATTGTTCCTGTTGCTAAGTTAGCTGTAGAAGCGGTTGATCATTATTTACTCCATTACCGCCCATCTAATGCAAAAATTGAGGCATTGTTTATCAATACAAGACAAAAAAGAATCGATCGGTTCTCTATTTGGAAACAACTAAAAGCCTATGCAAAACAAATAGGGATTGCCAAGTCTATTTCACCCCATACGCTGCGGCATTCTTTTGCTACTCATCTATTAGAAAATGGGGCTGATTTACGTGTTATCCAAGAGTTGTTAGGGCATAGTAGCATTGCAACAACAGATCGCTACACACACTTAAGCAATAAGCATATCATAGAAGCCTTTCAAAATTATCATCCAAGGCCTTGAGTTTAAAATTAGACGTCTCTTTAAGACGGAAAAACTGATCTTGTCATCTTTTTTTAGACAGCAAGAACACGAATACTTTGCTGATTCATCCATCTTGTTTCAAAATTTTTGTCTTTGAACAGGGGAGCATCCAAGAATGTGGTTCTCATGGTGAGCTTTTGAATAAAGAGGGCCTGTATGCTCATTTGTAGAGAATATGTTCAACTTAGAAAAGTAGCCTACTCAATAGGGGAGAGCGACAATAGATTAAAATTTAAAAGTGGTCAAATCCAGCTCTTTAACCATTTATCATATTCTGAAGGTTTTAGTCGAAATCGGGCAATGTTTCCTTTATGCAGGCTCATTAGTTCGGTTTCAATAACCTCAATAAACCGTGCTCGATCTTCTAATATAACAACTTCAATGGCTTTTTGTTTGATTGCGGCTACTGCTGCTTGCTTGCTTAAGCATTTATGAATAATTTCTCCTATCATTGTAATAATAAGATTACGGTAGCGCAGGCGAAAGAGATCTGGTTCTCCTAGTTCTTGGCGTGTTGCTGAATAAAGAGAGCTAGATCGTTCATAGGCCCACACAAATACTTCGCGTAATAATTCCAGCCGATTTAATTCATATATACCGAGAAGACCGCTGATGTAGGCTTGCTCAGGAACGTCTACAAAGGACAAAGGACATAGATTTGAACGAATTAAGGGAATATTGGCAGCAAGTCTTGATACTCGTTTATTAACATCTAGGAATGGTTGTAGATAAGGCAACTGAAGCATTATAAAGAAGGATTGCTCAAAGGGATCTATAATAGCATCAGCTGTATCTAAAATCTGTTGGAAATATTCGCTCACTAGTTGCGGAATTGCTAGGGGTTGATATACCGATTTAGTTATGCCTATTGGTACTGAACGTAAACGACCACAGGCTCTTTGATCACGTAATAAATTATCCGACAAAAGAGCGTGTAGATTACAAATGGTAAAGCTGTTAAATTTCATGAACTCAGCTGATTCGACCATAAATTCAATAGCGGACTTGTGATTTAAGATCATTTGAGCTTCCATACTATTTTTCCCTTCTGGAGCCTTTCCAAGTTCTAGCAAACGCTCTGTTTCAAGTAACGAATACGTATTTCCTTCTAACCGACTCGAATTCCATGACAAGTCAATCAATAAACGGTTTAAAATGTGTCTAGCATAGGTTCCTGCTGGACGCTGGCTATCTTGAGATTTTCCCATTTCAAATAGGTGATCTCGTATGTTTTTAGAGAGATAGTATGTTTCATTAGGGCGATATGTATTAAGAAATTCTCGTTTATATCCAATAGGGCGACGCGCTTGAATAGGTTGGCGGACATTTAGTTGAATAGACAAGGCTGTTGGTGATAGTGGAATCAATGGCTTAAGAAGAGGAGAATCTTGTAATAGTAAAGCTCCTGGAAAGAAAATAGGTAAAAATTTTTTTTCATTTTCTTTTAAAGAATATCGTCTGGATCTAGCCTTACCTAATGCATTTAAATGCCCTTGTTTTGTTAAGACAGCTAAATAACGCTGTAAGGATCTTTTAGGCACAGGGAAATCTAAAGCTTGTAAAATATCTTTTAAGAAAGCTTGTTTGGGAAAATGTTTTACTGTTTCTAGAATAGCATCAAAAATTTTACTGTAATTTTGTTTCTTCACGAGGGTCTCTTGTGGCGCGATTTATTGTAATTGCACTATTATAAGCTGATTTTGATTAATTGCGCCATTTGAAAATCATTAATTACTACTATTGCGCCAAATTTTAAGTTTTTTGGCGCAATTAGGAAGAAAGGTTTTTAGGGCGTAGAGAGAGTTTTTCTTCTAATTTTTTTATATAGAGATAAACCACAGGGGTTAGGTACAGGGTAACTACCTGTGAAAAGAGCAGGCCTCCTACTATGACAATCCCTAAAGGTTGGCGGGTTTTGGCAATAGCCCCACCTATGCCCACCGCAATAGGTACAGCGCCCATCATTGCGGCAAAAGTTGTCATAAGAATAGGGCGAAATCTGGTTAAGCACGCTTCAAAAATGGCTTCATGGGCTGTCTTTTTTAAAAGAGCTTGATTGGCAAAATCAATTAAAATAATACCATTTTTTAGAACAATCCCAAACAGCATGATCACACCGACAAAAGCATAAAGGGAAAAGCTTTGATGGAATAAAATGAGGCTTAAAAGTCCTCCCACTGCAGCAGGAGCTAGGGTAGACATTACCGTAACAGGTGAAAAGAAGTTTTCATAGAGAATCCCTAGGATGATATAAATGAGAAAAAAGGTGATTAAAAGTAGAGATTGCAGATTGGCAAAAGAGGTTTTAAATACACTGGCGCTTCCTTGCACAGTTCCTTTAACAGTGTTAGGAAGGGTTTGTTTTGCGATCACATGAATTTTATCCAAAGCGCTGCTTAGCGCTGTATCGACTAAATTAAAGGAGATAGTAGCAGAAGGGGATGCGTTAAGATGATTTACCGTTAATGGACCTGTACTCTCTTTTATGTCGGTAATGGCTGTTAAGGGCACAATTTTTCCCAATGCAGAATGCAACCATATTTGGGATAAAGAGCTAGGATCGCGGTAGAACTTCGGAAAGGTTTCCATAATGGCATAGTATTGGTAGTTTGAAGTATTGATAGGAGAGAGATTACTTGTAGCATAAGCTAAATTAAGAGCTTGCTCCACTTGTAATGCACTGATCTGATAGAGGGATGCTCTGTCGCGCAGAATATGAACTTGACATCTGGGTTGGGTAATATCTAAATCGCTATTTACATGACTTAAAAAAGGAAGCTCCGCAAGCTTTTTTTGCATGATAGGCGTGTATTTATAGAGCTCTTCTTCCGATAGACTTTGCATGGTGTATTGGTAATTAGATTTACTAGATGTCGTTCCTACTTCCAAGTTAATCAGTGGCTGTGGCTTTAAAAAAACGTTTGTTCCTGGTATTTTATGCACCAAAGAGTACATGTGTGTCAGTAGAGGTTTAAGGGAAAGGCGTTCTTTTAAGGGCTTTAAGCGAATATATAAAAGCCCTTCATTATCTTGTGGGTAACCTCCAACCGATACAACAGAGGTAATATTTTCATCCTGCGATAAGATGTCGGCTAATTGATTGCTAGATTCTGAAACAGCTAAAGGAGAAGTACCATCTACTGTTTGTAGGTATCCTTGAATAAGGCCGATATCATCCGGTGGCAAGAAGTCTTTAGGGAGTTTGATCATTAAAATGGTCGATAAGCCTAAACTCAACACTCCTAGTCCTAAAATAATTTTAGGATGGTTTAAAGCCCAATTCAGCGATTTTTCATAGAGAAGAAGCGTTCTACGATGATAGGCTGCAAAATTTGTTTTTTTTTCTTGATTTGCTTTGCGAACTAATTTACTGCATAGAAGAGGGGTTAAAGTCAGAGAAAGAATTCCTGAAATGAAAACGGTAATAACAATGGTCATTGCAAATTCATACAATATCCGCCCGATAATTCCTTGCATGAAAATAATGGGGATAAAAATTATACATAAACAAAGGGTCATTGATAAAATGGTAAAAAAAATCTCCTTAGCTCCTTTTAAGGCAGCATCTGTGGCAGATTCTCCCATTTCAACATGGCGTGTGATATTTTCTAATACAACAACAGCATCATCTACTAGATAGCCAACAGCTAGTGTAATACCAAGTAGAGATAAAATATTAAGGGTAAAGCCTAGTTTTAAAATGATAATAAAAGCGCCCAAAATCGATAAAGGGATCACAATCAGAGGAATAATCGTATCTCTTAGGTTGCCTAAGTAGAAGAAAATCACGATAGCAACTAGTACAATGGCTATCAATAAAGTCATCTGTACTTCATGAACTGATTCGAGTATGTATTCCGATTGATCAAAGACCCTTACCAAACGTAAAGAACTAGGTAATTGTGTAGATAGACTAGGTAGAATTTGATTGATTTTCTGAATAACCGATAGAGTGTTAGCGCCCGGCCTTTTACGAATGGCAAGACCAACAGATGGGGCTGTATATCCTTTTTCAAAAAATTGTACGGAAAGCTTATCATTAAGAACACTATCTATGGCTTGGCCGATATCACAAAAGCGCACAATGGACCCATCTTGCGCTTTAATGATAATAGGATCGTAAAGAGCTGCTTTAGCTAATTGTCCATCGACATTAAGAGTGAACTCTTGTTTAGGACTAAATAAAGTACCCACGGGTATTTGTACATTTGCTGTTACAACAGCATTAGCTACATCGTTTAAATCAAGCCCTCTAGCTGCTAGTTTCTGTGGATCAACCCTAAGACGAACCGCTTGTGGAGATCCGTAGATTAATACCTGAGATACCCCTTCTATTACGCTTAATCTTTGAGAAAGAAATGTATAACTATAATTGTACAATTCTCCTCTATTTAAAACAGGTGAGGTAACGATAAAAAATAAAAGAGAGGTAGCCGTGGGATTGGTTTTTGTATAAATGGGAGCGTAGGGGAGATCTTTAGGCAGTTGAGAGCTTGCTGTATTAATAGCTGCTTGTACGTCAGCTGCAGCAAGATCTATATTTCGATCTAAATCAAATTGCAGAACAATCGTAGCCTTTCCTGTATAGCTAGTAGAAGAGATCGAAGAGATCGCTTCGATAGTAGTAAATTGCTGTTCTAAGGGAACCACTACATTGTTAGAAATGGTTTCCGGATTTGCTCCAGGATAGCTCACTGTGACTGTAATAGTAGGAAAGTCAATATCGGGCAGATCGCTGACAGGGAGTTTAAAATAAGATAAGATTCCAAAAAAAGCTATTGTCAGCATGACAAGGATTGTCATTACGGGTCGTTTGATGAATAAAGAGGAGGGATTCACAATGCCTCTTTGTTATTTAACCACGTTTGTATATGAACTTTTTTGCCAGGATAGAGATCAAGAAGTCCTTGCGCAATAACGATGTCATTAGTGCTAATTCCTGATTCGATACTGGTAGTTCCATTTTCATAGCGTTGACCAATGATAATCGGCGTAGTTTCTACTTCCATATTCTGATTAATGGTATATACGTAATGTCCCTTTTGCCCAACGCCTATTGCTTCTGAAGGAAGAATCAGAGATTCTTTTTCTTCTAGTACAAGTCTTACATCTACAAAATGCCCAGGCCATAGCAAATGGTCGTGATTATCTAGTGTTCCTTCTAATAAGATAGCTCCTGTTGCCGTATTAATTTGATTGTCAATGAGTGTTAATTGCCCTTCAAAGCAGGTAGTGTGCTCTAAAGTAGGAAAGATGTATAATTTCAAAAAGGATTTTTGAGAGCATTTTTGAATAGTAAACAGATCACTTTCAGGAACGGAAAAATCTACTAAAATGGGATCTATCTGATTAAGCAGAGTAAGCGTAGTGTCTTGGTTAGTATCAATGTAATTACCAGGTTTGAATTGTAATTTTCCTGTAATTGCATCAATAGGAGAGTGAATATAGCAATATTTTAAATTGATTTTAGCGTTTTCTAAATCTGCAACAGATTGTCCTACCACTGCTTTTTGCTCTAAGAAGTTAGCCATGTATTGGTCGTAATTGAGCTGAGAGATATAATCTTGTTCTGCTAGCTTTGCATATCTTTGTAGCGTATCTTCTGCTAATTTAAGTTGCGTGAATGTTTGAAAATACTCAGCTTTTGCTTTATCTAATGAAGCTTGATAAGGCCTTGGATCAATAACGAGCAATAAATCTCCTTTCTGTACAAACTGTCCTTCCATAAAATATTGCCCAACCAGAATACCAGAAACCTGAGCGTGAACCTGAATACTAGATTTAGCGGTAATGGTTCCCACATAATCTTTATATACTTGCACGGTTTGTTTCAAAGCGCGAGTTACAACTACTTCATGTGGTTTAATCACTTGAGGCTTTTTTTGGCAGCTATATAACAAAGAGCAAAGAAGAAGAAATTTCATCCAATTCATTCGAAAAGATCTCCTAAAGAGTAGATGGTGTTTGGGGAAATCAAACCTGTGGCATAGCTTAAGTTGGCTAAAGCAAGGTACCAATCTTGCATAGCTTGTGCTTTTTGAGCTCTTGCATCGACAAGAGATGTTTGAGCAGATATAAGATCAAGAATGGTCTGAGTGCCTTGTTGATAGCCGTTTAAAGCAACCGAGTACTGTTCTTCTGCAGCAGATAAAAATTCTGCAGCCCAATTGAGTGTTTCAAAGACGGTGTGAATATTAGAATGAGCAACGGTAATTTCTTTCATAGCATTTAACTGCAGACTTCTAAGCGTTTCTTCTGCAAGTACTACATTAGATTCAGCTTGTTTAATCGCATTGCGGTAGTAAAAACCAGAGAAAATAGGCATGCTTACGTTAAATGTGCTGACAAAGTTGTATTTATCATGAGTGACATTGCCATCAAAAGAAAAATAGGTTTTACCTATTTTAAACTGATAATTTAATTGAGGTAAAACTTGCCTCTTGGTCATTTTGACCATTTGTTCTTGGGAGCGAAGAGCGCTTTCAGCAGATAATAGATCAGCTCTATTTTGTATACCAATGCCGATTAAGGTTTCTAGAGGTAATATAAGGTCATTTTTGGGTAGTTCTTGAGGTAGTTCTTGTGTTTGTAAAGACATATAAGAAGGAAGGCCTATATCATTTAACAAAGTTGCAAAAGCTAGTTCAAGCTCTTGCTTTTGTGCAGCCCAGTTTGTTTTCTGAGAAAGTAATTGTGTCTTTGCTTGTAGAAAGTCGGATAAAGGACGTACACCTGAATGAAGGCCTTGTTCTGTAGCATCTAAAGTAAGCTCTGCATTAAGCACATTTGCCATATTTGCCTGTAGCAATTCTTTTTGATACAAGTATCTATAAAAATCTGTAATCACGGTTTTTAATAAAGATTGAATGCTATCATTATATTGAAATTGAGCTTGCTCTAATGAATAACGAGCTGCTTCTGCATTTGCTTTCTGTGTACCAAAATCGAATAATAAATAGGATAAAGAGAGCATAGGACCCCAATTGCCAAAGTAAATATCAGTAGCACCTCTTCCTGATTGAAGAGAGCCAGGTGATTGCGTTGCTCCAAAAATGGACTCGGGGGTTATTATCGAAGTTGCCTCCATTTTCGGTTGTCTTGCACGTATGGCTTGAAAAGAGCCGGTTATATTAGGGAAAAAAACGCTTTGTTTTTGTCCATAAGATGCTGCAGAGACAAGTGCTTTTGCCCAGCTAGATCTTGTTTGAGGATTGTTCTTTAAAGCGATGGCAATTAGCTCAGCAAGCCCATAAGGTTCTTTTTTTTCTAAAAGCTCAGCAGGATATTGCTCTAAGATACAAGAATTGACTTTGCGACAAGCAGGTGTAAAACAGGCATAGCTATACGGATCTATTACAGCGCGGTTAAGGTAACAACCCGTGCATGCGCATAACACAAAAAAACTTTGTAGCAATATTTGCCAACTCATAACTGATAAAAATAGAGAGTAAAATCTCTTATGCTTTTTATCCGCAGTATAGTTACTTTAGCTTTTTGGTCAAAATTTCATTTACCAACCCACCTTAGTACATATAGAGCGAATCGGCTTCATATATGCCTCTCAAGGGTATGGTATAGTGATTTAAATGGACATTGATAAAACAGCTTGATCCAAGGCTTCGGATAAATTAGCTATACAGTAGGTAAAAGTTCTCGGATTTTCGTTTGTCCTAGACAGAACTTGAGTTGACAGACAGCACTTCATTGACAGTGTCAATTTGGTGTAATGTGTCTAGCATTAAAGGTTTGCCATGGTGTCTTCCCATAACAATATTTCCCAGAATGGACTCGCTCTTCATTGTACTCTTTTACCCATTTATCCATATCCATTTGCAGTTCTTCTAGAATATGATAAACTTTTTGCCTAAATGCTGATGCAGAAAATTCATTTTGAATCGTCTGAGGAAACTTCTCACAGATTCCGTTGGTTTGAGGATGCCTTGCCTTTGTTCGAGTATGTTCAATATCTTCTATTGTAAGATAGAGCTCATATTCATGGTATGCCCGACTCCCACAGTACTCTGTCCCTCTACGGTTAAGTATTCTTAACACTCTTAACTCTTGTTCTTCAAACCAGGGTATTGTTTTATCATTTAATACTTATGCTGCTACTAGTGCATTTTTTCTGTCATACAACTTAGCAAAAGCAACTTTACTATAGGTATCAATCACTGTTTGCTGATAGATCCTTCCCACACCTTTAATAGTGCCTACATAATAGGTATCTTGTGCAACATTTTGCTTCTAACGCCTTTAGTCTCTTCTTAAATGTTTCTAGATCATGGCCTTAGCTATATCGATCTCACTCCTCCTGGAGAAATGAGAACTCCTTTCTTTTTCATCTCATTGGAAACTCGGAGCTTGTTTAGTCCCAAAGTATAATGGTGTATACTATGAACATTTAGCATCAAAGGAAACATTATGGGACAAATAGTACATGGGTGCGCCAAAACAACTGAGGCGATACGTCGGAAAATACAAAATAGTCAAAAGAGCATAGCCAAATTAGCAGAGGAATTGAGTCTCAACCCTAAAACTGTTCTTAAGTGGAGGAAGAGAGGGTTTCAGCGGGGCCTAAAAAGATTCATTCCACTATCCTAAGCAATGAAGAAAATATCTACCCTTCATCGATGCTTACAAAGGCACGGGATAAGTCGTCTGCCTGAAACAAAAGGTGAAAAACCCCTTAAGAAGAAGTTTTCTTCTTATCCTAATAGAGCATCGGTTAACAAAAGTAAACCACTCATGGACAAATGGCCAAGTTGAACGGATGAACAGAACCCTTAAAGAGGCTACCGTGAAAAGATACCACTACCAAACCCATCAGCAGTTAAAAGAGCATTTATATAATTTTTTAAATGCCTATAACTTTGCGAAAAGATTGAAAGCTCTAAAATGATTAACACCATTTGAATATATAGTGGTTCCGATTCAATCGTATAGAAAAATATTTTGTTTTGTGTTAAGCTATTGAGTATGAAAAAACTGATCCCTAGCCAGAGAGCTGACTTAGAACACAAGTTAAAGCATCCAAAAGACTATTCTGAACGGAATAGGCTTTGTGTAATTTTGGGCTATGATGAGGGTATCTCAACAAAAAATCTTGCTAAAACACTCCGGATAAGCCCTATCACTGTTCAGAAATACCTCAGAGAATATGATTCCGAAAATAAAACTGGAAGTAGCCCTCGAGGCGGTAGCAAATCAAAACTTTCACAAGACCAAAAAGAGTCTCTACTAAAACACCTACATGAAAAGACCTATCTTAAAGTCAAAGGGATCATAGCTTATGTGCATGAGCAATATGGGATAAAATATTCCCGAAGTGGCATGACAGATTGGCTCATACAGCACGGATTTGTTTATAAACGTCCTAAAAAGATTCCTGGGAAATTAGATCCTGAAAAACAACGAATTTTCATAGAACAATATAGGGCTTTAAAGGAGACCTTAAACCCTGATGAAGAGATCTATTTCATAGATGCTGTGCATCCTGAACATCAGTCCCAAGCCGTATGTGGATGGATCAAAAAGGCGTTCAAAAGACTTTGCAGACATCCGGGAAACAATTGCGATTGCATTTTGCTGGAGCTCTTTGCCTGACAGGAATGAAGATTTTTACAGAGGAATATAAGACAGTTGATGCCGATGCAATGCTCGATTTTTTCAAGAAGCTAGAAAAACAGACAGAGGCTCGAATTATTCATGTAATTTTGGATAAAATGCAAGATCAACAAAAATAAGAACTAGAAGAGTTTCTGATGTCTTCTAGGGCCCTTTCAACCTTGAAGTGCACAAAAAGAACATATAAATACTTGAAAAAACATCTTTGTGCACCCGAGCATAGCATTTTTGTAGATAATCTCGTAAACACTTCTAGTGGAGTTTCGAAGTTGAGAGCCTTTCTAGGTCTGTTATTTAGTAAAGTTTCCACCCTTTCTATTCCTTGAAGTCGTATCTAAAAAGCTTTGTGTTTTAGGAAAATATTGCCTAACTAGTCCGTTTGTATGCTCATTTAAGCCTCTTTCCAAGAATGGTAGGGCGTTGCAAAGTAGAAGTCTGTCTCTAGCTCGAAACTAACCATTTGGTGATGGCAAATTCTTTTCCGTTGTCTGCTGTTAATGTGTGTACAAAATCTTTGATAGGTTTAAGTTGTTCATTAACGCTTGACTTACTTCCTCTGCAGTTTTATGAGAAACTTTGGCGAGCTTAGTTAGCTTGGAAGTTCTTTCTACCATTGATACAATTACGCCTTTATGTCCTGCCCCTATGACTGTATCTAGTTCCCAGTCTCCTAAACGAGTCTTTTTTTCTACAATACAAGGCCGTTGCTTATATCTATACGACCAGGCATGTTCCCTCTTCCAGAAGCTCCCTTTCTCTGCTTGTTTATATTTTTCCCTCGATGACGGAGCTCTCTATAAAGCTGTCCTCCCTGTCGTTTTATCTTTCCAGATATGATTATAGATGGTCTCATGACTAACATGTTCTTTACCATGTCTTTTAAGCCATCCGGATATTTGTATAGGGCTCCATTGCAACTACTTGATTTTTTCTTCAATACGGGTAACTATTTGAGGAGTCATTTTTTTATTGGGCTGAGAATTTTTTCTAAGAATGCTTTTTCTTGAGCTTGCTGATGACGGTATCCTCGTTGCCCTTTATTTCTCTTAAGTTCCCTACTAATAGTGCTATGATGAACTTTTAGAATGTTTGCTATTGAGCTAGATGTATCTCCTCTAGCTTTTAAAAATATAACTGACATCTTTGGTCATAGGGTTAGGTGATGTAGCCTTTAGGCAAGGTCTCTCCTTGTGTTTGATTTGTTAAAAATCACAATAAGATTCTTTCATCGCCTGCCTATTCTTTTTTTAATTCTTCTGTGCACTTCAAACTTGAAAAGACTTAGGATTAAAGTGCACTATCTCCCTCCTTATTCGCCGAATTTGAATCCTATTGAACGCTTGTGGAAGATCTTAAAGGAAAAGAAGGTATACAATCGATATTACGAAACGTCGGTGACTTTTTTTCAGGCAATTAGAGGATTCTTCTTAGAAGAGATACCGAAAATAACAGATATTTTGAAATGTAGGATAAACGACAAGTTTCAAGTCGTTGACTTAAATCCCATTAAGCTAGCCGTTTGAATCGGCACTAGTATATTATCAAAAGTTGGTAAAAAAAACCAAAAAGTTTTAGAATTAACCCACTCCATCACACTTTGGGACTAAACATCTAAGAAAATACATAGAAGAACCTTCAGCAGTCAATTTCCAACTTAAATCTCGTATTATTTTAGTTTTTTGGTCAGAATTTCATTTACTATGACAGGAGAGGCTTTACCTTTACATAATTTCATGACTTGTCCAACTAAGAAATCAAAGGCTCTTGTTTTTCCAGTATGAAAATCAGCAATCGATTGTGGGTTATTCTCTAAAACCTTATCCACTAAAAGTGTAATGCTTGAAATATCTTGCAGGGGCTGGTAGTCAGGGTTTTGTTTTACGATTTGCTCAGGATCTGCTCCTGGGGCTTTGCACATATCATCAGCAATGCTTTTAGCAATCTTTCCAGTAATGGTGTTTGATTCAATCATCTTGACAAGTTTACCTATATCGCTAGGCCCAATTCCTGAGCGAATGAGACTATTTCCTGTGTCTTTAAAGCGCCCAGCAAACTCTATGATCATCCAATTACATATGCTTTTAGGGCTAGGGCAGATTTTAAGCGCTTCTTCAAAATAATCAGCGAGCTTTTTATCGTTAATTAAAAAGGCAGCAGCAGATTCAGGCAGTTCTAATTCTTGTAAATAGCGATTGTATCTTTGGTGTGGTAATTCTGGCAAAGTAGCTTTAATTGCTTTAATCTCTTCTTCTTTGAGTAAAATCGGAGGAAGGTCTGGTTCTGGAAAATAGCGATAATCATCAGCATCTTCTTTTTCACGCATTAAAACGGTTTCTTTTTTCTCTGAATCAAAACGATAGGTTCCTTGAGATATTACTTTATAAAAGTCTTTTTGCGGATGCAGAGTGTATTCACGAATTTGTCTGCGAATCTCTGATTCAAGCGCCAGTTCTATATTGCTAAAAGAATTGAGATTTTTAATCTCAATTTTTGTACGCAAGATCTGTTCTCCTTTCTTCCTGACAGAAATGTTACAATCAATACGAAAGGAACCTTCATCCATATTACAATCAGAGACGTCTAGATATTCTAAAATGGCTTTAATAGCCATAGAATAGGCTCCTGCTTCTTTGGGAGTATGCATACAGGGATCTGAGACAATTTCTATTAGTGCTACCCCTGCTCTATTGTAATCAACACCTGTAAATGTACTAAAGTGTTTTAAAGTACCAGCATCATCTTCCAAATGACTTCGATTAATAGAAAAATGTTTTAATACGCCTTCTACATCAGCTACTACAGTACCCCCTATTAAAATGGGTTTATAGAACTGTGTAATTTGAAAATTACGAGGGCTATCGGGATAAAAATAGGATTTACGATCAAATTGACTGCTCAAAGAGACCTCAGAGCCTACTGCACAACCAAAAAGAACAGCTTTATGTACAGCTTCTTTATTCAAAACAGGTAAAGCCCCAGGTTGACCCGTACAGACAGTGCTAATATTTGTATTAGGCTCATCTCCAAAATGATTAGCTGCAGAGCTAAAAAGCTTAGATTTAGTATTGAGCTGTGCGTGAATTTCTAAACCAATTACGGGTTGCCAATCTCCATAGCAGATCTCGCTCATTTTTATACCTTTTTATCAAATAAAGGGGGAATGATGTTTGTAAAGGAAGTAGCACTTTCAAAAGCATGTCCAAAACGCAGAACCTCTGCATCATACATATAAGGCCCAATGAGTTGCAAGCCATAAGGGAGGTTTTCCTCACTAAATCCATTAGGGACACTAATTGCTGGTAATCCTGATAGGTTTACAGATACAGTGAAAACATCCTGTAGATAAAGCTGTACCGGATCTTGAAATTTGCCTAAAGGAAAGCTTGTTAAAGGAGATGTTGGCATAGCAATCATGTTGCATTTAGCAAAGGCTTGTTGAAACATTTGGATTAATAAAGTGCGTACTTTTTGTGCTTTTTTGCAATACGCCTCTTGATAACCAGAGGAGAGAACATAAGTGCCTAGCAAAATGCGTTTTTTTACCTCTGCTCCAAAACCTTCTTGCCTAGAAAGTACATAAATCTCCTCGAGGGTTTTTGCTTCCTCCGCTCGCTTGCCGTAACGAATGCCATCAAAACGCGCAAGGTTTGTGGATGCCTCTGCTGTAGCTAGAATGTAGTAGACGGCAATTGCATATTTTAACAGCTTTAAATCTACATCTACAATAGTTACACCTAATCTTTTAAAAACTTCTACGGCTTCTAAAAAATGTTCCTTAGATCCAGGATCTAATTCACTTAAGCAACTATAGGGGACACCAATTGTTTGACCGTGAATGGGTTGATCCAGTTTTTTTAAATAGTCTTCTGAAGGGGATTTAATGCTGGTAGAGTCATAAGAGCAGTGTCTTGAAATCACCTGCATGCATAAAGCGGCATCTTTTACATCGTAGGTCAAAGGACCGATCTGATCTAGAGAAGAAGCAAAGGCTACCAAGCCGTAACGAGAGACTTTTCCGTATGTAGGCTTAAATCCTACAATTCCACAAAAAGCAGCTGGTTGTCTGATAGATCCGCCTGTATCTGTTCCTAGAGAAATAGGGCAAAAACGCGCAGCTACAGATGCGGCAGATCCTCCAGATGATCCACCTGGTGTACATTTAAGATCCCAAGGATTTTTAGTTATTTGATAAGCAGAGTTTTCTGTAGAAGATCCCATGGCAAATTCATCAAGATTGGTTTTACCAATGATCAATGCATCTGCTTCTTCTAAAAGCCTAACTACAGTTGCATCAAAAACCGCTTTATAGTTTTCTAAAAACTTAGAAGCGCAGGTTGTTTTTTCTCCTTGAATATGAATATTGTCTTTAATGGAAACAGGTACCCCTGCTAAAGCGCCTAGCGGCTTGCCAGAATCCCTTTTGCGATCTAATTCACCAGCTTTTAACATTACCCGCTCTTCCATTACAGATAGAAAAGCGCCAATTTTTTCATCATGCAGGGAAATTCGCTCTAACGTCTTTTCCGCAATTTGTTTAGCGGACATCTTTTTTTTGCAAAATCCCTCACGAATAGCATGGGCAGATAGTCGATACATGTACAAAAACTCTTTAGTTAGAAAAATTAATTACTGTAGGCACTCGAATTATGCTGCCTAAATGAGAAGGAGCATTTTCTAAAAACTGCTCTCTGGATAAGGTATTCATAACTGTGTCATCTCTTGTGACACTATTTTGGATTTCTCCCACTTGATAACAAGTAGGGACATCCGTTGTGTCAACTTCAGAAAGCAGTTCCATATAACCTAACACTTTTTTTAAATGCTTAGATATGGCTTTTTTTTCCTCATCTGTTGCTTCGCCAAGACGGCAGAGTCTATTAAGCTTTTCAAGATCTTCTTCATCAAACTTTGTCATTTAAATTCCTTAAAAGAGCTGAATACGAATAACCACTATAATTTTTCTTTCTTTGCCTGTAAAGGAAAAAATACCGAAAAAATTGGGCGGCAAGAGCCTTACTAGTTTGAGGATGAGCCTCTATGTAAGCAAATTTAAAGATCCTATCAATAGCTACAATAAGATAAAGTTTTCCTTCTTGGGTACGCACTTCAGCAATATCAATATACATGCCATAATTGCACACAAAGAAGGGGTTGCTCCTTAAACGGAGTAGGATAAACTCTCCAATATAAACGAGATTTTTTCAAATCTCAAAACCGCTCATTAAAGAGCAAAAAAATGAGGAGCAACCCATAAAGCATTATATTGGATTAGATGTATCAATGAAAAGAACTTTTATCTGTGTATTTAAATGAACAAGGTAAGATTGTCCATGAAGGTTCAGAAAAAACAGATCCTGATTTACTAGCAGATTATTTTTCCAAAAGAAATTTTCAAGAAATCGTTGTTGGCTTTGAAAGTGGATGTTTATCTCATTACCTAGTCACAGGATTTAGAAAAAGAGCTATAGATCCCCTATGTATGGATGCAAGGAAGCTGAGTACGATTCTTGCTTTGAAAATAAATAAGACAGACAAAAATGATGCACGAGGAATCGCAGAAGCTCTTCGATCAGGTATGTATACACGAGTACACTGTAAGCCCCAAGATTCAGTAGAAAAAAGTATTTTGTTAGTTTCCAGAAGAGCGCTAATTAAACAGCAAACGCAGTCAAGGAAAGAAGGGTATGCTTGAGAAAGGCAACAATTATAGCCTCTTCTTCATTGCTTAGGATAGTGGAATGAATCTTTTTAGTCCCCATAGGAGCATCGTGCTGAAACCCTCTCTTCCTCCACTTAAGAACAGTTTTAGGGTTGAGACTCAATTCCTCTGCTAATTTGGCTATGCTCTTTTGACTATTTTTGTATTTTCCGACGTATCGCCACAGTTGTTTTGGCGCACCCATGTAATATTTGTCCCATAATGTTTCCTTTGATGCTAAATGTTCATATTATACACCATTATACTTTGGGACTAAACATCTTAGTACCATCAGTACGAACTTGGCCCTTTCAACCTTGAAGTGCACAAAAAAGAACATATAAATACTTGAAAAAACATCTATTGTGCACCCGAGCATAGCATGTTTGTAGATAATCTCGTAAACACTTCTAGTGGAGTTTCGAAGTTGAGAGCCTTTCTAGGTCTGTTATTTAGTAAAGTTTCCACCCTTTCTATATCCTTGGAAGTCGTATCTAAAAAGCTTTGTGTTTTAGGAAAATATTGCCTAACTAGTCCGTTTGTATGCTCATTTAAGCCTCTTTCCCAAGAATGGTAGGGCGTTGCAAAGTAGAAGTCTGTCTCTAGCTCGAAACTAACCATTTGGTGATAGGCAAATTCTTTTCCGTTGTCTGCTGTTAATGTGTGTACAAAATCTTTGATAGGTTTAAGTTGTTCAATTAACGCTTGACTTACTTCCTCTGCAGTTTTATGAGAAACTTTGGCGAGCTTAGTTAGCTTGGAAGTTCTTTCTACCATTGATACAATTACGCCTTTATGTCCTGCCCCTATGACTGTATCTAGTTCCCAGTCTCCTAAACGAGTCTTTTTTTCTACAATACAAGGCCGTTGCTTAATATCTATACGACCAGGCATGTTCCCTCTTCCAGAAGCTCCCTTTCTCTGCTTGTTATATTTTTTCCCTCGATGACGGAGCTCTCTATAAAGCTGTCCTCCCTGTCGTTTATCTTTCCAGATATGATTATAGATGGTCTCATGACTAACATGTTCTTTACCATGTCTTTTAAGCCATCCGGATATTTGTATAGGGCTCCATTGCAACTTGATTTTTTCTTCAATACGGGTAACTATTTGAGGAGTCATTTTTTTATTGGGCTGAGAATTTTTTCTAAGAAATGCTTTTTCTTGAGCTTGCTGATGACGGTATCCTCGTTGCCCTTTATTTCTCTTAAGTTCCCTACTAATAGTGCTATGATGAACTTTTAGAATGTTTGCTATTGAGCTAGATGTATCTCCTCTAGCTTTTAAAATATAAATCTGACATCTTTGGTCATAGGTTAGGTGATGGTAGCCTTTAGGCAAGGTCTCTCCTTGTGTTTGATTGTTAAAAATCACAATAGAGATTCTTTCATCGCCTGCCTATTCTTTTTTTAATTCTTCTGTGCACTTCAAACTTGAAAAGACTCTTCATAAATGGTCTGGGCTTTACGAATAGAACATTGTATTTAGCTCATCAATTTTTTGCATCCAAGCCAATTGACTAATACGGTTAGTCTAGACTTGCTCCAACCAAAACGTTCTGCTGAAATATTTTTCAGTTCGCAAATATGTTGCATAATACCCCTTAGATTGCTTTCTGGAAGTATTATGCCAGATCTCTGGTCATATTTGCGGGCTATTCTTTTTATCTGCTCCTAAAAAATTGTCCTGCACAGAGAAAAATTACTTTAAAATACTAGTTGACTTATTCTTTCAAATTATTGATGCTACGTTCTCTTAAGTACGAAAAGTAGCGTGATTTGAGGTTTTTGTTAGCCATAATCTGTGATATGCAAACTCAACCCTCTTTATAATGTTCTTTAAATATTTAAGATAATGAAAGAGAAAATCTATCGTCTAGCATTCTGTTAGAAACCTGGGATTAAAATCCTAAAGTAATATTAATGAATGAACGTATATTTTCTAAGGTGATATTATGAGCGGTCCTATACAAAGCTTAGCAGACGCAATGTCTACATACAATACAAGTAGGAGATTTATCCAAGAGCAAAGAGAAAAAGCAGACGCAGAAAGACGGACAAGAGTGAACAAAGAATACGAAAAAGCTCTTAGTACTTCTTCTAAATCTGAGTCTGAATGCAAATGCAAATGTAAAGAAAAACCTCGCTCTGAAGAATTTATAAAATGGGAAAACGATTTAGATAGAAGGCTTGCAAAATTTGACAGAGAAAATCGAGCTCGTTGGGATGAAGCACACAGGAAGCTTCAAGAAGACTCAAGCTGTACTATTTCATAGATGAAAAAGACTCTGCCATCAAAATGGCAGAGTCTTTTTTCTTAATTATCTTAGACTAGAAGAATTTCTTTTAAACGGGTCAAAGTCTGATATTTTATCAATTTCTTTCTTGACTCCATCAGCTGTATTTCCCTGTTGATTTTGATTATCTTGTTGTACTTGTTGAACTAGACTTTCTTTTTGTGATTTGGCTTTTTGATGTTCCGATAATCCTTGGGCTACATAATAAGCGGCTTGACCTGGTGTGCCAACAGACTGAAATTTACCTGACTTAGCCTTATGAGAATCTGCAAGAATTTCATATTCTTTATTCACTAATTTAATTCTCTTATTCTTTTTTTCTGTTTGCTTATCAATCTTGGCCCGTTCTAAATCATTAGGTTCTTTAATCTGTTCTTCTGTTTGCTCTTTGACTTTAGCTTGTCTATTAGATAAGGCATCTTCTTCAATTTCTGAGACAATATCATCATTTACACTAGATGTACATGGCTCGTCTACAGCCTCTACTTCCACGGTAATATCTTTATTAAGATCTTTAGCATTATTGAGATCTTTGGCCTTAAACTCCTCATCTAATATCTTTAGACTATCATTTCGCATTTCAGTGGCTTCGGCTATTCCTTTAGCCTCTTGAAATTTACCAACACCTTGTGCTACACCAGTAGCTCCTAATACTAAACCTCCAGCTCCTACTATTGAGCCTGCCGTTGCAGTTTCATCTGCACTAGCAAATCCTGCTTTTATTGCTGCAAGGTTGGATAAGTTTCTTGCTGAACCAAGAATCTCACATACTTTTATAAGACTGGTAATCATTTGCAACTGTGCATATGCAAGTGCAGCTTGTACATTCATCGAAGAACTATTAAATAATTCATCTAAATTAATTCTAGCGTGGCCTTCAGGTGAATGGTTTTCAATAGGATTTATAGTCATAATGACTCCTTGTTATAAATTATTTTACTATTCTTGCAGAGTACTAATTAGTGCTTATCGTTTTTAAATAAGCCTTCTTGAGTAAGAGTATATAGAGAAAAATCTTGGCTATTTCTGGTTCAAGTTGCTTAATGAACAGGAGGCTTTTTATTTTTTCTTGTGTTAAGTTTAGAGTTTTTTCTAGGTTTTCTCTATTTTTTTGAGTAATACTATTTTGTTGTTGAGCTGTAATAAATTGGTCAATCCCAGAACACAATAGATCCGTCAACTCTTCATCAAGTAGGTTATTTTCCTTAAACTTAAGCACCATAAATTTTATGTGTGTATCCATAAGGTACATGGAGGGAAGTATTTGCTGTAATAGCTCAGGAGAACATCCGTGCTGAGGATTATTTATCGTTTCTAGTATAATGTGTTCGGATATTTCTTCATGAAGGATGTCATTTAAAGAGGCCTTTTCAAACTCTTGCATAATTAACCTTTATTTTTAAGTATTACTATTACTTATTAAATGAGGTATTTTTATATTATTTATTTTAACATAATTGTGTTTAAATAATACATTAATTGATGTTCTATTGAATTTAAATTATTTTATAGGGTAAAAGAGGGTAGTCCTAAACATGTAATGCTCGCTAACGGACAGTTATAATTGCAGATGACAGGCTCTATTTTGGATAAACTCTGAGATTATATGCGTACTTAAAGATTTTTTAAATCTTAAGCATTGCAAGGTCTAGGAATGTAGACTGCAGCATCTTTTAAACACATTAATCTAATAATTAGGATTTGTTATGCCATTTCCAATAAGAAGAGAAGCAGCAAGCAACAAAAGCACTATAGTGCCAGAAAACCCTGCATTTGAAGCTTTCGTAAAAGGACAAATCAATGAGCTGGTAATAAATATATTGGTTTATTCCGCTTTTGCTTCTGCGTTCCTTTCCTTATCAAACATAGTCTTTTTTTTCTTGTGATCTTGAGTTTTTGCAAAGCATAAAAGATCGATTGCAAAGTCAAACCAAAATGCTTTTTTCTTATAGTCTTTTCAAGTTTGAAGTGCACAGAAGAATTAAAAAAAGAATAGGCAGGCGATGAAAGAATCTCTATTGTGATTTTTAACAATCAAACACAAGGAGAGACCTTGCCTAAAGGCTACCATCACCTAACCTATGACCAAAGATGTCAGATTTATATTTTAAAAGCTAGAGGAGATACATCTAGCTCAATAGCAAACATTCTAAAAGTTCATCATAGCACTATTAGTAGGGAACTTAAGAGAAATAAAGGGCAACGAGGATACCGTCATCAGCAAGCTCAAGAAAAAGCATTTCTTAGAAAAAATTCTCAGCCCAATAAAAAAATGACTCCTCAAATAGTTACCCGTATTGAAGAAAAAATCAAGTTGCAATGGAGCCCTATACAAATATCCGGATGGCTTAAAAGACATGGTAAAGAACATGTTAGTCATGAGACCATCTATAATCATATCTGGAAAGATAAACGACAGGGAGGACAGCTTTATAGAGAGCTCCGTCATCGAGGGAAAAAATATAACAAGCAGAGAAAGGGAGCTTCTGGAAGAGGGAACATGCCTGGTCGTATAGATATTAAGCAACGGCCTTGTATTGTAGAAAAAAAGACTCGTTTAGGAGACTGGGAACTAGATACAGTCATAGGGGCAGGACATAAAGGCGTAATTGTATCAATGGTAGAAAGAACTTCCAAGCTAACTAAGCTCGCCAAAGTTTCTCATAAAACTGCAGAGGAAGTAAGTCAAGCGTTAATTGAACAACTTAAACCTATCAAAGATTTTGTACACACATTAACAGCAGACAACGGAAAAGAATTTGCCTATCACCAAATGGTTAGTTTCGAGCTAGAGACAGACTTCTACTTTGCAACGCCCTACCATTCTTGGGAAAGAGGCTTAAATGAGCATACAAACGGACTAGTTAGGCAATATTTTCCTAAAACACAAAGCTTTTTAGATACGACTTCCAAGGATATAGAAAGGGTGGAAACTTTACTAAATAACAGACCTAGAAAGGCTCTCAACTTCGAAACTCCACTAGAAGTGTTTACGAGATTATCTACAAACATGCTATGCTCGGGTGCACAATAGATGTTTTTTCAAGTATTTATATGTTCTTTTTTGTGCACTTCAAGGTTGAAAGGGCCTATAAATACTTTTCTTTTTTAGAGGTTCTACATTCCCTCTTTGTTTCTTGCGCCTTACCGGTAGACGGTCGCAATCCCTATTGGAAATAGCTGGTTGGCTTTTCTTTTGTCGTTATTTTCCCCTAGGTATGCACTCGTTTTCTTAGATCCATCGAATAAGGTTTAGGCATGTCTCTACCTCCACATAGTTTTTCTGGAGAAAAATATACAACTTTATCAATAAAAAGTTTAAATCTCTATAAGATCTCCAGGCCGAAAGTCTAATAGAAAATGATGCTTTACATGATCCAATTCAACGCTTCTTGTAAATGTGGGTAACGAAAAGAATACCCCGATTCCAGAAGCTTTTGTGGATAGGCCCGTGTACTAGCTAGTAACATCTCTTTTCCCATATCTCCAAAAACCAAAGAAATAAGAGCGGAAGGAAGGTGAAAGAAGCGAGGCCTGTGTAGCTTAGCTGCTAAAATAGAAGAAAACTCTTTTTGTTTTACAGGATTGGGCGCTACTAGGTTAACCGCTTTAGTTAACGATTCTGTCATTAAAAGATGATACAAAGCGCTCATTGCATCATCAATCCCAATCCAACTTAAATACTGGTTACCAGATCCGATCTTCCCGCCTAAACCTAAGTGATAGAGTGGTAAAATCTGACGAAGCATACCGCCTTTTACTCCTAATACAACGCCAAATCTAGCATGTACAACGCGACAGCCGCGTTCTTCGATTGTTTCTAAAGCCATCTCCCACTGTTGGCAGAGCGAGGAAAGAAATCCTCCTCCTGTAGGGGAGAGTTCGGTAACGCTCTCTTTGCAATCCCCGTAAAAACCAATGGCAGAAGCGGAAATGACGGTTTTGGGAGGAGAATATAAACGAGATAACACTTGAGATAGTAACCAAGTATCACGACATCTACTATTGAATAACTTATTGCGGTATTTTTTTGTCCATCTATGAGCAATAGGAGCTCCTGCCAGATGAAAAACCGCGTCAAAACCTTCAAATTCCTGTTTAGAAAATTGACCTTCTATAGGATCCCAATATACGGTGTCAGAGCTCACTTCTTGTTTGTGGCGCACGAGCCTCATAACATCATGACCTGCTAAGCGTAAAAAGTGGGTAAGTTGAGAACCTATAAATCCATTAGCTCCACTCACTAAAATCTTCAAAGGGACACTTGAGTATTTGTAAATGAACTCTAGATCCTCTTTCATAATTTTTTGACGCCATTTTAAAAGTCGTATAAATCGCTTATTTATAAGGTTTTATAAAAAAATAGAGTCAAATTCTATCTCATCGCTTAAAATGCAGGATTGAGAATTAATAGGAGTAAAGCGATGAATATGTAAATAGCGCTTGAAAGGGCCTTTTATTTGTTTATCGCTAAATTCTTGATTGAGCTTGAAATTTTCATGCCTTAAAATCCATTTAAAGAAAAAGGGCCCTACGTAAACCTTTAATCCTACCTGGGTTTTATTACACGGTGTAGGGGGATCGAATAAAAAATCGGTTTTTACCCAAGGTGGCAATAGCCTTTTTAAGGCTCCAGGACGTAATGCCCAAGCAAAGGCAAAATCACAAGGTACTGCTACTGGTGATTTAATTTTTACATCCATACTTATTTCTTAGTCCATTGATGGTAAATCTGTATTGCATTTTTGCGCGCAAGATCGTGATCTACTATGGGGTAAGGATAGTTTTTCCCCAAGTAAACACCCGCTGCTTCTAACACAGACTTAGGACTTAAATGCGGGGTGTGAATCCATGAATTAGGCAGATTTCTCAATTCAGGAACAAATTGGCGTACGTATTCTGCTTTTGGATCGAATTTTTTTCCCTGAGTAAATGGATTAAATATACGAAAATAAGGAGCTGCATCCGCACCACATCCTGCACACCATTGCCAACCTAAGGTATTGTTTGCAAGATCTGCATCCACTAAGGTATCCCAAAACCATTTCGCTCCTTCTTGCCAAGGAACATTTAAGTCTTTGACCAAAAAAGAAGCTACGATCATACGAACTCGATTGTGCATCCAGCCTAGTTGCCATAATTGCCGCATACCAGCATCGACAATAGGAATTCCTGTCATGCCTTTTTGCCAAGCTTTGAGACATTTCGCCTTTCTTTTCCAAGGGAAATGGGTAAATTGTGCTCTTAGTGGTTTTGAAGGAGTATGAGGAAAAGTGATTAAAAGATGATAAGCAAATTCTCGCCACCCTATTTCTCTTAAAAAAACCTCTGCATGGGTATTCTGTAGCAAATCTTCGAAAATTCTTTTCACAGAAATCTCACCAAAATGCAAATGAGGGGAAAGCATTGATGTTCCCATCTCTGCAGGAAAATCGCGTTCATGAGCATATTGATGTATCTTACTCCTCAAGAAATGCTTCCACTTTTTTAAAGCGTTGTCTTCTCCTGGTTGCCAAAGATAAGGAAAGTCTTTAGCCCAAGGAATATGCGGCAATAAATCTAATGCACCTAAAGATATATGTTTAGAATACGTGGCTAATCGTAACTTTTTTGTAACTTTACCCTCTGGCTTACCTATTTCTTGTTTTAAGCAACATCGCCAAAAAGGAGTGAATACTTGATAGGGATTACCCTGCTTAGTAGTCATTTGACCGGGTACAAATAGTAGATTCGCATGAAATCCTTTTGCTATGCACTTCTTTGCAGAGGCTAGTTTCATCAGTTTTTTTTCACGCATTAGCGCGCTTGGCTCATAACAGTAATTCCAAACTATATGTTTTGCATCTACCTTATCTATAATCTTTTGCAATGCATGCAAAGTTGCGCCTTGGAAGAAAAATAAATCAAGACCTAGGGCTTTTAACTTTTTTTGCAAAGATTGCAGAGAATAGTGCAGCCACCAGCGAGAGCTTGAACCCATTGACCAGTTTTTATCCTCTTTTGGATCAAATATATATATGGGTAAAACAGGAAGCTGTAGTTGGGAAGCATATTTTAAGGCAGGATTGTCTTGAATTCGCAGATCGCGTTGAAACCAAATAATTGTTGTCATAAATACAAAGATAAAAAAGCGTAAGAATTCTTAAAAAACTATCCTTACGCCTTATATAAACTACATTTTACAACTACCGCCCCTATCTTTTGAGCAGCAGCAACACATATGTTTCCAATGGGGAATCCAGCGCAAACTCCAAAGACCAGCTAGACCTACTAGTGCGTAAACCAAGCGACTTAAGCCAGCCATTTGACTTCCGAATAACCAAGCGACAAAATCAAACTGAAAAAAGCCTATTAAGCCCCAGTTTAAAGCTCCAATTACAATTAAAATAAAAGCGAGAGTATTTAAAAACTTCATTTGTTCCTCCTTAATACTCCATGCATGCCCGTTTCAAGACAGCATGTCCCGTTAGCATCATCTTAGAAACTTTTTATTCATTTGTCATCTTTTTTTTTCAAATTAGGTGTTTTCAAACGACATCCTACTCTTTTTAATAGATCACATAGCATTTCTCTTCGAAAAGAATCCGCTTTTTCCAAATGATGATAAATCATAGATAAGTAAGGATCTTTTTGATCTAATAAATCCGGTAAATATTCGAAATGAACACCGCTTAATATCACTTTTCCCTGTCCATGGTTAATTTCGACAATCGCAGGGGGGGATTGAGGTAAATCGAGATAACAAGATAATATCTTTATTTCTGAAGACTTAGAACTAAAAAAACATCCTCCATTAAAATACACATGTAAAGAATGTTTTTGCCAATTAATCAGTGCATTACAAGCCCCTTTAGAAGAATTATATGTATATTTCCCTACTCCATAAGCCGGACCCTTAGCAATCCCGGGAAAAAAACACAAAGAGCGCTCACCCAAAATTTCCAAACTTGTTCCTTTTTCAAATTCAATTCTTTCGCATGCAAAATAGGCTCCTGCGCAAATTCCCAAATAATTGCCTTCTTTCTCTACATAAGAACGGATTTTATCGGTTCCCTTTCCAACTAAGGCGCTTTGGTAAAAGACATCCCTACCACCAGGCATAATAAATAGCTGTGTATCCTTTTCCCAATTTTCTTCTATAACAGAGCGAGCATCCAATCTTTTTATTTTCATCTCAGGATTAAGCTGTTGTTTTAAGCTATGAACCAAATGCTTCAAGGAAACCCCATCCACTCCCTTATCTACATAAACTACAACCTGGTTTTTCATAGAGAACCTCCTTTATTTCTACCTAAGCTCCTCTCATAAAAGAATATAGTCAGAGGAGTATGTAGAAAATACCTTTCTTTATGTTTAACTATGTACAGAATACCTATTTTAAGGCATTTTCTTTCAAATGAAAGAAAAAGAAACTATTCTGTTCCCATTGCCCTATTGAATGAAAGAGCTGTTTTTTCAAAAAAACCTAGTTATGCAATTATTAATTTGAAATCAAACTAGTATTATAGTGGTTCCGATTCAATCGTATAGAAAAATATTTTGTTTTGTGTTAAGCTATTGAGTATGAAAAAACTGACCCCTAGCCAGAGAGCTGACTTAGAACACAAGTTAAAGCATCCAAAAGACTATTCTGAACGGAATAGGCTTTGTGTAATTTTGGGCTATGATGAGGGTATCTCAACAAAAAATCTTGCTAAAGCACTTCGGATAAGCCCTATCACTGTTCAGGAATACCTCAGAGAATATGATTCCGAAAATAAAACTGGAAGTAGCCCTCGAGGCGGTAGCAAATCAAAACTTTCACAAGACCAAACAGAGTCTCTACCAAAACACCTACAGGAAAAGACCTATCTTAAAGTCAAAGGGATCATAGCTTATGTGCATGAGAGCAATATGGGATAAAATATTCCCGAAGTGGCATGACAGATTGGCTCATACAGCACGGATTTGTTTATAAACGTCCTAAAAAGATTCCTGGGAAATTAGATCCTGAAAAACAACGAATTTTCATAGAACAATATATGGCTTTAGAAGAGATCTATTTCATAGATGCTGTGCATCCTGAACATCAGTCCCAAGCCGTATGTGGATGGATCAAAAAAGGCGTTCAAAAGACCTTGCAGACATCCGGGAAACAATTGCGATTGCATTTTGCTGGAGCTCTTTGCCTGACAGGAATGAAGATTGTTACAGAGGAATATAAGACAGTTGATGCCGATGCAATGCTCGATTTTTTCAAGAAGCTAGAAAAACAGACAGAGGCTCGAATTATTCATGTAATTTTGGATAATGCGAGATCAAACAAAAGTAAGAAACTAGAAGAGTTTCTGATGTCTTCTAGGATTAAAGTGCACTATCTCCCTCCTTATTCGCCGAATTTGAATCCTATTGAACGCTTGTGGAAGATCTTAAAGGAAAAGACGGTATACAATCGATATTACGAAACGTCGGTGACTTTTTTTCAGGCAATTAGAGGATTCTTCTTAGAAGAGATACCGAAAATATAGGATAAACGACAAGTTTCAAGTCGTTGACTTAAATCCCATTAAGCTAGCCGTTTGAATCGGCACTAGTATATCTAAAAGTTATGCAAGAGATCTATTGAAAATCATCGACCAATTTGTAAAGATGAGTTTTCAAACATCTTTTAGGGGATAATATGATACTTCGCTTAGGATTCATTTGCGCTTTACTTACAAGTTCTTTCGCTTATTCCAATCAAGATACTTCAAATATCGTAATCGAATTTGATGACGAAGATGAGGATTATAGCAGTATAGAAGAAGATTTAAGGCTTCTAGAAGAAGAAGATAGACTGCATAATTAATTAAAAAATAATCTTTTAAAAACAGGTAATTTATGAAAGCCGTTATTTACAAAAATAACGGCTTTTTTATTATGTTGTTTTGCAACGAGTTATTAATTAAATTAAAATCATTCATAGTTTGTTATTGATTAGTTATATTTTTGAATTTATTATGAAGATAAATAAAGAGGGTAAATATGCATCCTTGGCGCGATATTTGGACCAAACCCAGAGCAACCATTCAAGCCCTTGTAGCTAAGGATCCAAGCTATGGATTTAACAGGCTTTCTTGGATTTATGGGATTACTATAGCATTAAGTTTTTCTAAGATGTTCTCCTTAATTACCCTCTATCCTTTATGGGTTATATTGCTTGGCTCTTTGCTATTAGGTATAGTATTTGGTTTAATATCTATTACCATTACCGCTTATATTTTACATTGGTGTGCGCGCCTTATAGGAGGGAATGCTCCTTTTAAACAAGTTAGATGTGTTGTTGCCTGGTCGAATTTACCGGTAGTAATCAACATATTGGCATGGCTACTTTTGATTGGCGTATTTAAAGAACAAGCTTTCTATTCGGATTTTCCTGCAGAGGTCACATTGGCAAATAAAACAGGCCTGTTTCTACTAGTTATGTTAGGGCAGTGGGTTGCAGCTATTTGGTCTTTTGTTATTCTGATACAGGGTCTTAGGGAAGTTCAAGGGTTTTCCATTTGGAAAGGATTCTTAAATATCATCATTCCCATTATAGCAGTGGCAATTTTATCTATATTGATGAGCGGAGTGATCAGCTGGTTTATTACAAAGACTTAAAATATATTAGGAGATTAGATTATGAGAAAACTATATTCCATCTTAAAAACAGGAGGCCTCTGCTGTGTTTTGGGCTTAGCGCTTACATCTTTTTCTCTGGATGCTAAAGAAGTGGTTCTTAGCAAAGAAGTTAGTAAGGCAAAGAATCATTGGCAGGAGTTTCGTTCTCTCAACGGTGAATGTTGTATGAAATTTCCTAAATACCCAGATCATTTATCAGAAAAATTACGCCTTCCTGAAATAGGATTTGATTTAAAATACGACGCTTATATTTCTGCAATAGATCAAAAAACCACATTTTTATTGTTAATTGCTCAATATCCAGACTTTGTGGATCAAACCTATGCGAATAAAAACTTAGAAGGCTTTGTAGAAGGTCTTCTTAAACATAATCCAGGCCTTACTCATGAGCTCTCTTTAGTAAATGGTCATACCGTACTAGATTTGTTTATCTGTAAAGAAGGGATGTATTTTAAGGGAAGAGCTTTGATGGTAAAAAATAGTTTTTATCTAATGGCAATGGAATGTGAAGCGCAATATTATGATGAAGCAAGCTATAAGACCTTTATCGATTCTTTCGAATTAATGCGCTAAAATTTCCTGTAGAGTTTTAAAATGCAGTTTGGCTACCTCTTCTAATAAATAGCTGCTATGCTTGGAACAAAAGGCTTTTCCTACTCGAATAACTTCTTGAGACGCCCCTTTAGGGAGCTGGATTTTATAAAATAGGCGTAAATCATAAAGCCCTTGTAAAAAGGCAGCTCGCGCTAAAATGGAAGCAGCAGCCACGACTAAATCACTTTCAGCTCGATGACGTTGTGTCAATTCTAAGTCGAGTTTTTTTTGTTTTATAGCGTCTAAAATAACTGTTTCATTGGCAAACTGGTCAATAATCACTTGTTTACAATGTGTTTTTTGCACAAGCTCTGCAATAGCAGTTGCATGCCCCCATGCCAATAGGCGATTAAGATTTTGAAAACGAGCGTAGAGCTGGTTGTAGGTTTTAGGTTTGAGAATGACAAGTGTATGAGGGCAGATGGTTTTGATTTTAGAGGCAAGTGCTATCACTGCAGGATCGGAAAGTATTTTACTATCTCGTATCCTTAAGGCTAATAAGCCTTGGATTTTTTTCTTATCTGCGTATACCGCTGCAATACATAAGGGACCAAAAAAATCCCCTTTACCAGCTTCGTCTACCCCAATTCTCTCTGAAGTGTCCGTTGGCTCTGGATTTGAATAAGTAAATGTTTGTAGGATTTGAGGTTCAATATAAAATCTAATGAACTCATCCATTTCTTTTCCTTGTATCATCAGTTTTCCAGATGTGTACAAAGTGCAACTAATTCCTTTTTTTTTTGCTGAAAAAAACGTATAAGCAGGTGTAGTCAGGGTAAATCCTTGATCGATGAGATCTTCACGCAGATGATCTTTCAGCTTAAGATCCATGGTTGTTACAAAACAAGAGCGTTTTTGAAATGTCATTTTAATCTAAAAATAATGAGATTATGGTAATTTTACATTGATTTTGAAAAAAAACAAGGATAGATTTGCAATTAAAATGCTATGATGCTTCCTAAGATAGGAATATTATTCATGATATTGCTTGAAATTTTAAAGGAGAGGTATGGGTGCAGAACTTAAAGGTGTAGGAGAGCTTTTTAAAGCTAAACGCCAAGAATTGGATATATCATTGAAAGAAGCAGAGAATGCAACCTCTATTCGTTCTAGTTATCTAGAAGCAATTGAAGAAGGAGAGATCGACCAATATATCTCTGGAGTATACGCTTTAGGATTTATGAAGCAATATGCTCAGTTTCTAGGATTAGACATTGAGCACATGATTCGTCAAAATCCTCAAGTTTTTCATATGCCAGCAGAGAAGCATGAATTTTCTTATGGTATTGGAACTTTAGAAGTACGCGGTAGTATGAGTGGGGGGGTTAAATGGTTACCCAATTTGCTATGGGTTGGTATTGCTGCATTTGTGTTGATTATTGCATGGTATCTAGCAAAATTCTTAGGTGTTCTTTAAAAAAACTAAAATCAAAGGAGAGATAATTTATGATAATGACTCACTTCGGGGATTATGAGTTATTAAGACCTTTGGGACGAGGGGCCTTAGGACAGACCTATCTTGCAGAACATCGTTTATTGCAAAAGCAGTACATTGTAAAAATTTTACCCGAAGAGCTCTCTTCTGATGCCGATTTTATTACCCGATTTGAAACACACATTGTTCAACTAGCTCATTTAAATCATCCTCATATCGCAAAAATTTATAACGCATTATTTTTAGATAAGCGCTATGCAATTATTATAGAAGCTATTTTAGACGAAGATCAACAACCCAGCTTAAATCTATCGCAATTTTTACAGAAATTTCCTGATTTGCCAGAAGAGACCATTCTCTGTTTTGCTCAACAAGTGAGTTCTGCTCTTGATTATGCGCATATCCAAGAAAAACCACTTGCTCATGGAACATTGAAACTCAGTAATATTTTAGTTCGTTATACCTCTAAAGGACCAGAAACTATTATAACAGATTTTGGTTTATCACAGATCATTGGACCGCTTGCTGTCTTGAGTCGCATCTATCATGCAATGAGCTCTTTTTACAGCCTAGAAATCGGTTGTGATACAAATGGTAAAAATTATGCAATAGGACCTTGGGATGAAGCTTGTGCTAAAGAAGTCCACCGTTCTTTTGTCGAACAATTCCCCTTTTTATCTCCAGAGCAAAAAAGGCAATTTAATTGGACAAGCCAGCCTAAAGCAGATGTATGGGCTTTTGGCGTGTTATTATATTATCTTTTGATGCGTAAGTTTCCTGAAGGTTTTTTCGATCTTCCTTCTCAAAAAATCTCTGATCTTAAATGGCAATGGGATGCTTTAATTTGTAGTTGCTTGCAAACAGAGCCTGAAATGCGTTTAGGGCCCCTTCAAGAAAAAATGAGCGAACTGGTCAATATTTCTGCTCTTTCCTCTTGTGAAGCGCATTTAAAAAGACTACAAGCAGAAAAATACATTATGGGGACTAAATTTTCCTTTACCACAGCCTGTCACGCTAAACCCATCTTAAATCCCCAAGAGCTCACAAGACCCTCTTTTGAACCAGATCCCGGGGCTATTTTTCAAGCAGAAATGACGGTTTCTCCCTATAAACCAAAACCACAAGTAGAAAAAGCTATTCAACCCATTTTAACCAATATGGTCATCATCCCCTCCGGTGTTTATTTGAGGGGTAGTAATCAAGGTGCACGTGATGAACATCCTCGACATTCAATCCACATGCATTCTTTTGCTTTAGATATTCATCCTATAACAAATGAGCAATTTGCCCGTTTTTTAGAAGTGATGGGAGGAGAAAAAGATGGGCAAAATAATGATATCATCCGTTTGCGTGAATCTAGAATTAAACGCAGTGGAGGAAAACTTAGTATTGAATCAGGTTATGCTAAACACCCTGTAGTAGGCATTACGTGGTATGGAGCTATAGCTTATGCTAAATGGATAGGAAAAAGACTTCCAACCGAAGCTGAATGGGAAATTGCTTCTTATGGAGGAAAAGAAGATTTTCTTTATCCAACAGGACAAGATATAGATCGAACACAGGCTAACTTCTTCAGTTCCGATACTACAGCTATGCTTAGCTATCCTCCTAATGAATACGGACTATATGATATGGCAGGCAATGTCTACGAGTGGTGTCAAGATTGGTATGATTATCAGTATTACGATCTGTCCATCCAAGAACCAAATCATCCTCAAGGACCACCACAAGGGGTATATCGCGTACTGCGTGGAGGGTGCTGGAAGAGTTTAAAAGAAGACCTTAGATGTTCTCATAGGCATAGAAACAACCCAGGAACCATGAATGGAACCTATGGATTTCGTTGTGCAGCAGATGTGGCGATTAATCCTTAAAGCAAATAGGAAACCGTTGTTTGAGTAGGGGATATTAACGCTTTTTCCAAAAGGTAGATTAACCAGGAATCTTTAGAAGAAAGTCCTGTTTGATTAACATGGATTTTTTCTTTGAGACAGTATGCTTCATTCATACTTAATTCTATAGCTTGTAAAGCTTGTTCGGTTTCTCCAAAATCTATCATAACAAAAGGTTCATTTTCATCAGATGCATGGATAGAATCTAGGGTTGTATTTAGTCTCTCAAGAGAGTTTAAGTCTATTGATGGATTATTGTTTCGATCTTTTTCTGTATCAAGAAAGACAAGTACCTCATTCTTCAATTTTTCTAATTCAGCTTGTTTTGTTTTCAGCTCAGCTAATTTTGTTTTTGTGTAAAAATCATATTTACGATTGTCGATGGTTGAATCAAATCGTGCACCGTTGAAGAATGGTATTCTGTGGTGTATGGTTGTTAAAAGACCAGAAGGTGAAGTAACATGTAAGTAATTTGCTTGTAAATTTGCCTGAGTTGTTAAATCCTCTGGTATGAATAAATTTTTATAGCCCACCCATGTCACTATATCTTTTTCGTGATAGGCAAAGTTAAGCTCAAGCTCTAACGCAGAACTCTTAAGTTTATTTACTTCTTTTTCCCATTGATCAATTGTAAGATCATCTAGTTTAGGGGAGCAAAATGCAGAACAAGAGATATGGGATAATTTAGAAATAGGAGGATACCTAACTTTTTCGTTAAAAAGCTCTACACAAAAAGCCAAAGCCCTTTGTGCATCTATTGCACCTAAAGAATGCCCACAGATTTCTAAAGCTGGCTTTTCTGTTGCTTTGCAATAGCTATTTATCATTGTAGCTATTTTTTCTTTATGGGTATCAAAAACGGTTTTTCCAATACCATTAGTGTCTAAGATGTCGCGTTTCATACTTTCTATGCCATCAGTTCCTCTAAAAATCAATTGAGCTGGAAGAGATAGCTCTTTATTTATAGGATTAAATAAATAGCAATGCAAGCCCTTTTCATTAATATGATCTTCTAGTTTATGGTAGATAAGACCATGTTTTTTAGTAAGAATAGGGATGATCATGTTTTTACAAATAGTATCGGGCTTGGCATAACCTGCAAACTTAGCTATCTGTTCAGAAGAGGCCAAGAAAAGAAGTTTTTTTTCCTCTTCTATAAAACTTTTAGCTTCCTCAGCTAACCTATGTATGTGGTATTCATATTTCGTATAGGCTACACGTTTACTATTAAAATCCTTGGGAAGTTGGCCTAATACTTTTTCCAATTCTTCCCATAAAATCTTTGCTTCCCCCGGCAATAAATGTTCTAGTGGGTTACGGAAAAAATCCACTAGCTTCTTTATATCCTGAGTAGATAACTGAGAGAGATCTTCTGCTTTTTTAGATAACTGTAAATAAACTTCACCTTGATTAACCCTTATTAACAACTGATTTAAATTATCAGTAGTTATTCCATGACCCATTAAGGCAAATGCATGTAAAAGATCCGGCTGTGTTAGATTCTCTGGTAAAGAGACTTGTTCCCAAGACTGCATTCTCTCTATAAGCTCTTTTTCAAATAACTCAGAAGCTGCTCCAAAGAATTCTTCTTTTGTAACCTGTGATTTTTGGAGCAAGGTACTAAGCACAGATTCTTCATGAATAGTAGGCCAAGGAGTGTAAGTGATTTGTGCTTTCTGAGCTTTTATAAGAGGGTTTAAAGGAGAAAGTATTTCTATATTTTCATAAAAGGTTTCTTGACTGATATGAATAACAGGCAAAGGAAAATAAGAAACTTGCGCTTTTTGAAGATTAGGGGTTTGTAATTGCAATGGTCGAGTTTCTTCATTCATAGGATAGGACACAGATGCCTTAGGAAAGTAAAACACTAACTCTTTTGTTTGTTTTGGAAGGATTTCTGAATGAGCTATTTGTGAGGAGACACAAAAAGCTTTTGTCACAAAATCTAGTGGTTCTGATTCTTCAGGAATAATAGAAAGATTCATACATGAAGGTTTTTGCTTTTTTTCATATGGTGGTGGAAATGCTTTGCAAATGATTTTTGCATCTTTAAAGATAGATAAGAAAGAAGAAAGTAATCCTATTTTTTTTAATACTCTACACAAACGAGAATAAAAACTTCTCCATAGAAAAGTGCCAATAGGCTTCGTTGTAGCTTTTACTTTTCTAGTAAAGGAAGATTTTTGTTGGCCAAGTATTGTTATTATACTTTGGATCGAAGTAAGCACAGGCCTTGCAAGAGGACTTTGTGCACAACTACTTATAAACCGAGGGGTTTTGGGGAGTTGGTTGGGTAGCTTAGAAAAAAACCAAAAACTAATATTTCCCATAAGTCTATAAAAAATTAATTAAAAACACATTATATCAGTTATGGAAATAATAATAAATTTAAATAATTAATTTGATTGTAAACAAGATATTAAACTTTAATATAATGAGAGTTCATGAACCTATCTTGAATTGAATATAAATTTTCGCTATGATACCAGATCTTTTTATTTTTTAACTAAAGACAGATGACATGAGCAAGCAAGGATTAAATGAAGAACAGTTTAAAATACTCGAACCTCAAATGGAAAAATGGGTAAATCGTAACCATTATGGAAGAAAATTAGCGCCATGGAGACCTGTAGTGAATACTATTTTCTGGGTGCTTCGGACAGGAGCTCCTTGGAAAGATGCACCTAGAAACAAGGAGTTTTCTCATCCCTCAACAGCACACGCATGGCTTGGAAGAATGCAATCTGCTGGATTTTAGATCAATTTTTAGAAGAGCTACTTAAGCTTGCCGAACAGCTGGGGTGTATTGATGCCCAGAGACTCTCTGTAGATGGTTTTTTTTTCCAGCGGACGCGGAGGAGGAGAGCAAGTTGATTATGGCTACAAAGGTAAAGGCGTGACATCGCATTTACTGGTAGAAAAATCAGGAAAGCCTCTTGCAATCACTTTTACATCAGCATCCGGGGATGAGAAAAAACAAGTGATCCCTCTGCTTAGGAAAGTCATTCCCTTCATTAAAAAAGCATGGAATCAGGGAAAAGTACCCATACTTGAAGCAGATAAAGGTTATGACTCAGAGCAAACACGTATCGATGTTCTTTCCCATGAGGTTTTTCCTCTGATAGCTCGGAAAAGAAACACTAAGGGATATAAGATAAAAGGCATTTGCTACCTTGAAAAGCAACGTTGGGTCATTGAGAGAACGATTTCTTGGTTAAAGACATGCTTCCGTCGTCTTACAGTGCGCTGGGAAAGAAAGGCAATATATTGGAACGGACTATTAATGTTTGGACTACTGGGATATTGGATGAATTTCTTAAGTCGGCAAGTATCTTTAAAACAGTAAATTTAATTCAAGATAGGTTCATCCAATGAAAAACCCTCTGTCCAGGAGCTATGAGCAATTTGTAAATAAGAAAGATTCCCCAAGAGGAATCAGATGAATAGCCTTCTTGATAAGCTTGTATTTCTTTTTTGTTTTTTTTCATTTCAATTAGTTTATTCTTGGATAATTCAATAATTTCTAAATCTTTTTTGGAAAGATTAATCTTGGATTCTTTTCCCATGACCTCTTGTAAAGCGTCCATTTTTTCTTCTAAATAAGCAAGATCTGCACTGTTATAATGGATGTACTTACGATTATCTTGGGTTGGATAAAATTTACCGCCTTTGAAAAACGGCTCTCTGTGATGTGTATTTGTAGCAAGAATTCCTGAGTCAGAGGTTACCTGTAAGTAGTTCTCTTGTAAAAAGCTTAAGTTTTCCTTAATATATAAGTTTTTAAAACCTGCTTGAGTTAATAAGTCACTTTTATGGTAGCAAAAGTTAAGGCTAATTTGAGGTGGAGAAAGATGGCTTTTAAGCATATCTATCTGCTCTTCCCATGATTTGATTGTATCTAGATCTAATTTAGGAGAGCAAAATGTAAAGCAATTAATACGAGATAGAAGGGAAAAGGGCCCGTTATTATTTTCTTGATTAAACCTCTCTAAACAAAGAATCATAGCGCGTTGCGCATCTAAACCTCCTAAGGAATGGCCTGTGATTTCTAAAGCAGGGCTTTTGGTTGTTTTAAAATAGGCTTCTACCATTGCAGCTATTTGGTTTTTGCATTCATCAAAAACGGTTTTTCCGATCCCATTTGGATCTAAAATGTCTCTAGAAAGACTTTCTACATCATCTGTGCCCCTAAAAACCAATTGTGCCGGAAAATCACCTTTTAATGGGGTAAACAAGTAGCAGTGCAAACCTTTTTGGTTAATGTGATTATTAAGCTGATAATAGACAATATCTTGCTTATCAGTAAAAATAGGAATGGGAATTACCATGTTTTTACAAATAGCATCAGGTTGTGCATAGGCCACAATTCTAGCTAATTGCTCAGAAATGGCAAAAGGAAGAAGTTTTAAATCCGCTTCTATACATTGTTCTTCTTTTTCTAAATTTTCGGTTAATTTACGTATATGATATTCATATTGTTCATTGGCTAAAACTCTATTGTTTAGCGGTATACCGCTTTTTTCAAGCTCTTCCCATAATATTTTTTTTTCATTTGGCAGCAGATGTTCCAAAGGGTTACGATAAAAACCGACTAATTTTTCCATATCTTCAGAAGACAACTCACTAAGATCGGTAGACATGCTTCGAGAAAGTTTTAAGGGGATCTCTCCATTATTTACTCTCTTTAGCAAGTCTGTTAAATCGTTTGTAGTTAGAGCGTGTCCAATCATTCCAAATATATGCCAAAGATCCTTCTTCTTAATAAAATTAGGTAAAGAGTCAATAGCCTTTTGAATCGTTTGTATCAGTCTTTTACCAAATACATTAGAGACGTATTCAACAAATATTTTTTTCTCAACTTGTTCTTGAGTAAGTAGGTTTTTAAGTTGAGAAATATTGCTTGTAGGAGGAGGTAGAAATTTCATTCTTAATGAAAAAAACAAATAGAGTAAGTTTTCCCACATTATAGAAGACCAAGATTCTGCTGTAACTTTTCTTTTTAAAATAGATGGAGTCTCTTTTGGGGAACAGGAAAGCTCTTGTATCAGGTTTTTAATGCAATTAAGGGGATTTATAGTCACATTATTTTTTGAGATAGCTGAATGAGAAGACCAAGAAAATCTGGAAATTAAAAGAATGCTTTTCCACATGAAAGATTTTTTATGGTTAATAAAGGGTTAGACATAGATGAATAAATCAAGAAGATGATAGATTAAATTAGGTTTTTTTCATAGAACTTAAATCATTGTTTTTGAGCCATAAGGTTTGTGGACATTTGACAAAAAACCATTAAGGTAATACTTTTGTAGCATGAAAAAGATTTCTTGTTGTTACTAAATTAGCCAATCCTTTTTACTATTCTCGATCTAGCACTTTTATTAAAAAAAACTATGCAAAACAAGAAATCTTTATTATTTTTATTAGGAGCCATCTTCCTGGGGATTATTACAGGTTTTTTTGGACAAGAATTACTTCTAAAGGGAGCGGAAATCACAGCTGCTCTATTTATGAATTTTTTGAAGCTATTGAGTATTCCCATTATCTTCCTGTCGATTACCTCTACGCTTTCTGGAATGAAAAGCCAGTTAGAAATAAGCAATCTTGGTAAAAGGGTATTTACATACACACTACTTACAACAGTTATCGCAGCAGCTGTCGGCCTTTTACTTTTCTTTATCATGCAGCCTAGTGCTAAAATAAGTGCAGCAGAGGCGGTTCAGATCACTAAAGCACCTACAGATACTTACCTGTCTTTTTTATGGAAAATTGTACCTAGTAACATTGTACAGGTCTTTCTAGAGAATAATGTAATAGGCACGGCCTTTATTGGATTTATTATGGGAATTGCGGCTACATATTTACCCGAAGACAACCGAATTTCTGTGCATCAAATTTTCTCTTCGCTTTTTAAACTCATTTTAAAGGTTACTGAAGGGATTGCCCATCTTATTCCTTTAGGAACATGGGCCTTTACAGCTCTTATGTTTAAAGATCTTAGTCATACCAATAGTTTTAAACATTTAGGATTGTATTTATTAACAGTTGTTAGCGCTAATCTTGTGCAAGGGTTTGTAATCTTGCCTTTATTGTTAAAATACAAAGGAATTTCCCCTGTAAAGTTAGCAAAAGCCTCTTTTACGGCTTTAAGTCTTGCTTTTTTTTCTAAGTCTTCCAATGCAACTTTACCAGTTACTTTAAAATGTGCGGAAAAAGAAGCTGGAATCCATCCTAAAGTTGCGCATTTTTCTCTTCCTTTATGCACGATTATTAATATGAATGGATGCGCTGCTTTTATCTTAATCACGGTGCTTTTCTGTTCGACTATTCACGGACATGTTTTTGGTTTATTGGATTTAGGGATATGGGTTGTGTTGTCAACTCTTGCGTCAATTGGAAATGCAGGAGTTCCTATGGGGTGCTTCTTTCTAACAAGTATGTTTTTAATAGGAATGGATGTGCCTCTTAACACACTGGGTCTTATTTTACCTTTTTATGCCTTTATAGATATGATAGAGACCAGTTTGAACGTATGGTCTGATTTAAGCGTAACAGCAATTGTGGATCAAGAATGCACGCATTTAGAAGCGTTACCTGTAAAAGAATAAGGATAATATGAAACTACTACTTTCTAAGCCTCGAGGGTTTTGCGCAGGGGTTGTGCGAGCCATTGAAACGGTAGAAAAGGCACTGAAGATGTGGGGTGCTCCTATCTATGTAAAGCATGAGATTGTTCACAATAAGCATGTAATTGAGAGTCTTGAAAAACAAGGTGCTGTGTTTATTGAAGATCTAGAGCTAGTGCCTTGTGGTTCTTATTTGATCTATTCTGCACATGGAGTTACTCCTGAAGTGCGCGCCCAGGCTAAAAAAAGGAATCTAATAGAAATCGATGCTACATGTGGCTTGGTTACAAAAGTGCATTCGGCTGTAAAAAGATACGCGCAAAAAGGCTATCAGATCATTTTAATTGGTCACCGCAATCACGTTGAGACTATAGGTACCTCAGGAGAAGCTCCTGAAGTGACAACTGTTGTGGAATCTCTATTAGATGTAGAAAACTTATGTTTTTCCCATGAGCCTTTATTTTATACCACACAAACCACATTGAGCTTAGATGATGTGAAAGAAGTAACACAAGCGCTAATTGCTAAATACCCTCATATTGAAACACTGCCCAGTTCTTCTATTTGCTACGCTACAACCAATCGCCAGATGGCCTTGCGTAGTATTGTGGATTGCTCAGATCTTATTCTAGTAGTAGGAGATCCTAGAAGTTCTAATTCCAATAGATTATGTGAAGTAGCGCATTTGCGCAATGTACCCTCTTATCTAATCAATACAGAACATGAGATCGATCCTAAATGGCTAAAAGGAGTTGAAGTGCTAGGTTTGACAGCAGGAGCATCTACACCTGAAGATGTTGTGCAAAGATGTATTAAGAAACTACAAGAGTATGGAGTCAAAGAGATTGAAGATATTATCTATACAGTAGAGGATGTGTATTTTCATTTACCTCGCGAGTTTACACAACATTGTCCATAAACTGCTTAAAGGAACTTGTATACATTTTTTACACATTTACTAATTCCTACACATCCTTTCAGACCTCAGTTTTGGGTTTTAGTCAATAAATAATCCCCAATTACTCTACACAAGAAATATTTCTAAGTTAATAATTATAAATAACTAATACTAATTGAGGTTAAAAAACCTAAAATTGGACTTCTTGTGTAATTAGATTTTTGCTATACTTCTTTCCTAAATGGAGGGAAAGGAAAAATTACTTAGATCCTGTTTAAAATCTTTTCAAAAGTAGAGCAATAAAAGCGAGAACCACCATATTCAGGCTTGTATGTGCTTTCTTTCGCAATTTTTCCATAGCCTGCGACATTTTTCTATCCACGCAAAAGAACGCTCTACAACCCATCATATCTCCTGCACGCTCTTTGCAAATTTTTCTCCAGAATATCCTTCATATGCTAAAACACTTTTTACACCGAACAAATTGTTTTTATGTAGTGAAAATGCTTCTATAGTGGTTCCGATTCAATCGTATAGAAAAATATTTTGTTTTGTGTTAAGCTATTGAGTATGAAAAAACTGATCCCTAGCCAGAGAGCTGACTTAGAACACAAGTTAAAGCATCCAAAAGACTATTCTGAACGGAATAGGCTTTGTGTAATTTTGGGCTATGATGAGGGTATCTCAACAAAAAATCTTGCTAAAACACTCCGGATAAGCCCTATCACTGTTCAGAAATACCTCAGAGAATATGATTCCGAAAATAAAACTGGAAGTAGCCCTCGAGGCGGTAGCAAATCAAAACTTTCACAAGACCAAAAAGAGTCTCTACTAAAACCTACATGAAAAGACCTATCTTAAAGTCAAAGGGATCATAGCTTATGTGCATGAGCAATATGGGATAAAATATTCCCGAAGTGGCATGACAGATTGGCTCATACAGCACGGATTTGTTTATAAACGTCCTAAAAAGATTCCTGGGAAATTAGATCCTGAAAAACAACGAATTTTCATAGAACAATATAGGGCTTTAAAGGAGACCTTAAACCCTGATGAAGAGATCTATTTCATAGATGCTGTGCATCCTGAACATCAGTCCCAAGCCGTATGTGGATGGATCAAAAAAGGCGTTCAAAAGACTTTGCAGACATCCGGGAAACAATTGCGATTGCATTTTGCTGGAGCTCTTTGCCTGACAGGAATGAAGATTTTTACAGAGGAATATAAGACAGTTGATGCCGATGCAATGCTCGATTTTTTCAAGAAGCTAGAAAAACAGACAGAGGCTCGAATTATTCATGTAATTTTGGATAATGCAAGATCAAACAAAAATAAGAAACTAGAAGAGTTTCTGATGTCTTCTAGGATTAAAGTGCACTATCTCCCTCCTTATTCGCCGAATTTGAATCCTATTGAACGCTTGTGGAAGATCTTAAAGGAAAAGAAGGTATACAATCGATATTACGAAACGTCGGTGACTTTTTTTCAGGCAATTAGAGGATTCTTCTTAGAAGAGATACCGAAAATAACAGATATTTTGAAATGTAGGATAAACGACAAGTTTCAAGTCGTTGACTTAAATCCCATTAAGCTAGCCGTTTGAATCGGCACTATATACACCCATTTCTGTCAGTGATATTAGCGGTGGTAATGTGAATCGCATGAGGAAGCCCTTGGGAATCGACTACTATATGTCTTTTTATTCCTGATATTTTTTTTCCTGCATCATATCCTTTCTTCTCCGCTGTATCAGTATTTTTAACACTTTGAGCATCAATAATTACACAGCTTGTTTTCTCTTTCCGACTTTTGCGTGGATAGAAAAATGTCGCAGGCTATGGAAAAATTGCGAAATAAAACTACATACAAGCCTGAATATGGTGGTTCTTGCTTTTATTGCTCTACTTTTGAAAAGATTTTAAACAGGCTCTAAGGCTTTTTATAGGTAAAGTTTAACCGATGCAATAAAGAAACCATAGCTGATGGCGTATAACATATTCCAAATTGGTCTTTGGCAAAATTGACAACTTGTTTAGCTGAACTGGGAGCTTCTTCTTTTACATAGATTTTTAGTTGTTTAAGTTGGCCTTGATTGAGCCGGCATGTCCTCATCTAGGATTAAAGCATGTGCTACTTGTGGGTATGTCCCCACCCTTCATCTAACAATAAAATAGATTTGATTCTATCGCATAGCCTTTTATTCCGTTCATGGCGATGACGAGCCTTGAGGATGTCTTTTTAGTTTCTTGTTAAAAAGTTCGCTTTTAGTTGCATATGAGCAAAACTCATATCTCAATCCATTAGAAAATTTCAATGAATTTAGTGTTTGAAAAGTCTTTTTTCTAATGCATTTCAGTATACACAGATAACATTCAAGGGAGAACAAATGTATGCTAATCTTTATGAGACTTAAAATGATGTATGCATAAAATTCAAGATAATATACTTTTCATAAAAGAATAACTTCAGCGTTATTTAGGTTATTTATTTTCGCGAAATTTTGCAACAAATAAGTATTCGTGTTTTTGTTTTTTAAAAAGTTGAATAATTTAATATTAGGAAATAAAAATGAGCTTTATAAATTCAAGTATAGCAATCAATGGATCTTTTAATACAGAAAGTAATACTAGTATATATTTTGATAGATCTTTTCGAGGTCCCTTGCCTAATGAATCTCCAATGAATGCTACCAATATGTCTCCTTCAAATCGAAAAGCAGATAGATCTTTTCGAGGTCCCTTCCCTGATGATAGTCTAATAAATTCTATAGAGGCATTTTCAAATGAATCTCCAATGAATGCTACCAATATATTTTCTTCAAATCGAAAAGTAGATAGAGTGGCTAAGGTGAAAGTTGGAAATGGGTTTACAGATCCAAAATATGGAAATATTCCACGGTCAAAGCGTATTCATGCAAGACATACAAGATCTTCTGAAAGAAATACTCGTAAAAACCCCTTAGTTATTTGTGAAGAAGAAAAACGTAATATAACATCAACTAAGGACAAAGAGATTAGACGTTTGATTGATTCAAATATCAAGGATTTGAAAGATGAGAGATCTAAATGTACAGAGATAACATTACAGGGAAAAAAAAAGTATAATGATCTTCTTTCGAATTACACTGTAGAAGAAATAGCTTATTTAGAATTAATAATTAAAAACAATCGTTGCATAAAAGAAAATCAGATATGTAATAAGTCTTTAAAAAAAAAAGAGAGCAAGATTGCTCAATTAGAAAAGCAGTGTACAACAACAGAACCAATAACACTTGAACGAACTCAATTTCATGCAAGACATACAAGATCTATTGATATACCATTTGATGATCTAACCCTTGAAAGAAATACTCGTAAAAACTCCTTAGTTACTTGTGAAGAAGAAAAACGTAACATAACATCAACTAAGGACAAAGAGATTAGACGTTTGATTGATTCAAATATCAAGGATTTGAAAAATGAGAGATCTAAATGTATAGAGATAACATTACAGGGAGAAAAAATGTATGATGATCTTCGTTCGACTTACACTTATCTAGAAGAAATAGCTTTAGAATTAAGAACTACAAATGATCATTGCATAGAAGAAAATCAGATATGTAATAAGTCTTTAAAAGAAAAAGAGAGCAAGATTACTCAATTAGAAGAGCAGTGTGGTAGATTAACTCGATATACAAAAATTTCAGAAAA